>NZ_QNFY01000006.1 GCF_003290185.1 Chryseobacterium lathyri | reverse complement strand
ATATATAATTTAATAATTATCATTTTTAAATTGTTTTTATTAAACAATGCTCCTCCTGTCATAAACAGTCGAAGATAAAAACCCCACCTTGATTATTCCTTAAGCATACAATACAATTTTAGTTGGATTAATCCTATCCAATTTCAATTACTTGCCCTTGTTTAAGTTTCATTATTTCAAATAATAAATCTTCATCAATATAATTCATATCAAAAGTAAGAGCTAAATATGATTGATTCTCTATAACAGTTTCATTAACTATATTTATAGGTATCATTAAATCTTTTAATACTATTGTATTTATTTTGTAATTCTCTAGTTCAGAATCAGATTTAACATTTCCTGTAACAATTAATTTATTTCTAGTTTGTAATCTAAAAACACTTTTTATTAAGAAAGAATCCATTTTATTTTAATTTTTAGCATCTTATCAAAATTTTCTTTTATTTCATTGTATCTGGCTCCATAATAGTAAAGATCTGTTTCGCTGTCTAATTCCTTCGCATTAAACTTATATGGATCGACATAGGCTGTTGGTTCCTAATTTATTTAACTAATTATTAAAAATAATTCAATCTCAAAAATTAGGACGACAGATAATAATCATTGGAAATTACTGATCATATTCCATAACTATTTATCCAAGAAAATTACAAATCTTAGTTTAGTAAAGAAGCTTTAATAACAAGTTCATAATTTTGAAAGTAATTACAGGTTAAACCAATCATTTTATTTAAGGCCTGTAACAGTCTTAAAGTTCGTTAATATAGAGCATACTAAGTCAAATTCATCCTCTATTTTTTGGAAAATAACTATCTTCGCCTACAAATCTAATTTGAAAATGAAGAAGATCATCTCCGGGGTATTTGTTTTCTGCTCTGTTGTTATACTGGCTCAGGAAGCCATACAGTTCCAGGAACTACCTTTCAAAGACATTATAGCAAAGGCAAAAAAGGAAAAGAAACTTGTTTTCATCGATGCTTATGCTTCCTGGTGTGGACCGTGCAAGATGATGGAGAAAAATGTATTTACCCAGAAGCCTGTAGGAGATTATTTCAATACCAACTTCGTCAATGCCAGATTCGATATGGAAAAAGGTGAAGGAAGGGAAATTGCCGCCAAATATGGTGTACGCTCCTATCCTACTTATCTTTTCCTGAATGGTGAAGGTGAGCTGGTTTCTCAGAATTCCGGTTATATGGAGCAAAGCATGTTTGTGGCCATGGCTCAGGATATTAATTCTGCAGGTAATAAAAAAGGTTCTTTAAAAGAACGTTTTGCCAATGGAGAGAAAGACCCGGAATTCCTGATCAACATTATGAAACTGAACTCCTCCTCAGATTACGATTTTGCTAAAAAAGCTTCCGAACGGTATTTTGAAAACAAAAAGAAAACAGAAGAAATTTCTAAAGAGGAAATAGGTTTCCTGTTATTTTTTGTAAAGTCAACGGAAGACAGTAACTATAGTACGTTTACATCAAGAAAGGCTGAAATTATTAAATATCTGCCGGAAGAAACTTACAATGAATTTGACAATCAGCTGAAGCTTTCAAAAATTGTAGAACAATCTATTGATGATAAAAATAAAAGGATCAACGACGAATATTTCATGAAAACGGCTGAACCGTTAGTAGGAAAACAGCTCGCACAATCCAAACTGAACCAGACGAAACTCAGCTATTATGAGCAGAATGCCAATTTCCCTGAATTCGAAAAAGCAGCTTTGGAATATTATAAAAACTCCGATGCATTTGAGCCTAATGAACTGCTGAGAGCAGCGTGGGTATTTAGTGATCACATCAAAAATCCAGCATCACTAAAGAAAGCCTCGGAATGGGCAGAAAAATCTGTAATGCGTGGCGAAACATCGGAAAACACTTACATTCTTGCCAAGCTTTATTTTCTTACAGGGAATAAAGAAATGGCCAAAAGCTACGCAGAAATGTCTAAACATATGGCCGTTCAGACCAATAAAGACTCCAAACTCGCAGAAGAATTATTGAAACAAATAAAATAAATGCTAAAACACAAATTTCTTACCGCATCTATCACACTTCTGTCTGCTGCAATGTTGACAGCCCAGGAACAAGAACAGGAAAAAAGTCTATATATCAAAGGAAATGCACTTCTGGCTCCAATTGGACTCATCAATATTGGTCTGGAAAAGCAACTGACGTCAAAGTTTACGATGCAGGGCGACGTTCTGGTATCTCCCTGGAAGTCTTTTGCAGGACATGAATTTCAGTATTATTCTGTTTCTCTGGAAGGAAGATATTATTTCAATGAAGCATTTAGCCATTGGTATGTAGGAGCTAATATTGCAACCTCAGCATTTGTACTTCAAAAATGGAATTATTGGAAGGATGTTGCCTATATAAATGACCAAAATGAAGTATTTGTTAAATCTAATCTATATCAAAAAGGAATTTCATTTTTAGTTGGCGTTACCGGAGGATATCAATTTAAAGTATCTGACCGATGGAATATTGATGTATATGCAACTATTGGCTCATCTACAGATTTCTACAAGGGATATGACCGTACCACCGGACAGCGGTATGAATCAGCCAAAAAATTTAATAAAAGCGGAGAAATCCTTCCCTACAGAGGAGGTGTCATGATTTCTTATAAACTAAAATAACAGCATGAAACTGTTCGGAAAAAATCATATTATTATTTCAGTGATCACTTTTGTGATCCTTTTTTTAATGAATTATATCGGAAATGACCTGCCCGACAAGTTGGAAAGAGCATTGATGACAGCTTTTGCCGGAGTTATAGGATTATCACTTGGGCTTTTCATCCTAAATAAAGGTAAGAACGATAAAAACCCTCCACAGAATTTTGATTGATATCAAAGTGAATGGTCAATTGTGAATTTGGCTTTGCCAGTAAATTTTATGATCTATAGGTTCACAATTGACAAGGCAAAGCCAAATTCACAATTGACTTTTAAACTCAGTCTTTGTAAACAATATACTTACGGCGGATCTTTTCGAATTTCTCCAGATCACTTTTCCATGAAGCTTTGATTTCCTGAATTGATTTTCCGGCTACGATCTGTTTTCTGAATTCATCTGTTCCGGCCAGCTTATCGAAGAACAAATTCTCCAGGAAGAAGTTCTGCTTTGGATTCTTATAGCCTTTATAAGATTTAATCAGCCATTCAAGATTTAGTTCTCTAAGATCTTTCGGATAGGCTGAAAGATCTTCACCGTAACACAATTTTCCATTTAGAAAAGGATCTTTTGCTCCAAAATTAGGTTTTGGCGTAAACTGATAAGGAAATCCCTGCGTCCATGGAGAACCATAGACCTGAAATGGCAGATCAGTACCTCTTCCTACAGAAACCTGAGTTCCCTCAAAAAAACATAAGCTCGGATATAGATTGATAGATTTATCATTAGGCAGATTCGGGGAAGGCTTATCTAAAATCGGGTAACGTTTATTTTTATGGTAATTTTTCATAGGGATCAGGGTATATTTTGCCTGAACTCCATTTTTCAGCCACTTTTCGCCATTCACCATTTTCCCGTACTCTCCTATCGTTAATCCATAGACTACAGGAACTTCATGCATTCCTACAAAACTTGACCATTTTTTTTTCAAAACAGGTCCGTCTGTATAACCATCATGTGGGTTCGGACGGTCCAGCACCATTATTTCTACATTATTTTCGGCTCCAGCTTCCATCAGATAGGCTAAAGTTGAAATATAGGTATAGAACCTGACACCAACGTCCTGGATATCAAAAACAACAATATCAATTCCTTTTAACTGCTCCGGTTTTGGCTTTTTGTTGTTTCCATATAAAGAAATAATCGGAATTCCTGTTTTGGTATCCACTCCGTTCTTTACTTTTTCGCCTGCATCTGCATCTCCTCTGAAACCATGTTCAGGAGCGAAAATCGCCTTAATCTTGATATTATTTTTTACCAGAAAATCTACGACATGGTTTTTATCACTCATCAGTCCGGTCTGGTTGGTGACCACTCCGATGGTTTTATTTTTCAGCAGAGGAAGATAAAGCTCAGATTGATCTGCTCCGGTTTTGAAATCCGGCTGATCTTGAACCTGAGAATAATATTGGTTGAATACACCTAAAAAAATTAGGCAAATAAGAAGTAAATTTTTAATTTTGAAATCTAAATTCATAAGCTTGAAATTTCCTTTATATTTCTCTAGAAAAATAGCGTTTTCCAAAGATAACAAAAATAACCTTTCAAGAGTTATCATCTTCATCGGCAGGCTTTCTGTAGCTTTGGGGATCATTGTTTCTTTGATTACCGTATCTACGGGCTTCGGCTCAAAGAAAGCCATCAAAGAGAGGCTGGCAGATTTCAGCGGACACATTACAGTACGGTCTACAAGATCTAATTCTTCTTACAATACCTCTGTTCTTGACAATCAGGGACTGAACATTCAGAAAATTAAAAATCTTCCGGATGTAGAAAGTGTTCAGAAGTATGCAACAGTAACGGGAATTATGCGTAATGAGCATAATTTTTCAGGCATTATATTTAAAGGAATTGGAAAGGATTTTGACAGTCTGAGGTTCAAAAAATTCCTGGTTGCCGGTACTACTCCTAAAGTAACAGAGAATGGCTTTAACAATGATGTAACTATTTCACAGAAGATTGCTAATGATCTTCACCTAAAAGTAAATGACAGCATTGTTACCGTATTTTCAAAAGCCGATCAAAAGCCGATCTACCGTAAATTCAGGGTGATAGGAATTTATAAAACTGATATTAAAATGATTGACGAGCAATTCGTCATCGGGGGAATCAATCATGTAAGAAAAATTCAGGAAATGAAGCCTGATGAAATAGGTGGTCTTGATATATTCTTTAAAAATGTAAATGACATCGACAAAGATTTTCCGGAAATTGAAAAACTGATCGGCTATAAAAACTATGCTGAAAAAGCAACGGAAAAATTTCCGCAGATCAATGACTGGATCAGTATTTTCGACACCAATATTGCCCTGATTATCATCATTATGCTAATTGTGGTTGTTATTAACATTATTATGGTTCTTTTAATTCTGATCATTGAAAGAACTAATTCTATCGGCCTTCTAAAAACGCTGGGGGCAAGCAATTCACAGATAAGAGCTACGTTCATCAATTATACACTGATCATCATGATCCCGGGGCTTCTGTATGGTAATGCCATAGGTCTGGGTTTGATTCTGATTCAGAAATTCTTCGGCATCATTAAACTTAATCCTGAGAACTATTATGTAAGTACGGTTCCGGTAGATCTTAATCCTGTTGCCATTATATCTATTTCACTAGGAATTTTGCTTATTTCCGGGCTAGCTTTGATCGTTCCGAGTTACCTGATCAGCAAGATATCTCCGGTGAAGGCAATTAAGTATAATTAAAAGTGAAATGTGAAGGAGTCCATTGTCAATGACAAAACAGTGATCAATTCTATTTATTAAAAAAATTCACCATTTGCGATTCACCATTCACTTTATACAATTACAATTATTAATGAACAGAATGCAATTACCCCATTTCAACGACCTGAGTAAAAATTCATTATTAACAATTCACCATTCACATAAATCACACGGCTAATTTTTAAAGCCTTATCTTTGTACCGCTTATAAAACATTTATGAAATACGCAAAAAACATTCTTGAAACGATAGGAAACACCCCTCTTGTGAAACTTAATAAAGTATTGGGAGAAGATTTTCCTGCTCTGGTTTTAGCAAAAGTAGAGACATTCAATCCTGGGAATTCTGTAAAGGACAGAATGGCCCTTAAAATGATAGAAGATGCCGAAAAAGACGGCAGATTAAAACCTGGAGGAACCATTATTGAAGGAACTTCCGGAAATACGGGAATGGGGCTGGCTCTTGCTGCCATCATCAAAGGCTACAAATGTATTTTTGTAACCAATTCCAAACAGTCAAAAGAGAAATGCGACATCCTTCGTGCTGTAGGAGCAGAAGTGATTGTATGCCCTACGGATGTGAAGCCTACAGATCCGCGTTCTTATTATTCAGTTTCCAAAAGACTGGCAAAAGAAACAGAAAACGGATGGTACGTGAATCAATACGATAATTTATCGAACAGAGCTGCTCATTATGAATCCACTGCTCCTGAAATCTGGGAACAGACAGACGGGAAGCTTACACATTTTGTAGCAGGTGCCGGAACAGGAGGTACTGTTACAGGTTGCGGAACATTTTTCAAAGAGAAAAATCCGAACATCAAAGTAATTGGTGTCGATACATATGGTTCTATTCTGAAAGAATTCCACGAGACGGGTGAGCTTCATTATGATCATGCCTATACGTATATCACAGAAGGAATCGGGGAAGATATTATTCCTGAGAATTACGATATGTCTGTTATTGATCATTTTGAAAAAGTAACGGATAAGGACGGTGCCATCTATGCGAGAAAACTGGCTAAGGAAGAAGGAATTTTCTGTGGATATTCTGCAGGAAGTGCAATTGCTTCTCTGATCCAGATGAAAGACCAGTTCACTAAAGATGATGTAATTGTTGTTCTTCTTCACGACCACGGTTCAAGATATGTAGGAAAAGTCTACAATGACGAGTGGATGAAGGAAATGGGCTGGTTGGATTAATCAAAAACGAAGAAGGTAAATTTACCTTTATATAAATAAAAAATCAGAGCGTTTTGCTCTGATTTTTTTTATTGTTTGATATTTTTCTTTATAGTTTGTTTTAAGCTACTGTAATCTCCTTTACTCATTGATTTTTCGGGAAACATGTAATTATATTTTCCTTCCAATGCAATAAATGAATTATTTATATCATATACTTTGAAATCTTCCCACTTGCTTAGCTCTTCCTGATGATTAAGATTAACGTTAAAAATATCATCATTAAAACGGATCTCATAGATTTCAGAATCTTCCAGAGATTTCAGATAACGGTTAACCTCTTTTTTCCACCGGGAAACCTTGTTGATGCTTAAAGAAAGATAAACCGTACAAAGCAGGAACAAAAAGCTCACGAAATATAGAATCCCAAACTTTTCTTTGCTTAAATCATCTTTAAAACAAAACAGAATTAACAGAATTAATCCTACAACTGCCGTAGTAACGGTTTTTCCTTTGGTAGTCTGTGAAAAAAACAAACTTCCCTGGTTACCGCTGAAATAAATTTCCTCGAAATCCTTTCTGTTTACATTTAATTTAATGATTTTCTCTCCATTCATTTCTCAGAAATATTTAATTTGTTTTTAAAGATTACAAAACTAAATCAAATATCTTCATATTGGTCACTTATTGCAGAAAGTTTATTCAGTAAATCACGATTTTTTCTCTTCAAATCTTCCATTTTCCGAAGCATATCATGAATAACTTCCAGACCGGGAAGATTAATTTCCAGATCATAATGCCAGTTGGTAAACCTTTCAAAAACAGGCAGGTCTTCATACAGTAAATACCGGACATCATTCTCTGTTTCTACATGCAGTAAACCCTCGTCTACCAATTCATCAAAAAAAGTGATCTCTATATTGTATATTTTTACGAGTTCTTCCCGTGATATTCTTTCATTCATGGCTTAGGAATTTTTAAGTTGTTCAAAAAGTTCTTTCTGCTTGTCTGTCAGATGGGTCGGCAGCTTCACCTCATACGTCACAAAAAGATCTCCGGCCTGCCCTTCTTTCTTATACACCGGAAAACCTTTTCCCTTCAGCCTTACCGTTGTTCCGTTCTGTGTTTCCGGCTTCACTTTAAGGTTAACGCTTCCGTCGAGTGTAGTCACTTTTACGTCGCCTCCTAAAACAGCGGTATACAGATCTATTGAAACCTTGGTTTTCAGATCATCTCCTATTCTTTCAAAATTAGGATCTACGGGGATATTGAAAGTAATATACAGGTCTCCGTTTGGACCACCATTAAAACCCGGGTTTCCGTGCCCTTTCAGTTTGATCTGCTGTCCGTCATATACCCCCGCCGGAATCGTAATTCTTACTTTTTTACCGTTGATATCAAAAGTCTGCGGATGAGTCTGGGCAGCATCTTTTAAACTTAAATTTAATTCAGCATGAACATCCTGTCCCTTGAATTTTCCTGAAGAACTTCCCCTTGAGCTTCTTCCAAAACCACCACCGGCACCACCAAACATACTTTGGAAAAAATCTGAAAAATCTTCTCCCTCACCGAAATCAGCACCGGAAAATCCACCGTCGCCATAGTTCTGCTGCTGATACTGTCGTTGCTGTTGCTGAGCTTTTTCATACTCTTCCCCGTGTTTCCAGTTTTCCCCATACTTATCATATTTGGTACGGTTTTCAGGATTACTGAGAACTTCATTGGCTTCATTCAGTTCTTTGAATTTCTTTTCAGCTTCTTTGTCACCCGGATTGAGATCAGGATGAAGCTTTCTCGCCAGTTTACGGTAAGCTTTTTTAATGTCATCCTGTGTTGCGCTTTTATCTACGCCTAAAATTTTATAGTAATCTATATAAGCCATAGAAACGATATTTACTCAAATTTATGAAATTTAAGCCTGAAAATTATATAAGAGAGTGTTAAAAATAAACCTATCTTTGATAAAAAGCATTGAATGAAAGAGGTACTGAACAACTACTCGGGAATTATACTTTTACTCTTAGGAATTGTTGCAGGAAGCATTATAGGTATTACTGCTCCCAATATTGTGGAATATGTTAAACCTTTGGGAGATATCTTTCTGAACCTCCTTTTTGTGAGTGTAGTACCGTTGGTATTCTTCGCTGTTTCCAATTCTATTGCGTCGCTGGAACAGCAGTCTAAATTTGGAAGAATTATTTTAGTAATGTCTTTTACTTTTCTGTTTTTTATTTTGACAGCAGCCATTTTTACGATTTGTGTCGTTTATGTATTTCCAGTTTCCGGGATTTCCGGCAGTTCTGAAATCATTTCTGAAACGGTTAGTGAAGACAGTTGGGGAAACAGGATCGTAAGCTTTTTTACTGTTGGAGAATTTACCCAGCTTTTTTCAAGACAAAATATGCTGGCTCTTCTTATTTTTGCTTTTATGACCGGATTTGCAGCCCGCAAGGCCGGAGAAAAAGGACAGCCATTCAGGGTTTTTATCGCTTCCGGATATGAGGTAATGAAAGAGCTTCTTTTATTGATCATGAAGCTTGCGCCTATTGGTCTTGGAGCTTATTTTGCCTATCAGGTAGCCACTTTGGGGCCTCAGCTTTTTGGCTTTTATGCTAAACCTTTAGGACTTTATTATATTGCAGGAATCGTTTATTTCTTTGTCTTTTTTTCTCTGTATGCTTTTATGGCGAACGGGCAAAAGGGGATCAAAAGTTTCTGGACAAATGCAGTCTACCCTACTCTAACTGCTCTGAGTACCTGCAGCAGTTTTGCGACCATGCCGGCGAATCTTCAGGCTGCCTCGAAAATAGGTATTCCGAATTCCATTGCCAACCTGGTTATTCCAATTGGAACCACATTGCATAAGAACGGATCTTCCATGTCATCCATTATCAAGATATATGTTGCTTTTCTGATCATTGGGAAAGACTTTTTTGACCCTGCAAATTTATTGCTGGCACTAGGAATCACTGTTTTTGTAAGCATTGTAGCCGGTGGAATTCCGAACGGCGGGTATATCGGTGAAATGCTGATGATTTCGGTTTATAAACTGCCACAGGAAGCTATTCCGGCTGTGATGATTATTGGGACGCTGGTGGATCCTTTAGCTACGGTTCTTAATGCTGTGGGAGATATAGTCGCTGCTATGTTTGTGAACCGGTTTGTCAAGGTCTGATGGGATAAAGAGAAAAAGAATAAAGAACAAAGAGAAAAGAATAAAGAGCAGATATAATACATATTTATACGATTGGTTCAAATCTATACTTATAAATCCTCTTGATCTGCGATAGTTTAAATAATTATTTTCTGAGTGATTAAGTTGATCTGATATGTCTTCTCTAGCCGATTGTTTCAAAGGTCAGTTGATAGTCAATATTCTATTCGCTACGTTTTACTGGTTCCAGATGTTCATATTCTTCTTTGGTGAAAAGTCTGTACTGGACTTTGAATGTCTTGCCTAAAGGAGTTTCCAGAGAAAAACCTCCCGGACCGAATCCATCTGTGACATCCAGTGTAAAGTGGGAATATTTCCAATATTCAAATAAATCGCGGTCTATCCAGAATTCATGACCGTTGATGGTTCCTATCATAGCATCATTCATTCTCGGAAAAAATCCGCCTTTCTCAAAGCATTGTGGCTGAGTGCCTTCACAGCATCCGCCGGCCTGATAAAACATCAGGGGGCCGTATTTATCTTCCAGTTGATAAATAACATCAAGCGCTTTTTCTGTTGCTGATAATCTGGATATTGTCGCTTCCATTTCTTTCTTTTTAAACGAGTTGTTTCTATTAAGGTACGAAAGATTAATTGATGAACTCTTTCTCTTAATATATTTTTTAATCGCAAAGGCGCAAAAGTTTTTATCTCATGCTGTTTTAAGACACAAAGATTTTATCTATGATACAATTGTATACTGCTGTCATTTTGAACAATTTTACATGTCAAATCGTAAAAATTATCATCAGCATATGGTCCTCTGCTTTACCTCAGATCTCTGATTTTATTATGTATTAAAATGCAAACTGTAATTCCAAAATAATGGCTAAGTTTTCGCGTGAGGGATTGGAAGGGCGGCGAGGAACGAGCCGGTGCGGAATGAAATGGAGCACCGAAACGAAGTGAAGCCCTGGAAAAGCCCGACCGTTTTGCCCCGGCTCTGCCGGGGCAAACGGGCACGCCCTAATATTTAAAAATTAAAAGAAACCTAATTTGTTTTTGTTGTAGGAGATCAGCATATTTTTGGTCTGACGGTAGTGGTCAAGCATCATTTTATGATTTTCTCTACCGATTCCCGACTGCTTATACCCTCCAAAAGGCGCTCCTGCAGGATAGGAATGATACTGATTCACCCAAACTCTTCCTGCCTGGATCTGGCGCGGAACATTGTACAGCTGGTGTGCATCTCTTGTCCAAACTCCTGCTCCAAGACCATAGATGGTATCATTGGCGATTTTCACAGCTTCTTCTTCATCTTTGAAAGTCGTAAATGCCAGCACAGGACCAAAGATCTCTTCCTGGAAGATTCTCATCCTGTTGTTTCCTTTGAAAATGGTAGGCTGGATATAGAATCCATCTTCTAAGTTTTCTCCTACATTGTTTACGTCACCACCTACAAGAACCTCAGCTCCTTCTTCTTTTCCTAACTGAATGTAAGACAATATTTTATCTTTCTGGATCTGGGAAGCCTGGGCACCCATCATCACGGTTTTATCAAGCGGATTTCCTACTTTGATCGCTTTTACTCTTTCGATTACTTTTGCAATGAATGCGTCTGCAATATCTTCCTGTACCAACAGTCTTGAAGGACAGGTACAAATCTCTCCCTGATTAAGGGCAAAAAGAACAGCTCCCTCAATTGCTTTATCCAAAAATTCATCATCAGCATCCATTACGGAACTGAAGAAAACGTTTGGAGATTTTCCGCCTAGCTCAAGGGTTACCGGAATAATATTTTCTGTAGCATACTGCATGACAAGACGTCCTGTAGCTGTAGAACCTGTGAATGCTGCTTTTGAAACTTTAGGATTAGTCACTAAGGCTCTTCCCAGCTCCGCTCCGAAACCGTTGACAATATTAATAACACCTGCAGGCAGCAAATCGCCTATAATTTCCATTAAAACCAAGATGGAAACCGGAGTACTTTCAGCGGGCTTTAATACAACACAGTTCCCTGCAGCTAAAGCCGGGGCCAATTTCCATACGGCCATCAATATTGGGAAATTCCAAGGGATGATCTGGGCAATTACTCCCAACGGTTCGTGAACGATCAACGAAACAGTGTCCTTATCCAGTTCGTTGTGAGAACCTTCGTCTGCACGGATCACGGAAGCAAAATATCTGAAATGGTCTATGGCAAGAGGTAAATCGGCAGCCAGCGTTTCTCTTACCGCTTTCCCGTTGTCGATGGTTTCAACAATGGCAAGGTATTCAAGGTTCTGCTCGATCCTGTCTGCAATTTTGTTTAATATAACGCTTCTTTCTGTAGATGAAGTGTTTTTCCAGGTTTGGAACGCTTTGTCTGCGGCATTTACGGCCAGCTCCAAATCTTCTTTGGAAGAGTGTGCTACTTGGGTAAAGTTTTTACCATTCACCGGAGAAACTACATTGAAATACTGTCCGTTTACCGGAGGTGTAAATTTACCATCAATGTAATTATCATATTTGTTTTTGAATTCAGGCCACTGAAAAGCGGTTTCTGATTTCGGTTCTGTCATAGTGCTCATATTAATGTAATTTTATTTTTTTCGTAATACCAAATTACATTTCCAGATGAAAAAGTGATAGCACAATCGTGTAAAAAAATATCACAATAGTGCAGATGGTTAATTTTATAATTTTATTAACAACAGTCTAGGACTAAAATTTATATATTTGAGTAATTGGGTCTTACAAAATGTTTAGAAATGAATAACAATAATAAATTTTTATTAAATACTCCTGAATTAAAGAAGGAGAGCCAGTTATTGAACCTTGTTGAAAACCAGACAAAATTCAATCTAAACAACTGTGAATTTAACATTTATGAAACCCACAAAACAGCTTTCGGTGTGAAACTTCACTTTGAAAACATCGCATTTACAGCAATGCTAAGGGGCAAAAAGCATATGAAGCTGGATAATAAAACAAATTATTTTGATTATTTTCCCGGTGAAAGCATTCTCGTTGCACCCGGTGAAACCATGGTCATTGATTTTCCTGAGGCAGACGAATCTCCTACCCAATGTATTTCTTTAAGTCTTAATCCTGAATTTATAGAGAATTCGCTTAATTATTTAAATTACAGTCTTCCCAAAGTGGATGAAACTTCCCAATGGAATATCAAGCTGGATGAATTTTTCCTGTTTAATAACAAATCCTTAGCGTCTGCTACCAACAATATCATGAGGATTGCAATGGACGACAATTCCCAGAAGGATATCATGGCAGATTTTGCTTTGAAAGAACTTTTGATCAGGCTTATGCAGACGCAAGCCAGAAGCATGGTTGAAAAAAATATTGCTAAAAATAAATCCAGGATAGGTTTTGCCGTTGATTATATCCGTAAAAACCTGCATCAGAAGCTATCTATCGACAGTATGGCAAAATTGGCTTATGTAAGCAAGTCCAATTTCTTTAAAATGTTCAAAGATGAGCTGGGAACTTCTCCCAACGATTTTATCCTGCAGGAAAGGATCAACAGAGCAAAGGAGTTACTCGCTGGGCAGAACAGCATTAAGGAAACCGCCTATCAGACAGGATTCTCGGATACAAATTATTTTACTAGAGTTTTCAAGCATCTGGTAGGTGTTACACCGAAAAGTTATCAAAATGAAAAAGTATTTTTTGAATAAACCAAAAAGAGCAGATTCTTCTGCTCTTTTTTATTTTCTAAATCATTTATTGTTTCTCTAAAATCTGCTCTAACTGCTTTTCCAATTTATTAATTTTTTCGGATTGAGATTTTAAAGTTTGATTTTCTTCCTGGAGTTTTTTGATTTGCTTATTCTGCTCTATGGAATAAAGGGTAAGCTCCTCTATCTTTTGTAAAAGTTTGATCTGAAATTCACCAACATTTACACCCTCCTGCTCCATAACTTTAGCAGAAGCTATTTCCGGCAAATGCTTATTTTCTTTAATATGCTTTTCAACATCTTCTAATTTCGGAAGATCATAGTCTTTTTCAAATACGAAGTCAGCAGTCGGCGTAAGTGTTACTTTTACTTCTTTCGCTTCTAATTTCCCTTGAAGGGCTGCATTTCCGTTAGCTTTTAAAGTAAGAACCTCAATTCCTGGAGACCCGTTATATCCAACAAAAAAACGGTGCTGCCCCTGGGAAAAATAATCTAAACTTGCAGTGCTTATTCCAAAACCAAAGTAATTATTTGAACCTCCTGACCAAAGTGTAATCTTATTAGGAAAAGTTGACGGATCAGAGTAATTAGTTCCTAAATCTAATTTAGAAACTGGACTTGAAGTACCTATTCCCACATTCCCATTTGGCGTAAACCTTACTTTTTCGTCACCATTAAATCTAAATCCAAGCCCAATAATATTATCCGTATCCCCTCTGATAATTCCCATATCTGCATGATTATTATACCATGTAAACATAAGAGAAGAAACCAATGTATTAATAGGGTTTTGCGTTGTGGAAGGCTGAAAGAATCTAATCCCTTTTTGTTCGTTTCCAAAATTAACATCGAATTTAGCCTGAGGAGTTGAAGTCCCAATTCCAATATTCCCATTTTCTAATAATTGAAGACCTACTCCTGTAGAGGTCCGAAGCCTTATCCCGCCATACCAATTAATATCTAAGCCAGAAGAACCTGTCACGGGATAACTCCCTAAATAAAAATTTACAGGATCCCCATGACCATATAATTTACTGAATGCGATATCTTGAGAGAATAGTAGTCCACAGATAACCAGACCAAGAACTGATAATGTTTTTTTCATAAAATATTGTGTTTAAAAATTATTAACTACTCCTATTAAACCTAAAGAGCTCAATAAAGTGAGCAAATTTAACTATTTTTTCAAGAATATCAGAATAATTTATCACCACATATAGGCAAATTTTAATCCTTATAATGATAATATCTGGCTCCTTTCAAAACAGGATTATCAGTTTCTACTGAGGTCAGTCCAAAACCTTTATAATCTTTATTAACGGAAGTCTGAAGCTGTTTTCTATGAAGCTTTTCATAAGTTACAAAATCAACAGCAGTTCTGTTTTTTAAATTTTCAAATAAGTTCCATTTTGAAACAGCTGCCTTCCAGTTTTTGGAGATTCTTCCGGCAAAAACTTTAGATTTCGAACCGCTGCCATATGCTAAAAAGCCTATTTCTTCACCTGCCAGCTCTTCTCCTTTGTCAAAAGCGACCTGTATTGCAGAAAGGAATGCCATAAAGATGGAAGCTGTATACATATTCCCTATTTCTGAGGAGGCCCGCTGAGACCTTTCGATCTTTTCACTGATAAAATTGAGATAGTCTTCAGATTTCGCAACCGTTTTCTGCTCGTCAGAAGTTTCATAAGGAAGTCCCTTTTCCAGGCTATAAATTTCTGTGAAGACTCTTTTTCCGTGGAAAGCATACGGAAGATGGAAAATAAGATATTTCCAGGCCTCATAAGGCTTATCTTTTCCTGTAATTTCTTTATAATGCTGGTAAGCTTCCCTGATCCTGTCCTGATAGCATTGGTTTGAATACTGCCCATCAAAAACAGGCTCATCCGTAAAGATCTCAATTTTATCCGGGTAAGTTTCCGGAGCTGAATTCAGATCTTTTTTACTGTAGGCTCTTCTGGGCTTAAAGAAATCAAAAACGCCTTCGGCAGCTACTCCCCAGTTATTTTCAATCTCCAGAAGATCCGGTTTTGATGAAACAAGCAGGGCCACTGCACCTCCTCCCTGGGTATATTCACCAGAAGAAGCCAGCTCGTATTTGGCATAATCGCTGGCAATAACTACTGCTTTTTTATCGGGATTCACCCTTACAAAGTCAAGGGAATTATGAAGGGCATCTACCGCTCCGATACAGGCGAAAGTCATATCCACCACATCGCAGTTCCTGAAACATCTTTCGCCAAATTCTTTTTCCAGAACTTTCTCTATCATCTGCATGGCGTAGGAAGCCGTAGGTTTTGCAGCATCCAGGGCACTTTCAGTTCCCAGATAAATCCTGGCTATATCTTTAGGATTGAGATTATGATCTCTGATCAGTTTCAACAAAGCTTCTGCTGCAAAGGTAGCGGCATCTTCATGAACATCAGGAAATCCCATTTTATGCAGTCCTAATCCTTTTTCCAGTTTTGCAGGTTCAATTCCTCTTTTCTCCGCCAGGTCTTTGATTTCTAAGTACAAAGACGGCACATAATAGCCCGCAGCCTCAATTCCAAAAGTCATTTTATTCTTAATTTTTATACGAATTTATAAAATGATGTTTGAATAAGCCCTCATTTCTAAGGCATAATTTGTCTTTTAAATACAAAAATCATAAAAAAACCGCTGTTCGATACAGCGGTTTTATATTCTTGTCAATTTTAATGATCTGTTTATTTAAAATCTTCAATCGCTTTATTGATGGCATCAATCTGTTTGTTGATGCTTGCAGCATTCTGAGGATTCTGTCTCAACAGTTCCATTTTTTTACTTAAACCGTCTTTCAGCATCTGGGAAATCATCATTTTTACCTGAGGATTATCTCCCATTTCACCTTTTGCATGGCTGATTATTTTGGTAATGTTCTCAGTAGCTTTCAGATTATCTGAGTTCATAATCCAGTTATATCCTTCTTCTGCAGATTTACCCAATTCCGGATTCTGGAACTTAATAAATGGATAAAAGGCTACAAGCGGAGTGATATTGGACATCTGTGAAGTTACTTTATTCTTTACAATCACCGGAAGCAACTGGCTCAATAATTCGTCTGAAGCCCCTTCAAGGTCAATTTTATCCGCCAGTGTATTAGCTTTTGACGGGTCAATAGCTACAACAGCGCTTAATGAAGTTCCTTTTACAGCATTGGAGACAGCGTTTACTCCTTTTTCAAAAATTGGAAGATATTTTTTATCCTTAGTTTTAGCTAATGCAGAAATGGCAGCAGCCTGAACTAATGTTTTCGGGTCGTTGGAAGCTAATTTCTCAACATCTGCCCCCAAAGCCTTCATCTGTTCAGGATTTGAAAGATCCACCAATTGAAGAGCTTTGATTCTTGTTCTGAAATACGGATCTTTTATTGCAGCAGCCAGTAATTTTGTAGCAGCAGGGTTTTTGCCTACCTGATCTTTTATAGCGGATAAAGCTTTATATCTGCTCTTAAATTCTTTGGAGTTGGTGAACTGCAACAGGTTCTGCTCCGGAGTTTTGGTGTCTGTGATATCTGCCAGTAAAATTCCGTCTGCGTTGATGTTCACAAGATCAGGAGTTTTGGAAACATCAAAATTAAATGTATTCTTCGCTTCAGCATTTACCCATACGTTATATCTTTTCGGCTTTCCGTTGTCATACACATCAATAGCAAGAGGAAACTCGAATGGCTGCTCCTGGGTCTGGTTGATCGTTACGGCTACCTGTTTTTTTACCGGTTCGAAAGTAAATGAGTAATTGATCTTTGGATTTCCGCTTCCGAAATACCATTGATTGAAGAACCAATTCAGGTCTTTCCCTGAAACTTTTTCAAAGGAAAGTCTTAATTGGTGTGCTTCTGCATTCTGGTACTCATTGGTTTTCAGATAGTCGTTCATTCCGGCAAAGAAAGCATCATCACCAAGATAATTTCTCAGCATGTGAAGAATTCCACCTCCTTTCTGATAGGTCACAAGATCAAAAACATCTTCACGGGAATCGTAATTGAATCTCACGAGGTTTTTCTTGAAATCAGCAGGATTGTGGATATACATATTCACATCGGTCATCTGGTGGTAGTCTGCCTGGTCTTTTCCATATTTATATTCATTCCAAAGGTATTCGGAATAATTCGCGAAAGATTCGTTTACGGTAAGGTTGCTCCAGCTTTCTGCCGTCACAAGATCCCCGAACCAATGGTGAAATAATTCATGGGCAATGGTATCTTCCCATTTGTTTTCATCGATCAGCTGCCCCGGCTTCTGAAGGATATCGCTTCCATGTAGGGTTGCTGTTGTATTTTCCATGGCACCACTCACATAGTCTCTTCCTGAGATCTGTGCATATTTTGCCCAAGGATAATCATAACCCATCTTTTTGGAGAAAAACTCGATCATTTCCGGAGTATTTCCATAGATCTGTTTAGCATAAGGTTCGTATTCTTTTTCGATATAATAATCTACCGGAATATTTTTCCATTTATCTTTAACGATGGCATATTCTCCTACGCCCATGAAGAACAGATAAGTGGCATGTCTTTTATCCATTACCCAATGGTCTGTTCTTAAATTATTTCCTTCTTTCTGTGAATCTTTTAGAATTCCGTTGGAAAGCGTTACATATTTATCAGGAACGGTCATATAGATCTCCTGGGTAGTCTTCTGATTCGGTTTATCGATGGTTGGGAACCATGCAGAAGAAGATTCTGTTTCCCCTTGTGTCCAGATTTGTGTAGGCATATCCGGATCCTGTCCCTGTGCATTGACGAAATAAAGACCTTTGGCATCATTGATGGCCATACTTCCTTTCTGTTTTACTTCATTAGGTCGTGCGGTATATTTGATGTACACCGTATATTCCTGATTTTTCTGATAGGTTTTGTCCAGATTGATTTTCAGGATGTCATCTTTATATTCATATTTCAGAGGTGATCTTTTTCCGTTGTTGTCAAGAGCTACTTCATGAATCAGCATTCCTTTTGCATCAAGTGTCAACTCATTGGAAGGGTAGAAATACGGAGAGGCTGTCAGCCATTCTTCCCCTCCCATCTGTTCTTTCTGATAATCAAAATTGACTTTAAGCTTGGTATGTTTAAGTTCCGTTACTTTTGTGTGTGTGGCTCTGTAAGCCTTTTCCCTTCCTGAAGTTTCGGTCTGTGCTGATACGTTCGTGGAAAAGAAAATTCCGAGTATAGCAATGGACAAAATCGCCTTTTTCATGTATTACTGTATTATTTTTTAGAATTATTTTTTGTTATTATATCAAAAATATCATTAACTAAGGTCTCGTAGTCTCCTTTTTTGAGCTGTTCCTTGGTTTTGGCAAAAGCTTTTTTCAGTTCACTTTCGGGGTTTTCATCATCAACGATCTCTGCCGAAGCTACACCTTTCAGTTGTAGAACTGCATTTTGAAGTGCTGCAAGGTCTGCATTGTCTTCTGTATTGATTTTTAAATATTTCATTTTATTGTTTCTTAAAGGTAAAATTATTGGCTCCTTGTGAGAAGTCCATAGTTGCTTTCTCAGCATTGAACTTCATTTTAATGCCTGCCATTTCAAACTTAAACTCGCTTTCAGAGACTGCTTCCAGTGGAAATGCGCCCTGTCCTGTAGCCTGCCCCATCAGCTTTCCTTCTTGCTGAAATATTTTTATATCCAATGGAAAGCCTTCTGTCTTGTAAAGCCCTTCATATTTTTTCAGAATTTCAGCTGCTACAGAAACTTCTTTAAAATTAGGCATTTTAAAATCTTTTCCAATAGCTGTCTGGATCATTTTGATCGAAATATCGTTATTATCATAGTCTGATTGATTGGTGATGGCACTCACTGCTACTTTCAGCTCAGGAAAATAATACAGTACTGATCGGAACTGATCAATTCCCCCGTTATGTCCATACCCCGAATATTTTTCAAAAGGTACCTGTGCAATTCCATAGCCATAGCCGTCGATAAAATTTTTCATCCGGGAAAGGCTGGTTTTATTGATGAGCTTTCCGTTTTCCAGAGCCATGATAAACTTCAGAAGTTCTGTAGGGGTAGAAATGATATTTCCTGCACCAACAGGAATGCTCATATCTGTTTCCTGCCACGGCTGATAACTTCCACCGGAGTAGGTATAGGAAAGCGCCTGGTTTTTGGAAGGATCAATCTTTCCGCCCACTTCCGTCAGTGTTAACTTCAGAGGATTTGTAATTTTAGCCTTAAGCAACTGTGCATAAGTTTTTTTATAGACCTTTTCCAGTATAAAGCCCAGCAGAATATAATTTGAATTGCTGTATTCATATTTTGTTCCCGGAGAAAAATCGCTTTTGTATTTTTTGATGATTGACACCAGGGATTGTTCTGTCTGAGCTGTTGTATTATAGCTCCAGTACTCCTGTTCATCCGTTAGATTATGAATTCCGCTTCGGTGCTGTAAAAGATTTTCGAGGGTAATTTTATCTGCATTTTCTATTTCCGGATACCAGGTGGAAAGTTTAGCATCGAGGAATAGCTTTTTTTCTTCAACAGCCTTCATCACAAGTACTCCGGTAAATGTTTTTGAAATGGAACCTATTCGGTATTGGGTATTTATATTGGCTTTCTGCTGTTTTGCAACATCGGAGAATCCTGTAGTTTTCAGAAAAGTAGATTGTCCGTTTTCTGCAATAGCAAAACTTCCCATGACTTTATGATGAACAGAAAGTGAATCAAGATAATCCATTAATTTCTGTTTGTTTGCACTTTGAGAAAATGCCATACATGAAATACTTGCTGTCGCCACAAAAAACAGTTTTTTCAGAATCATATTATTAATTTTCCAATCAGTAGTAAAATTAAGGATTCTGTTACAACAGTACGTACCGGAAAGTTATCTATAGTCTTCAGAAGAAATCAAGATTTCTCAGTTGTGACATCATCTTATGTTCATCTTTGCACAAACTGTCTTTTTTTTGAGATAAAAAAAGTGAAGACCTTGCTTCACTTTTATATTTCATACGATTAATTAAATTGCCACAGGAGCTTTGATTCCCGGATGCGGATCATAATTTTCCAGGGTAAAATCTTCAAAATTAAAACTGAAAATATCTTTTATCTCAGGATTCAGCTTCATAACCGGAAGTGGTCTAGGTTCTCTGGAAAGCTGCTTATTGACCTGTTCAAAATGATTGTTATAAATATGAACATCTCCGAAACTATGAATATAATCTCCTACTTCCAGATCGCAAACCTGAGCCACCATCATCAGCAACAAGGCATAGCTTGCAATATTAAACGGTACTCCAAGAAATACATCAGCGCTTCTCTGATATAACTGCAGTGACAGTCTTCCATCTGCTACATAAAACTGGAACAAAGCGTGACATGGCGCCAGGGCCATATTGGGTATTTCAGCGGCATTCCAAGCGGAAACGATCAGTCTTCTTGAATCGGGATTCTTTTTGATCTGGTCTATTACTTCAGTGATCTGATCTACTATTTTTCCATCGGCTCCCTGCCAGCTTCTCCACTGTGCGCCGTAAACAGGTCCCAGGTCACCGTTTTCATCAGCCCATTCGTCCCAGATGCTCACTCCATTGTCGTTGAGATATTTGACATTAGTATCGCCATTCAAAAACCAAAGCAATTCATAAATAATAGATTTCAGGTGTACTTTTTTTGTAGTCACCATCGGAAAGCCTTTTGACAGATCGTATCTCAGCTGGTACCCGAAAACACTTCTGGTTCCGGTTCCCGTTCTGTCCGTCTTGTCTGTTCCATTGTCTAAAATATGCTGTAAAAGTTCCAGGTAGTTCTGCATTTTGAGAGTGCTTTTTATGGTTCAAATTTAGAAAAATTTAAACGATTTACGGGTATCATGGATCATAAAAAAGCATCCATTTCCATGAATGCTTTGTTTATTAGAGTCTTTGATCTTCAATCAAAAGAAGTAAATTTTACCTTCAAAATTCAAACAGAATAATTCTACCAGATATGCTGAATAGTCTGGACCATGCTATTAATGGCAAAAGTCTCCCCCTCTTTTTTCCCTGACATGGCTTTCACAAGGGGTGATTCTACAGAAACTGTCATCACTTTTTGTTTTTCAGAAGTAATTTCGCCCACAGATACGGCAACATAAAACAAACCTTTATCTGTTTTGACCAAAGCTCCGATCTGAGCTTTATCTGAAGGTTCAACTGATATTTTTTGAATCACAGATTGCTGATTTAAAGATTCATTAAGCTGCCGCTGAAGGTTATTGATTTCCTGCTGAAGCATTTCGCGGCCTGTTTCATATTTGTCGCCCATGGAACTTTTGGTATCATTATTAGAAGCGCGGGTTTCTGCAATCAGGTTTTCAAAAGATTGTATTTTTTCTGTAAGCTTTGCTTTTATGATGTTTAATAATTCCTGTTTGTTCATATCATGAAGTTTCGTGTAAATTTTGGCTAAAACCGGTTGCAAATATGCATAAAATAAGCGGGCTAAAGCCCGCCCCTATTGAATATTTTAGAAGATTAATATTCTTTTAAAAATAAAAGGAATATAAATATTTCTGATTTTTAATGTTTAATTTCTGATTTATTTTTCAAAAACTGCATAGTCTGAAACTTTGAATGTGAAATCTTTCCCGCTGTCAAAATCTCTTTTGGTCTTGTCAAAAACATTACGGAAAACTCCTGAAAGATTCTGGTCCTCAATGGTAAAGTTTACAGGTTCTTTTGACATGTTCAGGACTACCAACACTTCATCTTTTCCGTTCTTTCTGACGTAAGCCAGAATTTTGTCGTTGGCTGTGGTATTTAAAAGATAGGTAGATACGTTGCTATCTCCGCCTCTTAATGCAGGATTGGAGGCTTTCAGTTCCAGCAAAGTTTTATAAAATTCTGCCATCTGGTAGGTATTGGTCCATTTGATGACATCTTTTTCAAAAAATTCAAGCCTTTTCATATTGGGAAGTTCCTGGCCTGAATATAACAGGGGAATGCCATTCCATGTTGCAGAGAATACAGCCATAGGTTTGGTTATTGTTCCATACTTTTCGTATTCTGTTCCGTTCCAGGAATTTTCATCATGATTGGCTGTAAACCAGGCTCTCATGGAAGCATCTCCGATATTGGAATATTTTTGCAACAAATCTTTAAGTTCCTGAAGAGGCTCATTTTTCTTATAATAGTCTGCAGATTTATGCATCCATTTCCATGAATAGCTTGCATCAAATACTTTTCCGTATTCGGGGCTCTCGATTTCATCAAATTCTCCCAGCCAGAAAAGAGGCTTTATTTTTTCGACTTCCGGGCGTGCCTGCTGCCAAAAATCCACTTCTACCCAAGAGGCAAGATCGCATCTGAAACCGTCAATTCCCGTTTCCTTTACCCAGAATTTCATGGCATCTATCATCGCCAATCTCATTTCCTGGTTTTTGTAATCCAGCTCAATAATATCATCCATTCCTGAAGCAATATGAAATTTTCCATCAGGATCTTTCAGATAGAATTCCGGGTGTGTTTTTGTCCAGACATGATCCCAGCCGGTATGGTTGGCCACCCAATCTATGATAACTTTAAAGCCCAACCGATGGGCCTCGTTCACCATATGTTTGAAATCATTCATGGTTCCAAATTCGGGATTAATGGACGTGTAATCTGAAGCTGCATACTGACTTCCAAGGCTTCCCTTTTTGTTTTGCTGGGCAATGGGGGTTATGGGCATGAACCACAGGATTTTGATTCCCATTTTTTTCAGACGTGGCATTTCTTTTTCAAATGCTTTAAATGTGCCTTCCTGTGTATATTGTCTTAGGTTTACTTCGTAAATATTGGTCGTGTGCTTCCATTCCTTCGGCAGATCCATAGTGTTTTGAGTGTTTTGAGTGGCACAGGAAATAATTCCCAGGCCAATTATTGCTAATAGAATTAATTTCTTCATTCATCTATTTTTAGCAAAAGTAAGGAATGTTTTTTTGTTAGAAGCAGAGAACGTGAAGAAGTGAGAAAGGTAAAATGTGAATAGTCAATGGTGAATTTTGCTTCGCAAAGTAATTTAAGTTTGAAAAAGTGAACGATGAATAAGAGGCTGTTTATATTTTTAAAATCTCGCTTAAAATTCATGATTCACTTGCGAAGTAAAATTCACAATTTACCTGCAACAGCTGACATAAAAAAGCCCCGGACAGAATCCGGGGCCTTATATTGTTCAGATGTTATCTTTCATCATCGTTATCATCATCCTCTTCGAAAACATCGTCATCGTAGTTTTCTTCTTCTTCATCATCGAAACTGTCGTCATCCTCATCTTCAAAATTTGTACTTCCTCCAAAGTCATCCTCGAAACTGAAATCATCATCCATCAATGGCATTGCTGATCTTTTCTTGGATCCTCCGCCTTTGCTTGGTGCCTTTAACGGAACGTTTCCAAATCTGTATACCGTAATAGGATAATTAACTCCTTTTGTTTCTTCGATGATTTCTACAAGCTCACAATACAGTTCCCAAAGATCAAGAAGCCCATACTGGAACTGAGCTTTGTCGCCTACATTTCCAAAAGCTTCATCAATGTACACGTCCGACATAATTTCGCCATCACCATCGTCACTCATATCTTCCAGGGGAACACTTTTAATTATTGTTCCGTCGTCTTCCAACATATTAAAAGTGGAAAGTTCGTCTCCTTGCAGACTGAACGCACTTTTAATTCCCAAATGTAAGTTCCATAGTGATTGTTTTCCCTTTACTTCAATATCACGGAAAATATCCTCTTTCGCATCTAATATTACGCGGATCTTGTAAACCATATCAGTTTCTTAAATTACTTTTTTGCCTTAATTATTATGATAAATCTCTGTTGCAAATATATAATAAATGACATGTGACAAAAAAATATTTCAGGATTTTTTAAAATATTTTTTTTTCTTACATTTTACCAGAATTATTTGCTTTTTTCAAGCATGAAACTGAATTTAGTGCCTTCAAGATAGACACTTTCTACGGTAATATTTTCGTTATGGGCTTCCAGAATATGCTTTACAATAGCCAGCCCAAGGCCGGAACCACCTTCTCTCCTACTTCTGCTGGTTTCGACACGGTAAAATCTTTCAAAGATTCTCGGAAGAGCTTCAGCTTTAATTCCCATTCCGTTGTCGATCACCTCAATCAGTACCTTATTTTTAAGAACACTGGTTTTTACAGCTACTTTTGCTTCCTGCCTGTTGGCATAATGAATGGCATTGGAAATCAGGTTAATGAAAACCTGTGAAATTTTCTGCTTATCGGCATCTACAAAAATCTGTGGATGAAGGGTCTGGATCTGCAGGGTGGCATTATGTTTTTCTGCTTCAAATTCAAGAAGCTCAAAAATTTCTTTGATCAGAAGGTTAACATCAAATCTTGATACCGTAATACTGATCTCTCCTGCCTCAAGGCGGTTGATCATATCCAGGTCTGTAACGATTGCGATCAGCCTTTCTACGGATTTATCTATCCTTTCCAGATATTTATCTCGGATGGTAAGATTGTCAACACCTCCGTCTCTGAGGGTCTCTACATATCCCTGAATGGAAAACAGCGGTGTTTTAAGCTCATGGGAAACATTTCCGATATATTCTTTACGGTAGCTTTCCATTTCCTTCATCATATCGATTTCCGTTATCTGCTGCTGGTTAAGATCGGAAAACCTCTCACCCAGTTCTTTAATGGTAATATTCTCGTTATTGTCATGAACAATTTCCTGCGGAAGCATTTGTGAAAGACCGCGAACCTGCTTTTTCCCGTAATAGTTGAAAAGAAGCTCGAGGACCACATAATTGATCATAAAAATGAGGATGAGGCAGGTAAAAAGGCCAATCTTAAAAAAAGGTGTCTGGTAATAGATATCCTTCAGTGAATCAAAGATGATCACTAAAAGAAACATCACCAGTGTCAGAAGACACGAGGCGACGAGTGTAAGTCTGTAAAATTTCAATTTTACAAGTTTTTATAGGTTTATGTAAAGGTAGGAATTTAAAGTATTAAACGATAAGCTTATACCCGATTCCTTTTAATGTCTGGATGGTATTAATTCCCAGTTTTTCTCTCAGTCTTCTGATGTGGACGTCAATTGTTCTTTCTCCTACGATCACATCATTGCCCCATACTTTTTCCAGAATTTCTTCTCTCTTGAATACTTTTTCAGTATTTGAAGCAAGAAGATAAAGCAAATCAAACTCTTTTTTAGGAAGAAGGAACTGCTGTCCGCTTTTGGAAACTCTGAAATTGTCTTTGTCGATCACTAAATCACCAATTTCAATCAGTTTAGCATTATCAGAAACCTGAGAAGTCAGCTTCAATAAAGCATTCACTTTAGAAATTAGAATTTTCGGCTTGATCAGCTTTACGATGTAGTCATTGGCGCCGGCCTGAAATCCTGCCAACTGAGAGAATTCTTCGCTTCTTGCAGAAAGAAAGACAATAAGTGTTTTCTGCAGCTCTTTTACTTTACGGAGTTCCTGGCAGGTTTCGATACCATCTTTTTCGGGCATCATAACATCCAACAGAATAAGATCGGGAATAATCTCTTTGGCTTTATCTATTCCTTCGTTACCGTTTGTGGCTGTATAGATATCATAGCCTTCTTTTTCCAGGTTGTAAGACAGAATCTCTAAAATATCCAGTTCGTCGTCTATTAAGAGTATTTTCTTTTGGTTCATTTTCAATTTTTACAGAGTCAAAGTTAATAAATTTTAAAGCACAGATGAACAAATCTATTATCGTTCATATAAAGTTAACAATAACCTGCTTTTATTAATGTTTAGTTAAAAAAAAATTAAAACAACCTAAACCATTTACCCCACTAATCTTTTATTCCTTTGCACCGAAAGAATCTAGTAATAAAGTAGGTAAAATAATGAAAATTAATAAACTTAGCATTGCAGTCATATTTTTATCCGGATCCATGTTTTACGCTCAGGAAACGAAGCAGGACACGATCATTAAGGAGAAAAAAATTGATGGCGTAGTAATCCAGGGAAGCAGCAACAAGAAAACTGAAACTGCTGTATTAGGAGAACAAAAAAAAGCGGTTATTCAAAAGCAGGCTGTAAGTGCTGAAGAGATTTCCAGAAAAGGGATCTCCAACGTGGAACAGGGACTTACGAAAGTAACAGGAATCACTACAGTAGAAGGAAGAGGTCTTTTCGTTAGGGGTCTTGAGGAACGATACAATTATTTATTGATCAACGGTCTTGGATCACCTTCCAACAACCCATTCCAAAAGATTATTGCCCTGAAGCAGTTCCCAACAGATGTGGTAGGAAAATTAAATATTTATAAAACTTTCAACTCCAACCTTTACGGAGATTTTGCAGGAGCAACTTTTGATATTGAAACACTAACGATCGACAAGCCTTTTACGAAGGTAGAATTCAGTGTAGGGGTAAATACTTTAAGTACATTCAGAAATAACTTTAAAGTAGCTGAGGGCTCGCAGGGTATTAATGGATATTTAGGTTTAAATTCCAGGGACAGAAAACTACCAAACGAGGTTAGAGACTCAAGACCAAGTAACTATAGATTTACAGCAAATGAATCACTAAATTCTTTTAAAGATTCGTGGAATGTAGACAATGTAAAAACAATGCCTAATACAAGTATTGGATTTACGACTGTACAGAAAACAAAAATGGGTGAAACAGGGAATTTAGGAATTTTATTCTCTTTAAACCAGTCAGCAAAATATTCATACAGAGAAGGAGATAATAACCAATTTAGAAATAATGGCTCTACAATAGAGCTCAGCAACTTATTAACTAAAAAAGATTACGAATATGAAACAGAATCTTCAGTTTTATTAGGATTGGGCTATAAAAATAAAGGTACAAATGTTAACCTGAATGCAATTTACCTACAGAACTCATCCAATATTATTGAGGATTTTACCGGATTTAAAAATGGCCAGGTTCTGGATCAACGTTTCTTTAGAACGAATCAGCAGGATATCTCAAGATTTTTGGATCTACAGTTAACTGCGGCACAAAAAATCGGAGAACGCCATCAGTTTAAGGCGGGGGCTAGCTATGTAATCAATAGTTACAGCCAACCGGACAGAAAGATCTTTGAACTTAGCCAGCCTGAGGATTTTACCCATGCTTTAATTTCATATGGAGGTAATAGCTTTATCAGACAATATTTGGATGTCAATGGCCGATTTTATGGTTCAGCATTTGGAGAATATTCTGTTTTATTAGGAGAGAAAGGCGATCGAAAGGATTATCCATTACAAGTATCTATCGGTTATAATGGCTTTACAGATATAAGAAAGAATTCATATCGCTTTATTTTCGGTAACCCAGGAACCGGAAGCTCTTCTGTTTATATCAATGTCGACCGTCCTCAAGATGCTTTAAATACTTCCATTAAAAATAATCAACTTTATTATAATGAAGGTAGTGATTCTTATGCTTATTTATCTAACATATATCAGTTTGTAAATGCTGGATATGCTAATATTAATTACAAGCCTACTGATACTTGGGATATATTATTAGGTGGCAGATTTGAAAATGACATGAGAATTATTAGGTTTAACAGACCTGGTAATTCAAATAGAGAAAACCTAACACCAAATAAAAACTACTTTTTGCCTTCGCTCTCTATAAAAAAAGCCCTAAATAATAAAAATAACTTAAGATTATCTTTAAGCAAGACCATTACCCGTCCTGTTCTTATTGAAACAATGCCTATTGAATATATCAATCCCGATAACTCCTCTATCCTTGGTAATGCAAATATTCAAAACAGTGAAAACTATAATGTAGATCTAAAATGGGAATATTTCCCAACTAACAAAGAAATGTTTGCTGTTAACTTATTTGCCAAGAGAATAGACAAGGCTATAGAGCGTTCTATGGCTCCTTCAGCCAATGCAAGTGGTGCCGTTATTACATTTTATAATGCTGAAAAAGCTACTCTTGCAGGAGTTGAGCTGGAAGGTATTCTTAACTTAGGCAGATTTTCTGAATCTTTAGATAAATTTACCTTAGGAGCTAATGCTACCTTTATGTATTCTGATGTAACAAGAAGTGAAGATCAATTAAAAACTGAAAGACCACAAGGCTTTACCAATGATCAGCTTCATAAAAGAGGCTTGCAAGGGGCGTCTCCTTATACGATCAATGCTGATCTGAAATATGAATACAAAAATTCAAAAAATTTCAGCAAAACTTTCTCTTTGGTATATAATGTATCTGGTTCTAAAATTTATGCAGTAGGCGGTTCAGGTGCAGATAACTATTATGAAAAACCGTTCCATCAATTAGACTTTGTTTATCAAAATCAAATTGATAAGAATTGGAACATAAAAGCAGGAGTACAAAACATTCTAAACAGTAAATACCGCGTTGAATTAGGAGATGACAGTTATTATACTGTAAACACAAACAGTATTTATTCCTTAAATAATTATTTCAACGGTGTAACTTTTAATTTGACCGTAGGTTATACCTTTTAAAAATTAACTTATAAAATAAAATCTTATTATAAAATGAAAAGAAATCTTTTAACTTTATTATCATTAACTTTACTTTTAAGCTTGTCCTCATGTACAATCGAAGTAAATGATGATTCAGGAACTCCTACTAATACAAACCCTGGAAATACAGCTGGTGTTTTACCTGAAGGAGGAAAATTATCTGGTGAAATCACTTCTAATTTAACAATAAAAAAAGGGAATTATACATTAGAAGGTATTGTAAAAGTAGCTGATGGAGCGACTCTTACTATCGAAGCTGGTGCAACATTTACCGTATCTACTGCCGTTACATCAAGTTTAGTTGTTTTACAAGGCGGTAAAATACTTGCTTTAGGGTCCGCAACGGAGCCAATAGTTTTCACAACTACAGCAAAGACTCCTGGCGGATGGGGTGGAATAACACTTTACGGAAGAGCTCCTATCAAAGCTGTAAACGGAAATCCTACTGCAGTATCTGAAGATGGAAATGCTATAACATATGGTGGAACCGATGCTAACTTTAGCTCAGGTATCTTAAAATATGTAAGAGTAGAATATGCAGGTAAAAAAATTAATGATGGAACTTCTGAAACCAATACTTTCACATTCTATGCTGTAGGAGATGGTACAATTTTAGAAAACTTAGTTGCCTACAAAGGAACTGATGACGGGTATGAATTCTTCGGAGGTACTGTAAGTGCCAAGAATATTGTTTCTTATGGTAACTATGATGATTCTTTTGACTGGCAGGATGCATGGAGCGGACAGAACAACACCAACTGGTATGCTTTTCAAACAGTGACTGGTAACTATGGAATGGAGATTGAAGCTTCCGCCAATGTAGACAATACAGCACCTAAGATTTCAAATATTACTTTGATAAGAGATACCAATACAGCTCCTGAGGTTGCGGGATCTACAGAAATTTCTGCTATCCAATTCAAAAGACAAGGAACAGGTATTTTCTCTAATGTATATATAAGCGGATATAAAAACACAGGGGGTAAAAATGCTTATGCAGTGCTTATTCAGGATGATGCTACTAATGCAAGCCAGGTTAATGCAGGAAAAGTAGTTGTATCACCAATTAACTATTTAAATTCAGATAACTTGGGAGTTTGGGGGTATGCTCAAACTAACGGTGGAAAAACTTTCACGAACACCGCTACCGTTACCAAAGTGTCTCTAACTCCTGGAGCTTGGGCTACTGTAGACGGAGTAAACCTTTTAGCAGGATTACAATAATAAGTAACTAGTTTCTTCATATCAAATCTAAGGGCCATCAGAATTCTTTCTGGTGGCTTTTGATTGTTCAAATAAATCAAAGAAAAGCCATCAGAAAATCCAATGTCTTTATTACAAAAAACAAGTATATTAAAAAATATATTTAATGTCTCCAAAATAAGTTCCCGTCATTCATCAGGGCTTCTATTTTGGATATTCTGGAAACAGATTCTGCAGAACATGAGGCATCAGTAAATACAACGGATGCATCGTCGCCTGGTTTGGGCCATTGCTGTTTTCCTTTTTCATCCAGCGGAAGAATACTTTGAGTTGCAAACTGAAGTGTTCTTGACAATTCAAATTCAGTTTCATATCCGTACAGTTCCGCAATCAGATTCGCTTTCTGAAGCATATTTCCTGATCCGAAGGTACTCCAGTAGTCCTGCACATTATCATTTCCGATCACAACCTTCACTCCATACTTTTTCAGCATTGGAATGGGCATTACCGTTCCTCTAAAGGGTACAGAAGAGGCAATTCCCACTTTTCCTTCAGCCAGTCTTTCTGCAATCTTTTCCGTTTCTTTTGGTGAAAGGTGGGCTAAAGCAAAGGCGTGACTTACAAATGTTTTTCCCTGAAGCTGTGGATTTTCAATAGCTTTATCGATAAGATAATTGATGGTCTTCATCCCGGACTCTCCTACTTCATGCAGGTGGATATCAATTCCTTTTTTATGGTCTAAAGCCAGTTGTATTGTGAAATCAATTACTTTTTCAATATTCCCGTCAATACTTAACGGATCAAGACCCCCGATAAAACCTACACTTTTCAGCTGTGCCGCTTCTTTCATCAAAGGAAGCGTATCTGTATAATACAGGCCATGCTGCGGGAAAGCAACAAGTTCAGCTTTAAAAGAATCTTTTTTATGTTCTAATGCTTTTTCCAGATTCTCAAGTGAATGCAAACCAGAAGTAGGATCAATATTAAAATGGGCTCTTGCAAAATGAGTCCCGTAATGCTGAAGCAGGCTGATCAGCTGCTCTGCTCTCTCCACAGAAGTTTTTAAAAGTTCAGGGATAATTTCCTGCTCATAGGCAATCATATCCTTCACCGTTCTCCGTTTCGGTGAAAGTGCCTGCCACGGAAGTCCGTATAATGTCTTGTCCAGATGAATATGCATATCTCTGAAGGCAGGAAGCATCAGAAAACCTTTACCATCCAAAGCATCAGAAGCAGGATCATTCGGTTTTATGGATTTGATCTTTCCGTCTTCTATTTCAATACTGAAAAGACCGGTTTTCGTCCTGATTACTTCTTCATCATCATATTCAAATCCCGTTTCGAGACGGACATTTTTGAGTGAATAGGTTCCTTTTGCGGCCAATTGATAGGGAAACTGCATGACTTATCTTTTTTAACAGGACAAAGCTACGACCACCCCGTTGCAAAACCGGTGTATCAATTATGCTTTGTGTTGTACAGATTATTATTTGAACTGTGACGGAGTCATTCCCGTCTGTGCTTTGAAAAATTTGGAAAAACTGGCATGATCATAAAAACCGAGATCGTACAAAATATCTTTTACAGACATTTCCGATACTTTTAAAAGGCGTTTTGCTTCCAACAGAATCCTGTCCTGGATGAGGGAGGAAGCAGAAGCATTCAGATTTTTTTTGCAGACAATATTTAAATAATTGGCCGAAATATTAAGCTTTTCCGCGTAAAAAGAAACCGATCTTTCCGTTCTGAAATGTTCATCAATAAGATGTAGAAACTTGGAAATAATAGGATTGGAATGATACATTTCAAAATCTTTAAAAGTCCCCTTCACCGATTTACTAACCAACAGCCCGATGAGCTCGCTCCGTTTCTGAATGACTTCCCAAAAAACATTCTTCTCATGTACTTCTTTCCGGATAGCCTGAAATTCATACAGAAAAGTCTGAAAGGCTTCTTTGGAAAGATTAATGACCGGATGATTCTGGTAATACGAAGCAGAAAACCTCAGCGAAGGCAGAAAACTCTCAAACCAGTCTCTGCTGATCATCAGTTGATAGCCCACTGTTTCCTTTTCAATCACCCATTGATGTACCTGATCCGGAAAAACAAGATGGATCTGGCAATTTTCTACTTCATATTCTGTGAAATCAATGGTATGAGTCCCTTTTCCATGCTCAAAAAGATTAATGATAAAAAAATCATGCTTGTGAGGTTCATCAATAGAACGTTCCCCGTGCAGTTCATTGAACAGCAGATGACAGCCCTGAAGCTGATTTTCGCTGAACTCCTGAATTCCCAGGATTGGAAAATGATCGGTATGATGCCCCACGTACTCTGATTTTCTCTTAAAATTAGTAAAATTTATGCGAGAAATCTGAATAGATGGAGATATTTTCATTTTTAAACAGATATGATTGCTTTTAACCATAAAAAGCGACTGTATGGATTTTCAATATTTTTAATTTCCTACAGAGCAGAATAATTTTTAAGACATTAAGATAAATGAAGTAAATAAGGAAAGTTAAGCTCTACTTAGTATTCTTAAAAATTGAATGTATCTTCATGGTTTTATTATTTTCGTAGAAGAAAAGATCATTTTAATAAACTGTATTTCCCTGATGAACTAAAGATTTCACCTCTGAAATTCTTGAAACCGCTTCTGCCGAACAGCTTGCATTTATCAGGACAAAATCCGCCTGATCTCCGGCTTTTGGCCATTGCTGAATTCCTTTATCATCCAGCGGGAGGACATTCGCTGTTGCCAGTTTCAGGCTTCTTGATAATAAAAACTCCGTAGAATATCCGTACAGCTGAGCCATCAGATTGGCTTTCTGAAGTACACTTCCGGTCCCGAAAGTATTCCAGTGGTCCACAATACTGTCATTACCTGTCAGGACGGTTACATTATGTTTGTACAGAGTAGGAATCGGCATTACAAGACTCCCAAAAGGGATGGTGGAAACAATTCCGATTTGGGCCTCAGCCAGTTTTTCTGCTGTTTCTTCCTGTTTTACTTTGTCCAATTTTGCTAAAACAAAACAGTGACTCAGATAGGTTTTTCCTTTCAGGGAAGGATTCTCATTGACTTTTTTAATAAGGTACTCTACCGTATTCAACCCGGACTCATCAGATTCATGAAGGTGGATATCAATTCCTTTTTTATGATCTAAAGCCAACTGAACGGTAAAATCAATTGTTTTTTCAATAGCTCCATCAATCGTAAACGGATCTACTCCACCGATAAAATCAATATCCATCCGGGCCGCTTCTTTAAGATAGGGCACCGAATCCGTGTAAAAGACACCATGCTGGGGAAAAGCAACCAGTTCGGCTCCAAAACCTTTCTTTTTATTTTCCAAAGCCTTTTGAAGGTTCTTTAATGAGTCCAGTTTTGAAGTAGGCTCAATATTAACATGACTTCTCGCAAAAGATGTTCCCTTTGACTGCAACAGTTCAATCATCTTTTCTGCTTTGAACGTTGAGTTTTTCAGCATTTTGGGAAGCATTTTCTGCTCGAGTGCGATCATTCCTTTTACACCACCCGTTCTTTTTCTGACCGCCTGCCATTTATTGCCGTAAAACGTTTTATCCAGATGAATATGCATATCCTTAAACGCAGGAAGCATCAGCATTTCTTTGGCATCAACAGCTTTTGCATTCGGCTGGTTCGGAGCTATATTTTTGATTTTTCCGTTTTCGATTTCAATATAAAACAGATCGGTTTTAGTAGAAACAACCTCTCCTTCTTCATACTCAAAACCGGTTTCCAGACGGACATTTTTAAGGCTTAATTTTCCTTTTGCCGAAATATTCTGTGTATCAAAAAACGGTGATGCTGCCATAATATTAGGTATTAAAGTAAGCCCGGCTGCGGCCAGCGCTGAATTTTTTATAAAATCTTTACGGGATATCGAATTGTCAGAGGTCTTCATTCCAAACTATTTATACAAAAGTAGAAAGAACGCGAATGATCAAGGTGTATGGTTTATTACAATATCTGTATGATTTATTGAATGGCTTAATTTCTTTTGTCTTGAAACAAAAGAAACAAAAATTCAAGACTGGAATTCTCGGCTAAAAATGAATTCTATTCTCTAAAAATTCTAAAACTCGTGCGGTTACTATCTATGTTTAGAATCAAGATTTGTCCCGCACTCAAACAGTAGATTTTTTTTAACGTTCATAGAAATCATTTTCTTAACGCCTCCACTTCCTATGTCGTTTCTAAATACTTAATACTTTTCTGGTGGATATAAAAAAGACCGGATCTAAAAACCCAGTCTTTTTATAATTTATTTTTTAACCCTTAAGAAGAATATTCAAATTTTCTTACGGCTTCCAGTGTCATGTCAATTTCTTTATCCTTGATGGCATCACTGATAAAATATGTTTCATACCCACTTGGTGGAAGATATATTCCGTTCTTCAGCATCTGGTGAAAGAAATTATTGAACAGAGAATGGTTGGAAGCCTCTGCCTCATCAAAATTGGAAACCCTGTTCGTATGGAAAAACACAGACATCATGGATCCTTTTCTGTTAATTTTGTGAGGAATTCCTTTTTCATTTAAAATTTTCCCGATTCCGAAATCCAATGTTTCTGCAGTTTTATTGATTCTGCTAAAAAATTCCGGATCATTTTTGATAAGCTGTAAAGTTTTCAGTCCGGCTCTCATTGCCAGTGGATTTCCACTTAAGGTTCCGGCCTGATAAACACCTCCTTTCGGGGCCAGATGATCCATAATTTCGTTTCTTCCTGCAAAAGCTCCTACCGGAAGACCTCCACCAATTACTTTTCCGTAAGTAACCAGGTCGGCTTTTACATTGTACAGCTCCTGCGCTCCTCCGAAAGCCAGCCTGAAACCGGTCATCACTTCATCAAAAATCAATAAAGCTCCGTTTTCATCACAGATCCTTCTCAAGTTCTGAAGGAAATTATTTTCAGGAAGCACACAGCCCATGTTTCCGGCAACCGGCTCAATGATAACGGCAGCAATTTGACCCTGGTTGTGACGGAACAGATCTTCTACCTGCTCAAAATCGTTATAACGGGCCAGAAGAGTATCTTTAGCCGTTCCTTCCGTTACTCCCGGAGAATTGGGGTTTCCGAAAGTAGCTGCACCGCTTCCTGCCTTGATCAGAAATGAATCTGAATGGCCATGATAGCAACCTTCAAATTTAACAATCTTGTCTCTTTTTGTAAAACCTCTTGCCAGTCTTACGGCACTCATACAGGCTTCTGTACCTGAGGATACCATTCTGATCTGGTCGATATTAGGAACGTTTTCTACGATGAATTTGGCAATTTCTGTTTCCAGCTCTGTAGGTGCTCCGAACGAAAAGCCTTTTTCGGCCTGTATTTTCAGTTCTTCAAGCACTTCAGGATGGGTGTGTCCCAAAATAGCAGGACCCCAAGAATTAATGTAATCGATGTATGTATTATCATCTGCATCGGTAAGGTAGGCCCCTTTTGCAGATTTCATAAATACAGGAACACCTCCTACTGATTTGAATGCACGTACCGGAGAATTTACACCTCCCGGAATGTATTGGTATGCTTCATCGAATAAAGCTGAACTTCTTTGGTATTTCATATTTTAGTTGAACGTTGATGGTTTATAATCGACAGTCAGATAGCAACTGGCAATGAGAAACCGGCAACAAAAATTAGTTTCTGGGTTTTTTATCAATTAAATAAATCAGCTGACCGGCAGACGGTTTCTGTCCTTCGTCCATTCTGTTTTTTGCATATAATTTATTTAATTTGATTCCGAATTTTTGAGCAATATCATGCATATCCTCACCAGATTCAGCTTTATAAATGGCTGTATTTCCCGCAGAATTTTTAGATTCAAGAAATACGATATCATTTTTCTTTAAAACATCACTATTAAGCTCATTCCACTTAATCAGTCTGCTTTCGCTTACCTTGAATTTGTCTGCAATGAATTTAACGTTAGTATCTTCGGGAATGACAATGTATTTTAAGCCCTCATTCGGATGGCTTTTGATAAGAATTGAATTTAAAATTTCAGCTTTTGTTTTGATTTTTTCAACTCTTTTCTGCTGTTGGGCATACGAGGTTTGTTTATAAGGAACTTCTACTGTAACAGGATCTTTAGCTTTCTTCACTGTCATTTTTGAAGGTTCCAGCTGGGCCATGAATGTTCTGTCGTCTTTCAGGTCCGGATACATTTTAAGAACGGCATACAGTACTTCTCTGGAGTTAGTATCGTCATACTCGTAAAGTCTGTATCTTTCAATTTTACCGATTAAAATTGAAGCGTAGCGGGGATTGGTTGCATAGCCTGCTTTTTTAAGTCCATGTGCCCATGCTTTGTAATCTTTCATATCCAGATTGAAAAGATTGGTGTAATATTTTCTTGTGGATAAAAATATGGAATGGTCTTCATAAGACTGTCTGGGATCGTCATAAACCCTGAAACATTCATTGGGAGCATCATCGGTGTGCCTCATGGTTTTTCCTGTCCAGTCTTCCTTACATTTTATTCCGAAGTGATTTTTACCTTCCTGAGCCAGTCTGCTCTGTCCGCCTCCAGTCTCTAAGAGACCTTGAGCCAATGTAATAGAAGCCGGAATTTTATATTTTTCCATTTCTTCTACTGCATATTTAGCAAATTTTTGAATGTACTGGTCTTCAGTCGCCCAAGTTTGGGCTGAGAATGTTGATAAAACTAAAAGGCTTATGATTGAGAAAAGTCTTTTCATGTTTTTCAATTTTTACTTATATAATTAAATTTCTATTCTGTTTTTCCAAAAGCAGATTGGCTCCTTCAATCCCCTGCAGTCCGCCGGTATGAAAGCACAAGATCCTGCTGTTCTCAGGAAAATATCCGTCATCAATCAGTTCGAAAACTTTCTGCATCATTTTTCCTGTATACACCGGCTCCAAAGGAATGCCGTACTTCTCTTTAAAATCATTGATAAAACGGATGTTTTCATCTTTTATTTTACCATAACCCCCAAAACATGAATCTATTAGATTAAAATTCTGTCTTGAGGTTAATTCTAAAATTTTATTCTCCAGTGAAGCATCGTCAACGACATTAAATCCTATAACTTTCTGATCTTCTTCACAAAACTTTGCCATTCCCGCAACTGTACCTCCGGTTCCAACCGCGGTGCAAAGATAGTCAAAATCTTTTGTTTGGTCATTGAGCATCATTTTAACGCCTTCTACAGCATCTTTATTGGTACCGCCTTCCGGAACAATTAAAGCGTCGGGGAATTCTTTATGCAGAAATTCGGTTAATTTTTCTTTATGCCTGTACTCTTCCCGGGTTACAAATTTCAGGTTCATCCCGTTTCTTTTTGCTAAAAGAAGTGTAGGATTATCCCTCCATTTATTTTGTAGTTCTTCCCCTCGTATTATTCCCAACGTAGGAATTCCGGACAGGTTTCCTGCAGCAGAAACGGCAGCAATATGATTGGAAAATGCTCCTCCAAAAGTGATGATATAGGGATTTTCAGGATTTCTTTCCAGGTAGCTGTTGATATTGTAAAAAAGCTTCCAGTATTTATTTCCTGAGATTTGAGGATGGATAAGGTCTTCCCTTTTTATAAAGAGCTTTACATTTTTATAAATAGGTATTTCCTGAATGGGAATAGGCTCTGCCGGAGGTTTTAATAGCATTTCTGTTGTTTAACTATTATCTGCAAAATTAGTAAAAGATTTGCTTTGTGTGATTTATAACGACATGAATCATTTTGTTTTTTACATTTAAAGAGCACAGAAAAATTTATGCCTATTTTTTTGACTACAGATGACACAGATTTTCACAGATGATGGATTGTTTATTTATAAGTTGTTTTTGTGATTATTTGTGGGAATATTTGTGAAATTTGTGTTTTAATTTTAGGTTTTGGCTAAAGCCGGGTAAAGGCGGTTTATTTTTTGAAGGCAAGCTAAAGCCCATCCCTATTGAATTTTAAGGTAAACATTTTACATTTTACATTAACTACAAATACTTCCTGAAATTCCAGATTTTTCTTGTCTTCAGGTAATTCAGATTGCTTTCATTTGCATATGCTTCCCTTTCAAATGAAATTCTTTTATAAGCAAGAAAGCCATCTTTCAGTTTAAAAAACCAGTAATAATATTCGATGACATAAAAAACATAAAAGAAAATAATAAGCATTTCCAACTGCTGTCTCAAATGGATTTTTTCGTGATTGATAAGTACTTTATTTTCCTTATCTTCGGGTTTCCTAATGAAGATAAAGGGAAAGAGAGCAATGCCGTTAATTTTTAATTTTTTTAATGGCTTTTGGCATATAATTATCATACTAACAAATATAAAGTTTTTTGACTTAGAGATTTAACTTATGGCCCAATATGACATCAAAGAAGGTGAAGACTTCTACTATAATGAACAGGGGTACAAGGTTTTTACGGAAAAATTCCATCTGAAAAGAGGATATTGCTGTAAAAGCGGATGCAGACACTGTCCTTACGGGTACGATAAAAAGACTGATACATTCATTAAAAACGATAAAAAAAATAAATAAAATGAAAAAATATATTTTTATTTTGTTAGCATCGGCTGCATTAGGCCTTACATCGTGCAGCCCGTTCCAGGTACGTTCGGATTATGCTGAAACAGCTAATTTTACGACTTACAAGACCTATAAAATTAGGATTGACGATCTGAAACTGAATGACATTGATAAAGACAGAGTTTTAAACGAATTATCGAGACAGCTTCAAAGCAAGGGACTTCAGTCGGGAGAAAATCCTGATCTGATCGTTAACGTAAAGGCCAATCATAAAAAAATAACGGACATCAACAATAGTTCTCCTTACGGAATGTGGGGATGGGGCGGACCTTTCGGATGGGGTGTTGGCATGAGCAGAACATGGACAAGCAATTATAATGAAGGTGCACTGATTGTTGACCTCATTGATTCTAAAACCAATAAACTGGTTTGGCAGGGTATCGGAAGCGGAATCTCCGTGGATTCTCCAAGAGCTAAACAGAAACAGATTCCTGAGATCATGGCTGAGATTATGAAAAATTATCCTCCTCAGAGAAAGTAAGATATTTAAATCAATCTTATATATAATCCGGTGCAGTTTTTCTGTGCCGGTTTTTTTTGTCCAAAATAACTGAAAGCTTCAACATCATTAAATTTCTTTTTACCTGTTCTTTTGTCTTGAAACAAAAGAACGAAAAGTTCAAGACTGGAATCTTCCTAGGTCGGTTAGATTCCCCCTTTAAATAAATCGTCTGCCATTGAAATGAGTCTACAATCATTTGAAGTAATTCTGGTCTTCATAAACTGCATGCGCTACATCTTAAAATTAACACTAATGTAATTTTTTATTCGCAAAAATATAGTATTCTTACAGAAATTTTATCTGTATGAAAAAAATTATCTTATTTACTGCAATAGCGGGGCTTGCCAATGCCCAGGCTCCTGCAGGATACTACAATTCAGCGAACGGACTGAGTGGTGCAGCGTTAAAAACGGAATTAAGTTCTATCATCACAAACGGACACCAGGACAAAGGCTACAGCGGACTCTGGACAGGTTATAAAACGACTGATATTGATAAGAACTATGAAAATGATGGCTCTATCATGGATATTTATTCGGAAAGACCTTCCGGGACTGATCCTTACAAATATACCCCCGGTACGAACCAATGCGGAACATATTCTACGGAGGGTAACTGCTATAACAGGGAGCATATAGTTCCTCAGAGCTTATTCAGTGAGGCTGCTCCTATGGTTTCGGACATTCATTTTATCCGGGCTACCGACGGAAAGGTAAACGGGATGAGAAGCAATTATCCTTTCGGAAAGGTAGGTTCAGCTACATTTACCTCTCAAAACGGCTCAAAACTGGGCAGCTCTTCGTCTTCAGGATATGCAGGAACTGTTTTTGAACCGATTGACGAGTTTAAAGGGGATGTGGCAAGGATGATCTTTTACTTTGTAACCCGTTATCAGAGCAAACTTTCTTCTTTTTCTTCAGGTAATATGCTGGGCAGTTCAACATTTCCCGGGCTACAGACCTGGGAACTGAATGTTCTTCTGGCATGGCACGCTCAGGATCCTGTTTCACAAGCTGAAATCAATAGAAATAATGCCTCTTATACTTTCCAAGGGAATAGAAACCCGTTTATCGACAATCCTAGTTATGTAGGTCAGATCTGGGGCTCCAGTCCTGGAACCACGGATCCCGGAACTCCTACTCCTGGAACAGAATGCATCAATGAAACATTCGGAACAATTCCTACCGCCAGCAGTGCTTCTTATCTAACAAGAACCTGGACGGGCAGCGGTATTTCATGGACGGCTACAGATGCAAGAACTGACCAGACCATCAACGGCCAGGCTATTACGGTAAGAAACGGTTCTTTAACTTCGGGAAGCTCGGCCAACGGTATCGGATCACTGACGGTAACAACTCAGCTTAAGTTTTCGGGAACAAGCGGAACTTTTGATGTAAAAGTAAACGGTACAACAGTAGGAACAGTGCCTTACAGTGCCACTGCTACCACTACAACCATCAATAATATCAATATCACCGGGAATGTTACGGTAAGCCTTACTAACAGCTCATCGAGCAACAGAGTGGCTATTGATGATCTTAAATGGACGTGTTATTCAGGAACTGCAAGAATGGCTCAAAAAGTCTCAGCAAATGAAATCACAGTTCAGGAACTTCAGATATCTCCTAACCCGATTTCAGGACAGGAAATTTTTGTACAAGGTGACACCCGGAATATTAAAAAGGCAGAGATCGTTAATCTTCAGGGAAAAACGCTTGAGAGCATTAACAGTCCTTTTAAAAACGGAAACTCTATTAAGATCAAAAACCTTGAGCAGGGTGTTTATATTTTAAAGCTTGACCAGTCTGCTTTGAAATTCATTGTAAAATAATCTGTTGATTAAAAATAATATAGCCGGCTCAATGTTTTGAGCCGGCTATTTTTTATTTAAAAAATAGTGTTTCTACTATTTCATATACTGATACCAAGGAGATCCCTGCGGAGTAGGATATTTTAATCCGAAAACCACATCATTTCTGTAGGCATCTTTGGTTACGGTTACATATTTATTTCTGATTCTTCCATCGTCCTCAATAGAAATACTCAGTATGGAATAGTTTTTCCCGTCGTCCCAGAAAAAAGAAGTAGGATAGGTAAATGAGTTTTTCTCACCCTGGTTCCATGATACCTTATCCGGTGCCACTTTCTTTAGCTTTTCAAAAATCTGCTTTACCATTTTAGCATCTACAGTTGCTTTATCTGTCACTGTAGCGGTAGGTTTTCCATGTTTTCCTGCAATTTTTTCAACAAACTCCAAAGAGTTTTTTTCAGCGGCATTGGTGTCGATTGCACTTACTTTACCTTTGAATACGGTAATTCTTGTTCCCATGGTATTGTCCAGAAGAATTCCGCCATACGTCAATCCTTTATTTTCATCTGCATAGTATTGTATAACATCCGGTTTGCTGCCTTTATCTTTCAGAAATATATCTTTATTTTCAAGATCATATTTTTTTGCATCTTCCCCTAAAGAGACAGATGAAAGATCAAATGATTTATTTCCGCAGCAGATATTGATCAATACAATGAAAATTAATGCCAAGAATTTTCCTTTTTTCATAATACTTTATATTTGATTTATTAATGTCATTCACAAATTCTTGCAGAGAAACAGGTCAACTATTTTACTGTTTTAAATAGATGAACAGAATGCAGCATACATTGATCAAAGTAAGTGCCAGCCCTACACCCAGAGACCATTTTACTCTTTTTTTCATGTTAAATGATGTACCGTAAGTAGTAAGCAGTGCTGCAAAAAAAGCGGCAACTCCTGTAAAAACACCTCCACCAGCCAACACTATCCAATCCAGTTCCACAGCATTTGTACTGTCCTGATTTTCCGCATCTGTAATTTTTATTTTCTCTCCCAGTTCGGGTGGATTATTGCTTGTAATATCAAGTGTTTTCACCACTTTTTTGCCTTCCATATCAATATATTCTACTTTCGGAAAAAAAATAGCTCTGTCACTGTAGGTAGAGGAACTTGGAAAGTTTTTAGCTTTTGTGATTTCTTTCTTATATCCAATCACTGTTGCAGTGTATTGGGGTTCATCAAAAGTTCTGTAGGCCTTCTCCCAAAAAAATGAGTAGGATAAAATGAACGTTAAAGCATTGATGGAAATCATTATTAACGAAATAAAAAACAAAAGAAAGGCCTTCTCAAGAAAACCTCCTGTTTTTCCGGAATCATGCTTTCTATCCGAAATTTTTGAAAAAATCCTGTATCCTAAGAATACGGAAAACAGAACAACCACCGCTACGAAACCTCCAAAAAAAGTCATGATCCGGATAATTTAAATAATACTAAATCCTTTTTCTTTCGTTCTCATGTGAAGCTTGACCTCCATTTCAATATTGCCTTGCTTTTCAAGGTCGGGGCTTTTAAACTGGAGCGGCTGAGATCCGTCTTTTCTCATGAGTCTTACCAATTTACCATAGCCCATGATTTCCAAGTGCAGATCGGCTTCATTAAGTTCTTCAACTGCTAAATTCTGTCCAAACAATTGACCGGCACTGTCTAAAAATCTTTTTTTCCGATCTTCAGTATAATATAAAGCCTGCTCCTGAAGCTGCATTTTGTCATGAGACATTTCCAGGTATTTTCCGACATTATGTTCAACCAATACTGCGCGTATCTGCTTATAGTATTTGAAAACATCGCTGAAGAGGTCTTCTTTTTTCATGTCTTTAAAATCTACTGAATGCTGCCAACCATCCAGTACAAAAGGAAGTTCCACTTCTATTTCGCCGGCAACATTAAAAGTCGGGTGTTGGACATTCTCTGTCAGTCCGTCCCATGGGGATTCCATTTTAGGGCGAAATTCAGCACGGGATGCTTTCCAGTTATCAAAATCTGCACAAAAGAAATCTACCGACAGGGTATCATCCTCATCTAAAACATTTTTACCCAATCGCGGATACATTTTCCCAACTACCTGATATTTCCCGCTCTGAAGCAGTGCCTGGTTGATCATGGTATCTCCTCCAAACCCGCCTTCTTTTGTCTCATCTCCGTACCAGTCTATGACAGGAACATCATTCACATAAATAGTTCCCGAACAATACATTCTGGGATAAACGGAATATAATGGTTTTTTAAAATTATGCATACCTGAATTTAAGTTAAATATTTTTTATCCATATAGTAAGTCTCTTCTTTCATCACCTTTTCTTCTACTTTGAAATTACTTTTCCACCAACCTACTTCCCCTTCTATTTCTACGGAAAGAACAACTCCTGAAAACTTCAAAATGGGCTGGATAAATAATCCTGTGGTATCTGAATCTATGACGAAGTCACCTCCAAAATAGGAATCAGCTTTAGCCGCCGCTTTAAATGTAGCGATAGGTTTCACTTTGGTTCCTTTTACGGTTCCTACTTCAATGCTGATACTGAGTTCTATTGTAGCACCCATTTTCCCGCCGATCGTGGTTTTACCCTGCATATTGATCCCGTTGATACTGTCAATTTTCAGGGCATCCACCATAATTTCAAGCTCACCATAAAATGTAGCTGTAAAGGTAACTGAAGCTCCAAGTTTTTCTAATCCGCCTCTAAATTTATTAATAATTTTCGCAGCGGCGGGGTTACCTGTTGCTCCATAAGACGCTACGGCAATAGCTGCACCAATGATATCAATAACAACTTCTGCCCCTATCAGAGGTTTGAAGCCAAATCCTACTTCTCCGATTACACTTAAAGCAGCTCTCTCATTGATTCTTTCCAGATACCATTTTCCTACAACAGTAAATTTGGGATATCTGAGATTAAAACCAACAGGAATAGCAGTTTCTTTTGCGGCACTCTGTGCATAATTTATGGCATTCTGAACGATATTGACAGCGGTGGCAATCATTTTTGCGACCAGCTCTATCTTATCGGCAAATTCGTTGGTGAAACTTCTTTTTTCCCTGCCGGCATCCCATTCTGCGGATAATCCTACTCCTATGTTAATCGGGACTTTTCCGGTTTCATTCATCCTCCATCTTTTGTAGCCTGCCTGCCTGGATTTTTCCTGATGTTTGGCAAATATGTTTCCTGCCGGCATATTGGCCGCTTTATAGTTGGATACATTGACCTGAAATTCCAGTGCCAGTTCCCATTTAATATCCGGATATGCTTTGATTAAAACCGTTGTTCTCTTATCATTGCTGAAATACCTGCAGCTGTGAATGTGCATGTGAAACTGGTTCGGATTGGTCGCTATAGGCCAGATATACTGTATGGGAGCAGCATTTAACCTGGATATATTCGAATACACTTTATAATTAAAGGATGATGGAGCGAAAGTCTGTTTGGTATCTCCTTTATCTATTGCCTGACCGACATCAACCATCAGGATCTGCTTTTTATGTTTACCTTTACTGTCGCGATAGCATTCAGTGGTATCAAATCCTGTGATATCAATAGTGATATCTTTTTTTGTTGACTCTGTAGGAGCCACCACTTCGTAATTAACAGTCTGGGCATCGTGGGCATTAAATACAAAAGAGATGTCTACTCTACGGTTGTTTTCGTAGTCTTTCTCATTTTTGTATTTGATATTATCCCTGCCCATTTTATCATCGGTAGGATCTACTTCTCCTTTACCAACGGAAATGATTCTTCCCGGATCAAGGCCTCCGTCTGCAAAAAATTTCTTTACAACGTCAGCTCTCCTTTGGGACAGTCCTTTATTGTGATTCTGTTTCCCAATAACGCAGGCATAACCGCTGAGATTCATGGTAGAGTCTTTATGCTCAAGAAGAAACTTAAGCACATTGTTAAGTATAGCTTCCCCGTTTTTATCTATTACCGTGGAATCGAATTTATAATAAATCGTTCTCTCGATACGTTCCTGCAAGGCTGCAGATTGTGCCTTTTTTATTCCTTTACCATTATCAAAAACCATCACGGTTGTACTACTGGCTTTTCCGTCTTTCACTTCGGTTTCGGTGATCTTTATCACTTCAAACCTGCAGGGTTCCTGACGGACGGAATTTACATCCGGCTTGTATACTTTTGTAGGGGTCTGATTTTTACTGACATTGGCGTTGGTGGTAACGACTTTATTTTTCACATTCAGGTAGATGGCATGAAGATCATCACCCAGATTATCTTTGATGTACTTTTTGGAAGCGGAATCTTTTACTTTGACATAAAACTCTTCTACGTTCTGGATGTTATCTACATGTGCCATCCATGAGTAGGTATTTTCTATTTTTAAATTGACCTCACCATCTATAACCTGTACATTATTGTATACATGAACCAGCTTGTCATCTTTTGCAGACTGTTGGTTCCAAAGTTCAATAGTCAGCGTATTTCCATTAAGACCTTCTGTGGTCAGGTTAAGATATACGATATGACCGTAGGAAATATGATTGACTTTATTCTGGTTTTTAATGCTGGTCTTGCTTCCTCTCTGGGTAGTCCATTTACTGGTAACAATTTTGGGTTCGCACCACCCTTTCACATAAAGTCCCACATTATTTTTGGTGTCTCTCTTTCCTGAAAAACTTGCCTCAATGTAGAATTGATAACTTCCGCAGTACTGTTTATCAATACTGAATTTATAGCCTGTGGTAGATGGAGCCTGATAGATAATAATTTTGCGGTCGTTGGTCTGCCTCATCCAAATCACGGGTTTCTTTTTATCTTCAGCCGTTGTATCCGGCAGCCATTCTTCTACCTGGAAAGTGACATCCTGGTTCGGGACAATAGTAACTCTCTGACCCGGAACAGACATTTTCGGATAATACCTGCCTTTTGTAATCTTTATTTTTTTTACTCCTTTTGCCATTTCTTTATCGTTTAGATTACACCATCCTGCCCGCCATATTCAGGCTGTTCTTTATACATTTCTTCGGAATTCACCAACGGATTGATCTGCTGCTGTACATCCGGATCAGCATTTTTAAAGTTCTGCGGGCTACCCTCTGTTCTCTGTCCGTGGTCTATGATCTCAATACACGGTGTCCCGGCAATGGCACAGATGGCTTTGCTGGTTTCTACGATAATATAGCCGCCGTTATTAAGCTGCACTTTTTCATAAAAATCTTTCCACTCTGTTACCATGATTTTGCATGGCGGCGGCGGAACTCCCATTTTGATACAGTTTCCGAAGGTATTTTTTTCAAATGTAGCCGCACCTATTTCTTTTGTGGTTACGATAAGTTTTTTGGAAGCATTTTTATCATTAGCGTATTCTTTCTGATGTGATAGCACTTTGAGTTTGTCCGGAAGCTGTCCGAACTGGCATTTGCAGATAGCACCCTGTACTACAATATGTTTTTCTGCCATGGCTAAAATTCTTTATTTGAAATTACTACTCTGGTTAAATATTCATTCCCGAATTCCAGACGGACAAAGGAGGAATTCATCTTGAAAGTAACAACGGTTAGAGCTTTTTCTGAATTTTCATTCGTATCTCCTACGGTCTGATAAAGCTTTGCGTTATACCTTGAAAATTTCTGCTTACATTCTGATGGTGAGCTGTCATTGAATACCAGGCCATGAGGTAATCCTGAAACCATATCCTCCCCGTAATATTGAATGGCATAATATTCCAGGCCAGTGCTCATATTTGCGTAGATCATATTGAAATCATCAAAATCCCAGTTGGAATATTTTCCACCTTTGCAGTCTTTGCATTCCAATTCACTTGGACTTACGTGTAAAAGTTTTGTGAAGGTATCGGACGTGGCCGGTAACGCTATAAACTGTTTTTTCCCGAACAGAGTCTGTAGTTTTTTTGACACTTTTTTCTGCTTCGGATTTTCTTCAATCATATCCGTTGTAGTTACTGCAGTAGTATAGGTTGTGGCAGCTACGCTGTCAGTTAATGATGCATCATAATCATTTGAAGGTTCTTTGCGTTTGTAGGTTAAAAGAAATTCTTTAATCTCTTTCTCCACTTTCCCAGTAGATTTGGTCAGTTTTGTATCTACCTCTTTCTTCGACCAGCTATCCGGAATTACTTTTTCAAGAAAAACGGTGACTTTCGTGCTTTTTGCGGAGATCTTTTTCAAATTGACATTCCATACCGCCTGCTGGATAAACTGTTTAGGCTTCGAACCGCTTTTTAATGCCAGATCCAGATAAGGATTTTTGGTATCTGCATCATATTTCAGATTATAAAGATCGACAGTGGTTGAAAAATCTCTGTCGGATGCTGCGGCAGCTTTAGCTTCATCTTTGGTGAAGTCATTCTGGAAATAAAAAATAGAGTTTTGTAAGGTCTCGATATCTTGCGGGACATTAAATTCCACTTTTTGCCCGAAATACAGGCTAAAACTCAATATAAAAACAAATATGGAAAATTTATGATTTGGTTTAATTTTCATTTTGGTAGTTTTTTTAATTATTCAGTCAGCATCGCAATTACTACTGCTATTTTCTTTTTCTTCTCAAGTTGGATATCACATTCTAAATACATGGATTTTACAAGTAAATTTTGCCCGTTCAGATAATACACTATCCTGAAATTCCCTTCATGATTCATCTGCGGATTATCTTCAATGATCATGGAAAAAGGAGCTTTATTTACGAAATCATATATGCTTCTTTCATCGTTTAATCTGCCTTCGCCTTCTACATTAACCAAGCCTGATTCTCCTTTCAGCGGATCAATCTCCAGTTTTATTTCATACTTCGGCTCTACCGGATTATCTACCACAGGGAAACTTTCCATTAGCTTTGTCTCATAATTCTGTCCAAAGCTCTGATAAACCCCGAAAAATAATGTTCTGATGAAATAATCATTTTTAAGATAAAGACTGATCACATCAGGCTCATCTATTATTTTTTCTATCTTTTCACAGTAGGTGTCTACCGTTTCGCCTTCAAACTCTTTATAAACTTCCTCTTTTACAGCTGCCCACCTTTCTTTAAAGACCGAAAAATTTTCCACTGCATTAAATTTCCCCTGCTCATCGACACTGATCTGTAAGGGATACAAAACTTTGGATGTTTTATATGCCAGGAGATCAGCTATTTCATTTACTTCCTCTTCGTTCAGATACAGATTGGAAGTTCTGTCTATTTCAAAAAAATGAAGCTTATTTTCCTTTTTCAGCCAGCGTACTGATGTTTCGTATTTCAGTTCATTTTTATGATCATTATTTTCAATAGTCACCGTAACTCCATATCTGCTGAATGAGTTCTCCGGCTGAAAGATCAGGCTGTTTGCCTGGCCGAACTTTACCAGTCTGTTTTTATCCGTTACAGCCGTCCTGGGAAGAAAAATTTCTTTCTGCCCCGTGAGCTCAATCAGAATCATATCTTTTACGTTGCAGTGGTTACTATGAAATAACTTTAAAGCACCTGTGTCTAAATTATACAGCAGACTTATGCTTTTTAAGCTTTCTCCTTTCTGAACAGTATGTATATTAAATTTCTGCATAAAAATAATCCGGCTTCGTATTCTCTTTCTTATTTTGCTTGTTTATGGTAAACCATTAATGGAGCACTCTTATTCTGTCCGGTGTCGGATCCATTCCTATCCCTTCTCTTCTTGCTGACCTGTGAAGGTACGTGTTTCTTAATGTTCTCAAGTCATCCTGTTCTTTCATCTCTTTCTGATAGTCAGCATATTTATGTTCCGGTATAGGTATTCCGCCGTATGCTCTTTCAAGATCTTTATACCGCTTAAAGATGTACTGTTTTCCATCTCCCATTGCATAAGGTCTTAAGCGGTTTTTTATTCTTACCAGCAGGGCGTCTGATGAAATGGAATACTTTTCGTCAGTAATTTTCTTTAAAGTCAGGGGAACTGTTTTCTGAACACCATATTCTGCCATAAAATGTAACGGAATATAGCTGTATGTTTTTTTTATAAGCTTACGTTCTCCCCTTAACGACAGATAAAAGCCCGGAGTAATGGTAAGTTCTTCTTCTTTATACCAGGATTCTGCTATAAGCTCGCTTCTAAAGGCCTTTAATTTTGTGCTGGTTGTCCAGGATGTTTCAAGTTCTTCCCATATTTCCGGGCCGTTTTCGTAAGCTCCTCCTACATCACAATGAACGCCGGGAAATATTTTTTCTATTCCTACATGCACATTCGTAAGGTCGAAATTTTCCCTGTGTTCATTTTCTGCCACAAAATGAATTACGCTCTGTGCTCTACCGATATCATTCAGGCTCAGTTCTTCTACGTCATTATGAAAGTTCGGCGTGGCAGAAAAGTTTTTTGAATAGGAGGAAACGGTATCATAAATACCCAGAAACCTCACTTTCAGCACATCCACTGTAATTCCGGCCTCCTGCAGCTTAAGTCCCAGATGGCCCCATTTCGGAAGCTCTCCACTTTGTATTCCTCCCGTACCGTCGCTGTCGTAACGGGCAGTTACCGTGACACCTTGATGTGAAACAGTAGTGGTGGTCGCTTTATATTTGGATTTACCTATTTCATGGACGAAATTACGGGCAGCAGCAGCACCCCTGCTGAAACCGAAAACATCAAAAGTAAGGACTGCAATTTTATCTGCTTTTTTTGCATTCTTTATATTTTTTACTTTTTTTACGATCTCTTCGCAGCCTTTTCTCACCTTCCCACGGATCCCGGTAGCACCTGTTCCAAAGGCATAGCCAAGCATAGAATCTTCTTCTTTATCTTCTGTACCGATACCTTCAATGTAAATGCCAAAATTTTTATCATAATTGTCCCATAAACGCGCCACATTGCTCCAGTCGTTATTATAACTGTTGTTATCGGTGGGTGAGCCTCCATTTTTCTTGTAGTCGGCAGTTTTGTTCCTCCTTTCTATGGTATTGGTTTTATTATTCAAAGTTCCGTCAAAAAACATCCCAAGAGTAATGTCTAACACTTCCTCTTTGGATATTTCCGGTGTATAATCTCCAAATTTATTATTGTGCATCGTTCTTATTTTATTTTTGTTGACAGACTGATTATAATTTTATGAAGGATATTATTCTATTGCACGCGAAAGCCTGATTTTTGCTTTTGTAACCGGAAGTTCTTCTTTCTCGCTCTTTAATGATAGATTAGCTCCTGTATTATCTGCATTGACTTTAATGATTAAGTCTATATTTTTTTCATTTCCGAGTTTCCTGAATAATTCAAAAATTTCTTTTTCATCAAAAGAGTCTACCCATACGCCGTATCTTTTTTTATTCTTATCCCTCCAGTAAAAACCGCAGAATTTTGGGGCAGCCCGTTTTTTATAAGTATCAGCTGTCAGGCTTTCTCCGAAGAGGTTTTCCTGTTCTCCATTATAATTAGTGAATCCGAAATCAATCCACTCACCGCCTTCCGGCAAAGTAACTGAGGGTTTCCAGTTATATTTTTCTCTGTATACTTCATAGAGATCCGGAGCTGGATACCCTTCTTTTTCTATTTTAGCTCTGATCTCAGGCTTAAATGTTTCATAAGACGGATCTTTCAGCATTCTGTCTGCGAAACCTTCTTTCAGCATATACTGTGCGTTTTCGTATGCTTTTTCTTTGGTAATAATGGTATCATGAGCCTGAAAAGCGCCTACTTCTTTCTGGTTTCCCGGACCGTTGATCCATAAAACCACCTTCCCTTTTGGGGCAAGACCAACAATGAAATTACTGTATGTAGTCTTTTTACCATTATCCTGATCTATAAAACCTTTATCGAAAAGATCTTTTATTTTTTCTTTATTCAGGTCCCATTTTCCGGTATAGAATTTATTCTCTACCAAAGAATACCAGGTAAATTCCAGCTTGTGGGGAATATCCATCTGGCTGGTTTCTACACTCATTGTTCCGCCTTCATTTCCCCAGCCTGTATTCTGTGTACCCCAGATGGCATCGAAGCCGTAGGTAAAATCATCTGCGATGAGAGCTCCTTTGTAAATTTCCATTGGATATTCCTGCGGTGCCGAAAGGGTTCCCAACCAGCTGTATTTTTGTTCCATTTTTTTATTTTGACAATTGATTAATGAGAAACTACTTACAATAAAAAGAATCAGAATTCTTAATTTACTTGTTTCCATGAGACATTATTTTCTTATTGCTTGCCAAAACAAGATTGTTTTTCTGTGCTTCCACATTAATTTTCTGGGCAATTTTTTCAACCTTTTTGCCAACATTCAGATGATAAGAGTCTGTGACTTTTATCTGTATATTCTTAGCTGTTTTAATGATCGCCATATCAGAAAAGTTTTGATTTTTCAGCACTGTTGAATTCTACGATTTTACCGCTCTGCATCGTCATGTTTTCAAGCTCGCTGAACATGGATATTTCTCCGGCTATTTCATTGGATGTTTCGGACTGTCTTTTGAATTCTTTTTCTACCATTTCGGTTCTGGTGTCCGAAGATTCACGGATATCACCGGACGCTGTCTGTACAATATCTTTTCCGGCTGTAGAAATAATACTGTTGTTGGCAGAACTGTTGATTCCTTCTCCCGCACTGATCGAAATTTCTTTTCCGGCCGTAATGTTGATATTATCCCCCGCATTCAGGGTGAAATTTTTAGGAGCCTTCATGCTGATATTTCCGGCACCATCCATATAGTAAATATTTCCGCTAGGGTCCATAATCTTTACACTTCCTTCTTCATCATTCATCAGAATTCTGATTCCGCTTCTGGTCTGGATGGATTTCAAATGGTTATTGACTCCTCCGCCCAGGGCTATTCCTCCATGAAACATACCTCCCATCACGAAAGGTCTGTCCGGATGGCTGTGAACAAAATTCACCATCACCTGGTCTCCCACTTCCGGAATGGCAACATATCCTCTGTTCTGCGTGATCTGGTCTGTTCCTCCTGCATCAGGACTCATCATTCTGATAAAATGGGTTGTATCGCTCGTCTGCCAGTCAAACTGTACCTGTATCCTGCCCTGTCCTTCCGGATCGGTATTGGATATAACGACTGCAGTCTGCGGTTCAGCTTTAGGAATCTTATATTCCGGTCTTGGAAGAAATCCCGTATCTGCAGCTATCCCTGAAAAGCTTCCTTTATAGTGCCCTATGGTGTCGATCTCATGTTCAGCTTCTGTGATCATAATTCTTGTAAAATAGGAGGTTTCATTGGAATCCTGTTTCCGCATCTGAACATCGGCTATGCATCCCGGATGAAGGAATGGAACAGTTGTATTTCCCGAAATGGAAAAAACGTTCACCGCTGCACTTCCCGAAGCACTTTTCTGTGAATATTCTATATCCAGATGGGTTGTTGCCTTAATAGGGGCTATCTGAAGCGCGGGGGTTTTGTAAATACTGTTGTTGTGATCGTAAGCTGTCTTTGCAATATCACTTACATGCTGAATAGGCGTGGAACCTGAAGTAAGTTTTTCATTTTTATTGCTGTTATACCCATAAAACTGGGGCTTGGTATGGATTGCTTTCAGCTCAACTTTAATATCGTTGGCGCTGCTTCCATAGGTGAGAATAATAGGTTTGTTCTGAGGCGGCAGTTTCCCAAAATGCAGGACTTCGCCATCATAAAAAAACTGTTCACCATATGCTTCTGCCATTCTTGCCAGATAGTTGTAATGGGTTTCGTCATACTGGCTACTATAGATGATCTGGGAAAAATTATTGGCATCTATCCTTACGTCAAAGCGACCTTTATCAATCCCTTGTTTAATCACTTCTTCAGCAATAATTCCTATATTGACCGGCTGACTTCCTCCAAAGCTTTGGATATGGGAAGCTCCGTCTAAAAGAATGGTTGGGCTGGATCCTGTAAGCACAATATTCCCCAGACTCATTTTTTCCTGGCTGAATGCTACTCCTGTAATGATTCCTACAAAGGTTCTCTCAGGACTGTTGTCTATGCCTTTATAAGAAATGACTGCGGTGAGGCGTTTTCCCAGGAATTTATTGGCTTCTTCCAGCGAATGGGTCTGGCGGTCTCCCAAAGTATCATGAGCCAGGGTAAGTGTAAACTCATGATGACGCTGAGCACTCTGTTTAAGTTTGAAATGTTTATAAAATTTGATGATTTTTCCTTCTATGACTAAGGAAAGCTTAACCAGACGATTGATACCGGTATGATGATTTTCGGATACCCCGTCTGCATTCTGTGCCGGGCGAAAACTCGTTCCCTTTGATTTTTCAGGTGTAGTAGACATATTTTATAAAGTGATTTGTGTTAAAATATATATTATTCATCCAATCGGGAATTTTTGAAAATAAACAAAGATCCCCTGCCAGAAAATAGTGTTCACAACAGGTAAAAAAAGACCGTCTTGAGGGACAGTCTCTTTATATTTTGTACTACTCCGGACCTAGCTTAATGGCCAGAATCCGTCGTATAATGAATTTCCATATGTAATGCTTTCTGCACTTACCACAAAGCTTACCAGCATATTGTTGCTGTCAATAGCATCAAAATCCATTTCGTGCTGAATTACATATCCGTTTTCCCACTTCAGGGTAATTAAAGTTCCTTCTTCATGTGATTTATTGAATGTAACTTCACCACTTGTGGGCTTATATTTACCATTCAGTAAGCTTTCCAGAATATCAGACTTTTCAGTTGCTTCAATTGTTACTTTAATCAAAGCGTTCGACGGATCTGATGCTACACGTCCTGAAACATCTGTAGACCTTGATACGCTGTAATTAAGCTTTAACAACTTTTGTCCTTCACCTCCATTGAATTTTAAGATTCCTCTTGAATTTCCTGCCATATTCTTCTATTTTAATCATTAATGATTATACTATTCATAAAGTTTATCTAACAAAGATAGACTTCATGGTCTAATTTAAAAAGTTTTTAGTGAACAGATTTACATTTTGTAGTAATTCTACGACTTTTTTTCTACTCATATTAATTTAGCATTAAAAAAATACAGTTCTTAGCTTTGTTTTTTATCAATGAGAATGCATGTAAAAATGTTTATAATAATAAGATATGATCATGATGACCAAGTTTACCGTGACCATGATCATGAGAATGTTACTGTATTTCCTTTTCTTATCTACAAAAGTCAGACCCAGGGTAAAAAGGAACAGGAGTAGTGTATAAACAGCCGGATACAAATGAAAGGCTTCTGAAAATCTGCCTTCAAATACTAATACGACAGCTCTCTGGGCACCACATCCCAAACATTCTATTCCCAGAAATTTCTTACTGGGACAGGTTAGCATAAAGTCTTCAATGTTCATTCCGGATGTTATGATGAAATTTTCGCTCTTGTATATTGGTGTGGAAAGAAACAGTCTTCCTTCATTTCAAATGATCCCTGAACGGCAATATACGGGTTCCTTAAAATTTCTCTTGCTACAAATATGAGGTCTGCGTCTCCTTTTTCCAGAATTTCTTCAGCTTGTTCCACCCTTGTGATTAACCCGACTGTTCCGGTTTTTACCCCGGCTTCTTTTCTGATCTGGGATGAAAAAGGAACCTGATAGCCATCAAATACAGCTATTTTAGCGCCGTGGATATTTCCTCCGCTTGAAACATCTACCAGGTCTACGGAATGTTCTTTTAAAACTTTAGCAAGCTTTACACTGTCGTTGATATTCCATCCGTTTTCGGCATATTCGGTTCCGGAAATTCTTACGAAAAGGGCTGTATTTTCGTCCAGTTCTTCGTTAACAGCATCAACAATTTCCAAAAGAAAACGGATCCTGTTTTCAAAGCTTCCGCCATATTCATCTGTCCTGATATTGGAAAGCGGTGATAAAAACTGATGGATAAGGTATCCGTGTGCACCGTGAATTTCTATCATATCAAAACCGGCTTTTACAGCTCTTTTTGCTGCTTCTTTAAAATTCTGTACCTGTTCCTTAATCTCGTCAGCAGTCAGAACATGCGGAATCCTTTCAGTAGGATGATAAGGAATAGGACTAGGTGCAACGGTTTCCCAACCTTCTTCAACAGGAATCTGCAGGTTATTCCATGTGGAACCTTTTCTTCCGGCGTGGGCAAGCTGGATCCCTATTTTACTTTCTGAACGGGAATGGACAAAATCAACAATTTTCTTAAGTTCTTCTGCCTGCTCATCATTCCAGATACCCATACAGTGGTTGGTAATTCTTCCACGAGGCTCTACTCCGGTGGCTTCAACCATGATAAGTCCGGTCCCGCCCTGAGATCTGCTTCCGTAGTGTACAAAGTGGAAATCATTAGCCAATCCATTTTCGCATGAATACATACACATGGGAGACATTACCCATCTATTTTTCAATTCTATATTTCTAAATTTTACTGGTGTGTATAACATTTTACTTTTTGATTTTCAATTTAATGATGAATAAAAAAAACATTGTCGAAGTGATGAAAAAGAAGTAAATTTGGCCCCCTTTTTAGTCTTACTAATATATGAAAAAAGACATACAGATCAGTTACGAGCATTTTAAAAACAGCAGTGAACTGAACGATATAGAAAAAACTTTATTTGAAAGAGCAATACAAGCCCGTGAAAATGCTTATGCGCCCTATTCGAATTTCCTTGTAGGATGTGCCGTCTTACTGGAAAACGGTGAAATTTATTCCGGTAACAACCAGGAGAATGCAGCCTATCCATCGGGGTTATGTGCAGAAAGAACGACTCTTTTCTGGGTGGCAGCCAATTTTCCGGATGTCAAGGTGAAAAAGATCTTTGTCGTTGGAGGTCCTAAGGAATTTCATGAGAAAAATCCTCCGATTCCACCTTGTGGAGCCTGCAGGCAAAGCCTGATAGAATATGAAACGAAACAGAACGAAAACATCATCCTTTATTTTTCAAGTATGAATGATGAAGTGGTGAAGGTGCATTCTATTAAAGATCTGCTTCCTTTCTATTTTGATTCATCGTTTTTGTAAAAGTGAAATTTTGCGAATAGTGAATTTTGGTTGATGTGAATAGTGAATTTTGCTTCGCAAGTGAATGGTGAATTAAAGTTTTAAGAATCAAAAACCAAGAACCAAGAATCAAGATTTCAAATACCATACTTTTGTCAATGGTCAATTTTATTTTACAAGTGAATTGTTAATTTAAGAATTATTTTCAATTTTGTAGTGTCATGTTCATTAATGATCATTTTATACTTTTTAAAAATTTCCCTGCGAAGCAAAATTCACTATTCACTATTCACTATTCACAAATAACCACTCACAATTGACTTTTTGTCTTTTTTGCGCAATAATTTTAAAAAGTTATCTTTGCAAAAATTTTGGTTTCCAGTATTTTGGAAATAATAGGGAATTGGGTGTAACTCCCAGACTGTCCCCGCAACTGTAAATCGCAATAAGATTTCTGTAAAAAACCACTGTTCAGACGGGAAGGTGCAGAAAGCGAAAGTCAGGAGACCTGCCAAAATTATAACTAAAAACGTATTACTTTCGGAGGAAAAGTAAAATAGTATGGATATAAAAAGGTCTTTATTACTACTTTGTTCGTCTTACGGCAGCTTTCTCTTCGGACAGGAGAAGGCAGTTGACACCATTTATATTTTCGACAGCCAGATGAGCAAGGTAAAGCTTTTCCATCCGGTACGTACGATCACTCCAAAAGATCTCGAAAAAAACTCAGCCAATCTTTCTGAACTTTTACGCTTTCAGTCTTCTATTTATGTGAAAGAAAATGGTCGTGGGGCGGTTTCTTCTCCTTCATTCAGGGGAACAACAGCTCAGCAGACCGCTTTTGTGTGGAACGGAATCAACATAAATTCCAGCTTTTTGGGCCAGGGAGATGTGAATAATATTCCACTTTTCGGATATGATCAGATTGATATAAAAGCGGGTGGCGGAAGTGTTGTTTATGGCAGCGGAGCTATTGGAGGAAGTATTCATTTAAATAATATTTTGGATTTCAACAGGGGCTTCAAAGGTTCTGTTTATTCGGAGGCGGGCTCTTTTGATACTTATAATAATTTTCTGCAAGCTTCATTCAGCAATGATAAATTAAGCGTTAAAGTTTCCGGGAGCTATTTAACGAGTCAGAATGATTATAAAGTTCCTGAATTTGTTGTAGGAAGTACGGGATTTTATAATGTTAACGGCAGATATTACAATACTTCAGTTAACATCGGAGCTTCTTATAAAATTGCTGATCACCAGACTATTTCATGGCAGAACCAGATGTTCGATGCATCACAGCATTATCCTGTTTTTGAACAAATCGGAAACAGAACAAAATATAACGCGCAGACTTTAAGAAGCCTGATCGCATGGGATATCAATAAAAGTAATCTTTCAAACAGCTTAAAAGCAGCTTATACGGAAGATAATTTTCAGTATTTTTCAGATCTTAACCAGCCTAAAACAAGCGGTGCAGAGGGAAAAAATTATATTTTCAAAAATGATTTCAACTATTTCATCACTCCAAAGATCAACATCAATGCTATCGGGGAATTTCAGGTGAATAAAGGGGAAGGTTATCAATCCGGAATTGGGGTCATCAGCAGAAATGTAGGTTCCCTATCCGGCTTAATCAGGTATTTTGCCACGAAGGAGCTTCGTTTTGAAGCCGGGATCAAGAAGGATTTTGTGGAAGATATCTCCTCTCCGCTTCTGTATTCTTTTTCGGGAAAATGGGATGCTTTACAATGGTATCGTATGGGAGCCAGTTTTTCAAGAAACTTCAGATATCCTTCTTTTAATGATCTTTACTGGCAGCCGGGAGGAAATCTGAATTTGCTTCCTGAAACATCCACGAATATTGACATGAGCCATGAGTTCAGCTTAGGAGATTTTAAAATTACATTGAGTCCTTATTATATGGACATCAAAAACCTCATCAACTGGCTTCCTACACCTTATGGATACTGGGCTCCTGTGAATACGCACAGGGTTGAATCTTATGGGTTGGAATCACAGGTTAAGTGGAACAAAAAATTCGGGAAACATGCTTTAAAGCTGGATGCAGGGTACACATATTCGAAATCTGTCAACAAGAATACTGAAATGCAGATGATGTATGTTCCGATCCATAAAGCTGTCGGAAATATTGAGTATGGCTATTCATTCCTTAAGCTATACGCACAGGGACTTTTCAACGGTCTTACCTATACGACTACGGATGAGCAAAGGTCTACAGCTATTGATCCTTATTTTATCTTAAATACAGGAATTTCGACCTCACTTTTCAAGAAATACACTTTGGGATTTAAAGTGAACAATGTTACCAATACGGTTTATCAGACGGTATCTTTGTATCCGATGCCGAAAAGGAATTACAGTATGTATGCAACTATTAATTTTTAAACTTAAAAATATTATGAAACTGAACAAACTTCTACCTCTTTTTTTTGCTTTTATACTCCTTTTAGGCATCGTGTCTTGTAGCAGTGATAATAATGATGAGCAGGAAATATTCTATGGCAATGGCTTTTTAATTGCTAATGAAGGTACTTTCGGAAAACCTGAAGGTGACGTAACGTTTGTAAGTGCAGACCTAAACCTTAAACAGGATAATGTTTTTGCCCTTAATAACGGAGGAGCAAAACTAGGTGATGTTTTACAAATGGTTGCTTTCAATGGTGAAAATGCTTATCTGTTATTGAATAATTCTAATAAGATCCAAATCGCAAACCGTTACAATTTTAAGGCGAATGGCGAGATTACCGCTGAACTTAGTTCTCCGCGATATATGGCTTTTGCCAACAACAATATTTATGTAACAAACGATAAATATTTAGGTGCCAAGTATGTAAGCATCTATAAAGCTTCAGACCGTTCTTTCATCAAAAAAATCACTTTCACAGATGCTGCTGAAAGAATTGTAGAAGCCGGAAACAATATCTTTGTACAGAATGCTTCATTTGGCTTTGGAAATAAGATTTCTTACATCAATACTTCTACTAACGACATTCAGTCTACGATTACGTTACCGGCAGGAAATATCAACAAGATCATTTCAAGTAATCAGAATGTATATGCTATTGCTGCGGGAACAGCAGATTCTTATATCTATGAGATCTCAAGCACAGGAAGCATTACAAAAACAACTACTTTAACAGGTATTGCCAATGCTACGAATCTTGAAATTGCCAATGGTAAGTTTTATTTCACTTCAGGGAAAAACGTTTACAAGATGGATATGAGCGCTACAACAGCACCTACATCACCGCTGTTTACTGTAGCAAACAGTGTTGATGCGTATTCTGCTTTATACGGATTCAGCGTGATCAATGACAAAATTTTCACTTCGGATTCCAATGGATTTACCCAGGCCAGCAAAATTGTAGTTTACAATACCTCAGGAGCTATCATCAGATCATTTACAACGGGTATAGGCTCAAATTCAGTCTATGCAAACTAAGATATTAATACTTCGGTATTATTTATAAATTTTATTTTTTTTCATCATTTGTGTTTTTTTTCAGGCCGCTTCTCCGAAGCGGCCTGATTTTGTTTTTACTGATAAAAAAGGCTTCGGCGGGACAAAGTCCCGCCGAAGCCTTTTTGTTTAATTACACTTCAATCCCAGCTTCTCAGCTTCTGCAATCACAAACTTTTCAGCTTCTTCCTTATCATTGGGAATCTCACCTTCCAGGATGGCTTCTTTTACTTTTTCTTTAAGGATTCCGATCTCTTTTCCGGGTTTAAGATCAAACATCTGCATGATCTCTTCTCCTGTGATTGGCGGCTGGAAATTGCGCACCTGATCTTTCTCCTCCACTTCTTTGATCTTCACTGCTACATACTCAAAATTCTTCTTGAATCTGTCCTGCTTTTTGGAGTTTTTGGTGGTAATATCTGCTTTACACAAGGTAAACAGATCTTCCAGGTCTTCGCCAGCATCAAATAAAAGTCTTCTCAATGCAGAGTCTGAAGCATCATCGGTGATCAGGGCAATTGGGCGGGATGAAAGCTTTACCATTTTCTGAACATATTTCATATCGCTTCCCAACGGCTGTTTTAATCGGTGGAAAAGAGTCTTCACCATTTTTGAGCCTAAAAACTCGTGACCATGGAAAGTCCATCCTGTTCCTTCTACAAATTTTTTGGTTGGCGCTTTACCTACATCATGCAGCAAAGCGGACCAGCGTAACCAAAGATTATCTGTATTTTGAGAAATATTGTCTACCACTTCTAAGGTATGGTAGAAATTGTCTTTATGGGTCTGCCCTTCTACTTCTTCTACTCCTTTTAGCTCAATCAGTTCGGGAATGATCAGCTTTAAAAGGCCTGTTTCTTCCATTAATCCCAATCCTACAGAAGGTTTTTTGGACATCATAATTTTATTGAATTCAACCATGATCCTTTCCATAGAAACGATCTTGATTCTTTCTGCTTCCTGCTTTATAGCGTTCAGCGATTTTTCTTCAATGACAAAATTTAATGTTGAAGCAAAACGAACGGCTCTCATCATCCTCAATGGATCATCAGAATAGGTTTGTGCCGGTTCCAAAGGAGTTCTCAAAATTCTTTTTTCCAGATCTTCAACACCATTGAAGGGGTCTATCAGTTCTCCGAAATTAGTTTTATTTAAAGAAATCGCCATGGCATTGATGGTAAAATCTCTTCTTTTCTGATCATCTTCAAGTGTCCCGCCTTCTACTTCAGGTTTTCGGCTGTTCTCGGTATAACTTTCTTTTCTGGCTCCAACAAATTCAAGCTCAAGATCTTTGTATTTGATCATGGCTGTTCCGTACGTTTTGAAGACAGAAACTTTTAATTTAGGATCAATATCATTCGCAACAGTCTGGGCAAGCTCAATACCGCTTTGCTCCGTCACAAAATCTATATCTGTAGATGCAGTCCTCTTCATCAGGAGGTCACGGACATAACCACCGACAATGTATACGGATTGATTATTCTTTTCCGCAGCATCGGCAATGATCTTAAATAGTTTTAAATTTTTATTTTGGGTAAGATTAATTTTCATCGTTAATAAATAGATCGTCTTTTTTCTGTCAATGCATCTTTTCCATTAATCATAATGGGCATACATTTTATTAATTTTTCCTCCACCGTCAAAAAACATAACTTCCACAGCATGTTTGTCCATAATAGATTTGTAGAACAATGCCACCGAATTGACGCCTGCTGTTGATCTTATCAATTCAAAATGCAAATCGGGAAATTTGTCCAGTGCTTTTCTCCAGTATTCACGGACCGCTTCTTTTCCCCTCAATGTATTCTCTTTTCCTCCTGTAGCCAAGGCAATCATTGGTGTTGTCACCTCTATATCTTCGGCATAATGAGACAGTATATTTTCAAGATCATGAGAATTCCAGGCACGGATCCATTCTTCAGCAAAATTTTGGTGGTTCATGGCACTTCTTTTATCAGTTGAAGAATGCAAAGATAGAAATTAAAAAAAAGAAATCCTGCCGATATACATTGACAAGATTTTAAAATGAAGGAATTATTATAGAATTTTACTCACGAAGAACCTTAATTCTGTTATCACTCCATATTTTTATCACGGAAGAACCCGAATATTTTGAAACTTTTTCTCTGTCTTCCTCTACTGCGTAATCTACCAGCTTAATTATTTCCGGAGAAATATCGGAAAACTTCAAAGGACTTTTATCCCCACTGAAATTGGCGGAAGTGGAAACCAAAGGTCTGTTTAGCTTGGTGATCAGTTTTTTACAGAAATCAGTTTTTACCAGCCTTATTCCTATGCTTCCATCTTCAGCAAGGAGTTCTTTCGGAAGCCCGCGGGGATTTTCATAAACAATGGTGACCGGTTTTTCGCTTAGGTCAATAATTTCCCAAGCCATTTCCGGAACATCTACAAGATCCTGAAGTCTCTTTTCAGATTCCACCAGAATGATCATGGATTTGTTTTTTTCCCTTTTTTTGATGTCAAAAATCTTATTGACAGCTTCTATATTGGTGGCGTCGCAACCTATTCCCCAAATGGTATCTGTAGGGTAAAGAATCGTTCCGCCGGATTTTAATATTTCGATAATGTTTTCCATAATTTAATAAGGCATAAAAACCTGTATAAAGGTAAAAAAACAAGAAGGTTCATCCAAAAAAATATGGGATAAATGTTTTTGTTTAGATGAATGTTTTAAATTGGGCTAAAACCTGAATAATAGGTCTTCTTTTGTTGAATGGGCTAAAGCCCATTTCTATTGAATATATTGGTCTCTTAAAAGTAATGTACAAGCTTTTGACAAAAAATGTATACAAAAATTCAATAGGAACGGGCTTTAGCCCGTTTAAAATAAGGTTCCATAACATTTGGCTTTAGCCAAAACCTATAAGAAATTATCCCTTTCAAGAAATTCCTGATATTCTTCTCTAAAACTTTTTCTCTGATGATGTTTCTCCTGATTCTTAATATATTCTCTCACAGTCTCAACCTTTGACTCCGAAACAGAAACGGCAAAATATTCATCCTGCCATGAAAATTTTTCCCGAGTAAGTTGATTTTTATTAATCCAAAAAGAAGATTCTCCCTTTAGCAATTGTACTATTTTTTCCATATTCTGACCCGATCCTAGTGAAATCAGACAATGGCAATGATCTGAATAGCCGTTAACCATATCTAAATAAATTCCTTTTTGAGAAGCATTTTCCTTGATATGTTTCCAGACTTTAACCCTCAAATCAAATGTATCCAGATGTGGAACTCTGTTTTTTGTGGAAAAAACAAGATGAATATAAATTTTAATAAATGACATTTGTGTTGTTTTAACCAAAAATAATATTTTTTAATCTATATTTTGGCTAAAGTCATATTTGACTGATTATCCAAAAAAAACAGGCTAAAGCCCGTTCCTATTGAATTTAAATATCATTCACGAATTATCATGGATCATAGATCTTATCTCTTTGTTCCTGATTGTTCATTCTACAAACCCAAACCCTATTTCAAGCCCGGCAAATATCTCTCTTTAATAATATTTAAATGATGATAATTGTGTCCCACGATCAGTTTCCCGATTGTTTCCACAGCCAGTTTATTTCCATTAGCTATGCCTGTATTATTTAAAACACCGGGTTCAAGGGTTTCAATGAGGATTTGTGAAGACTTTCTTACAAGTTTGTATTCTTCCAGCAGGGATTCCAATGATCTGTTATTGGCAAAAGAGGCCGCAGCATATTCTTCTTCATCAAAGCCGGGCAATTGGGCTTTTTCTCCTCTGGCAAAAGCCAGAATTCTGTACTGAAATATTCTTTCGGCATCAGACAGGTGGAGTAAAAGTTCTTTCAGGGTCCATTTTCCGTCTGCATAGGCAAAAAGAGACTGTCCTTCTGTAAGGGCTGCATATATTTCTACTGTTTTTTCTCCTGATAATTTTAATTCTCCGATCCAGTCCTCTGAAGGAATCTGGTCCAGATATCTTTGTACGTATTTTTGAAAATCAGACATGCTTTTTCGAGTTATAAGTTATTAATGATAAGTGATAAATTATAATTGATGAATGATATGTAAAGTGAAATTCACAATTGACTATTGATCATTCACAATTTACTTTTGTTCCATTTCCCTGTTCGTCCATTCATAAAAATTCACAGAGTCATAGAGTTCAAATCCGCAGGCGGGATACAACTGGTTTCCCACATCGTTGTTTTTTCCTGTTTCCAGGAGAACTCCGCAGGCATTGGATGATCTGCACAACCCTTTGGCTTCTTCGATCAGCTCTTTGGAATAGCCTTTGCCTCTATGGTTTTCATTAACATAAAGGTCATTCAACAGCCAGTATCGCTGCATTCTTGTGGATGAAAATATTGGATACAGCTGAACAAATCCTGTTAGTTTGCCATCCTGTTCCGCTACAAAAACTTCGGAATCTTTGTTTTCTATTCTATCTCTGAGAAAATGTTCAGCTGCAGGAATATCAGATTCTTTGTGATAAAAAACTCTGTATTGGTCAAATAATTCTGCCAATTGATCCATATCTTCAAAGGTTGCCTTTCTGGTATTTTTCATATGATTATAAATGATGATCGTAGCTCAATACCCTTTTCATCTTCCACTGCTTATCTTCCAGAATCCACAAAATAGTAAATTTCGCCCTACTCCCCTGATTCCATTTGCCATTGGAAAATTCGAAAAATTCATGTTCTCCTTCTTCTATGAAAGCGTACAGAACATTATTGTTGTATAAAGGATAGACTTTCATACTATTAGGCACGAGATCACGCTTTACTTTGTTTCGGTTACCACAGATATTGTTTTTAATAGAAGCGGTAAAAGCAGGCTCACCGGAAGTAATTCCTCCTTTATCGTGATAAAATTCCAGATCCTTACTGACTATAGATTTATAATGAGAAAGATCACATTTATTAAATCCGACATCAAATACCAGACTGTCCAGCTTTTTAGCTGTCTTATACAATTCGTCGGTAGTTTTTACCTGTGAGTATACCATCTGACTGACAAAACTTAAGATCAAAAAAAACTGAATCTTTCTCATTATATTTTATTTTAAAGTGTTAAGAAAAAGCTTTCTCAAGATCTGCAATCAGATCTTCAGCATCTTCGATACCCACGCTCAAACGAACTAAGTCGTCTGTAATACCTAATTCTTCACGTTTATCGGCAGGAATGGAAGCGTGCGTCATCAATGCAGGGTGATTCGCTAAAGACTCTACCCCTCCTAGAGATTCAGCCAGAGTAAACACTCTTACTTTCTCAAGGAATTTTACAGCATCTTCTTTTTTCCCTGACTTGAACGTAAAAGAAACCATTCCTCCTGATTCTTTCATTTGGGATTTGGCAAGCTCATATTGAGGATGAGATTCCAGTCCCGGATAAATTACTTTATCTACTGCAGGATGCGTTTCAAGGTACTTCGCTACAGCAAGTCCGTTGTCTGAATGGCGTTGCATTCTTAATGCTAAAGTTTTGATTCCTCTTAAAACAAGGTAAGAATCGTGAGGTCCTAAAATACCACCGCTCGCAAACTGAATAAAGTGAAGCTTCTCTCCCAGTTCAGCATCTTTTGCGATCAGTGCTCCGGCGATAACATCTGAATGTCCGCCTAAATATTTTGTAGCCGAGTGCATAACGATATCTGCTCCCAGATCAATAGGTCTCTGAATATATGGTGTTGCAAAAGTATTGTCCACAGCAACCAAGATATCTTTTCCTTTTGCCATTTCCACTACCGCTTTGATGTCTACCAGCTTCATCAAAGGATTGGTAGGGGTTTCTACCCAGATCAGTTTTGTTTTGTCCGTGATTACATCAGCAATCTTCGAAACATCATCAAAGTTCACGAAAGTAAATTTAAGCTGATATTTTTCGAAAAGTCTTGTAAACATTCTGTAAGTACCTCCGTAAAGGTCATCTACCGCTACTACCTCATCACCCGGATTCAGTAGTTTCAAAACACAGTCGATGGCAGCCAATCCTGAACCGAAAGCAAGTCCTCTTGCCCCGTTCTCAATGCTTGCCAGAGAGTCTTCCAAAGCCTGTCTTGTAGGGTTGGCAGCTCTTGAATATTCATATCCGGAATGTACTCCCGGGCTTTTTTGAGCGAATGTAGAAGTTAAAAATACAGGAACATTAACAGAACCTGTTGCAGACTCGTGATGCTGCCCTCCGTGAATTACTTTTGTATTAAAATTCATAATATTTTTATTTTTTATAAGCCTCCCATAAAAAAATCAAGGCTCTTTGAAACGTTATCAGATTTTCTTTTCACTTCCAGTTTTCCGTTAAAAGCATACGCAAGAACGTCTATTTCTTCCGGAACTTTATCGGGAACTGTGGTTGTAAAAGAAACCAGGTATTCACTATTTTCGTATTTATCTTTACCTGTTTCTTTCAGCTGCTCAAATTTCCCGTTGATTTTGAGAATTATTTTCTTCAGGGAATCATCTATATAAGCAATATCCGAGCCGTTTCCTTTAATGAAATCGTCCATGCTGGGAACAAGCTCCATGACAGATTCGCCTTCCATATCGTGTGGGTGAAGGCTTCCCTTTAGCATGTCTGCAGGGATTTCTTTTTCTTTGAATAAGGTGATCTCCATAGCCGCATTTTCAGAAACCTTCTCCGTACCGGAAAGATCTTTGTTTTCAGAAGCCGGAAGTTTTTCAGCCGTTACAACAGAATCTGTTGTTTTGGTTTCTTTGAGTTCGGTTTTTTTATTGCACGCGGCCAACAATACCGCTGTACTGATGAGTAAAAGTGCTTTTTTCATATAATTTTGTGATTGGTGCGTAGTTTGGATATTACATTCTGATGGCTGATTTTATAGCAAACTCATCTGCAATCTGCTCCAGCCATTGTGCTACATCCTCTTCCCCGGTAGCTCTCTGGTACGTACTGCCTAAAGATACCAAAATCTGGTGAATAAACATCTTCATCTGGTCTACCGGCATTTCTTTTGTCCAAAGATCGATTCTTAAAGCTTCCATTGTTTTATCATCCCAAACAGAGATCATTGTTGCTTTTGTTTCCTCTTTTTCCACACCGCCGTCCTGGGCGTTCCATGTTATATTTTCAGGAATGTGGTTTTCATCCAACTCTACATCTATTGTAATCTGAGTTTTTCTCATATCAATCTAAAATTTTTCCGCAAAGTTACTACTTCTTCAGCTTATCTAAAATTTCTACGAACTTATCTTCATCTGAAAATGCTGATTAATGTAAAAAAAATTTCGCTTTATTAAGATGCAAAAACCCTGAGTTTTCAAATCAAAAAATAACCTCCAAATTACTTTGAAGGTTTATATTATTTTGACTATTACTATTACGGGGTTTTAGGTTTGTAAACCGCTTCATTAAAGATGTTGGTAGCATCAAGCTTTAAAAAATCAACGAGTTTAGTTTCAGGTTTTTGTCTGAAATAGGCTTTACAGATCTGCCATCCGGTAAAAATTCCGATCTGAGGTGAAGATTCATTATCGATTTCCGTATAAAATTTTGAGAATGGTCCCGGAGAAATGAAACGTTCTACCAGTCTTGGATCATCGCCGAAGATCAGGTTACTTTCTACGAAATAATTCCAGATATTGGCTTCATTGGCAACAGCCCAGTCGTATTGTTTCTTGGTATAGTTCATTTTCAGGTAATCCGGTGTATCCGGAAGAAAAGCATCCTGCAAAATCATGATCTTTCCGTTCAGAATAACTTTGTCTATGAATTTCTGATGATCAGGGGATTCCGTCACAATACTTTCGGCGAAAATCTGTGAAACTTTCGGAATAATATTCTGCGGGTTCATCGATTTCTGAAAATATAGTTCAAGTCCTTTGTAATTGGCATTGCCATCTCCCATAAAGCCGGTAATATCTATGAACAGAAGATTCCCTTTTGAGTCGTAAAAAATAGGATCCTGAACCATCTGAAGTGCTGATGAAAAAAGGTAAACCTTAGGACTTTTAAACTGTGGAAAATAGTATTTGATATGAGAAAACAGATCCTGAAGCTCCTTCTGAAGTTTCGCCTGATCTATTTTAGCAGCTGCTTCTTTATAGATCTTAATCTCTTCTGCATCTGATCTTCTTTTTCCAAAATCCGCATCGGAAACCGTTCCCTGAAACCAGGGAAACTTAGCCTTGAATTGGTCCAGAGGAATATCCTGATTATAGAATTCTTTGGAAATATCTGTCATCTCAACTTTTTCGGCAGGTGCTTTTACTTCTATTTTCCATTGGTTCTCAGGTTCTTTTTTACAGGAATACAAAGCGAGAACCAAAATAGAAGAAAGGGCAATAATTCTAAAAATCTTCATTATTTTTACATGAAATTTAAGTGTACAAAAATAAGGATTAAAAACACATTCGATGATGAAAATTAAAATATTTGCAACTTTCAGCCTTATTATTTCAGGATTTTTTCTTTTCCGTGCCCAAAAACTTAATTTTAAGGATCCGAACTTTGAAAAAGCTGTCCTTGAAAATTTTGATCTCAATAAAAACGGCTCACTGGAGAAACTGGAAGCTGATATGATCACCAATTTATTTCTGGTTCAGAAAGGCATTACATCAGCTGATGATATGCTCCTTTTTAGCAATGCCAAGATGATCGTGCTTGATGATAATACCATTCCGAATGTTTCGATTATGGGACTACCACAGCTCGAGCTGTTTTCCTGTACAGGATGCAAGATTTCTTCTTTTAGGGCAGAAGGTCTTAAAAGCTTGGCTTCCTTGTATCTTGACAACAACCTTCTGGAGAATATTTCGTTAAAGGAAACCCCAAGAATTGATCAATTAACATTATCTTTAAATCAATTAAAAGCGGTTGATATCACTCCGCTCAAAAATTTAAGAAAATTAAACGTAGAGCACAATAAGATCCAGAAACTTGACATTTCAAAAAATCCAGCCCTTCAAACATTGAATATAGGCGGGAATCCAATGAAGGAATCAGACATCAAGAAAGGAGTGAAAACTGATATAACCATTTTCGGAGCTGAACAATAATTATGACCATGAAACTAGAAACAGAAAGACTTATTTTAAGAAAATTTGAAGAATCAGACGTTGAACGGATGTTTCTGCTGGATTCTAACCCGGAAGTGATGAAATATATCGGCGTTCCGGTACTCACAGAACAAAGGGAATCATTAGCTGTAATCAGAATGATTCAGAAGCAATATCAAGAAAACGGCATAGGAAGGCTTGCTGTTATTGAAAAAGAAACCGGGCTGCTGATTGGCTGGAGCGGGCTGAAATTACTGACCGAAGAGATCAATGGTTATAAAAACATACTCGATCTTGGCTACCGTTATTTACCTGAATTCTGGGGAAAAGGTTATGCACTGGAAGCTGCAAAAGCATCCCTGGAGCTTGGTTTTAATGACATGAAAGCTGATGTGATCTACGCACATGCCCATTCCGGAAATGAAGGATCCAATCATATTTTAAAGAAATTAGGCTTTGAAAAAACCGGTGAATTCACAGAACCTGACGGAATCTGTAACTGGTATGAGCTAAGACGTGAAAAATATTTACCATAGTATGGTTACAAAAAAACCATTAATTTTGGATTTCTTTTCCGTTTGAAATTCGTGAAGTGAATGCAATGGCTGTGGAAATGATAAAAGACGTATTAAAAAATGTAAAAGGCGTAGAAATGCCTAAAGAATTTGTAATAGACTAAAAAAATAAATAATGCAGACTCAAAAAGTAATAGATCATATTGTAGCATGGTTAAAGGATTATGCTGTAAAAGCTAATGTAAAAGGATATGTAATAGGTGTTTCCGGGGGTGTAGATTCTGGAGTAGTTTCCACGCTTTGTGCAATGACCGGACTTGAAGTATTACTTCTCGAAATGCCGATACGTCAGAAACAGGACCAGGTCAACCGTGCTCAGGATCATATTGAAGATCTTAAAAAAAGATTTCCAAACGTTCAGGGTAAAACCATCAATCTAACTCCTGTTTTTGAAACTTTTGAAGATGTCGTTGAAGATCATATTGAAGGAAGATGGAGTAACAATCTTGCTCTTGCCAATACCAGATCCCGTTTCAGAATGTTGACATTGTATTACTTTGGGCAACTTCACGGGCTTTTGGTCTGCGGAACCGGAAACAAAGTGGAGGATTTCGGAATCGGATTTTATACCAAATACGGGGACGGTGGTGTAGATGTTTCTCCAATTGCTGATCTATATAAAACTGAGATTTATAAGTTGGCAAAAGGATTAAACCTTATCGAAAGTATTCAAAATGCAATTCCGACAGACGGACTTTGGGATGCAGACAGAACCGACGAAGATCAAATCGGAGCAACATATCCGGAACTGGAGGAAATTCAAAAAGAATACGGAACTAAAACTGCAGATGATTATGAGGGTCGCGATAAAGAGGTATTTTTAATTTTTGACCGAATGCATAAAGCAGCTCAGCATAAAATAAATCCTATTCCGGTTTGTGATATTCCTGAGGAATGGAGAAACGATTAGTTTTGAATGATAAGATGTATATATGAACGGTAAAATAAGGTCAGTATTTTTTATTTGTCTGGGACTTCTTTTCGGAATGTCCGCGATGTATATTTACAATAACTTTATTGTAGACAAAAAGGGAAATACAGAGACTGTAAAAACAGAGGCTACAAGCTATGGAAGTGAATCTCCACATTCCCAAAGTAATAATGCAAACCATTCCTCGCAGCCTATTGACCGGCTCACAGAGGAGAAAACGGTCATTAATTATGTAAAGCAGAATCACAGACTTCCTGATTATTATATCACTAAAAATGAGGCTAGAAAACAGGGTTGGAATGCTTCAAAAGGTAACCTCTGCGATGTATTGCCAGGCAAGGCTATAGGCGGAGATAAGTTCGGAAACCGCGAAAAGAAACTTCCTCAGGGTGAAGAATATTATGAAGCTGATGTAAATTACAGCTGTGGAAACCGAAATGCAGACCGGATTATCTTTACGGAAAATGGTGATGTTTATCTGACTAAAAACCATTATAAAAGTTTTGAGAAGCAATAGTCTTTATGTCCTTATGACATCATTATTCTTAGCATTTTCATGCTCGGAAAAACAGCAGCCACCTGTAAGGAACAATAAACCTATAACCATACTGATTCAACCGTTCAAAGATATCAGCTCTGAAAATGTGAAGAAAACTTCTGAAGGAATCAGAAATGTCTACCCGAATGTGAAAATTCTTGAAGCAATTGATCTTCCTGAGAATGCATACTACAAAGACAGGAACCGCTACAGGGCAGATTCTATCATTAAATTTCTGAGCAGCAGAACAAAAGAAGGCTTTGTAACCATTGGATTAACCTCAAAAGATATAAGCGTTACCAAAGGTAAAATAAAAGACTATGGGATTATGGGACTCGGTTACAGACCAGGAAAAGCCTGTGTAGCCTCTCAATACAGACTCAACAGAAATAATACCGATCAACAGTTCTTTAAAATAGCCATTCATGAACTCGGACATACGCAGGGATTAAAACACTGTCCCGAAAAAACATGTTTTATGAGGGATGCAGAAGGAGGAAATCCTACCAATGAAGAAACAGATTTCTGCAATAAATGCAAAACATTTTTGATCAATAAAAACTGGAAATTTAATTCTATATGAAGACAATATATATCGATTTTACAGACATAGGAGACTATGAAGATTTTTATACCCAATTAAAGGAAAAAGTTAGTCTTCCAGAACATTTTGGAGATAATCTTGATGCTCTTTCCGACATTATTACCGGAGGATTGGAGCTGCCGCTTCACATTGAATTTGTGAATATGACGGTAGACCAGCTTGAGATCTTTGAAGATCTTCTGACAACTCTTGAAGATGCAGAAGATGAAACAGAAGATTTCAGCTTCACTTATTACCTCGAACAATATGAGGATGAAGAAGATGAAGGTAATCCTGAAGATGAAGAATAATTCCAATTCAATAAAACAAAACTCGCAGAAAATCCTGCGAGTTTTTTGGTTATTTTTTTATTTTCACTTTTCAATCTGTTAAATAGAATCTACTGAAGAATAGATTCAAGGGGCTGATAAGGTTAAATGATCAGCTATGAATGATAATAAAAAAAGCATCCCTTTCGAAATGCTTTTTTGTGATTTTATCTTCCAATAACTTCTGTGATTGGGTTTCCTATATTTCCACTCGGGAACTGAATTTTCAGTAATGATGAAACGGTAGGTGCAATATCCGTCATATTATAAGGCTTATTACTTTCTCCTTTCTGGATTCCCCATCCCATAAAGATCAATGGTATGTGTGCATCATAAGAATTCCATACGCTGTGGGTAGTTCCTGTTTTAGAATATGGAGGAAGCATGGAATCGTGAGAAATCAGCTGAATATCTCCGCTTCTCTGTCTGTTGATCCCGTTGATGATTCTCTGTTTGATAGGCTCCGGAATAGTAGCTTCCTGAACTTCATCCACAGAAACAGCATATAAAACAGTAGGATCTTTCTGAAGCTCTTTTATCGTAAAGTCTCTCAGGTCATCCAGTTCAATTTTATTATCCTGCATCAGCTTTCTGTCAAAATAGATCTGATAGTTGTCTACTGCATTAATAAGCTTATCGACTCCGAATTTATCCTTCAGCTTCTGATTGATATCTTTTTCCATTCCTTCACCAAAGAATCCTGTAGTAATTTTATGTTCTTTCAGGAATCCTACAGAATGAGCTCCACCGTGGTCAGCAGAAAGGAAAACAGTATACTCTCCTTTTCCTACTTTTGAATCCAGGTAGCTGAAAAACTGAGCCAGATCCTGGTCAAGTCTTAAATAAACATCTTCCACTTCGATAGAATTCGGACCGAATTTATGTCCTGCATAATCTGTAGAAGCCAGGTTGATCGCTAAAAAGTCGGTAATCTGATCACTTCCTAATTTTTCACCTTCCACAGAAGCTTCAGCCAATTTAAGCGTCAGCGTATTTCCGAAAGGTGTATAGCGGATATTATCTTTTTTTGCCTGGTAATCCTGTGCTAAATTACTGTAAGGGAAAACAGGAGTTTTTGCACTTCCCAACAGCCCCTCCCAAGAAGAATTGTCAGGAGAACTTTCTGTATACTGATTAATCGGGAGCAAAGTATTCCATCCGTTTGCCACTAATTTTTCAGGCAGGTTCTGCGAATTGAAAGATTTAACCCATTGAGGCAAATCGTTCATATACCATGTACTCGTAATAAAGCTTCCGGTACTGTCATCAAACCAGAAAGCTCCGTTCGGAGTATGTCCCGCTGGAAGAATGGAAGCACGGTCTTTTAACGAAACCCCGATCACTTTTCCCTGGAAATTGGTAGCCAGTCTCAATTCATCCGTTACGGTTGTAGACCAAAGGTTTTTTGGAGAATGGCTTCCTATTTTTGTATTGGTTGTTCCTACCGGCTGAACGTTTTCATCTGTTGTACAGTAAACATTTTTCCCTGTTTCTTTATCCGTCCAGTCATTTCCGGCAATACCATGAATCGCAGGTACAGAACCTGTATAGATGCTGGTATGTCCCAAAGCCGTAACAGTAGGTACATAGTTGATATGAACATTATTTAAAGAATATCCGGTATTCAGGAGTCTTTTGAAACCGTCATTTCCGTATTTACTGTAAAAACGGTACAGATAATCCCACCTCATCTGATCTACCACTAATCCTACGACTAATTTGGGTCTTTCTAATTGAGAATTTTTGTTCTTCTGAGCATTGATTGTAATCACGGACAATAAAGCTACTGCCGCAATTGAAATTTTCCTAAGCATCTAGTAAATTTTTGTTGACCACAAATTTACGGGTTTTGAAAGTTTTGGAGTGTGAAATTTTCTTTAAATTTGAGAACCGTCTATTAAACCAATAAGTGCAGAAATGATTTTAGGAGTATATTGGTATTTTAAATTTCCGGAAAATGTATACAATTTCCAATTTTTCAGGTTTTTCAAAGGCTTTGGAGGGCATGCTGACAATCCGGCTGAGTTAGAAGCCCGGGTTTCAGTAGATCATCCCGAAAATCTCATCAAAAAACTGGGGGAATTGCATTTCCGTTTTAAAAGATTGTATTTAGATATTAAGATCAATGAAAGCCAATTATTGATTTCCACAGGCGATTATACTCTTTTTGATGAGCATTTTCAGTTTGTTTCGGAAATAGAACAGTTGCTGATTCATCACAATGCAGTTCTGACTGATCTGCCTTTTGAAGTAAAATCAAGCAGAAGGTTCAGTCCGGAAAGGAAAAATTTTGAAACTATAGAGCATAGTTTTCTGCAAATCACCGGTTCCGATTTCAAGAAAAACAATGCTGAAAACCTTTCTGTCAGGATTGATTGTAATTTGCCTTCAGCAAACAAAAAAGATCTGGTCAATGATTTGACCCGGATATGTACTGAAGAAAATATTCACGTGTTCTATTATTATCATTGCGATTTTAAACAGCATTCCAATCTAATGCTTTTTTTCTCCAACGGAAGACAGCTGGAAAATACAGTTCAAAATGTCGATATAAATACTTTTGGAAACAAAATGCGTCAACTGGAACAGAAATATCAGCTTCACTTCGGGCATTTCGGAGGAATGGAATATTATCCGCGGAATGGTCCTTTTGTAGAACTGATTACTGACGAAGAATATATTTTAAATAAAAAATAAGCTATTACTATGATCAAATTCAAATACGTCATTTTATATGTTGAAGATGTTGTAAAATCAATGAATTTTTATCACCAAACATTTGATATGCCCATTAAATTCATCACTCCTGAAAAAGATTACGGAGAACTTCTTACCGGGGAAACGAGTCTTTCTTTCGCATCTATAAGTCTGGCCAGTTCCAATATAAAACAAGGATTTCTGTTTTCCAAATCTGAAGAAAAACCTTTCGGAATTGAATTGGGTTTTACAACAGATAATGTTGAGAAACTGGTAGAAAAAGCAGTTAAAAACGGAGCCGTTCTTTATGAAGGTACTGCAGTAAAACCGTGGGGACAGAAAGTAGCCTATATCAAAGATCCTGATCATTATTTAGTAGAAATCTGTACAGAAATTCAATAAACCAATCACATTCCGCATTTCCATGGAAATAAAAAAATTAGAAAAACTGACTGAAAACCCTACCCTACACTGGGGACTTAACGGATACACCACAGATAAGATCTTATCCATTTCTTTTGTTGAATATGGCGGTTCTTTTGAATTTGTATTAAAAGAAAAATCTATGCCCTACTCTAAGATTTGGGAAACCCATTCGGATGAGCTTGAAGAACTTAATGAAATCATTGAAAAAGGACATTCTTTCGGAGCTTTTGAAGATAATGAACTGATAGGCTGGATCATCTGTGAGCACCGGACATGGAACAACAGCTTTTACATTGAGAATATTCTGATCAATGAAAAATTCAGAAGAAATGGAACCGGGGCGCAGCTGATCAAAAATGCTGTCCGGGAAGCCAGACATTTAAACTGCAGAATCATTGAGCTTGAAACGCAAAATACCAATTATCCGGCCATACAGTTTTACAGAAGAATGGGCTTCAGCATCACAGGAATTAATACAAGACTCTATAAAAACCCGGAAGAAACTGCTGTTTTTATGACTTTAGATCTATAGGATGATGCAGTTTTACTCTATTCATTAATTTATATCGACAGAAACTATAAAACATATTGAAAATATTATTTTGTACCAAACAGTACAATAACATACCTTTGTCTCAGAAATAATCCCAATGGCAGGAAGACCTAAAATATTTGACGAACAGGAAGCTGTTGCAAAGGCAACTGAAGTTTTCAGAAACAAAGGCTATGATACAGCTTCTGCTGATGAGTTATTATGCGCTATGGGTATCGGAAAAGGCAGTTTTTATCTTGCTTTTAAAGGTGGAAAGCGGGAACTTTATATCCGGTCGATCACCCAGTTTTCAGAATATTTTTATCAAAAGCTTTCAGTCGGCATTGCTGAGTCTGAAGACAAAGTACAATTCATCAGACAGTTTTTCCTGGATCTTGCTGACGCTTCTGATTGCGATAAAGAACGTGGTTGCTATTTAGGAAATGCCTTGGTTCAGCTTTCTGAAAAAGATCTTGAAATAAAAAAAATAACAGTCCAATTGCTGAAAAAACTGCAGACACTGTTTGCAGAAACCATCAAAAATGCACAGGCAAACGGACAGATCACCAGTATCGAAGATCCCGAAATGACCGGGTGGTACCTGAGCAATTTATGGAACGGGATTCATGTTACGAGAAGAATGGAAGGCTCACCGGAAATTCTTAAAAGCATTATTGAAATGAATCTTAAAATACTCAGTTAAAGTTTTTTATTCAATTATGTACCATTTAGTACAATTTAAAATACCTATTAATTTAATACCAAAAATGTTATGAACATTACCGACAACACGATTTTAATTACTGGCGGAGGCTCAGGAATCGGATTAGAAATTGCAAAAGCACTGAGCACAACAAACAAAATTATTATTGCAGGAAGAAATAAAGAAAAGCTTGATGCAGCAGCAAAAGGTCTTGAAAATGTCTTTACTATTCAGGCAGATATTACCAATGAACAAGATGTAAACCGTCTGATCGAGGAAATTAAAGTGAATTTCGGAGGGCTGAATATTCTGATCAACAATGCCGGACATGCCTATGCTTATACAATCTCTGATACATCAGACACGTATAGCAAGGCAGTTGCTGAATTTGAAACCAATTATTTTGCTCCCATTCGTCTGACCGAAAAGTTACTTCCCTTACTGAAACAACAGGAAAACGCTGCAGTTGTGAATGTTTCTTCTATTGTAGCATTTGCTCCGGGTTCCCACGTTCCTACTTATTCCGATTCTAAAGCAGCACTCCATTCTTACACTAAAATATTAAGGCATGAGCTGGCAAAAGACACTTCTGTTAAAGTTTTTGAATTGATGCCACCTCTTGTTAATACAGATTTTTCAGCAGAAATCGGAGGTAGAGAGAATGGTATCCCTGCATCAGAGGTAGCAGACAGCTTTGTAAATGCCCTTATTAATGATACTTACGAAATCCGTGTAGGAATTACTGAAGTTCTCTATAACAACTTTTTTGCAAATTCCGAAGGAGCTTTTAGCATGATGAACGCCTAATTTTTAACGTACCGGTTATTCACTGCGGGAAAAAGAAAAACTTTCTCCCGCAGTTTTGTTACTATCCTTTTTTCTTTTAATTTAAAACAATGCATTTAAATCACATCCACGTGTATTAAAATTTTTATATCTTAGTAATCAACAAACTAAAATATTAACTGCTATGAAAAATCTAAAGAAATTAACAAGAAAAGAGTTGGGAATTATCAGCGGGGGTGATACTGCCTATGCATTGTGTGATATGGATGGAAACTGCCCTCCTACCAGCGGATCTTACTATTGCAGCAACGGAACCTGCTACAGATCTGACGGTGGTGGAAATCCTGGCGGTGGCTGCGATGAACCACAACGCTTATGTCAGCCTTGGGAAACCGGATGCGGATGCGTTTATTTTTAGAAAGAAATTATTGTTAGATAAATGAGGGGCGGTTTTTACCGCTCTTTTTTATTTAGAATTATTACTACCAGATTTGACTACGCGAAAAGCAGATTCGGATACAAATATCTTTTAACAATTATGGAATTTTGCTTCAACAAAAAAAGTCAAAATGAAAATTATCGTAACAGGTTCATTAGGAAATATCAGCAAACCGCTGACAAAAGAATTGGCAGGCAGAGGACATTCTGTAACCGTTATCAGCAGAAGCAGTGAAAGACAACCCGAAATTGAGGCTTTAGGAGCAAAAGCCGCAATCGGATCCATGGAAGATGTTGATTTTTTAGCAGAAACCTTTAAAGGTGCAGATGTTGTGTATGCTATGGAGGCCTTGAATGCCAGCGTATTCTTTGATCATACTATTGATTTTATAGAGGCCAATATCCAGATCGCAAAAAACTACAAAGAGGCTTTTGAAAGATCAGACGTAAAGAATATTGTTCATTTAAGCAGTATCGGAGCACATATGAGTGAGGGAAACGGGATTCTTAGATCTCATTATAATGTAGAAAAAATACTGAATGAGCTTCCGGATGATGTTTCCATTAAATTTATGCGTCCGGTCGGGTTTTATTATAATATGTTCTCATTCATTCCTACAATCAAATCACAGGGCTTAATCATTCAAAATTATGGTGGAGATCAAAAAGAACCCTGGGTATCGCCACTGGATATTGCCAGTACCATCGCGGAAGAGATTGAAAAACCATTCAGTGGAAGAGAAATCCGTTACATTGCTAGCGAAGAACTCTCACCCAACGAAATTGCCCAAACATTGGGTGAAGCTATTGGTAAAACAGATCTTAAATGGCTAACTGTTTCTGATGAAGACCTTCTAAAAGGTATGGTAAACGCAGGAATGAATCCGAAAACAGCTAAAGGTTTTGTAGAGATGAATGCAGCAAGAGGAAATAGCGTTTTATACGAAGATTATTATCTGCACAAGCCTGTTTTAGGAAAAGTAAAACTGAAAGAATTTGCAAAAGAATTTGCAGCAGCTTATCATCAATAATAATTAATTTTGTGATATGAAGCAGCCCATCAGAATCAAAACGATCAGTGAATTTCACCAGTTCCGTGGCCTGGCCAAACCTGAGCATCCGCTTATCAGTGTTGTAGATTACAGTACGATTAAGGATGATGCAAATGAAGCTGAACTGAGCTGGATCCTTGACTTCTACTCTATTTCTGTTAAGCGAACATCTCTCACAAAGATAAAATATGGTCAGCAGCAGTATGATTTTGATGAAGGATTCATGTTTTTTATGGCTCCGGGACAGGTTTTCAGCATTAAAAGAGATCCGGATTCAATTACAAAACATACGGGATGGATACTGCTCATTCATCCCGATTTTCTTTGGCACACTCCTTTGGCAAAGACTATACAAAATTATGAATTCTTTGATTATTCCGTGAACGAAGCATTGTTTCTATCCGAGAAAGAGGAAAATATCATTGATAATATTGTTCAGAATATTCACCAGGAATATCGTTCCAATATTGATACATTCAGTCAGAATATTATTATTTCACAGATTGAGACGCTGCTCAATTATTCGGAACGTTTTTATCAGCGTCAATTTATTACCCGCAAAATTTCCAGCCATAAAATCCTGGATTCTCTGGAGACATTGCTTGCTGATTATTTCAACAGCGAAGATCTTATCACCAAAGGGCTACCAAGTGTGCAGCATATTGCTGATGAACTGAATGTATCTCCAGGTTATTTAACCGGTTTGCTAAAAGTTCTTACCGGCCAGAATACCCAACAGCACATCCACGAAAGACTGATCGGAAAAGCAAAAGAAAAATTATCCACCACCCAGCTGTCGATCAGTGAGATTGCTTATGAATTAGGTTTTGAGCACTCTCAATCATTCAGCAAGCTATTCAAAAGTAAAACCAGTCTTTCTCCCTTGGAATTCAGAAAGTCTTTTAGCTGATATTTTCATGCAATCTTTTTCCCATAATGATAATAAAAATGCATCCCGTAATATGTTATCTATAAGATACTGCAATATCAGGATAAAATAATATATTAGTACGATGAAATATTTAGAAAAAATTCAGGGATTACTGCCTTTGGGATATTTATATCTTATCATTCTTGGACTTTTAAAGGAAAGTATTCTTTTTTATCAGTTGGATGTAAATATTTTGAAATATTCATCGATCACGGATATCCTGATCAGCCCGCTTGCAGATATGACTTCGAGTCCTATTCTGATCATCGTGGTGATCTCTGTCATTCTTTTTTTCTTTATTATTCAGACTATTATCTTCAGAAACAGTCATACAAACTGGGGTAAGAAATTGCTGGGAAGCTACAAAATAGACAGTGAAGTTGATAAGAAAGGCCTTCGAAAAGCGATGATTCCAATATTTGGCTTACTGGTGGCGATAGAACTTCTCGCTTTATTTGTGGGTTTAGGTATCGGACAGGGCAACATCATCAAAAAAAGAATTGAAAGCCAGGATTTAAAATATAATTATAAAATAACTTCCGGCTCAGGAGCACCTGCAGATATTTATTTGATTGATATCAACAGTACATATTATTTTTATGTATCAAAGGGAAATAAAAACATCATCATTGCACCTGTCGGGAACATAGGAACCCTGGAAGTCATCAAAAAAAACTAATATGAGAAGTAAACCGATATCCGAATACACCGATGAAGAACTGATCAGTAATGAAAAAAAACTGAAGATACTTACTGTTATGCTTGGTGTATCAATAACTCTTCTTTTTCTTGCCTCTATGGCCCTGATGCTTAAGAAAGGCTTCAGCCCAATCATGATCATTCCCATCTGCTTATTCCCTTTAGTCGTCGTCAATATCATTAACTGGCAAAATCTCAAAAAAGAAAAGCAAAGAAGAAATCTACAGTAAATTTTAAAATTCAACATTTTGAAATCTGTAAAGTTCATTTTAAAAAGTGAAAGTACAGAGTCTTATAGCTGTATAAGGATTTTTTATACAATAATCGATGCAGATGATTGAACTTAAAAGCAGAAAAAAATAACCTGCCATGAAGTAATAAATCTTCTCCATGAACTGTTATTATGATATGAAAAGCATCCACTTTCTCCTGTTATTATTCCTTGCTGCAATTGGTATTTCAGCACAGAAAAGCAGTACAGAACAATCATTTGAAACCTCTGATCATGTTAAGATCAGATATAAAGTTTCCGGAAAAGGAGATGCCTGCATTTATGTTCCGGGAGGACCTGGGCAGGGATATCCGTCATTTGAACTTTTAGGTGGAAACAACCTTGAAAAAAACATGCAGATGGTTTATATGGATCAGCGGGGATCCGGTGAATCCGGGAAATCAGAGAATTATCACCTGGATGCAATGGTTCAGGATATTGAAGAACTGAGGCAACACCTGAAGTTTGATAAAGTTTTTCTACTGGCTCATTCTTTCGGAGGAATTATAGCGGTTAATTATGCAAAAAAATATCCTCAGCACACAAAGGGATTAATTTTGGCTAATATCACACTTCATTTCCTCAACGATGAAACCCTGAAAGAGCAAATAGAATATGGAAACAATCTTCTTCAACTGCAGAATAAAGCAATTCCCAGAGACAGTCTTTCCTCTGAACTATCAAAAATTAGTGCTGCCTTAAGAAAGAAAAGAATCGGATATAAGTTCCTTACCGAAGATATTGAAACCATCAGACAAACCGATAAAATAGATTCTCTTCACCCAAGAATCATAGATTTTGGGATGGCCGTGATTTCAAAACCAAAAGAGTTCCCTGAATATTATACTGATTATGCACCGATCACAAAAGATATTCATGTTCCAGTCTTAGTTATCACTGGAAAAATGGACAAAGCCGTAGGAACCATGCATTATAAAACATTCCGGTTTCCAGATCAAAAGGTGGTTGCCATTGATGGGGGACATCTTTTGTATTATGAGAAAAATAGAGAATTTGTGAATGCAGTTTGGCATTTCATAAGCAAACACAAGTAATAAATGAGGAATTGGCCTCTGGAATAAAAAAGCCTCAGCGCGGCCTTCGGCCGCGCTGAGGCTTTTTATAAAGCTTAAATCAATTAAAACTTAAGATCTCCGTTTACCTCTCTCACCGCATTCGCTGCTTCGGCAAACTTCAACTGCTCATCTGCAGTAAGCGTTACATTTACAATTTTCTCTACTCCGTTTTTCCCGATAATAGCCGGAACACCTAAGCAGATATCATTTTGTCCGTATTCACCTTCAAGCATTAAAGAGCAAGGGATCATTTTCTTCTGGTCGCAAGCGATTGCCTGAACCATTACAGAAACTGCTGCACCTGGTGCATACCAAGCTGAAGTTCCTAACAATTTAGTCAATGTAGCCCCTCCTACTTTAGTTTCTTCAATTACATATTTTTGTTGCTCATCACTTAAAAATTCAGTTACAGGAACACCGTTTCTTGTAGCTTTGCTCAATAACGGAAGCATTCCTGTATCACTGTGTGCAGCGATTACCATACCGTCTACATCAGAGATAGGGCTTTCCAATGCTTCAGCCAATCTGTATTTGAATCTTGCAGAATCCAATGCACCACCCATTCCGATGATCTTGTGCTTAGGAAGACCTGAAGTTTTGTGTACCAGATAAGCCATAGTATCCATTGGGTTAGAAACTACGATGATAATAACTTCCGGAGAATTCTTTACTAAGTTTTCAGTAACTTCTTTCACAATACCGGCGTTGATACCAATCAGTTCCTCTCTTGTCATTCCAGGTTTTCTTGGAATACCTGAAGTGATTACTGCCACATGAGAACCTGCAGTTTTGCTGTAATCTCCTGTTGTTCCGGTAATTTTTGTATCGAATCCGTTAAGCGATGCAGTCTGCATCAAATCCATTGCTTTACCTTCAGCAAATCCTTCTTTAATGTCTACTAAAACTACTTCTGAACAGAAGTTTTTCATTGCGATGTATTCTGCACAGCTTGCTCCTACAGCGCCTGCACCTACTACAGTTACTTTCATATTGTATACTTTTTTTAAATTATTTTTTAGTTTAGTCTAAAAATTGAAACGCCCAAATTTAACAATTCCTGAAAATGTGGGCAATTTTTCAGGAATTTAATTAGGGTTCGTTGAAATTAATTGACGTTCAGTAAAAACGTATATAGCTTTTTTGCTCCCGAAAGGACCTCATTGTAATGTTCCTCGGTAACTTCAGTATCTAAAACCTCTTTGAAGTTCTTCCACATGGAGCCCGTATTTTCCTGATAACATCCGAAGAAATTGAAGGTCACCTCATCAAAACCCTCTGTTTTAGAAAGCTGTTTGGCGATTACATTTCCTCCTAAAGTAGAACCTTCAATTACGTACATTGCTCCCAAAGCTTCATGTTCATTATTAAACTCAAGATTGTGGGAAGCATTCTGATTTTCCAGAGAAAGACTTTCAAGATCCTTTTCGATAAGAGAAAGCTTTTTCCTGTCGCTGAGCTGAAGTTTTTCGGAGTACTTATCGGAAAGACTTTTGAATATTTTATCTTCACTGTGAAGAAGCATAAGATAATTCGTATTGATGATCTTTTTGTAATCTTCTAAGGTAAAGGTTTTATTGAAAATTTTTTCAGAATTGAAAAGTTTCTCTGCTGCATCGTGATATTCCGCTGTATTTTGCTTAAGATATTCTGATACCATAAATAAGGATTTAAAGTTTCCCAAATTTAGGGTTTTTTAAACGTTAAAATAAAACAAGTTCCTCCTTTATTGCTCTCGTAATCCACATTTCCTCCGATACGCTTCATAATCCTGTGCACAATAGACAATCCTATCCCATTTCCTTTGAAGGTTTTAGCATTATCCATCCTGTTAAATATCTTGAACATTTTATGTTTTTCCTGTTCGGGAATTCCAATACCGTTATCTGAAATCCTGTACACGACAGTCCCGTTTTCTTCAGTTCCCCGGATTTCCACTTTCGGCTCTTCCTGATGAGAAGAATATTTCACTGCATTATTGATAATATTTAAAAATACCTGATGAAGCATCGTTTTATCCGAAAGTACATCGGGGCACTCCTTAATCGTGATTATACTTTTCGGGCTATCGAAGGTGATCTTTGCATTTTCCGATATTTTCTGGATCGTATTCAGAGGCTGCAGGCGTTCCAGTTCTATCTCGCTGTGTTTGGCGCGACTGAGCTGCAGTACATCATGCATCATTTCCGCCATATTGTCGATTTCTTCAACAATGGAATTCAGCTTATTTTTATTTTTTTCTGTTTTTTCAAAGTTAGAAAGCAACATCTGTGCATTCAGCTTCATCACGGTCAAAGGTGTCCCCAGATCATGAGAGATCGTGTAAGAAAAACTGTCAAGCTCTTCATTTACCTTTCTCAGCTCATTATTTAGCGCTTTGATCGCATTGTACTGCTTGTGCGAGGTTTCAAGGATCACATCGCGGACAGCCTGCACCGAAACGATATCTCTGGAATTCCATCTCTTTGAATTTCCTTTAATATTTTCTGTAAAAATCTGGAAAGAGGTTCTTGGCGAAACAACCTGTATTTCCTTACCGTCCTGCAGCAATACTTCTACTTTCTTCTCAGGATTTCCGGCCCAGTCGATATGTTCATCAAACTCTTTACGGAACCAGATCAGCATTTCCTTTTTATTTCTCTCAATAAAATAAATAATGATTCCGGCTGCATTTTCGTCCAGTCCCAGCTCCTTTCCATAATCTTTAAGGAAGCTTCTGCTCACAAAAATACTGTCAGCAGTATTCTCAAGAGCCCAATGTGCAATGGCATCAATAATCCTGTTTTCAGGAACCACTCCAACAGTCACTGTATTTCCTTCCGAAATAATAGCTAAACCGTCTGCCTCAGGCAGCTTTCTTATCTTTCCTTTATTGTCTGCTAGTGAATCAAAAAGATTATTATGTTTCAAAAACTCCGCTTTCAGCTGGGACGATTTTTCGTTCAGCTCCAGACGGTATTTCAGTTCATTTTTAGACTTGAACGAAGAATAGGCATTGGAAGCCAGAGCCGTAAAAATTCCTGCCTGTACCCTATCTTCAAGATCAATATGCTTTGCCTCCGAGTTCTGGCAGGTAACCAAACCCCAAAGATGATCCTCAATAATAATAGATACACTGAAACTGGAAGAAGCTCCGGAATTTTTTATGTACTGGCCATGAATAGGCGACATTCCTCTTGAAGCCACAAAAGTAAGATCAATATTTTCATCCGTTCTGCTTATCAGCGGAACCGTTTCAGCATATACATTACTGAATATTCTTTTTCTTTTCTTTAAATAAAGCTCTCTGGCCTGTCTTGGAATATCAGATTCAGGATAATAAAGTCCCAGATAGCTCTCCATATTATCATTCCTTCTTTCTGCAATCACTTTTCCCGAGCCGTCCATCATAAATTTATAAACCATCATCCGGTCATAATTCACAATTTTAGAAAGCGTGCTTAGCAATTGCTCCCACAGCTCCTTTTCATTATCTATGACATAAAAATTGTCGTACTTATTAGAAATGCGCTTGTTGGGATTTTTCAGTACCGCCTCAAATTCAAGGAAAATGTGTTTACCGCTTCTGAAAACGGAAAAATGATATTCCTTATCACCGATAAATACTTTATCGAAATGGGTCTCATTTTCTCTTCTTGTAAAGTCCTGCAGGGAAGTATAAAGATCGGAGTCAATAACAGTCCGGAAGATTTCAGGAAAATCCATAAGGCCTCTTCCAAAAAGCAGCTCCGCATTTCCGACTTTAAATATATCCGTAATATTCCGGCTGAAAAAAGTGATGGATTGAGATTCTGCATCAATGCCAATCAGGTATCCAAAACTTTGTATATACCCAGGAATATGGATAGGTTCCTCATGACACTCTACAAAATTCATATATTTCTTTGATCTATCAAAGATAACGATTTTTTTAACGGCATATTACTTTGTGGTATTAAATCACGAAGTTCCTGAAACATCATTATTCCTATAATTAATAAGCTGAAACCTCCTGAATTCCAGCGCAAATACTCCCGCTTTTTTAATATAATAATGGACTTTATTCATAATATATTAAAAATTTTGAAACAAATCAAGTTAAATTTTCTGATCATGATTCATTGCATGAATTTCGGATTAACACCTGAAATAATTATGTTAATTAAGCAAAATTTATTAAATTTATATCACCAAACAATGAATACGTTTAAAAATTGTTGATTTTTTTCACATTATCTCCAATTAAATTCTCATTTAAATTCAAATAACACGACTATGAAAAAGTTCCCTTTAATAATCGTCATCTCTATTTGCATATTAGGAACCAGTTATAACGTCAGTATAAACGAAATTACAAAGGCTCAAAAAAATAGGATAATCGATACTCATCCTATGAATTGGAGTCAATGCCTTTCAAATTTCCGGAACTTTTAAATAATAATCCATTAACACAAATACTATGACCCTTTTTTCACCAAAAAAGAGAAGCCTGTTACTATGCATTTTATTGGCTGCTTTTTCAGCGAATGCACAGATTCAGGACTCACTCCGCCCCGATAAACAGGAAGAAGACCATGTGAAATACCCTGTACTTCAGATAAAAGGACTTTTTCAGGCACGCTATCTTGTAGGTATGGCCGAAGATGTCGATGTGAACGGCCTGCATCACACAGACGGATCAGGAACCAGCAACAATTTTATGCTCAAGTATATGAGGGTTCAGGTACGTGCACAAATCAGCAAAAGAACAGAAGTCGTAGCACTCGCCAATTTCGCTGACTTTAAAAACGACCCTAAAAGCAGGGTCCTTGAAAATGCTTACCTGAAATATACTTTCAATCCTAAATTAGCCTTTACCGTGGGTCAGTTCAGACCTTGGTTCGGGATTGAAGAAACGTATCCTATTGATATCATTAAGTCTTTGGATTGGTCCAATCAGTATACAGAATTCGGGAAACTGGGCTGGACAAGCTTTCAGATCGGACTTTCTGCAACCGGACAGCTTCAACTGGGACAAATACCTTTCCAGTATGCTGTTTCAGTTGTTAATGGAAATGGAAAGAATCAGATCAATGACAACGATAACGGGAAGCAGTATTCTACGAGATTGGTTTTCGGTTTGTCTAAAAAATATAATTTCAATGTCGGCTTGAACGGTGGTGTCGGTGAAGTTTTAAGTAAAAAAGTATATGCAGTAGGAATTGACCTCAGCTCGCTGATCCAGTTTGATCCGAAATGGAGTCTGGACATGCAGTTGGAAGCCAAACAGGCAACCAATCATGTTCTTTACAACACGATCGATCCTGAGCTCAGACCTTCGAATCCTGACCAGTATCTGATCCGTGGCGCTTACTTCCTTCCGAATGTAAGATACGAGATCAATCACAAAAACCTCAGCGCCTTCGAGCTGTCATGCCGGTATGAATATCTGGATACCAACTTCAGGCTGAACTCCAATCCAAGACAGACCATTACACCTATGTTCGGACTGGAATTCCTGAAAAACTATGGTGCAAGAATCCAGCTGGGTGTACAGTTTGATCGTTACAGGCACCAGATAGAAAACACATCACAATACAATAATAATTTGTTCATTGTTCAGGTACAAAGTAGATTTTAACCGCTTAAAGATTTATAGATCATGAAAGAAATTAATATCAGAAATATCGCGATAACGTTTGCCGTTGCGCTGATCATATGGTTTATTCCCGCTCCGGAAGGTGTTGCCGAAAACGCATGGCATCTGTTTGCTATTTTTGCAGCAACCATATTAGGTATCATCCTTAAAGCAGCACCTATGGGCACCATGTGTATGATGGCCATTGTATTTACAGCACTTACACAGGTTGTAGCTCCCGGAGATGCAGGAAAATCCATCACAAAAGCACTTTCCGGATTCGGAGATAAAGTAATTTGGCTTATCGGGATCTCATTCTTTATTGCCAGAGGATTTATCAAAACCGGATTGGGAAACCGGATTGCCTTTTTATTCATCAGAATATTCGGTAAAAGCTCATTGGGACTGGCTTACGGGCTTGGACTTGCAGATGTTTGTTTAGCTCCAGCCATTCCGAGTAACACTGCAAGAGGTGGCGGAATCATCTACCCGATTATGAAATCTATGGCTATCAGTTTCGATTCTGTTCCTGAAAAGCCGGAAACCCATAGAAAACTGGGCTCTTTCCTTACCCTGAACAGTTACTATATGAACCTCATCGCTTCATCTATGTTTCTTACCGGAACCGCGAGTAACCCGATGTGTCAGAAATTTGCAGCCAATTTAGGGATCAATATCACCTGGATGTCATGGGCTGCAGCTGGTTTTGTTCCGGGATTGGTTGCATTCTTTGTCGTTCCTTTAGTTTTATACAAATTATATCCGCCTGAATTGAAAAAAACAGGTGATGCCCCGAGAATGGCGGCTCAGAAATTAAAAGAAATGGGGCCTATTTCCAGAAATGAATGGCTGATGTTATTGGCATTTTTCATTCTTTTAGCGCTTTGGATATTTGGAGGAGCATTGTCTATCGATGCTACTACAACAGCTTTTATTGGATTGACGATGTTGCTTCTTACTTCTGTATTGACCTGGGAAGATATCAAAGGTGAAAAAGGAGCCTGGGACACGATTGTATGGTTCGCTGTTCTGGTGATGATGGCCAGTTCTTTAAATGAACTTGGTTTTATTGGCTGGTTCAGTGATTTGATCAAAGTAAAAATCGGTGGATTAAGCTGGCAGGTTGCCTTTCCGGTAATTATTGTCGTATACTTTTTCAGCCACTATATTTTTGCGAGTGCAACGGCTCACGTAGCTGCTATGTATGCAGCTTTATTGGGAGTTGGTGTTTCTCTAGGAATCCCGCCTATGCTATTGGCGATGATGCTTGGTTTCTTAGGCTCAATTTACGGGGTGCTTACCCATTACGGCCATGGTCCTGCTCCGGTATTCTACGGAAGCGGTTATGTCGAACTGAAAGCCTGGTGGCTGAGAGGTCTTGAAATCGGAATCGTGTTACTTATCATCTATATGGTAGTCGGAGGACTGTGGATGAAAGTTTTAGGATATTATTAATCATTAAATCAAAAATATGCTGTCAACCTTGTCAAGAAAAATGCTGATGTGCCTTACAGGACTATTCCTGAGCTTCTTCCTGTTGATCCATTTCTTGGGAAACCTCCAGCTGTTTCTTCCGCCGGAGCAGGCGCACTTACAGTTTAATGCCTATTCACATTTTCTGTCCGGAAATATTCTGATCAAAATGGTTTCGTACGTTCTGTATGCAAGTATTATTCTGCATGCTCTGGACGGACTGGTCATTACTTTAAAAAATAAAAAATCGGGAGGCAGTTACCAGTCGGAAAGACGTGGAAGAGCAAGTAAATGGTATTCCCGTAATATGGGAATTCTGGGAACGCTGATTTTGATCTTTTTGGTAATCCACTTCCAGAATTTCTGGTACGTCTACAAATTTGGAAACCCACCACTGGATGACAACGGAAATAAAGACCTGTACATTCTTGTCGTAACGGTTTTCAAAGAATGGTGGTACGTTATCATTTACGTAGTATCAATGGGGGCTTTATGCTATCACCTCATTCATGGGATTCACAGTGCGGCCAGAACGCTGGGATTATACCATCCTAAGTTTGTAAAATGGTTCAAAACTGCCGGAATTGTCTATTCAGTAATTATCAGCGTAGGTTTTGCGCTGATGCCGGTTTACGTATTCTTTACTGCCCATTAAAAAGAAAAGTTATGATCTTAAATTCAAAAATACCTCAAGGCCCATTGGAACAAAAATGGGACAACTATAAAAAGAAAGCTAAGCTCGTCAATCCTGCTAACCGTAAAAAGCTGGACATTATTGTTGTGGGAACCGGACTGGCAGGAAGCTCTGTTGCTGCTTCTCTGGGTGAGATGGGTTACAATGTGAAATCATTTTGTTTCCAGGACAGCCCGAGAAGAGCCCATTCTGTAGCCGCACAAGGCGGCGTGAATGCCGCTAAAAATTATAAAAATGATGGTGACAGCGTCTACAGAATGTTTGTAGATACGCTGAAAGGAGGAGATTTCAGAGCCCGCGAAGCCAATGTTTACCGCATGGCAGAATGTTCTTTAAACCTCATCGATCAGGCCGTAGCGCAGGGTGTGCCGTTCGGACGTGAATACGGTGGTTATCTCAACAATCGTTCATTCGGTGGCGTTCAGGTGAGCCGGACATTTTATGCAAGGGGACAAACCGGGCAGCAGCTGCTTCTGGGGGCCTATCAGGCACTGATGAGACAGGTTGGAAAAGGTACCGTGCAACTGTATTCCAGACATGAAATGCTTGATCTGGTCGTGATCGATGGCAAAGCAAGAGGAATTATCGTCAGAAATTTAGATACCGGGGAAATTGAAAGACATGCTGCCCATGCAGTTATTCTGGCAACCGGAGGTTATGGAAAGATTTATTATCTGTCAACCTTGGCGATGGGATGCAACGGTTCTGCGATTTGGCGGGCTCACAAAAAAGGCGCTTTAATGGCTTCCCCGAGCTGGATTCAGGTACATCCTACTTCCCTTCCGCAATCGGGAGATTATCAGTCTAAATTAACCCTAATGTCAGAATCATTGCGTAATGACGGAAGGATCTGGGTTCCTTCAAAAGCTGATGAAACCAGACCGCCCAATGATATTCCGGAAAACGAAAGAGATTATTATCTGGAACGCCGGTATCCTGCTTTTGGAAACCTGGCTCCAAGAGATATTTCTTCCCGTGCCGCCAAAGAAAGAATTGACGCCGGTTTTGGAATCGGGCCCTTGAAAAATGCTGTTTATCTTGATTTTTCCAAAGCGATACGAGAACAGGGAAAAGAAAAGATTCAGGAGAAATATGGCAATTTATTCGATATGTACCTTAAAATCACAGGATACAATGCCTATAATGAACCGATGATGATCTCTCCTTCTGCTCACTTTTCAATGGGTGGGCTTTGGGTAGATTATGAGCTGATGACCACTATTCCCGGATTGTTTGCTTTGGGAGAAGCTAATTTTGCGGATCACGGGGCCAACAGACTGGGAGCCAATTCATTGCTGCAGGCTTCTGTGGACGGCTATTTTATTGCACCTTATACCATTGCCAATTATCTGGCCGATGAGATTCATACCGGAAAAATTTCACCTGATGCTCCTGAGTTTGATGTGGCAGAAAAAACGGTGAAAGAACAGATCCAGGATTTCATGGATATTAAAGGAACCAAAACAGTTGATTATTTCCATAAAACTTTGGGGAAACTTTTATATGATTACTGCGGTCTGGCCAGAAATGAAGATGGTTTGAAATACGCAATAGAAGAAATCAGGAAATTAAAACAGGAATTTTACAGAGATGTACGGGTTTCCGGACAGGGTAACCAGATGAATTCAGAACTAGAAAAAGCAGGACGTGTAGCCGATTATTTCGAGATCGGTGAGCTCATGTGCTATGATGCTTTAACCCGGAATGAGTCCTGTGGTGCCCACTTCCGCGAAGAATTTCAAACTCCGGACGGAGAAGCGTTAAGAAATGATACCGAATATCAGTTTATCTCAGCATGGGCATGGAAAGGCGAAAGTGCCGAACCGGAACTAATTAAAGAACCGTTGATATTTGAAGAAATACAGCCGACAGTAAGAAGCTACAAATAAAAAACAGAAATTATGGATTTACATCTTAAGATATGGAGACAGAAAGACAGAAAGAGCGAAGGGAAACTGGTCAGTTATGACCTGAAAGAACTGAATCCCCATATGTCTTTCCTGGAAATGCTGGATACTTTAAATGAAAAGCTCATTACGGAAGGTGACGAACCTGTAGAATTCGATCACGACTGCCGTGAAGGGATCTGCGGACAGTGCGGTATGATGATCAACGGAATTGCCCATGGTCCTTTAAAAAATACAACGACCTGTCAGCTTCACTTACGGTCTTTTAAAGATGGTGAAACTATTTTAATCGAACCTTTCCGGGCAGAAGCTTTCCCGGTGAAGAAAGACCTTAAAGTAGACCGGTCGGCTTTTGACAGGATTATTTCTTCAGGCGGATTTGTATCGGTGAATACGGGTCAGGCTCCTGATGCAACAGCTATAGCAGTAACTCACCAAACAGCTGAGGAAGCGTTCGATTCTGCAGCCTGCATCGGGTGTGGTGCATGTGTAGCCACCTGCAAAAACGGAAGTGCTGCCTTATTCACTTCGGCAAAAATCACCCACATGGTCCTTCTCCCTCAGGGTAAGGAGGAAAGGAGCGAACGTGTCCTGAGTATGGTTACCCAGATGGATCATGAACTTTTCGGGCATTGCTCCAATACGGAAGCCTGTGAAGTGGAATGTCCTCAGGGAATTTCTGTGCTGAATATTGCCCGGATGAATTATGAGTATGGAAGAGCATTGTTTTTTAAGAAAAGGAATAAATAAAAGGACATAAAAGTAAGCGGAGGAAGCAAATTGCCAATCCGCTTTTTTCTATTTTACCTGAGTTCCGGTTATTTATTTTTCATCTTTCTAAATTTCCGGGATCGTTATTTTTTTAGGATCGTTTTCGTTGTACAGAATTTCCACAGTTCCCTGTTTTGGAACAGAAGAAAGATCAAGAAGCCGTACAATCTTTTTGTAAACTGCCATATGTTCAATACCTTTAAAGTCTTTAAATCTAACTTGAAACATGATTTGGGGCTGATCATTCACTGTTAATCCGGTTTGACTGACACTGATGATTTCTGCCTGAGCACTTCTCCCGGCAAACAGGATCTGTTCTTCTTTTTTATTCTTTATAAATTTTCCAACGATCAGCTTATATACCAAAAGGGTTAAAATAAACATGACCCCGCTGAAAATAATTGGATGCATAAAGGTAAGGAACCTCCAGCCGAAATCAAATGATTCCCTGAGGTAAAAATAAGCGTACAGACCTATGACATAAACGATCATAAAAATCACAAATAAGATCCTCAAGATCATATTTTTAACTTTAAATTTAGTCTGTGCCCCGCTTAGAATAAAATAAGGCTCTTTCGAAGGATCAGGATTCAGAAGTATTTTAACCATTTTCCCAACGTCAAATCTTTTTTCCTGGGGTTTTGTATCATAGAACATCATTTCGTGCCGGATCAATGTATTACGGAGATTCTGAAAAGAAAGCACAATATGGATGAGATTGATATTGGTTCTGGGATTATATTTTACAAGCTTATAGTCTGTAATTTCCGCTTCCCTCGGAAGTCCGTTCTGCAAAATATAGCTGATAGTATTTTTTTCCTTAAAGGTTTTAATAAGAAGATTGTTGATCAGAAAAGCTAAGATATACAGCCATATTAACAAAGAAAAACCGAGATATACATAGCTCACTGCCAATGTATTTCTCGGTTCCGTTGTTATTTCCGAAGTCGTCATATAAATAAAGATCGGAAATGGTATGCAGAAAAAAAGCATATAAAGCGTCCAGAAAATGATCATAAATTTCATAACTGTTTATTTTGCGGTGCGATATAAAGTTATGATATTATTCTTTAATGGGCTTTTCTCTTTTTAAACTTCTTTATCGAAGTAAAGTCTGTAGTATTTTCCTTTGTCATCTTCTCCCATTTCGAGCTTCTGCCTGTCACCGTGAATATAGATATGGAAGTTCTTGTCCAGTTTGATAATACTTTTGAAATGACGCTGGGTTTTCTTTACTGCTGCTTCACTGATCGGGAATTCTTCAGCAATATTCACCTGCATATCCTGTTCATAATCGGTCTTGAAGTTCACGAAACTTTCAATGACGTGCTGGTCTCCCAATACTTCATTGGCAAAATCATCCAGCTTAAATTCTTCTTTTTCCTTGAAGAAATTGATGGATTTATTGAGGAAATCTGCCTGGTCTGCTTTGGAAACTTCAAATTCCTGCGGAAGTTGCTTGGTGATATAATCTTTGTACACCATCAAAGCTTCCTGGGTATGAAAATATTCGTCGTCACGCTGTTTTACTTTCAGGAAATCTTCGAACCAATAGTACATATCTCCGTTTTTGTTATTATCAACTACAGAAAGTACATATCCGGTCTCTTTATTATTGTTATAGATCAAAGCTGCCTTATCAATTTTAGACAAACCGATTCCCTGGTCTTTTTCAATATCAAATGTTTCTTCCTTAGGCGAAATTTTCAGGAAAGATTCTCTCTTTTCGGTTTTAAAGATCCCGATCTTATCTACTTTATCCGGACGGTCACTTTCTTCCTCGAAAAGTACAATAAACAGCTCCCCACCCTGAACTCTTGGATTTTCAGCCGCTTCAAAAAGATGTTTTGCAATATTTTCAGATTCCCAAAGGAATTTGGCCTTGTCTTCAAAGATCTCGGATACTGAACTGTATACCGGATTATTGACCAAATACGTGTCACTGTAAAAATTGAAGGTTTCTTCTGATTTAAAAGAACCTAAAAAGTAATCTTCAAGCAATTCTGCCATTCCTTCTTCCAGCTTCAGCTCTTCCTGAGACAGCGTTAAAGATTCTCCGTTGATTTTATTTCCTACTCTGTGTACTATAATTTTTGAAAACATGTCCTGAATAATTTGGAGTGCAAAGATATTCATTCTATTCTTTCCATCATACAAATAAAATAATCCCAAAAACCAAAAATTGATATAACATTAAGTTTTGTCAACTGATAAACTAAGACTAAAAAAATCTGCTCCATCTGCAAAATCTGTGAGAGATAAAAAATTAAAATATCAACTGTTTATGTTTCCCGCAGATTTTGCAGATGAAGCAGATAATTAAATCATAAATAAGTTCCTTCATTTCGTTTTGATAAAAACCTTATCATTTTGACATGTTTTTTAAGATCGAATATTTTTATTAAAATTAAATAATTATTTGATTTTCAATTGATTAAATAAAAATCACTTCAAAGGAATGCCATTCGCTTCATTATTTTAAAAATATATAATATGGACTTAAATACCTTAAACCGCATCGACAAGCTAAAAAGATTAAAAAGCAGAGGTCCGAAAACTCCGAAATGGCTGAAACCTTACCATATGCTATTCATGGCTTTCCTGACCATTTTCATCTTTGGAGCCATCATTAAAGTCTTAGAACAAAATCATTAATCATATGAACTATTCAGAAGCTGTCCGGGAAATTTCAAAAATTATCCCTGACTTTGAAAACGAACTTACGAAAACGATGCCCCAGAACTCGTACAGTGTGATTCGTACTTTCACAGAACGTATCAAAAATATGGTCCGACAGGATGACAGGAGTATTCTATTTAAAAGTCTTCAGAAAATGGACAAAATTTATACAGAAGGAGATATTGCATTAAAAAACGCAGTAGAAGGAGTTTTCATTTATTCTCTGGACAATTTTACAGCTTTCTGCACCCTAGAATATAGAAAAGTGATCTTTAGTCACATTTCAAAAGATTTACAGCAAAGCTATTCAAGACAGATTTACAACCATGGCACATAAATTTTGTTACATATTTCATGTGTTTCATTACAAAAGCATTTTTTATTCAAAAATTAAAACCATTCAAAATCAATACGTTATGAAAACAAAAATCAGAAAAATTTCAGACTGGAAAACATTGAAAACCACGACTAACAGACACAATGCAGAGGTATTGGCTACTCACATCGCAGTGATTATAGGAGTTTTTATTTTTGCTGCCATGCTGTAAATTTTGGTATACATTTCGCTGAAAGATAAGTACTGAAAAATATTAGTTATGATGAAAGTACAAATGCAGGCTATTAATAAGAAAATAGCCGTTGAATACTTAAAATTTTTCTATCCGCCACTTCGAAATGAAATTACACAGTTATCTGTTCAGGAAAACTTTGCCGGCGTTATTCAGGCTACCATCAATTATTTGAAGGATATGCTGCAGGAATCAAAGATCTACATTGTAGCCCATCACATCAAACTGATGGACTGGATCTACAGAAACGGCGATTCTTATGTAAGAACCGTCATTGAAAACCTGTTTGTAAGATCTTTGGAGAGCTTTAAAAAACATGCAAAGATCCAGCACTGGAAGCTTCTTTATCAGAATATGCCTGATAATTTTCAGCTTATCTATCATGAGCAGCAGAAACAGGACGAGATCTTTTTCGGTAAGTAAAATAATTTAATTTGTAAATAGGCTCTTCAGGCATCTTGTCTGAGGAGCTTTTTATTTAAGTTTTTTGAAATATTGGGCAAAACGGAGACTTGGCAGAAATATATTATGCTTTACAGATATTTTACTGAATTATATTTCACCATATTGTGCAAAATACATACTTTTACAAAATGATCCGATGCTGCTGATAATCATCGGAGATACTGATCTTTAGTCAGCTACTGATTATAAAAATTTACAAATTTTGACGATGTGTAATCAGATCATAGAAATATCCTTTCATACATTTATTTGATCTGAGAACAACCTCCCCCGACTAATTGCCAGGGGAGTTTTCTTTTTATTTATCTTTTTTCACAAAGACTTTCTGGATGATCTGAAGTTCCTCTTTATTCATTTTTGAACTCTTTTCCAACTTGGCCAGAAACGAAGAAACTTCTTCAGGGGTTGCGGGTGACCCCAAATTTTCCCCCTTACTGTCGAATGAATCGGCAAGCACTTCTCCTTTCGGATTTAATATCAGCCAGAAAGGAAGTCCGGCATTTTCTCCTTTATAGGTATTCATCAGTTCCTGCCCGCCGGGATTTTCAAGCTTTTTCTTTTCTCCTCTTTCCTGAACATCAATATAAGTCGTTACAAATTTCTTGTCGAAAATAGGCTTTGTTTCAGGAAGATTCATATTCTTTTCCATCAGTTTGCACCAGCCACACCATGAAGCGTGAAATACCAGCAAAACATTTTTCTTTTGGGTTTTGGCTTCTGCAAGAGCTTTATTCAATTCTATATCGGCTTTTTCCTGAGCAGCATTCAGCTGAAACAGGAATAAAGATGCTACGATGATCACTTTAAAAAATTTCATTTAAATTTTGGTTTGGTTTACTGATACTAATTTACATAAAAGTGAATATCTATATTTCATTTATTTAGAAAAAATGTATTTAAAAAACAAAAATCCCCAAACATGAGTTCGGGGATTTTTATAGTCTGGGATTATTAATCCTTATTTTACTTTTTCGAAAATAATTCCCATTGTAAATCGTTAATTAAATTTTATGATACAAAATGATAAGACTTAGCAAAGATTTTAAGCCTATCATTTTATTTCTTTTCTTTCAACAACGTTTCCAACTTTTCTTTTGTTTCCGGAATTTCTTTTAGCGTCAACGCTTTTTTAAATGATTCTATTGCCTTTGCTTTGTTTCCCATGGCAAGGTAAAGATCTCCAATAGAATCGTAGCAATTCCAACTTTTGGGATTGTTTATAATATTTAGTTTAAATAATGATTCTGCTTTTTTGAATTGCTTATTTGCCATCATCTGATACCCAAAATTATTGACCAAATTCTCATTTGGATTCACAATATACCCCATTTGTTTAGATACATTTTCGTAGTGAGCAACTACTATTGAATCTAGTTTAAAGTTTGGATCGCCCATCTCACTGTCATAAATCTTAAGGCGATAAAAATCAAAGATATATCGAAGTGCATCATATTCACCGATCAGTCTTACTGATGGATGGTTATCATTTTCGTAAAATTTGTATTTGTAACGTAGCTGATTTCGATTCGATTTTTTAAGTTCCTCTATAAACCTTAAGTTTGCCCTGATAAGATCTGTACTCCCGCTCGTATCTTTCATCACACTTACCGTATCAACTCCTTTTTCCAACCGATTAGCCATAGCAATATACAATGTCTTTCCTTCATAATTCTGATTGGCTAAAATGCTTTTAGCATCCTCTACAACCTTTGCCTTATTCCACCACAATGCTCCGTCTAGAGAAGCATACGAATTAAACAAATTAGGTTTATGAAGTAATGTATTAATCACTGTTAAACCTCCTACTGAATGACCTATAAATGTCTTATATGATGTGGTAGGATAAGTTGAATCAATATAAGGAATAAGCTCCTTTTCAACAAAAGACATAAAGTTTTCTCCTTTACCGACAAATCCTTTAAATTCTTCATCAGAGTTTGTTGTCAATTCACTCATTCTATTAGAATGTACTATCCCAACTACAATCATTGGCGGAGCTAGGCTTGTTTCTTCCATGTGCTCGGTAATACTTACGACACTATTAAAATTATCATTACCGTCCAACAAATAAATTACTGGGTAACGACCTCTGTCTTTTATTTTGCTTCCACCATTACTGTTTGGAATATGTATTAGAATTTCCCGATCTTCTCCCAATATTTTTGAAGATATGGTTTCTGAAAATCCAGTGCTAAAGCGATCGTAATTCTGTGCTTGAACAAAGAATGAAAATAAAAGTAAGATGAGAGAACTGTAAAATGATTTCATGGTTTTATTTAAAGTATTTTAAATTTAGACTGCAAAGATATATGAACTATCCCATTATGAAATAACATCTTGAACATTCTCTGTTTTTTGAGTCTTAAATTCTATTAAGGTGCATAAGACGCACATACTATCTAAATATCGCTCGATACAAGTAAAATATAAATTTACAGTAAATATCGATTAAAATCAATTATTAATGAAAAATGTAAAATAAAAAATCGCCGTAAACATTAAATTTACAGCGATTTGATAATTTATTTTAATCGATATTAACCGATGATAATTGCTACTTACTTGACTTCTTCGAAGTCTGCATCCTGTACATCATCAGCACTTCCTGCATTTCCTCCAGGATTCTGAGCTCCTGCATCTGCACCCTGAGCCTGCTGTCCTGCTGCATACAGTTCTTCTGAAGCAGCCATCCATGCTGCATCTAAAGCTTCAGTTTTAGCCTTCACATCATCTGCGTTTTTAGCTTCGAAAGCTGTTTTCAATTCTCCGTGAGCTGCTTCAATAGCTGCTTTTTTGTCAGCAGACAGCTTTTCTCCGAATTCTTTTAACTGCTTTTCAGTCTGGAAGATCAATCCGTCAGCTTTGTTGAAGATTTCAACTTCTTCTTTTTTCTTAGCATCTGCTGCAGAGTTTTCCTGAGCTTCTTTCTTCATTCTTTCGATTTCTTCGTCAGAAAGACCTGAAGAAGCCTGGATCTTAATCGTCTGCTCTTTTCCGGTACCTTTATCCTTCGCAGAAACGCTTAGGATACCGTTGGCGTCAATATCGAAAGTTACTTCGATCTGAGGAACTCCTCTTGGTGCAGGTGGAATATCTGCAAGATCAAATCTTCCGATTTCTTTATTATCGTTGAACATTGGTCTTTCTCCCTGTCCTACTCTGATGCTTACAGCCGGCTGGTTATCAGAAGCTGTAGAGAATACTTCAGATTTTTTAGTTGGGATCGTAGTGTTCGCTTCAATTAATTTCGTGAATACAGAACCCATTGTTTCAATACCTAGAGAAAGTGGTGTAACGTCAAGAAGCAATACATCTTTTACGTCTCCTGTCAATACTCCTCCTTGGATTGCAGCTCCAACAGCTACTACCTCATCCGGGTTAACTCCTTTTGAAGGTTTTTTACCAAAGAATTTTTCCACTTCTTCCTGAATGATCGGGATTCTTGTAGAACCACCTACCAGGATTACCTCATCGATATCAGAAGTTGATAAACCTGCATCTTTCAATGCTTTTGCTACCGGCTCCATAGATCTTCTTACTAAATCTGAAGCCAATTGCTCGAATTTAGCTTTAGTTAAAGTCTTTACCAAGTGCTTAGGACCTGTCGCTGTCGCTGTGATATAAGGTAAGTTGATCTCTGTCTGAGCAGAAGAAGATAACTCGATTTTTGCTTTTTCAGCAGCTTCTTTTAATCTCTGAAGTGCAATAGCATCAGATTTAAGATCTACCCCTTCTTCAGCCTTGAATTCATCTGCCATCCAGTTGATGATCACATCATCAAAGTCATCACCTCCTAAGTGTGTATCACCGTTAGTAGATAATACTTCGAATACTCCGTCACCTAAATCAAGGATAGAGATATCGAAAGTACCTCCACCAAGGTCATATACAGCAATCTTCTGGTCTTTATGGTTTTTATCCAAACCGTAAGCCAATGCAGCAGCTGTAGGCTCGTTGATGATTCTTTCTACTTTAAGACCTGCGATTTCTCCAGCTTCTTTAGTAGCCTGTCTCTGTGCATCGTTAAAATATGCAGGAACCGTGATTACCGCTCTTGTTACTTCCTGTCCAAGATAATCTTCAGCTGTCTTCTTCATTTTCTGAAGTATCATTGCTGAAATTTCCTGTGGTGTATATTCTCTGTCGTCGATTTTTACTTTTGCCGTATCGTTTGGTCCGGATACTACTTCATAAGGTACTCTTGAAATTTCTTTAGCATCTTCCTTAAAATGAGTTCCGATAAATCTTTTGATAGAGTATACAGTTTTCTTTGGATTCGTTACAGCCTGTCTTTTTGCAGGATCCCCTACTTTTCTCTCACCATCTTCTGTAAATGCTACGATAGATGGAGTCGTTCTTTTACCTTCCGCGTTAGGGATAACAACAGGGTCTTTACCCTCCATTACAGCAACACATGAGTTGGTTGTTCCTAAGTCAATTCCAATTATTTTACTCATAATATTTATATTTTTTCTAATTTTTATATTTTAATTTACACTCTCAATTTCTCAATATCTGTACCATATCCTATTTTGTGACAAAATGACAGAATCAAAAATGGTCAAAGTAAACAACATCCGCCAGATTATGTTAAATTGTACTATTCAAGACAGTTTGAACATTGAGAATATTAAAAAATTAATCAAAGTTTAACCTTAGAAATATCAGATTAAACTGTACGAATTGCTATTTTTGATAAAATATAAACTTTAGAATGTCAGTACACTTCAATCCGCGAGATATTACATGGCTTGCTTTCAATGAAAGGGTTTTACAGGAAGCTATGGATGAAAATGTCCCCTTACATTTAAGAATACGCTTCCTGGGAATTTTCTCCAACAATTTAGATGAATTTTTCAGAGTACGTGTGGCAGGGTTAAAGCGGGCAATGGATTTTAAAGAAAAAGTAATCGCTGAATCTTTCTATCAGCCACCATCAAAGATTCTTCAGCGTATTAACGAAATTGTGATCAGACAACAGCAGAATTTTGATAAAACCTGGAAGCATATTCAAGCTGAAATGGCGGGACTTAAGGTTTCTATTAAAACCTCTAAGAACCTGACCGCCAAACAGAAGGAATTCGTGAGACAATATTTTGATGAAATAGTAGAATCCAATGTGATCCCTATCCTGCTTCATGAAAATACTCCGATGCCTTATCTGAGGGATAAAAGCCTCTATCTGGGTGTCGCCATGAGAAAAAAAGACTGGCAGTATTCCAGCAATTATGCAATTATTGAAATTCCGTCACGTTTTGTAGGAAGATTTGTCCTGCTGCCTACGGAAGATCCGGAAGAAAAAAACGTTATGCTGCTTGAAGATGTTATTACATTCAACCTTCCGCATATTTTTTCTTATTTTGGCTATGACGAATTTTCTGCCAATGCCTTTAAAGTAACGAAAGATGCTGAACTGGATCTTGACAATGATATCCGGACCAATTTTGCAGAAAAAATAGAAAAGGGACTTAAAAACAGAAGAAAGGGAAAACCTACCCGTTTTGTTTTTGATAAGGATATGGACAAGGCTTTACTGGAACTTCTTATCCGAAAATTGAATTTAACAAAAAAAGACAGCATTATTCCGGGAGGAAAAATTCATAATTTTAAACATTTTATGGATTTTCCTGATGTTTTTGAAACGTATGAAAGACCAGAGGAAAGATCTTCTTTTACCCATCAGGCTTTTGAAAACGGAGAAAGAGTGACTGATGTTATCTTAAAAAAAGATGTTCTGCTTACTTTTCCTTATCACAAATATAATCCTGTAATCGATCTTTTACGCGAAGCTGCCATGGACCCGGATGTAAAATCTATCCAGATCACTGCTTATCGCCTTGCCAGCAACTCAAAGATTAGCAATGCCCTGATCTACGCCGCCAGAAATGGTAAAGAAGTAACGGTCATGCTGGAACTTCAGGCAAGGTTTGATGAAGAATCCAATCTTAAGTGGAAAGAAATGTTTGAGCCTGAGGGAATTACCGTGTTGGTAGGCCTCCCGAATAAAAAAGTACACGCTAAGCTTTGTGTCATCAAAAAAAGAGCACACAATAAAACACTCCAGTATGGTTTTGTAAGCACCGGGAACTTCAATGAAAAAACGGCAAAAATATATGGTGATCATTTATTGATGACTTCAGACCGTGGCATCATGGCGGATATCAATAAAGTATTTAATGTCCTGAAAAAACCAAAAGATGATTTTCTTCCGATTCTGAAAACCTGTAAAAATTTAATGATCTGTCCACAGTTCATGCGCGAAAAGATCGTTCACCAGATAGATAAGGAAATCGAAGAAGCCAAAGCAGGAAGAAGGGCAGAGATCATCGTTAAGGCCAATTCCATGAGTGACAGAGCCCTTATTGAAAAGCTTTACGAAGCTGCAAAAGCCGGAGTCATTACAAAAACGATCGTAAGAGGAATTTACTGCCCCGTCAATCAAAAAGAGTTTAAAGAAAAAATAAAGGCAATAAGTATTGTCGACGAATACCTGGAGCATGCAAGGGTTATGTATTTTTATAATAAAGGTGCAGAAGACATTTACATCTCATCTGCCGACTGGATGACCCGAAATCTGGACTACAGAATTGAAGCGGCTGCAAAGATCACAGACAAGGAACTGAAGAAGGAATTGAAAGATATTCTCGACATTCAGTTAAGAGATAACGTAAAAGCTCGTATTTTAGACAAAAAATTGAGCAACGAGTATGTGAGGAATGATAAAAAGGAATGCCGTTCTCAAATAGAAACCTACAAATATTTAAAAGCTAAAACAAGCAAAAAATGAAGATTGCAGCGATAGATATAGGAAGCAACGCCGCCAGACTTCTGATCAATGAAGTAAAGATCAGCAACAGGAAACCTGAATTTATAAAACTAAATCTTTTAAGAATTCCTTTGAGGTTGGGTATGGATGTCTTCACCATGGGAATGATTGGTGAGGAAAGAGAAAAAATGGTCGTCGATTCTATGAAAATTTTCAGCGACCTTATGAAGATCTATAAAGTAGAGCATTACCGTGCCTGCGCCACCAGTGCCATGCGTGATGCCTCCAATGGAAATGAAATCATCAGACGGGTTCAGGAAACTTCGGGAATCAATATAGAAATTATTTCCGGTGACGAGGAAGCTACCCTTATCTATGAAAACCATGTTGCTGAAGGTCTTGATAAAGAGTTTGCCTATCTGTACATTGACGTGGGAGGAGGTTCCACGGAACTTACTTTTTACGAAAACGGAAAAATGGTCTACGAAAAATCCTTCAATATCGGAACCATCCGTCTTCTAAACAATCTGGTAACTCCGGAAAACTGGCAGGAAATGAAGGATGAGATCAAAAAGAATATAGTCAGTAAAAAGCCTGTGGTAGCTATTGGTTCCGGAGGAAATATCAATAAGGTTTTCTCGATGAGTAAGACTAAAGACGGCAAACCGATGACACTTTCCCATCTTAAAAAGGTTTATAAGGAGTTTAATGAGCTTTCTGTAGAGGAAAGGATGACCAAGCATACCCTCAGAGAAGACAGAGCCGATGTTCTGGTTCATGCTCTCAGGATCTTCAATAACGTCATGTCCTGGTCGGATATCAACAGGATATTTGTTCCCAAAATTTCTGTAGCTGATGGGCTTATCCACAATATCTACAGCCAGTTGCACGAAAAAAAGTAAATTTCTACTCTATATTATTTGAAAACCAGCTATCATTTGGCTGGTTTTATTTTTATGTCATTGAAGCAATCTCAATCTTTAAATTTTTAAAACATTAAAAGTATCCCAGTGATTAAGATTATTAAAAGATTGCTCACATCATTTACAATGACGGAAGGTTTCATCCTCTAAAGCTACTCTTTAGTATTATCTTTCAAATTGTAAAATTTTTACTGTACATTTAAAGTAAAACTAAACGTAGTACGTCATACATAATATCAACAGAAAAAAATGAATCCGATTAAAATAATTCTTACAGGTGCGACCGGTATGGTAGGTGAAGGTGTTCTAATGGAATGCCTTGAAAATCCTAATGTTTCCGAAATATTAAGTGTAAGCAGAAAGCCTTCCGGAAAAACACATGCTAAACTCAAAGAATATTTAGTTCCGGACTTCCTGTCCATATCTCTGAATGATGAAAATCTTAAAGGCTATGATGCCTGTTTCTTCTGTGCAGGAATCAGCAGCGTGGGAATGAGCGAAGAAGATTACACGAAAATCACCTACGATACTACGATTCATTTTGCCCAAGCAGTTCTGAACCAAAATCCGGAAATGGTCTTCAACTATGTTTCAGGAGCATCTACGGACAGTACAGAAAGCGGAAAGCTCATGTGGGCAAGGGTAAAAGGCAGGACAGAAAATGCTTTGAAAAAAATGGGTTTCAGAAACGCCTTCAATTTCCGCCCCGGATTCATGAAACCCGTTGAAGGTCAGATTAATGTGAAATGGTTCTTTAAACCATTTATTTGGGTTTTTCCTGTTTTATTACCTTCAAAATCATTAACTTTACATGAAGTAGGTAGAGCAATGATCAATGCCGTACATAGAGGCTATCCTACATCTACCTTGGAAATTAGGGATATTAAAAATTTAGCTATATGAGAGACATGTTAAAAAGAATAGTTCTTGTTGTTTTTATCCTCCTGGTTCTGATGGCTGTTTCAGGGTATTTCTATATGCAGAAACATCCAATGGAAGGGAAAACTTCTGCAGATAAAACACTGAATCTTTCAGGAAGCAAGGTAACTGAGTAAACAGTAAAAATAAAAGAAACCTAGAAAGCAGATCAGTTGGTTTGCAAATCTGCCTTTTTTTCATATACCTTTCTTTCCATTTTGACTTTTCACAATAACTGTTACCTTTTTATTAAACATTTCTTAAAACTCCATTAAAATACTTGCCGTATATAAAGTTCATTTTTGCATACATCTAATGCAAGTAAAAAATGACCCACAATTACCTATTAAAAGGATCTGTCATTGCCACATTTTTCCTTCAGGGCGGACTTTTCGGACAGACACTTATCCATTACTGGAATTTCAACAACAATGTTTCAGCTACATCTATTACAACTCCCTCTTCCACTCTGGTCAGCGGATCTCTTACTGCTGTAGCAGGCGGGACCAGCGAAATCGATTTTGCAGGTGGGACAGGACAAAATTTCAGTATTGCCAATTTAAATACAAGAAACGGCGATCCTTCCGGAACCCATTTACGATTCAACAATCCAATCGGGGGAGCTTTACAGTTTAATCTTCCTACAACAGGGTATCAAAATGCTATTGTAAAATTTACAACAAGAAGATCCGGTCAGGGGGCAGGAACTCAGACCTGGTCTTATTCGACAGATGGAACTACTTTTGTTCCGTATCAGACTGTTAATCCTCAAGATACCGATCCTCAACTGATCACTTTTGATTTTTCTTCAGTTTCAGGAGTTTCCAACAATCCGAATTTTAAATTAAAAGTAGAATTTTCCGCCACAGGAGGTGGAACGGGAGGAAATAACCGTTTTGACAATTTTACAGTAGATGGCACCGCTACCGGAGGAATAGATACTACACCTCCAACGACTGCCTATTTTCCTGCTCACAACACAAATAATGCTTCCATTTCGGTAAACCCAACTATTTCTTTCAATGAAAATGTAAGACTTACTGATAATTCCGCGATCAACGATTCTAATGCACAAAGCCTTGTAGAGTTCCGTATTGGAAATGCTTCAGGCACTCAGGTTCCCTTCACTACAACTTTTAACAGTAATAAGATTACAGTAATTCCGACAACAGCACTTACTCCCGGACAGACCTATTACCTGGCTTTAAAACCCAATACGGTTGAGGATATAAGTGACAATGGAGTAACAACAATAACTTCCAGTACCTTTGCTACAGCGGTAACAACGGTTTCTCTGGATAAAAACTTCATTAAGGTTAATGAAAATGCAGGAACTCTCGCGTTCAAGATCAATGTAATCAATCCTTCCGCAGCTACAGTCAATCTTGTGGTAAAGCCGGCACCGTTCAGTACGGCAGACGGCAATGACTTCACTTTAGCCAATCAGACGATCAATATTACACCTTCTACAGCAAGTTACACAGTCAATATCCCGATCACTGATGATACGATGGAAGAACAGCAGGCAGAATATTTCATGGTAAGCCTTGAAAATCCAACTGGAACGGCTATTTCCGGAGATAATACAGCCACTGCTTATATTGTGGATAATGATAAGCCTGCACCGGTTCCTTCAGGGCAGATTCAGCTGAACTATGTCGGAAGTTTTGATCCTTCAGGAAATAACAACAGTTCTACGGAGATTGTCGTTCATGATCCGGCCAGCCAGAAATTATTTACCATCAGTTCGATCACGGATGTTTTTGATATTATTGATTTCACTAATCCTAATGCTCTTTCTGTAGTTAGAACGGTGAATATGGCCCCTTATGGAGGAATCACAAGTATCGCTGTTAAAAACGGAATCATTGCAACGGCTTCCCCGAATGCAGATCCACAACAGAACGGTTCTGTGGTCTTTTTTGATATTAACGGAAATTTCCTGAAACAAGTCACTGTAGGTGCTCTTCCTGATATGATCACTTTCACTCCGGACGGAACAAAAGTGATCACGGCTAATGAGGGTGAGCCCAATGATGCCTATACCACAGATCCTGAGGGAACGATCAGCATCATTGATATCTCGGGTGGTATCGGAAATCTTACGCAAAGTAATGTTACAACCCTTAATTTTAACAGTTTCGATTCTCAGACAGCCGCTTTGATGGCAACGGGACTGAGAAAAGTGAGAACAAACAATACTCTTTCCCAGGATCTGGAACCTGAATATGTCACGGTAAGTTCAGACAGCCAGAAAGCATGGGTAACGCTACAGGAAAATAATGCAATCGCCGAAATCAATTTAGCCACAAAAGCAATTACAGGAATCTGGGGATTAGGTAAGAAAGATATGAGCCTTCCGGGTAATGGTTTTGATGCTTCGGATAATAATGGTGAGGTACTGATCGCCAACTGGCCTGTAAAAGCCTACTACATTCCTGATGCAGTGCAGAATTACAAAATAGGAACCACCAATTATATCGTCACAGCCAATGAAGGGGATGAAAAAGATCTTTCCGGATACAGTGAAAGAACAACAGTTGGGGCTAATACTTATACTTTAGATCCTGTGTTGTTTCCCCAGGCATCTGTTCTAAAGGCTTCCTATAATTTAGGAAGATTCAGGGTTTCCAGCGCGACAGGAAATACAGATGCAGACTCAGAATTTGAAGAGATCTCAGCTTTGGGAGCACGTTCGTTCTCTATTTTCAATGCAGATACAAAACAGTTGGTGTATGACAGCGGTGACCGTTTTGAAAGATACATTTTCGCAAAGCATCCACTTATTTTTAATGCTGATAATGAAAGCAACGGTGTTAAAAACAGAAGCCGTGCCAAAGGTCCTGAACCGGAAGGGGTTGCCTTGGGCACCATCAATGGACAGACTTATGCTTTTATCACTTTAGAAAGAACCGGAGGAGTAATGGTTTATAATATTACTGATCCCAATAATCCTACGTTTACGGATTACAAGCATTCCCGTTCTACCTCAGCTTACGGTGGTGATAATGGACCTGAAGGCATCACTTACATCGCTCCGGGAAATACAACAACCGGAAAAGGCTATGTGATTATTGCCAACGAAATCAGCGGAACATTATCACTGTACGAAGTTGCTTCTCCTATAACATTAGGAACCGGAGAAATAAAAACAGATAAAGCCACATTCAATGTATTTCCTAATCCTGTAACGAAAGGAAATACATTATACTTCAACAGGGCACAGGATTATGAGCTGTACGATATGTCCGGGAAAATGTTTGGAAAGGAGAAAAATGCTTTAACAATAGATAGTTCAAAGCTTTCTGCAGGCGTTTACCTTGTGAAAACATCAGATGGTCACATCAAGAGAGTTATTGTAAAATAGAATATCTGATTGAGTTGATTGAAAGGCCCTGGATTTCCGGGGCTTTTTTTTTGACTTGTAAATTCAGTAAATTTACTCCCTTACTAATGCCCTGAAATAATTAAAAAATATGTTTGGATTTGCCTTTGACAGTGAAACAGAACTGGAAATCATTGCCCTTATTGACAACGTAAAAAATATTGAAAGCCCTGCGGCTATTATTTACCGTACCGTACGGCTCATTAATGTTGATAACGTTTCTAATCTGATATCAGCAATAGAAAATGCCGCAAAAATCTATGAAAACAACGGTTTCATCTGTTTGCTTGATGATAAAAAATCTATTGTAACCAAGACTTTTATTAGCAATATCAGAATAGTAAAGTCCCAAAAAAATAATATCACTTTATTGGGACAAATATGGTATCATCCTCCAGGTTATCATAAAGCCTGGAAAATGAGGCTCAATAATGAAATTGTCCAAAAGAATATCTGGAAAAGTTTCAGGAAAGAAGAATTACAGGGCTGGCTTGTTTATGCCCTTCACACAACGACAATAGGCCAGGTAAAAGAAAATATCAGTATTCAGATCGACGGAAATGAATTTCATAATTTAGATGGCTTCTTCTGTACTTTAGGAGAAGAAGTTAACGGTATTGGCGGATATTTCGGACGTGGATTTGGGGCATTGAATGATTGCCTCTGCGGAGGATTTGGCGTAAAAACTATGTCAAAATTAACCTGGATTAATCATCAAAGAAGCAAAAAAATATTTAAAACTAAATTTGATAAGATACTTCAGATTTTTGCAGATCACCACGTAAAAGTTATTTTAAAATAAAAAGCCTCGGGCGGAAAGCTTTGCTTTCCGCCCGAGGCATATCCATTATCTTAATGTTACGCTTTCGGAGTTTCAGGCTCCGGATTCATATCATCAAAATTCTTTTTCTCTTTCTTCTCGGGAACCAGTACAACTTCTTTCTGTAACTCATCTGGCTTTCCTTTTAAATATTCGGGTAAATTAAGACCAGCCATATTAAACAGATCGTTCAGCGGCGGTACTGTTTTCATCATTCCTGAAACAAAATTAGCGGTAGAACCATTTCCGTCCTGTCCGTTTCCACTGTCCCAAACCGTAATTTTATCGATTTTAATATTCTTAACGGCTTCCACCTGGGTTTTAACCAATTCAGGAAGTTTTTCAATTAACAGTAACTGGAAGGCACTGTTGGTATCCCCTCCTGCAGCCTGTACTATTTTATCGTAACCTTCAGCCTGCTTGGTCAGGATTTCATAAAGACCTTTTGCTTCCGCTTCCATTTTAGCAAAAATAGCATCTGCTTCCCCTTTTGCCTGTAATCTGATTTTCTCAGCTTCAGCCTGCGCATCAATAATGGCTTTCTGTTTTGCAATTTCTGCATGGACTACAATATTGGCCTGTTGCGTAGAACGTTCTCTTTCTGCTCTTGCGGCTTCCGCTTTCTGCTCAGCAAGGTAAGATTCTTCCAAAGATCTTGCGGCCTGTACTTTTTCTGCCGCAGTGGCAATTCTTAATGCTTCCGCCTCTTTTTCTCTTCTTTCGGCATCAGAGTTGGCTATGGTAATTTTAGCTTCATTCTCCCCTTTTACTGCAATAGAATTTGCTAGTGAGGTGGCAATTCTGGATTCTTTTTCCGCTTCCGCCTTACCGATAGATTCATCTTTTATGGCCGCTGCAATACTGATCTCTTTATCTTTTTGCGTGATGGCAATTTTTACGTCTCTGTCTCTTTGGGTTTCTGCAATCTGAGTATCTTTTTCCCTGTCGGCAATTGCTTTTCCAGTTTCCCCGATCTTCGTTTGCTCGGCAACACTAATAATAGCTTCGTTAATAGCTTTTGCCGCTGCTTCTTTACCCAAAGCTTCAATATATCCGGACTCATCTCTGATATCCGTTACGTTCACGTTGATCAGCTTTAAACCGATTTTCTTTAATTCTGTATCTACGTTTTTAGAAATATTGTCTAAAAATTTATCTCTGTCTGAGTTGATTTCTTCAATCGTCATCGTAGCAATCACCAAACGAAGCTGCCCGAACAGGATATCTTTGGAAAGCTCCTGGATTTGTTCCTGAGCCAGTCCCAATAATCTTTCTGCTGCATTTCCCATAGAATCCGGTTCTGTAGAAATGGCGATGGTGAATCTACATGGTACATCTACACGGATATTCTGTCTGGACAGGGCATTGGTAAGATTGGCCTCTATAGAAATGGGTTTCAGATCAAGGTAAGCAAAATCCTGAATAACGGGCCAAACAAAAGCACCACCTCCATGGATACATTTTGCTGAGGTACCGCCTGTTTTACCGTAAATAACCAAAATTTTATCCGAAGGACATCTTTTGTACCTAGAGATAAGGGCCAAAAATGTGACGAATAGTACAAGTACAATAACTAATGTTAAAATAAGACTTCCTGGTATTGCCATAAATAGTTTTTATAAAATGGTTGATAATAATTAAATTTTTGAAACGACAAGAATCTTGTCATAGATGTAAGTGACTCTCACAGAGTCACCGGACGGAATATTTTCTTTTGCTTCCGTCATTGCAGGAAGTTCGTGGCTGGTTCCGTTCACAGAAATGGTGATCTTGCCTTTTCCGCTCATATCTGCAGGAATGGTAAGATAAACTTCTCCTGCCCTTCCAATCAGGTTTTCCATCTTGAACGTATTGTCTTCCGTAAGTTTAAGGATCTGCATGATAAGAATAAAGAACAGAAATATAAATCCGGCTCCTACAAGCACTGCAACAAAAATCAACAGTGACTTGTTGCCTATTGAACCGTAGAATGCTACACCACTCCATCCAAATCCTAAAAGGAAATTGATCAGGTTTCTGAAAGAAAATAACTGAAAAGGACTGTCAGCATGGCTGTCGCCGCTAAAATCAGCATGAATTGTATCTCCGTGGCCGCCTCCGACAAAAGTAAGAACCGTTTGAATTAGAAAGATAAGGCTAGCTGCTATGGCTGTATACCAGAACCCCTGTTGCAGTGGTTCTAAGTTTTGCAGAAATTCAAACATAAGATGCGTTTTTAACAAATATAATTAAAAAAAAATAAATAAAGCCAATAAAAATCAGTATAAAAGACAGCTATAAGTGTAAATCGTGGAACGTTAAAATACTCATCAAACATAATCCTTAAAAATAGTATCAGGAAATGGGAGCACAAAAAAAGACAGGCTGAAAAAACCTGTCTTAAAAAAATATTTCGTGTAATTTTTTACTCTACATTGATTACTTTTTCAATTTCCGGGGCATGTTGCTTAATGGTATTTTCTACGCCCAGTTTCAGGGTTGAAAAATTCAGCGAACACCCGGAACAGTTACCCAAAAGTTTTACAAAAACCTGGTTATCCTTCACGTCAATAAGCTCGATATCGCCTCCATCCTTATTCAGGAACGGTCTGATGCTTTCCAGAGCTTCCATTACTCTCGTTACTGTATCTTCGTGTGTTATATTTGTTTCCATATTTCTTTAGTTCAATTCGGTTTTTTCAAACTTAATTGAAAATCATTATTTTTTAGCTTTCGGCGAGCATCCTGCCATAGTGGTAATCTTTACAGCTTCTGTAGGCGGAAGGTTTTTATTTCTTTCCACAAGACTTTCCACCATATTTCTTGCCGTTTCGGTGTAGATCTCTGCAATCTTAGACCCTTCCTGAAGCGCAGCCGGTCTTCCGACATCCCCCGCTTCTCTGATACTCTGGATCAATGGAATCTCTCCCAATACCGGAATCCCCAGATCTTCAGCAAGATACTGAGCTCCCTGTTGTCCAAAGATGTAATACTTGTTATCAGGAAGTTCTGCCGGCGTAAAATACGCCATATTTTCGATTAATCCAAGAACCGGAATGTTAATACTTTCCATCTGGAACATTGCGATCCCCTTTCTTACGTCTGCCAATGCTACATGCTGAGGGGTACTCACAATTACAGCACCGGTTACAGGTACTTCCTGGATGATGGATAAGTGAATATCTCCCGTTCCCGGAGGAAGGTCAATCAATAAAAAGTCAAGTTCACCCCATGCTGCATCTCTGATCATCTGGTTCAAAGCTTTGGAAGCCATAGGGCCTCTCCAAACTACAGCCTGATTGGCTCCTGAGAAATATCCTATAGACAGCATTTTCACCCCGTAATTTTCTACAGGCTTCATCATACTTTTACCGTTAACTTCTACAGAGATCGGCTTTTCACCTTCCGTATCGAACATCGTAGGAACAGACGGTCCATAGATATCGGCATCCAGTAATCCTACTTTGAAACCCATTTTAGCTAAAGTAACTGCCATATTTGCAGCCACTGTAGATTTTCCTACACCTCCTTTTCCGGAAGCAATAGCTATAATATTCTGAATTCCTGCAATCTGCTTACCTTTAATCTGGCTCTGCTGAATCTCGCTGGGCTCCGGAGAAACAATTTTTAATTTCAGATTAATATCTTCTCCAAACTCACTGGCAAAAGCCTGCTTCATAGCTGCCTCCAGCTTTTTCTTTTCGTGCATTGCCGGTGAATGGGCAGTCATGTCAATATAAACATCATTACCCATGATTTGAAAGTTATTCACCAAATCGTCTACTTCTATCTCTTTAAGGAAATCTTGAACCTTTTCTTTCGTCAACATACTAAATATAAATTGTTCACAAATTTACGTATTTTTTCGACAATTTAGAATCAATAAAATCTATAACCTGATGTGATAAATAAGATTACAAAAATTCTACCTTTATATTTATTATCCTCATTCTTACAATATAATTTATTACCATAAAAATAACCTATGAATACCAACAGCTATCCTTCTAAATATGCATCTCCCAAAGGTATTTTTGTGCCAGGAAAGACAAGATTCAAATGGTATGACCTTGCCGAAGATCTGTCTGCAGTTTCTGCTCAGGATATTATCAATGCAAAAACCTGCATCGAAAATGCGGAGGAAAATTTCCAGAATAAAGATGACCTGGGTTTTGTCATTATGCACAGATGCGGTGAGCATTACCTGTTATTGGTTTGCACATGGAGGAGCGAAAACGAACTATGGGAAAGCGTTTATTATGATGGCTCAGGAAAATTTGAAGTCTGGGACAGGAATAAAATTCATCTTCCCACATATTGTGTTTGGGAAATGGGCATTGTATATCATGAGTCCAGAGCCTGGAAAAAATTCCTGGGGACAGACCGAACGGAAGTTCATCAGCAAAATTATTTGGATGACCTTTTTGAAGGAGAAGTTTAGGTCTTAAGATTAAAAGGTGTAAGCAATCCATATAAATTCAATAGGAATGGGCTTTAGCCCATTAACCACTATATTTTTACCATTCATCCGGCTTTAGCCAAAACTTAATCCTGCGAAATATGCACAGGTTTTATTCCTGCTTCTCACAATTCCGGTCTTCTTTTATTACATTCCGTTCTGCCGTTTTTTCAATATATTCGTTGATATAAAATTATGATATGAAAAAAAGCCTGGCAGTTTTCTCACTATGTATTGCCCAGATTATCTATTCCCAGAATTATTCCCAATATGTAAATCCTTTTATAGGAACCGGAGGTCATGGCCACACCTTTCCCGGAGCCGTTGTTCCGTTCGGAATGGTTCAGCTTTCTCCGGATACAAGGATAGACGGGAGTTGGGACGGATGCAGCGGTTATCATTATTCAGATTCTGTGATCTATGGTTTTTCGCATACGCATCTCAACGGAACAGGGGTTTCGGATTACGGAGATATTATGCTGATGCCTACGATGGGAAATGCAAGCCTTAATTACAAAGATTATTCTTCAAAATTTTCGCATAAAAATGAAAAGGCTTCTGCAGGATTTTATTCCGTCAAGTTAGATAAAAACAATATTGATGTTCGCCTGACCACCACCAAAAGGGTTGGTTACCATGAATATATTTTTAATAATTCGGGTAAGGCTAATATTATTCTGGACCTCAACCACAGGGATAAACTGCTGGAAGGTGAAGTAAAGATTATTGATGACAAAACTATTGAAGTTTTCAGAAGAAGTGAAGCTTGGGCAGCCAATCAGTATATCTACGCCAGAATTGAATTTTCAAAACCAATGAAAATCTCAAAGAAAGAGGTTAACGGAAAGCAGGAAGACAAGCTTTTCACAGGAACAAAACTGGCTCTGGCATTTTCGGGAGATGTTAAAAAAGGAGAAAAGATCAGCGTAAAAGTGGCTATTTCCCCCACAGGTTATGAAGGAACGGAAAAAAATATGATGGCAGAAGGAAAATCCAATGATTTTGAAACCGTAAAAAAGCAAGCCGAAACAGATTGGAATAAGGAACTGTCAAAAATTGAAGTAAAATCTGATGATAAGGATAAACTTTCTGTCTTTTATACAGCTCTTTACCATGTTTTTACCCAACCGAATATCAATATGGATGTGGATGGAAAATACAGAGGCAGAGACAATAAGCTATATACAACAGCAGGCTTTGATTATTATTCTGTATTCTCGCTTTGGGATACTTTCAGAGCTGCTCATCCGCTGATGACACTGATCGACAGAAAGAGAACAGCCGATTTCATCAATACTTTTATCAAGCAGTATGAGCAGGGCGGAAAACTTCCGGTTTGGGAACTGGCTTCCAATGAAACGGAATGCATGATTGGCTACCATTCTGTTTCTGTAATTGCAGATGCGATGGCGAAAGGCATTCTGGGATTTGATTATGAACAAGCATTCAATGCGTCTAAAAATTCTGCCATGCTGGATATTTTTGGCTTAAATGCTTATAAACAGAATAATTACATCAGTATTGATGATGAACACGAGAGTGTTTCAAAAACGGCAGAATACGCCTACGACGACTGGTGTATTGCACAAATGGCTAAGATTTTAGGCAAAAAAGAAGATTATCAGTATTTCATGAAGCGTTCCCAGAGCTGGAAAAATCTTTACAATCCGAACAACGGCTTTATGCAGCCGAGAAAGAACGGAAACTGGTATGAACCTTTTGATCCGGCGGAAGTCAACAATAATTACACAGAGGGGAATTCATGGCATTATTCCTATTCGGTACAACAGGATATTCCGGGACTGATCGCAGCTCATGGCGGAAAGGAAAAATTTGAACAGTTCATTGATGCTATTTTTGCGGCACCGGATAAAACAACGGGAAGAGAGCAGGCAGACATCACAGGATTGATGGGGCAGTATGCTCAGGGGAATGAACCAAGCCACCACATTGCTTATTTATACAACTATGTGGGGAAACCGGAAAAAACAGATGCCAAGATTAAATATATCCTTGATCATTTTTATAAAAATACGCCGGACGGGCTTATCGGAAATGAAGACTGTGGTCAGATGAGCGCCTGGTATATATTAAGTTCAATGGGAATTTATTCTGTAACGCCGGGATTGCCTGAATGGCAGACAACTACACCTTATTTTGATGAAGTTAAAATTCATCTGGAAGACGGCAGTACAAAAGTGATCAGCAAGAACACCAGCAGATCCGAACTGCAGAAATTAGGTTTTGAAAACAGCAAGCCGTCAAAAGATTTTAAATATACACAGCTGACTCCGGCACCAGTTATTGCCTCCGACAGGATCTTCGATTTTTCCGCAAAAGTACAGATCACTCCACTGAACCCTGCTGATAAAGTCTATTATATGACCCTAAGCGAAAGCGATGCTAACGTAAGAAAAACCTTCACAGCCTATAAAGGACCTTTCACCATCAGCAAAACCACTCAGGTTCTTGCCTATTCGGAAAGAAATGGAGAAAAAAGCTCTGTTACTGTAGCCAATTTCAACAGAAGACCCAATTATTGGGATATTACTATCAATTCAAAAGTTAACCCGCAATATACCGCCAATGGAAAACTGGCTCTGATCGACGGCATTAACGGTGATGTGAACTGGAGAAAGGGTGAATGGCACGGCTATCAGGGACAGGATTTTGAAGCAGTGATCGATTTAAAATCTCCACAACAGATTACTAAATTATCATCCACCTATCTTCAGGACAGCAGAGCCTGGATCCTGATGCCTAAAAAAGTGGAATATTATGCTTCCATGAACGGAAAAGACTTTGTTCTTCTGAAAACTTTAGATACTACCATAGATCCTAAAGATGAAAAAGTACAGATCAGGGATTTCGGAACAGAAATTCTTCCGACGGAAACCCGATACATCAAGGTAAAAGCGTACTACTTCGGAAAGCTTCCGGAATGGCATCAGGGAGCTGGCGGTGAGTCTTATATTTTTATTGATGAGATTTCTGTTAAATAATTAATGGTAAAGAAACTGGAAAACAGCAATCTAAGATGGCTGAATTTCAATTTTATTAACTCTATCTTTACTAATCAAAAAAATGCACTTCAATTTCGAAGTGCATTTTTTATAGGTGTCTATAAGTTTTTCTTTAGATTATACAAATCCAAGACACCGGGCGCAATTTTCAAATCAGGCCTGAACATACTAATTCCTTTTAGGAAATGTTTTTTTAATGAGTTTCCATTAGTAATTACAATATCTCCTTCTATGAATAATGCTTTCCTTACCACTTTATTTACCGCATCATCGAATACATAAAAACACAAATCCATATCAGTATCGCTCTGGTCAAGATATATAAAAATATCATATTCTCCGTTTTCAGGATTTGACATCAGTTGACTATACTGTATTGATTTTACTAAGCCCTGATTACTATAATGATGAATTCCTGTTTTGTCAACCGTTGCCCGAATTATTTTGGTGGTTGATTTTTCTCTTATTTGTACCATCAGAAGCCATACAAATAAACCAATAACTAATATCGCTAATACAACAATTAAAATTTTTATTTCAAACTTAATGCTGTTTGAAGCTAAGGTAAACCATACCATTAAAATCATCATCAGCGGTGTCAATATGGCGAATATTGAAAAAAAAACTTTAATAGCCAAAGTCAAGCCTTTAGAAGTTTTTGAATCAATGGCCGGAAATTGATTTTCGTCTGATACCATTTTATAGCTGATTTTAATTTAATTTTTCAGACCATTTTAGTCCCTGTGGCAGCTCCATATCAGAAAATTCTATGTGGATCACTCTTCTTCTCCTGCCATCGGTAGTTCTGTTGGAACCGTGAAGCGTAAGGGGTTTCATAATCATGACCCCACCCTTCTGTACATCACAGAATCTTTCCGTTTCCTTACTCCAGTCTATCGCTTCCGGTCTGTAGATTCCTTTGGTGTGAGATCCCGGAATAACTTTCAACGCTCCGTTATATTCATCCGTATCATCCAGATGGATCCTGATGGTACATATGTTCTCAAGAAACGACAGAGGCGGCTGTACAGCAAACTGATCTTTTTTAGTGGTCCAAGGCCCGAAACCCTCCATTTCCAGCTTTTTATCTACCGAAATTGTCAGATCCTGATGATACGCCACATACCAGTTTGAGGTTTCCGGTTTGTCAAAATAAATGCTTTTTACAGCAAAATACTTTTCTCCGAAGAGTTTTCTTACAATGGTTTTAATGGTATCGTTAAATATCAGATCTTTAACCTCCGGAATTTCTTTCAGGAACTGTCTTACAGCAAAAAGGTCATCGGATTTTCTGAAATTCTCTCTCGATTTATCAGCATTTCGAATGCTCTTTGCGATCTTTTCAATCTCATCATCAGAAAAGACCGAATTGATTACGGTAAGGCCTTTTGTAAGGAAATATTGTCTATGATTCTCTATATATTGTTTTGTCATGTGCGATTAAACTTCCTGAGGTGTATTTTCAAGCTGTCCTTCCCATTTGGAAACAGCGGAAGTGGCCAATGCATTTCCTAATACATTTGTCATACTTCTTCCCATATCACAGAAATGGTCGATCGGCAGGATCAAAGCGATACCTTCCGGCGGAATTCCGAACATGGAACATGTTGCCACGATAATCACCAAAGAAGCTCTCGGAACTCCTGCAATTCCTTTCGACGTAAGCATCAGAACTAAAAGCATTGTGATCTGCTGCCCAATTTCCATTTCAATACCATAGATCTGGGCAATGAAAATGGAGGCGAACGTCATATACATCATACTTCCGTCAAGGTTGAATGAATATCCTAAAGGCAGGATGAAAGATACAACTCTATTGTTACATCCAAATCTTTCAAGCTCTTCCACCAGTTTTGGAAATACGGCTTCTGAACTTGTTGTTGAAAAAGCAATCAGTAACGGGGCTTTTATTCTTTTAAGGAGTTCGAAAAGACGGTTGCCTAAGATCAGATAGCCTACCAATAGAAGAACAAGCCAAAGTACACCCAATGCAAAGAAAAAGTCTCTCAGGTAAATTGCATAAACTTTGAATATTTCAAACCCGTTCATGGCCACTACGGCAGCAATAGCTCCCAAAACTCCAAGTGGTGCAAACCACATGATATAGCCTACCATTTTAAGAATAGCATGGGCAATAATATCAAAAAGTTTAACTACCGGCTTTGAATACTCTTCTCCTAAATTAGCAAGGGCTACCCCAAACATAATGGAAAAGACAACAATCTGAAGCACCTCATTGGTAGCAAAAGCTTCAAATAAACTTTTAGGGATCATATGCTTTACGAAGTCTTCCAGGGAAAACCCTTTACTGCTTTTTAAAAGATCTTCTGCGGCAGCTGCATCCTGGATAGGCAGTTTGGTTACATGTCCCGGCTCCAGCCAGTTGACCAATACCAGTCCTATAAAAAGAGAAACCAAGGAAGCACTGATAAACCACAGCATGGCTTTTGTTCCTACCCTCCCGATCATTTTGATATCACTCATTTTGGCAATTCCAACGACGAGCGTAGTAAAAACCAACGGTGCAATAATCATCTGTACGAGCCTGATAAAAATGGTTCCCAACAGTTTGATGTTTTTGGAAAACGGTTCGGCACTTTCAGGATACTGTACGTGTACCAGACCTCCGATTCCTACTCCCAGGATAAGCGCAATGATAATGGCAATAAAAAGTTTATTCTGTCCTTTCATATAAATAGTTCAATTCCCACAAATATAATAGTTTTTCAATTGGTACAAGATTTTGTCTGAATTCGGTTAAGATTGGGTTAAGTTTATAATACATTAAAATTAAATCACTGATTCCGAAAATATTGTAAAAAAATTAAGAAACATTTATTAAGCTTTTATTATTTTGGTACAAATTTTATTATTACATTTGATTGTATTAACAACATTAATAAATATACAACTATGAAAAAAACTATCGCAATGGCTGCATTAGCTGTAGCTATATCTTTTGGAGCGGTGTCTTGCAAAAAGAAAATTTCAGATGCCGATCTTCAGACTCAGGCTACAACTGTGGTAACTTCTAATCCCAATGCTTCTGTAGAAGTAAAAGAAGGAGTAGCTCATTTAAGCGGAACTTTCGAAGATCAGCAGTCTAAAGATGCTATGATTGCAAAATTAAAAGCAATTAATGGTGTAAAAGAAGTGATGGATATGTCTACTGTAGCTGCTCCGGTTACAGCTGCACCAGTGGAAACAGCATCTGCTGTAGATCCGGCGGTTCAGAAAAAAGTTCAGGATGCTGTTAAAGATTTCCCATCTGTAAAAGTAGAGGTTGTAAACGGACAGCTTACACTTACAGGAAATGTTTCAGGCCCTCAGGCAAGAAAAATCAAAGAATCTGTAGATGCTTTGAAAATCGGAAAGTATAACAATAACCTAGTGGTAAAATAATTTTAAGATGAGCACATTACAAGATAAATATTCAAGTGTAGTTTCAGCAGCTCAGTCTGCAGGAATTTCTAACCTTCAGGTTCAGGAGCAGGATGGTATTCTTTATGTTACTGGAAATGCTTCCAGCACAGCAGCGAAAGATGCAGTATGGAATGCTTTAGGAACTATTGATTCTACTTATTCGGCTTCAGATATCAATATTGATGTACAGGTAGCAGGATTAACTTCAGGAGCTTCTTTAACGGTAGCTACGGAAGATTCTAATCTGAACATCAGACAGGAGCCTTCTACTGAGGCTGCTGTAGTAGGAAAAGCGGCAAAAGGGTCATCGGTAACTTTGATCGAGCAGACTTCTGATGACTGGTGGAAAGTGAAAACTGATGACGGTCAGGAAGGTTATGCTTATTCAAGATATTTAAAAGCTTAATTTTTCAAATAGTTAATCTTCAATAAATATTTACGAAACATCCCCAAATGGGGATGTTTTTTTTATAATTTACCACAGATCCAGCAGGTGTTTATACTTTGAGAGCTTTATAGTTTTTTATTTCCTTCTATTTTCCATTGAAAGATTGTGGCTATAAGGTATATTAAAGCCATTTTATTTCTAAATTAGCGGTAAATTTTATTTATGAAGATCCATATTTCAATTTTATTTATTTTCTTTTTTATCCTTGGAATTGCACAGAGTACAGACCAGAAGGATACTTTCGTAAAAAATAATTTCACCAAAAAGGAATTCTATATCCCAATGCGTGACGGAGTAAAGCTTTTCACAGCGGTATATATTCCGAAAGATATTTCAAATAAGAACAAATATCCTTTCCTGATGCAGAGAACCTGCTACAGCATTGCTCCTTACGGAGAAAATGAATACAGAACCAAACTGGGGCCTAACCAGTTCCTGATGAAGGATAAGTATATTTTTGTCTTCCAGGATGTCCGCGGAAGATACATGAGTGAAGGTACTTTTACCAATATGACCCCTCAGGTGGACCGCAAAACCAAAAAAGATGTGGACGAAAGCACGGATACTTATGATACCATAGAATGGCTTTTAAAGAATATCAAAGACAATAACGGTAAGGCAGGACAATACGGAACTTCATATCCGGGATTTTATACAGCGGCAGGCATACTGGCACAGCACCCGGCTTTGGTAGCTTCCTCTCCCCAGGCTCCTATTTCGGACTTCTGGAATGATGATTTTCTTCACAACGGCAGATTCATGCTGGGATATTTCAGAACCTTTCCTGTTTTTGGGATTCAGAAGACAAAGCCTGAAAACAAAGCCTGGTATATGGATACTTTCGTAAAGCAAACTTCGGAAGACGGCCTTAAGTTCTATAGGGATATGGGAACTTTAAAGGATGGCTACGAAAAATACTACAAGAACAACTTCTTTATGACGGAGATTATGAACCATCCTAACTATGATGAATACTGGCAGAAAAGAAGTCTTCTTCCCCATTTAAAGAATGTAAACCATGCAGTAATGACTGTTGGAGGCTGGTTTGATGCAGAAGATCTTTCAGGACCACTGAATATTTACAAAACCATAGAAAAGACAAGCCCAAAAGCTAAAAACACCATTGTGATGGGTCCTTTCTCTCACGGAGCATGGGCACAGGAGCAGGGAAAACATTTCCACAACCAAATCTATTTTGGAGATAGCATTGCAACGTATTATCAGAAAAATATTGAAACTAAATTTTTCAATCATTATTTAAAAGGAAACACAAAAGAGGATGCCGGGCTTCCGGAAGCTCTGATGTATGATACAGGATCTAAAGAATGGAGAGAATTTGCCTCTTATCCTCCGAAGAATGCCCAGAAAATCAGTTTTTATTTAACTGACGGAACATTGAAAAAAACAGCAGGACAAGGCTTTTCAGAATACTACAGCGACCCGAACAATCCGGTTTTAAGCTCTGACAATCTGAAAGACTTCAATGGCTTTACTCCTAAAAATTATATGTCGGAAGATCAGAGATTTGCAGTGGGCAGACCGGACGTTCTGACGTTTACAACAGATATTTTGACGGAAGACATCAGTTTTGCGGGAGAGATTATGGCTAAACTGAATATTGCTTCCACTTCTACAGATGCAGATTTTGCAATAAAGCTGATTGATGTTTACCCTGAAGATTTTAAACCTGCAGAGAAGAAAGATGGTGTGATTTATCCAAACTACCATCAAATGGTAAGAAGTGAGATCATGCCTGCCAGATTCAGAAATTCAAGAGAAAAAGGGGAAGCATTGGTTCCCAACCAGAAAACTGCAGTGAATTTCAGGCTGCAGGATGTGATGCATACTTTCAAAAAAGGACACAAGATCCAGATCCAGATCAGCAGCACCTGGTGGCCGCTTTTTGCCATCAACCCTCAGAAATTTATGGAGAATCCAAATTTTGCAACGAAAGACGATTATACGAAAGCCTTCATCAAGGTGTATAATGACAGCTCTATTGAAGCTGAAGTATTGAAATAGAAAGAAATGGTAGCTTCGAGAACCTTAGTCACCAGTCAAGTATAGATATATATCAGAAAACATAAAAATCCGGTCGTTTGGGAAACCTCAGCGACCGGATTTTTTATTATGGACCGGCTGACTTCAAGAACCTCACTCAACAGACGTTAATAATTTCTGTACAAAAGATGGTGGCTGAGGCTCCCGAAACTATCATCTTTTTTTATTCCTCAATCGTTCTGAACGTAAGATTCACCCGTGGCGTTTTCACTTTGGTGGTTGGCGGCAGTCTGTGCAGCCAGTTTTCTTGAGTTGTTCCTTTCATGACCAGCAAACTACCGTTTTCAAGGAATATTTCTACTTTCTCTTTGGTTGTTTTATGTTTAAATAAAAATTTTCTTTCCGCCCCAAAAGTCAGAGAAGCAATAGCACCGTGTTTTTTAAGATCAGTTTCGCCATCACTGTGATATGCCATTCCCTCACTTCCGTCGTGATATAAATTAAGAAGACAGGAATTATAAATTTCGCCTGAAACCTCTTCACATTTTTTCTTTAATTCCAATAGTTCCGGAGTCCAGAATTTCGCCAATTTTGTCCGTTTTGAATAGGTATATTCAAAAGCTCTCTCGCCAAACCATGCTACTTTCCTTTTTGTCAAAATTAATTTACCGAAGATCATTGCCTCGTCATTTTCCCAGGGGATCTGACTCAGCAGATATTCATAGAAAAAATCTGATTTTTCCTTACTAAAAACTTTTCCATAATAATGGACGGTTCCGTCACGCGGAAGAATATTCAAAGGATATTCTGATATTTCTTCAAACAGGCTGTTCATGATTTTGAGTTTGTAAAAAGTATAATGGATTAGTAACTTTTAATTAATTCTTTAACCATAAAAGTCGTAAAATTTTTTAACACTTTAGTTTTTAAGCTATTATTAAAACATTGAATAAAGTGCACTTAAGTTTTTGAAAAAAACTAAGATTTTTATTCTGTAATAATATTTTAAATATATGATTTGCAGTATTTACATCAATAGGAACAGACTTTAGTCCGTTTTATAAATAAAAACATCAATCTGGCTTTAGCCAAAACTTAAATCAGATTAAGGCAACACGGAATCTAATCTCCAGCATAAACCTGCGAGCTTTCCCACCCCACGATCAGCTGCTTTCTTGCGCTACCCCATCGGTAACCTCCAATATTTCCGGTAGACTGAATCACACGGTGGCATGGAATAAGAAATGCGACTGGATTGCTGCCAATCGCTGTTCCAACAGCTCTTGAGGCATTCGGGTTTCCTATTTTCTCAGCAAGATTTCCATAGGTGGAAAGTTTCCCCATTGGAATAGAAAGAAGACTTTCCCATACTTTAAGCTGAAAATCTGTTCCTTTTAGATGAAGTTTAATCGTGTTCAGCTTCGTCCAGTCTTTATCAAATATGGAGAGGGCATTTTTCTGCAGGGCATCCTGTTTTTCAAAAAAAGAAGCATTGGGAAATTTAGCATATAAATTCCCCAATGCTGTTTCTTTATCGTCTTCAAAAGCCATATAGCAGATCCCTTTTTCCGTAGATGCTGCCATTACATATCCAAAAGGACTTTTGGAAAAACTGTAATTGATGTTCAGGCTTTTTCCGCCGTTTTTATATTCCGCAGGAGACATTCCTTCTATGTTCACAAACAAGTCATGAAGCCTGCTTGTGCTGGAAAGTCCCGTCTCGTAAGCGGTATCAAATAAAGTCGCTTTCTCTTCTTTTAGCAAATTTTTAGCATGTTCAAGACTGATGAACTGTAAAAATTTCTTAGGACTTGTTCCTGCCCATTCTGTAAATATCTTCTGGAAATGAGCCGGACTCAAGTGAATATTCTCTGCCACTTCCTCCAAACTTGGCTGAAGCCTGAAATTGCTCTGGATATATTCTATCGCTTTGGCAATTCTGTTATAATCTATCTGACTTTGTGCGGACATACTATTTCTTTTTTACCTCACAAATTTCCAAAGAATACAGGGCAGAAAAAATCTGATTCTTGCGGAATTTTAGTTATTGTTATAAATATGGTTGTAAGCAAGCATTTTATAATATAATTTAGCTGCTAAGAAGGCTGTTGGCTTAGCCATCGGAGAATCCATTAATTCTACAATATCGAACGCCACTACATTACATTTTTCAAATACTTTTCTCAACAATTCCAGAGTTGGGTACCACTGAAGTCCACCTGGTTCCGGAGTACCTGTAGAAGGAGCAATTGACGGATCAAAAGCATCAAGGTCGATGGTGATATATACGTTTCCTGAAACTTTTTCTAAAACATCATTGATCCAGTTGTCATTGTTCGCAATCTCATGGGCAAAAAATACTCTTCCTTCCGGCAGATATTGAGCTTCTTCAGCATCCATGGAACGGATTCCCACCTGAACCAGGTTATGCTTCTGATTCGCTTCAAAAACCGCACATGCGTGGTTAGAAGTAGATCCATGGAATTCAGGACGCAGGTCGGTATGAGCATCTAGCTGAAGGACTGTAAGATTTTCAAACTTCTCTCCTACCGCACGGATAGAACCGATAGAAACCGAGTGCTCACCTCCAAAAAGAGTAAATACTTTTCCTTCGTTGTTCAAAAGCTCTTTTGTTTTTTGGTAAACGGCTTCTGTCATTGCTTCAGGACTTGAATTTTCAGAAATTTCTCCTGCCAGATATACACCGTCAAGGAAAGGCTCAGTTCCTGTTTCAATATCATAAAGCTCCATGTTTTCTGAAGCATCTAAGAATAATTCCGGGCCTTTATCAGCTCCTTTTCCCCATGTTGAAGTTCCATCGTAAGGAACAGTTACCAGCATTACTTTAGAGTTCTCTAACGTTGCATTTTCTTCAGGAATTCCTGCGTATGTTCTCATGTTTTATTTAAAAATTTAAATGATTTAAAGATTAAATGATTTCACAAAGATACAAATAGTCGTTGAGTTATAAATCAAGAGTGATGAGCTCCGAATTTTTTAATTCTAAAATCTTTTTAATGTTTAAATTTTAAAAGTTATTTTTGTAAAAAACAAAATATGTCCTTAAAAGCTGTTCTTTTCGATATGGACGGGGTTATTGTAGATACGGAACCACTGCACAGAAAAGCTTATTTTGCCACCTTCAACGAACTGGAAATTGCTGTTTCCGAAGATCTTTACACTTCTTTCACAGGAGCTTCTACAAAAAGAGTCTGTGAAACGCTGATTCAGAAATATGGTTTAAACCAAACCCACGAAGCCATTGCCGGCATTAAAAGATCATACTTCAAAGATTATTTTGATAATGATGAGGAATTTGATCTGATTCCGGGAGTAAGGGAATTGATCCAACATTATCATGAAAACGACATTAAACTTATCCTCGCTTCTTCGGCTACAATGACGACCATCAATATGGTTTTTGAGAAATTCGGGCTTGAAGATTATTTCAGCGGGAAAATAAGCGGTGCCGCTCTAAAGGAATCCAAACCTCATCCTGAAGTATTTCTTCTCGCGGCGCAAATGGCAGAAGAACCGGTAGAAAACTGCATGGTTATTGAAGATTCCACCAACGGGATCCTTGCCGCGAACAGGGCGAAAATTTTCTGCGCTGCCTACAGAAGCCCGCATTCCAAAAATCAGGATTATACTTTAGCGGATATCGTAGTTACAGATTATGAAGAACTGGAGCTGGATAAGCTTTCAAAATATTTTTAAAAGAAAAAGCTCTCAAATGTTGAAAGCTTTATTTTTCACAAAAATCTTAATGATTAAAATTGAAACATTAAGAAGCAATTTAAATTGTTAAGAGTATTAAGATGAGATTGCTTTATCACTCCCGTTTTTCGTTATAACTAGTAACCCAGAATTTTCAGAATATCTTCAGGTTCCTGTTTTTCACGGAAAATTTCGTACTGAAGTTCTCCGTTTTCGTCTTTCTGGATCAGAACGTGTCTCGGCTGAGGCATCAGACAGTGGTGAACTCCACCATATCCTCCGATTGTTTCCTGATACGCTCCTGTATGGAAAAATCCGATATACAGAGGCTTTGTATCGCTGAAAACCGGCAGATAGATTGCATTCGTATGCTGTTCAGAATTATAATAATCATCTGAATCACAGGTTAGTCCTCCTAAGAATACTCTTTCATAAGTATCTTCCCATCTGTTCAATGGAAGCATGATAAAGTGTCTTGAAATTGCCCATGTATCAGGAAGTGTGGTCATGAATGAAGAATCGATCATATTCCACTTCTCTCTGTCATTCTGACGCTTCTGAGAGATGATTTTATAAAGGTTTGCACCGCTTTCCCCTACGGTAAAGCTTCCGAATTCCGTATAAATATTAGGTTCTTCCACCCCTTCTTCTTCACAGAACTTTTTAATCTGAGAAACGATTTCCTCTACCATATATTGATAATCGTACTCGAAGTTTAAAGATGTTTTGATCGGGAAACCACCACCAATGTTCAGTGAATCTACTTCCGGAGCAATCTTCTTCAAACGTGCGTATACACGGAGACATTTATATAATTCGTTCCAGTAATAAGCTGTGTCTTTGATCCCTGTATTAATGAAGAAGTGAAGCATTTTCAGTCTTGCATTCGGATGCTCAGCGATTTTCTGGCTATAGTAAGGGATAATATCTCTATACCCGATTCCTAATCTTGAGGTATAGAATTCGAATTTAGGTTCTTCCTCTGAAGCAATTCTGATCCCGATATCGAAAGTGGTATCTATACTTTCGGTAAGCTTATCCAGCTCACGGTAGTTATCCAGGATTGGGGTAATATTTTCAAAACCGCTGTTGATCATTTCTGAAATTTTCACCAGATAATCATCGGTTTTGAATCCATTACAAATGACTTCAATATTTTTATCTACTTTTCCTTTCTCATAAAGAGATTTTACAATGTCCATATCATATGCTGAAGAAGTTTCGATAGAGATATCGTTCTTAAGAGCTTCTTCAAGCACAAAATTGAAATGACTGGATTTTGTACAGTAGCAGTAGGTATAATTCTTTTTATATTCGGCTTTCTCAAAAGCTTCCTTAAACCAGCTTTTCGCCTTCTGGATATTTTGAGAAATTCTTGGCAGGTAGCTAATTTTTAGCGGGGTGCCAAATTTTTCAACGACTTCCATTAAAGGAACATCGTGAAATAACAAATTGTTCTCAGAAACATTAAATTCTTCCGTAGGAAAATATAATGTCTGATCAATAAGTTCCGAGTACTTTATTTTCATTTCTTGACAAGTGAATTACGAAATGCAAAATTGCTAAAAAAGTTTGATTTTTAAGCGTTAAATTTATTATAAATTTCAAAACAGGATCAGACAAAAACCTGAACAGATTATTAATTTGTAAACTTCTTAATGTATTCTTCCCTCTTATCTGCCGAAATTCCCAATACCTGTTGAATATAAGTGTCGGTGGAGCCATATTTCTTATTGATTTCATCAAAAGCTGCATCGAGATAAGCGATTTCTACCCAGCTCAGTTTTTCAAGGACCTTCACATCCATCTTGGGATATAGAAAATGTAGATTATTTGCTAGATTTAGTCTTTTCAGGACCAATTTCTCTCTGTAATTATTGGATAAAAGATAATCATTGTAAATTGTTTCTTTATCAAACTTTAGAATAGTCAGAATTAAAGCCGTTGTGATTCCTGTTCTGTCCTTTCCTGCGGTACAGTGATAGAGAACCGGCTGATCGGATTCCAGGATTTCAGTGATGATTTTTTTGATCACTTCCGGGTTTTCCGTTATATATTCACGGTAGAAATCAATCATTCTTTTATCAGCATCGGAACCATTAACTTTTCCTTTTAAAACAAGCTTTTTAGCTTTGGTCAGCTGGTCTCCCTCATCTTTAAAGGCTGAATATTTTTTATAAATGATGCCATCGGGAAGCTGATCCGGCTTATCAGATATTTCTTTTGAATTTCTAAGATCAATGACTTCTTTTATTCCCAGGCTTTGCATTTCTTTGAAGGATCTTTTCCTCAATTGGTGAAGATGACCACTTCTGTAAAATTTTCCTGCTTTTAAAGTTCTGCCTTCAATATTTTTAATATTCCCGACTGTTCTGAAATTGTATACTTTTTTGATTTCAATAGATTTCCCTGATTTATTTTTCCCATATTCAGGTTGGATAAAATCCTGTGTTTTACAGGAAAAAACACAAAATGCTGCGATAAGCAGAACCGATATCTTTATGAATTGTTTCAATATATTCCGGGATATTCTATTTCATTAATTCCTACAAAAAACAACAGATCTCCGGACTGATACTGGATGGAAACTTCATCTTCAACCGCAAAATTTCTTGTTCCTATTCTTGAAGTGATACTTAAATTCCCGTTGGTCAAAGGCCAGTTCAATCCTGTTGTTGTTATATTTTCAACTGAAGGAAAAGGATACAATGAGATCATTCTATTCTTAACTCCTTTTATTTTAAAATTCTGCGGAACAAAATAATATTCAGAAAAATCATCATAGAATTTTATTCCCAACCGGTCTTTAAATGCATAAGCAACGGTAAGATTCCCTAAAAAATGATCCTGCTCGCCGCCACTTCCCCCGAAAACATCTACAGAAAGACATCCCCTTTCTAAAATAATTTCCAAAGCTTTATGAAAATCTGTTTTGTCCTGATCCAGGGTAAGAATAAATTTTTCCTGGTAAACATCTTCATCTGCTCCTGAATGGGAATCGAAATCACCGGAAATAAAATCCAGCTTGTCTAAAGGAAAACCCAACTGCTTCAGATAATGAAAAGCGCCATCCGTGCAGGCAATTAAGCCATACTGATCCGGGTTTGGAAAAGTTTTGGGATGGTCTCCGTTGATGAAAAGTAATGCTTTATCTTTCATTCGGGTTCCAGTATTCTTCCGGTTCGTTGTTGATTTTTGAAATATATCTTGCTAAAACAAAAAGGTAATCAGAAAGCCTGTTCAGGTACTTGATGAGCTCTGGACGTACTTCTTCAGATTCATTCAGGAAAACCAGAGATCGTTCCGCTCTTCTGCAGATGGTTCTTGCAGCATGTAAAAATGTTGCAGATTTTCCACCACCGGGAAGAATAAAGTATTGAAGGGGCTCCAGCTTTTCTTCAAAGGCATCCATCCACTGCTCCAGCTCTTCGATCTCAGTGTCTGAAATAATCAGTGGCAGACGGGATTTTCCGTTGGACAACATTAATTTATCAACCGGCGTTGCAGCTTCTGAGCCTACCGTAAACAGATCAAACTGAATTTTTTTCAATTGCTTCAAAACCTCTTCATCTTCAATATGACTTTTAGAAATACCAATGAATGAATTAAGCTCGTCTATATTTCCGTAGCTGTCCACTCTTGCACTGGCTTTGGAAACTCTTGTTCCGCCGTATAATGCAGTCTGACCTTTATCTCCTGTCTTTGTATAAATTTTCATACTACTAAAGTACTTTTTTTTGTACAATGTAAAAAGTAAAATGTAGTAATAACTTCCTATTCTATCTGAAAAAATGATTAACTGACATTAGGAATTAATGTCAGTTAATATTTGTACATGTGGGTTTTTATATCTTTTGAGATTGCTTCCTCTTTGGTAAGCATGACAAAGCAAACGCCAATTCCTTTATTTATGGATTAAAAAGTATAATTAACATTTAGCTGAAAAGTTGTTCCGTTAAATCCGAACTGATTCACCTCCCAAGGATATTTGAACCTTCCTCCAAGGTCTGTTACTACATCTCCTTTGCTGTCTATTACATCCGGATAAATATTAAATAAATTATTTACGACTCCGGAAACTTTAAGATCTTTGGTGATTTTATACGTTAAAACGATGTCAGTAATTACTTTACCGGAAAATGTCTGATCTTTGGCAGGATCAGTTGCATGCTGCCATGTAACAGAACCAAAATAAGTATTATTAAGGTTAAAGTTAAACTTTGAAATGTCATACGAAAGACTAAGAATAGTTTTTGTTTTTGGCCTTGCAGAGGTAATTCTAGATTGTTCTTTTCTATCAAAAAAGTTTTCCGAGTAACCATTTTCAGCCAAAATAGGCGGAACGGCAATATTATCTACTATTTTAGTTTCGTTATAATTGAAAGCAGCAATAACTCCCAATCTTCCTTTGCCAATAGCGGAAGTATAATAATTAGCTACGAAATCTATCCCCTCAGTAACTGTATTTACAGCATTAGTGAAAAACTTCAAGGAGGTTATTTTATTATTGTCTAATATTACTTCCACAGGGTTTGTTATATCCGGACTACCCGGAGCACCGGTTTTGTAACCAATATCTCCTGAGAAAAGTACCCGGTCTTTAATTTTTATTCTATAATAATCTGCTGTAATCGTCAGGTTTTTAAAAGGTTTTACGGCAAATCCCCCAGTAATGTTAAAGGCTTTTTCAGCATTTAATTTTTGTACCCCAAGATCTGATCTTACAATCTGAGAGTCATTGTTAAAAGTACCCTGATTAGCTACCGTATTCCCTGTAATTTTGGTTTGAACATTGGAATAATAAATCTGGTGTAATGAAGGTGCCCGAAATCCTGTAGAAACAGACCCACGGAAAACTAATTTATCATCTAACAACTTGTATCTTGCATTTCCTTTCCAGGAAACATTATTTCCAAAATCACTGAAATTTTCATATCTCACAGTTCCTCCAAGTAACAGGTTTTTCGTAACATCCCATTCAGCATTCATATAAGCTCCAATATTCTGACGATTTTTATTGACTTCATTTTGAGACTGCAGTCCTGGAAACGATTCTGCACCACTTCCTATATAAGATGCCTCTTCTCCTGCCTTCGCCTGATAGTTTTCATTACGTACTTCAACACCAGCTCCTAAAACAAATGCACCAAAATTTCGGTTGATGTCTATATTTCCTATAATATTACTAAACTGATGACCACCTGCTTTAAAACGGGTTGGTGAATTTGCTCCCAAAGACGTATTAATCGTGTTTCCTACAACATAATCTACTGCATTAGAGCCAAAAGTTGCACTCCCATCAAAACTCCATTTTCCAAACATTCCCTTCCACCCGGAGGTTAAATTATAATCATAAACATCCGTTTTAAATTCCGGCTGAAATCCATTATAAGGTTGCCCTTTTGGAGTTAATAAACCAAAATCTGAAGTTACCCAATAGGGTGTTCTATACAAGCCAAAACTAGTTCCATTCCTGTAAGTTGTACCACCAAAAGCATAAAACTTGCCTGTTTCACCTGTTGGCAATTCAAAATTTACAAACATATTGGCCACTTTTGTCTCCGGCTGCCCTATAATCATTCCTAAACCAGGATTAGCCTGCGTCCAGGCATTATCAACACCAAAAAGTTCATCTTTTGTAACAGAACCTGCACGGTTAGTTTTATTTTGGGAAGAATATCCCAATGTAAGGTTCAAACTTCCATTTTTTGCAATTCTGATTCCTGTATTAAAATCTGCTCCGATATTAAAGCCGTCTCCTTCTGAAGTAATACCTGAAAAAAGATTGACTGTACTTTTTCCAACGCTGTTCTTAAGAATAATATTGATCACTCCTGCAATAGCATCAGAGCCATATTGTGCAGATGCACCATCTCTCAATACTTCTACATTCTGTAAGGCGGCAGATGGAATACTTTTCAGATCCGTACCTACCTCACCTTTTCCCGGCGTATCATTTACATAAATTAAAGCGCTTTGATTTTTTCTTTTACCATTAACCAAAACTAATGTTCTGGAAGGCCCTAATCCTCTTAAATCTGCCGGATCAAAATGAGCCGTTGCATCAGAAACGGTTTGCTGTGATGAATTAAAAGATGGTACCGAGTACGTCAAAGCTTTATCAAAAGTAATTTGTCCTGTGGATTTTAGCTGTACTGCCGAAATATTATCAATAGGAATTGCTGATGTAATTATGGTTCTAGGTTTAGTTCTACCTGTAGTAACCACAACTTCATCTATACTATTTTCTTTTACACCTTCCTGAGCATATACCATAGTACCCGCTCCGCTTAATACTAATACACAGATTTTTTTATTAAATAATTTTCTTTTCATATATTGTTAATAATTCAATAAATCTAGTAAAAATATCAATATTAAACACAAAAAATAAAAATATAATAAAAATCCCTTTCCCAACTTATGCAAAACATATTATCCTATAAAAATTAAGAATTGATTTACAAAACATTAAGTAGCTTATTAATAATCTGAAAAAGAAATAGTAATAACTTCCTATTCTGTCTGAAAAAGTGATTAGTAGACATTAGAAATAAAAATGATTTCCTTCTAATATGTAGTTTTCAACAGATTAAGATTGCTTCGCGAATAGTTCGCAATGACTGTGTACAAAAAATGACCGGAAAAATCCGGTCACTTACAAATTATTTATTTACCTCTACATATTGTATGACGGTCTGGTTTTTGGGGTTATAGATTATTGTACTGTTGTTGGGAAACCTTTTCAGCTTATAATATTCTATATTTTTATCGTTTTTGATATCCTCCAAGAAACTGGTATCAATAGTATTTTCAGGAAGGAATTTAGAGACAAAGCTTATTTTGTCAATGATGCTTTGTCCGTCTATTTTACGGGCTGTTTTGTCTGATTTGTTTTCGTCGGAAGAAGGCTGCTTTTCCAGAAAAGGAAGCAGTACTGCGATATCCGATTTATATTTGAAAATATAGCCTTCGGAACCGTTAGGGAATTTAAATTTCTTTCCGGTCTCTTCTGAAACTACAGGCTTTCCATCATCGGGAAATACCTGGCTGAACTTTACATCCTGGGAATTCGTTAAAGAATTAATTGATTCACTGACTGTTTTCTTCACTGTTTCTTCAACTGCCTGCTGAGCTTTCTGCTGTACAGTTTCAGTAGTTTTCTGAACAGTCTGGTCGATTTTTTCTTCAATTTTATTACATGACAGTAATAAAAGAGCTGGAATAACAGGTAAAATATACTTCTTCATTTTAAAATTCTAATAGGGATCAATTTTTTTTACCCATACATTTTCTCTCTAACGGAAAAACAGGTATAGATATTTTAATAAAGAAATAAAATATTTTTTTAATATCAAAAATCCTACTGACAAACTGTTGTCATAATGCTGTCATACCTTTGTATCAACAATAACAAACTAAACAATACAATTATGACAACTACAGCAACAGCCACAAAACAGTTCATGACATCCGATCAATTATTAGAGCACTGGCAAGGACACAGAAATCTGACAAGAAGAGTAATAGAAGCTTTTCCTGAAAAAGAATTATTTGAATTCTCTGTAGGAGGCATGAGACCTTTCGCAAAGCTGGCAGTAGAACTGATCAGTATCGGAGGATCTGCTTTGAAAGGAATAGTTGATAAAAACATGGAAGCTTACAATGAGGAAGGATTCAACCCAAAAACAAAAGAAGATATCCTGAAAAAATGGGATGAAGAAACAGAAGTGATCAACCACTATTTCAGCCTGATTACTGAGGAGCGTTTCCAGGAAACCTTCAATTTATTCGGACAGTATGAATTCCCGGTATATCAGAATATTCTTTATTTCGTGGATAATGAAATTCATCACCGCGGACAGGGTTATACCTATCTGAGAGCATTAGGAATTGAACCTCCTTTTTTTTGGGAGAGATTTTAGGATCATTAATGCCTTTATTTAGACTGAAAATGATAATTCAATCCAGGCAAAAAGATGAAACAGCAGAATCAAAATTATTCAAATTATCCATTCATTAAGTATAGACACCCCGATTTTGTTGTTTCTGATTTTTGTCATTCAGTTGAAGCGAAATTTTTTATTCAGATGATATAAATTTCTAAAACTCGGGCTTCACGAATGTGAAGCCCGAGTTTATGTTTTTCATTCCAAACTTTTTGAAATATTTTCCACCAAATTTCTGAGCTTTGTTTTTAATGATTCCGGCTCCAAAATAGTTGCATAATCTGCAAAAGTGATCAGCCACCTCGGAAAACCTTCATCTATCCATTCTGTATCAAAGATCATTTCCATTCCATTTTCCGTTTCCGTTTCTTCAATAAACCCATAATATCTCCTGGAATTTACGATATGTCCTATTATTTTTTTCTCAACTAAAAGCCTGACCCTGGTTTTCTCTCCGCTTGAATACCTTCTGTAATCATTGATCTGTCCGTATTCCTGGGAAAAAGGGTTCTGGGTTTTGAAAATCTGCAGAATCCTGTCGACACGAAACTGCCTGAAATCTTTTCTCATGGTACAGAAAGCCATAATGTACCAATAATTGAATTCAAAGAAAATACCAACAGCTTCAATGGTTCTGTTCGTCACCCGGGAATCAACTGTTTTATATTCAATAATCAGCTGTGTTTTATCTGCAATACTTTCCAGAATGGTGGGTATCACATTTTTGATCGTATCATTTGTCTGTGGATGATGATTATAAACATCGATCTGTTTTTCAATATTCAGGATCAGGTTTTTATCTGAATTCCGAAGCACAGAGCGGACTTTCTCCATGGCCATCTGGTAATGGCTTCCAAGGCTTTGGTGAGAAAATTTCTGCATCAGTTTTTCCGCAGTGATGAAGCTCAATACCTCTTCTTTTGTAAACATAATGGGCGGAAGCTTATAACCGTCCATCAGGGAATAGCCGTTTCCCGCTTCTCCTATAATGGGAATTCCGGCATTTTCCAGCGTTTTCACATCCCGGTAGATCGTACGGATGCTGACATCAAATTTTGCAGCAAGGTCCTGTGCCCTTACGGTCGGTTTTGACTGTAATTGTGTGAGAATAGCCGTTACTCTGTCGAGTTTTTTAAGATAGTGATCGTTCATATTGTTATGGCAAATCTATCAATCTTTTTTGGTGTACAGAATATAAATTTAGGTGCTTTTTTATTATATTTAATTTCTTTATAAACAATATTGTTGAATATGAATTCTCCCCGTTTCACTCAAACCATTGAAAGTATTATAAAACCGGAACAATCTGTAATGGAAGCTCTGACATCAAATTTAGAAGCAAAAACTTACAGAAAAGGTGACTTTCTTTTAAAAGGAGATGAAACCTGCAGGTATTTTTATTTTCTTGAGAAAGGTCTGGTAAAGCTGTTTTTTGATAACGGAGATAAAGATTTTATCATGACTTTTTTTGCAGAAAATTCTTTTTTCACAGAACTGAACGGTTTTCTGACGGGCAGTGCTTCAAAATATATGATCGTCGCACTGGAGCCATGTGAAGTTTTGCGCATACACAAAAATGTTATTGAGGAACTATGTAAGAAATACCATACGGCGGAAACACTTTTCAGTAAACTGTATTCAAAAGCTCCGATCAATATGATGGGACGGATCAGCGAAATGCTTGAGGACGACGGTAAAAAACGATACAACAATTTTCTGAAGCAAAGACCTGATCTTATCCAGCGAATCAGTCTTGGGGACATGGCAGATTATATTGGGATCACCCAGGTTTCTTTAAGCCGGATCAGAGCACAGAAATAGTTTTTTATCAAATGTTAAAAAATTCCGGAAAATTCCGGTCTACATTTGTTTCATAATTAATCAAAAAACCAATTATTATGTCACAAAGAATCAATGCATTTGCAATGGGAAACAAAGCTGTAAACGCCCTCCACAACATGGGGTTTCAGGTACAGCATTCATCACTCGACAGTTCATTTCTGGAGCTTCTGTATTTCCGTGTTTCCCAGATAAACGGATGTGCTTTCTGCCTGGATATGCACTCCAAGGAATTAAGAGCCAAAGGTGAAACTGAACAACGAATTTTTCTGGTAAGCGCATGGAGAGAATGCTCTTTTTACACAGACAGAGAAAAAGCCGGATTGCTTTGGGCTGAAAGTTTAACCTCTTTAAATGGTACAGAAATCCCTGACGAAATTTATTCGGAAGTCAGCAGATATTTTTCTGAAACTGAAATACTGGATCTTACCATGGCTGTGATTGCGATCAACAGTTATAATAGAATCAACATTGCCTTTGGAGCGGATGTAGGTGCTTATCAGGTTGCTGAAAAAGCACAGTAAATTGATTGTATTTTTTTAACGCAAAGTTTTATGGTGAGACTCCATATTTAAAAGTTCTCACCATAAAACTTTGCGTTTAATCTCTATTTAAAACCCTCAAAAGTTTACTATAGAAAATATATATTCTCTCGCTGATTGAGCAGATTTGGCAGATTTGGCAGATTAATTAAAATATGCGGAGCCTGTATGGTCTGCGAGAAATAAAAAGCATAAGATCAGTTATCTTTAAAAGAATTCACCAGCTTATCCAGATTTAAACTTCTGGCAGAAGCATCGAAAATCTCACGGTATGTTCCATTCATCTGAACCAGCTCATCATGTGTTCCGCTTTCCACTACCCTTCCTTTTTTCATCACATAAATAGTGTCAGAATCCAGGATCTGCGACAGTGAATGAGAGATAATAACCACGGTACGGCCTTCTTTGATGGCATCCAATGAATTTTTGATCTGTTCAGTAGCAATAGCATCCAGACTGGCAGTTGGTTCATCCAGGAAAATAATGGGTGGATCTTTCAGGAATAATCTGGCAATGGCAATTCTCTGCTGCTGGCCACCGGAAAGCTGGGTAGCATCGTGCTGATAACCATCCGGAAGATCCAGAATCTGATCATGAAGATAGGCTTTTTTTGACGCTGCCTGAATTTCCTCGAAACTGGCATTCATATCACCATACCGGATATTGTCTTCAATGCTTCCCTGAAAAATATGATTTTTCTGCAATACCAGACCAAGATCGTCCCTCAGGAAGGTATTGTCAAAATTATTTAAATTGACTCCATCCAGTAATATTTCTCCGGAATCCGGAAGGTAAAATTTACAGAGAAGATTAATCACCGTTGATTTTCCGGCCCCACTCAACCCTACTAATGCAGTAGTTTTTCCGTTCTCTATTTTCATGGATACGTCATGCAGGGCTTTTGTTCCGTTCGGATAGCTGAAATCTACATTTCTTAATTCAAAATTCCCCTTGATTTCCTTTTCTATAAAAGTTCCGTTCGGTTCTTTCTCATCGTCTGCATTAAGGATTTCAAAATAGCCTTCAGCATAGATCATGGCATCGTTCATATCGTCATAAATCCTATGCAGCTGGCGTATAGGTGCTGATATATTATTGAACAGCATGATATGCAGCATGATCGCCCCAATGGTCATCTGCTGATCCAGCACCAGATAAACAGTCAAAAGAATAATTAAAACCACACCAAATTGCTCTATGAATGTTTTTAAACCATCATAAATAAAATTGGTTTTTCTGGTGAACATCTGGCTTTCCATCAGTTCCATCTGCAGGTCGTACTGTTTTTTTCCTTCAAATTTTTCACGGACAAAGCTTTTGATCACCATAATAGAATTGATCAGATTCAAAAGCCCTGAAGTTTTTCTCTCCCTTTGATTTCTAAGCTGGCGGCGAACTCCTCCAAGCTTTTTTGCCTGTAGTGAACTTATATAAAAATAAATAGGGACAATGATCGTAGAAACCATCCCTACATATACATTCTGCATATACATGATGATCAGGGCAATAATGGCATTGGAAAAAAGCGGCAGTATATCGATGAAAAAATTCTGTACCAGCCTTGTTAAACTTTCGATTCCGCGGTCTATCCTGATCTGTAATTTCCCGGATTCATGATTCTCATCATTGAAATAGGCCACCCGGTACATTAGTATTTTATCAATAGCTGACTGAGCCAGAACAGAGCTTACATTAATCCTTATTTTTTCACCATAAAATTTCTGTCCGAAATTGATAAAGATATTCAGCAGTTCTTTTCCAAGCAAAATAATGGAAATCACCACCAGAATATGAATACCCTCAGACATCGGATGCGGAAGATGGGTAAGCTCTGTTACCTCATCCACCGTATATTTTAATACAATAGGATTGACCTGGGCTGCGAGAGCTCCTAAAAAAGTGAGAAAGAGCGTCCCGTAAATCATCAAACGGTAAGGCTTTATAAATGGAACGAGCTGTTTGTAGATCCCGAATAAAGTAACTGTTCTGTTAAAGGGTTTTGCCATAGGAGTTATTTTAACTAAAAAACGTACCGTTTCCGAGAGAAAAGGTACGTTTTATTCTATTTTTCAGCAAATGCTTTTATTACAGATGTGATTTTTATCCCTCGTAAAAATAGGTTGTGAGGTAATGCAGCTCTGGTTTGCTGGCAGCTTTGGATTCAGCCTGCGCCTGCTCCAGAGGATATTGAGAGGTCAGTTCTTTTCTTTGGAAAACGAATGAATTATTAGCATTTTTATCTACTACATCATTGAAAATATGTTCGATCTCAGAATTGGCAAGCGATGCGAAGCTGATGTCTTCAAATCCGTACATCAGTCTCAGATCGTCATACTGTCCAAAGTGATCATCTACAAATCCCTGCAGCTGCGCTTTCGAATCGAAGTTACCTGCCCAGATATTATAAATGTACTTTTTCTTTTTTGGTTTGTCTAAAATACTCTGGTACACAAAGTTCTCACCAAGATAGGCCTCTCTTACCTGCGGATCATTGGCAAGATCTTCCGGAAGCCCCTCTTTCAGGATTTTTCCTTCAAACATGATGTATGTTTTATTGGTGATGGCTAAGGTTTGCTGTACGTTGTGGTCCGTGATCAGGATTCCGATATTTTTATCTACCAGGCTTCTTACAATTTTCTGGATATCTTCCACCGCAATGGGGTCTACTCCGGCAAAGGGCTCATCGAGAAGAATAAAGTTAGGGCTTGTAGCCAGGCAGCGTGCAATTTCGGTTCTACGTCTTTCCCCTCCCGAAAGAAGGTCCCCTCTGTTTTTACGTACGTGCTGCAGTGAAAACTCTTCAATCAGCTCATCACATTTAATCTGCTGCTCACGCCTTGAAAGCTTTGTAAGCTGCAAAACACCCATAATATTGTCTTCTACAGACAGCTTTCTGAAAACTGAAGCTTCCTGTGCCAGATACCCGATTCCTTTTTGAGCACGGCGATACATGGCATCGGTAGTGATCTCCTGTTTATCCAAGAAAATTTTCCCTGAAGTAGGCTTAACCAGTCCTACGATCATGTAAAACGAAGTGGTTTTTCCTGCTCCGTTGGGACCAAGCAAACCAACAATTTCTCCCTGTTGAACCTGTACAGAAACGCCTTTTACTACTTTTTTAGGACCGTATTCTTTGATTAAGTTTTCTCCTCGTAAAATCATAGGAGCAAAGATAAAGTTTTTTTGAATTCAAATTTTAGATTATGAAATGTACCTGTCGTTTTTAAGCGAATAATCTTAATTTTTATATTGTTTATAGGTCAGGCCTTATAAAACTCCGAATCTCCTCAGCAAGAAAACATTAGTGAAAGTAATTATTTAAACTGCTATTCTGTAACTCTTAAGGGTTTTATCCGACGTATTGAGAAATCATTTTACTCATCACAAATAAATTAACAATGGAAAATTACGGTTATACAAAAACAGAAGGTACCCAGAATCAAAATCAGCAGAATAATGTTCCTTACCGTTCGGAAAAGAAAATTCCGGCAGCAATACTGGGAATTCTCGTAGGCTGGCTGGCGTTGAATAAATTCTATCTTGGCTATACGAAAGAAGGTGTAATTCAGCTTGTCCTTAATATTGTCACTTTAGGAGCAGCCTCTATTATTCCTTTTATTGAAGGGATTCTATACCTGTTCATGAGCGATAAGCAGTTTGATGATACTTATGTTTACGGAAGAAAAGGCTGGTTGTAAGAATTATTTTATTTCATAATTTTATACGACCAAACCAAGAATTAAAATAATATGGAAAGTAATCAAGACCTGACAGATCTTCTTGCGCTGGATCTGGGTATTAATATTGTCGACAGAAGACCTTATGCCAAGGAAGTTTTCAAATGGCAGGATATGGATCTTCTTCCCCATTCATCCACAGATACACTCCTTTGTGAGATTTTCGAATGGAACGGGAGAAACTGGCGAACTACAGGAAACAACCTTATCGGATACCTGTTTTCGGGGGATGCTCTTAATACAGTAAAGGAGCAGCTGATTAATACGCCTAAGCATCCTGCACTGATCCCTGATTTTGAATTCACAAAAGAGAGCATGGTTGAATACGGCCTGTCGCTTCCGTCTTTATTCAATATCGGGGTGAACGGAAATATTAAAAACGCCAAAAGCTTTTCAGTGAGAGTAAACGGCGTAACCAAATCCCGAGTTACCAACATTGATTCTCCCGGAATTGAGATTCTGAAAAATTATTCTCTATTTACACAAAGTAAATCTAAAACCTATAGAAAGAATATTAAGTTCAATTATCTAAGTACTTCCCTGTTTTATGCTGAAAGTGTAGAAATCTTCCTTGAAAAAGAATCGGGAGTGGGGTTAGAGGTGAGTTTTCAGACACAGAATGTAGAAGTGGATGCTAAAATAAATACGGATACCAAGAAACATTTTGTTTTGAAATACTCCGGAAACCAGGCTCCTTTTGCAGCAAAATTCACGAAAGGAAAAGATTTCAACATCATGTGATAAATTTTTACTATTTTAGTTTCACTAACCTATAAAATATTTTTCATGAAAAAGTTAACGAAAAAAGAACTAAAGAACATCAGCGGAGGAAGCATCAGATTTCCTGATGCCAACGGTAATTGCCCTGCTGGATGGTACTTATGTCCTACCAATGTTTGTGTAAATGATAATGGAGGCGAAAATCCTATTCAACCGGGTGATCGCGATTATTACACATGCTTCGGACACAACTAAGAGTATTTCTTACAATAATAAAAACTGCCCCCTGAAATACAAATTAGGGGCAGTTTATTTTGTTCAGTAATTATTTTATTTATTCAGAATCATTGCTGCTTCTTTCGCAAAATAAGTAAAAATCATATCTGCTCCTGCTCTTTTGAAACATGTCAGGCTTTCAATAATAGTTTTATCATTATCCAGCCAACCATTCTGTGCAGCTGCTTTTACCATGGCATATTCTCCACTCACGTTGTAAACTGCTATGGGAAGATCAATAGCTTCACGGACTTTAGCAACAATGTCCAGATAAGGAAGTCCCGGTTTGATCATGATAATATCGGCTCCTTCATCAATATCTTTGAATACTTCGTTCAGCGCTTCACGGGAATTGTGGAAATCCATCTGGTAGGTCTTTTTATCTTTCGGAATTTCCATATTATCTTTCGGGGCACTGTCCAGGGCACTTCTGAAAGGTCCATAGAAAGAGCTTGCATATTTTGCTGAATAGCTAAGGATTCCTACATCGGTAAATCCGCTTTCCTCTAAAGCTTCACGAATTGCCAGTACTCTTCCGTCCATCATATCACTTGGCGCCACAATATCAGCTCCGGCTTCAGCATGAGATACGGACATTCTTGCCAGTGCATTATTGGTAGCATCATTCACGATCTTTCCGTTTTCAATAATCCCGTCATGACCGTAGATCGAATAAGGATCTAAAGCAACATCAGGCATCACAATCATTTCCGGAACTGCATCTTTGATGGCTTTGATCGTCTGCTGCATCAGCCCGTCTTTGTTCCAGGCTTCTTTTCCTGTATTGTCTTTCAAATGTTCTGACACTTTCATGTACAGATTGACAGATTTTACACCCAAAGAAAATAACTCTTTACATTCTTTTACCGTTAAATCTATACTCCTCCTGAAAATCCCCGGCATCGACGGTATCGCTTCCTGTTGGTTTTCGCCCTCCATTACGAAAATCGGCATTACAAAATCATCAGTTGTAAGGATGTTTTCTCTTACTAAACTTCTGATAGATTCATTAACTCTAAGTCTTCTATTTCTTGAATGTATCATTTTGGAATACTTTTTGAATAAGTTTCTACAAATTTACTACAACTTATATAAAAAACTATTGTATAGAATTGTAGAATTGTTTATTTTTGTTTTAATACATTCGAGAAATTATAATTTGATGAAAAAACTTTTACTTTTATTTCTATTTACGGGCGCTTTCGTTGGTTTTTCCAACAATATGCAGGCACAGCTGAGAGAGCCGGGTTCCATCACACAGAAGTCTGATGACGGTGTATTGGTAGCATATCCAAATCCTGCAAAAGATTTCCTTTTGATCAAAGCAAAAGATTCTGCATTAAAGATCAAGAGTGTTACCTTTTATTCAATTTTAGGAACGCAGGTAGCCAATTACTCTGTCAACATGAATTCCGGAGAAATCAATATTGAAAAACTGAAACCCGGGAAATATCTGATTCGCTATATTTTAAGCGATAATACCCAAAAGGTTACTCAAATTGTAAAACAATAAAATTAAATCCTGATAATCATCAGGATTTTTTCTTTTGCATCAGTTCTGCCTTAATATTTCCGTAACTTTAAGGACTTTTTATACTCATTGTTAAAAACAATTTAATGCTTAAAGCTGAACATATCAGAAAGACCTATAGTGCCGGGAAGAAAGTAGCATTGGATGATTTCAGCATCCATGTACCACAAGGCAGTATTTATGGTCTTCTAGGCCCGAATGGAGCGGGAAAAACTTCCTTCATCCGTATTATCAATCAAATTACCCAAGCCGATTCCGGAGATGTATTCATTAATGGAAATAAGCTTAATCCCAGCCACATCAGAGACATTGGTTATATGCCTGAAGAAAGAGGACTGTATAAGAACATGAGCGTGGGCGATCAGATCCTTTATTTCGGGGAACTGAAAGGAATGAGTAAGAATGATGCTCTGAACGAAGCCAAGAAGTGGTTTGAAAAACTGAACATCGACCAGTGGTGGAAAAAGAAACTTTCGGAACTTTCGAAAGGGATGGCACAGAAGATCCAGTTTGTAGTTACGGTTCTTCACCGCCCGCATCTTCTGATCCTTGATGAGCCCTTTTCAGGTTTTGATCCGGTAAATGCCAACTTAATTAAAGACCAGATCATTGATCTTAAAAATAATGGAACTACGATCATTCTTTCTACCCACAGAATGGAAAGTGTTGAAGAAATGTGTGATTACGTAGCGCTGATCAACAATTCTAAAAAGATTATTGACGGAAGAGTTTTTGATGTAAGAGAAAAATTTAAGAAGAATATTTTTGGAGTCACTCTTTCTGAAGTAGATGAAATAAAATTTGAGAATTTCAAAAACAGCTATGATATTTTTAATTTCTCTAATGAAAACAATATGATTTCTTTCGATCTGAAAAATGAAAGCAGGCAGAATGATATTCTTCTGGACCTTGTCAACGTAGGAAAAGTAAGATCATTCGACGAAAGAATTCCGAGCATGAATGAAGTGTTTATTAATGCTGTAAGTAACCATTCTTAATTTTTTATGAACAATATTTTTTTAATTACAAAAAGGGAGTTTCTTACGCAGGTTAAGAAAAAATCCTTCATTATATTAACATTGCTGGCTCCTCTTTTATTGGTTGGGTTTGGAGCAGTGATCGGATTAATGTTTAAAGCCAACGAATCCCACAGCATTATTGAGGTTGTGGATAAAAGCGGGCTTTTCAAAGGCCAGCTAAAATCTAATGATAAGCTGAATTATGTATTTGTTTCTGCAGCGGATGAGAAAGCTAAGATCAATAACCTGAAGGATAATGAATCTCTGGATGGCATCCTGATCCTTCCCGAATTGAAAGATCATGACTATACCGGACTTGAAAATAGTACAAGACTCATCGTCAATGTCAAAATGGGCCTTGATACGAAACAGAAGATCGTTTCTGATATTACGGATGTGATCAAAAAGGAAAAAATCAAGCAGCTCGGTATTGAAGAAGCCCAACTGAACAGCCTTGACAAAGGTTTTACTTTAAAAACCATTAATGTTTCTGATAACAATAAGGAAGATTCTGATCTTGCTTTTGGGGTAAAAAGTGGTCTAAGCATCCTTTTGATGTATGTAACTTTCATGTTCATTATTATCTATGGAGTAAGGGTTATGAGAAGCGTTCTTGAGGAGAAAAACAACCGTGTGGTAGAGATCATTATTTCATCTGTGAAGCCGTTTGAGCTGATGATGGGTAAGATATTAGGGGTAACACTGGTTGCTTTGACGCAGTTCCTGATCTGGATCTCCATGTCTGTTATAGGTGCATTGGTTTTAAATACCGGATTTTCTTCTTTCCAAAAGAACATTCCGGGAGGCAATGAGGAGATTGCCAGTAAGCTGGATATTGCCCAGATCGCAACACAGGTTTCACACAGTTTACTGGAACTGAATTTCCCACTGATCATTTTTGTATTCATCGTATTTTTTCTTTTGGGATATATTTTTTACAGTTCCATTTATGCAGCCATTGGCTCTGCAGTAGATAATGAAACTGAGACCCAGCAGTTCACCTTATTTGCTATTTTACCGCTTACCTTAGGAATGTATGGCAGCTTTTCCCTGATGAACAATCCTGACGGTCCGTTGGGCTTCTGGCTGTCTATTATCCCGTTTACCTCTCCGGTTGCCATGATTGCGAGAATACCTTTCGGCGTTCCTGCGTGGCAGATTGCTTTGTCTATTGTATTATTGCTGGGAACTACCATTCTTATGATATTCCTTGCCGGAAAAATCTATCGTGTAGGGATTTTGATGTATGGGAATAAAGCGACTTTAAAGGAGATCTGGAAGTGGATCAGAGGTTAATAAACTCATAGATGGAAGTCTGAAGAAGGAAGATGGAAGTTTACCGGAAGTGATTCCGGTTGTTCGTGGTATTCTTAATAACTTTTCTTTTCCAACTTTATACTTCTATTAAAAACAAAAATCCCGGAAATTAAAATTTCCGGGATTTTTTATCATTGAATAACGAGTTATTCTATTTGAAGATATAGCTTAAGCTAAGGCTGATCACCTGCTCGGACTTTTTCTTATCAGAACCTCCTTTTTCTTTTGCAAGATCAGGATAAGTATCTGAAAGACCTAAGTCATATTTAAGAGCTACTTCCAGCTGTCTTTTATAGCTATAACCAACTCCTAATCCTAAAGCAAGGTTAAAGCTTGATGCTTTTCCACTTACTGACGGATATAGAGGATCGGTAACATCCGGATCATAATATGGTCTGCTTATAGGAGCATTTTTAACATTCTGACTCATCAAAAAGTTAAATCTTGGCCCTATCATTCCAAAGAATTCTGATTCTGCTTCAGAAAAATATCCTTTAAAATAGATAGGTACGCTCAGATAATTGTTACCATATACTGCATCATAACCATCTTTTCCTTTAGCATCTTTATCTTTTCCGGTTTCTCCTGCACCGTAATACACGACTTCGGGCTGTATAAAGAACTGGTTAGCTTTTCCTACGGGGATAAGAGCTAAAGCTCCACCCTGGAATGCGAATCTTGGACCAGAAGGGTTATGGGCATTTCTTACTCTGGAGTAATTACCTCCTGCCGTGACACCAAATCTTGTATTTGCAAAATCAATTTGGGCAAACGACAGAGTTGAAAGGGCCAATGCTGAGGTTAATAAAAGTTTTTTCATATGTTTTGTTTTTGTATGTCTTATCCTAGAACTTTAGCAACTGTAACACCGATATCTGCAGGAGAATCTACAACGTTGATTCCGTTTTCTCTCATAATCTGCATTTTTGCCTGAGCAGTATCTTCATCACCACCTACAATAGCACCAGCATGTCCCATAGTTCTTCCTTTAGGAGCGGTCTGTCCGGCAATAAATCCTACAACCGGCTTAGTAGATCCGCTGGCTTTATACCATCTTGCAGCTTCAGCTTCCAATCCACCACCAATCTCACCGATCATTACTACCGCTTCAGTTTCAGGGTCATTAATGAATAGTTCCAAAGCTTCTCTTGTAGTAGTACCAATGATTGGGTCACCACCAATACCGATTGCTGTAGAAACACCGTAACCAGCTTTTACAACCTGATCAGCAGCTTCGTAAGTAAGAGTACCTGATTTTGAAACGATACCTACTTTACCTTTTTTGAAAACGAATCCTGGCATAATACCAATTTTAGCTTCTTCAGAAGTAATGATTCCCGGACAGTTTGGACCGATTAATCTGCAGTCTCTGTCAGCGATGTAAGATTTTACTTTCACCATATCCGCTACAGGAATACCTTCAGTAATACATACGATAACTTTGATACCTGCCTCAGCAGCCTCCATGATCGCATCAGCAGCGAATGCAGGTGGTACGAAAATGATACTTACATTGGCTCCAGCTTTTTGAACGGCATCAGCTACTGTATTGAATACAGGCTTTCCTAAATGCTCAGATCCTCCTTTTCCCGGAGTAACTCCTCCCACTACATTGGTTCCGTATTCAATCATCTGGCCCGCATGGAAAGTACCTTCGTTCCCTGTAAATCCTTGTACAATTACTTTAGAATCTTTGTTTACTAAAATTGACATTTTATTGATGTTTTAATTTATTTAAATATTTTATTAATGCTCACAAATTTACTTATTTTTCTTTGATTTTAGACAAAACCAAGTGAATAGTTTATTTGAGATTTCTCAGCTTTACTTCTTTTTTCAAATAGCCTTTGAAATCTTCTGCAAACATCCCAATATAGGTTCCTTTTTTAAGATCTCTGTTGACTCCTGTTTTACCAAGAATGACAGATCCGCTTTCAATTTTATTTCCGGAAGCGATGCCTACCTGTCCCCAAAGTGTTACTTCATCTCCTATGACACAACAGCCTGCAATTCCCACCTGTGATGCAATGAGACATTTTTTTCCGATAACGGTGTCGTGTCCTATCTGAATCTGGTTATCTAAAACAGAACCCTCCCCGATTACGGTAGAATCCGTAACACCTCTGTCTATCGTACAACCATTTCCAATTTCTACATTGTTTTCGATGACTACATTTCCAACCGAAATAAGACGGTCAAAATTTCCATTCAGCTTTCTGTAATAAAATGCATCACCTCCTAAAACCGTGTTTGACTGAATGACAACATTATCACCAATTACCGTTCTGTCTCCAATAACAACGTTTGGAAAAATTAAAGTATTTTTTCCGATCACAACATTATTTCCGATAACAGCCGTACGATGGATCTTTGTTCCCTCACCGATTTCTACGTCGTGAAGTTCCTCAGTGAAATTATATATTCTTGTAAAGTGGGTATTGATCTTATTAAAATCTCTGAAAGGATCATCAGAAACCAGAAGTGCTTTTCCTTCCGGACATTCTACCTTTTTGTCGATCAGAATAATCGTCGCTGCAGAATTTAATGCTTTATCATAATATTTCGGGTGGTTGACAAAAACAATGTCACCCGGCTTAACCATATGAATCTCATTGGTTCCCAAGACTTCAAAGTCTTCAGGGCCAACAAATTCTGAGCCTATTAAATCGGCAATAGTTTTGAGCTTTTGTGGAGAATGGAATCTCATAACAATTGGTTTTCTTATAAAAACAAAATTCGGACTGCTGATGCAAACCGAATTGATGTAAATTTTATTATTATTTTACTCTTTCTAAGTAGCTGCCGTCTTCTGTGCTTACTTTAATTTTGTCTCCCGGCTCGATGAATAGAGGAACCATCACTCTGGCTCCGGTTTCAACGATTGCGTTCTTAAGAGCATTGGTAGCTGTATTTCCTTTTACTCCCGGATCAGCTTCAACAACTTCCAGGTAAACAGACTGAGGAAGTTCAGCAGAAAGCGGCGTTTCGTCAGCTTCTTTCAGAATGATCGTTACTTCTTCTCCTGCTTTCATGAACTGTGAATTTTCAATCATTTCTTTGTTCAAATATAATTGAGAGAAATCATCATTATTCATAAAGTGGAATCCGTTCTCATCATCATAGAGATACTGGAACTTTCTGGTGATTACTTTTACTTCGTCAATTTTATGTCCTGCAGAGAAAGTATTATCAATCACTTTCCCGTTAGTTACTGACTTTAATTTTGTTCTTACGAAAGCAGGTCCTTTCCCCGGTTTTACGTGAAGAAATTCTATTACTTTAAAAATATCGTTACTGTACTCAATGCAAAGTCCTTTTCTGATATCGTTGCTTGTTGCCATTAATTTATGTTATCTTTTATTTTAGTTTTTTACTTCAGGTAAAGTATTAATTACTTTCCTTGGTTGTTCCGTATCCTTTTACAATACCTCTTGGTGAGTTTTGGATAAACTGAAGGATTTCATCTCTTTCAGCAGTTGGAAGCATTTCTTTTTCAATGTAAGTTACAGCCTGAGAAACGTTCATTTTCATTTGGAAAATTGTTCTGTAGATCTTTTGGATCTCAAAAATTTTCTCATTAGTAAACCCTCTTCTTCTCAAACCAACCGAGTTGATTCCTGCATAAGACATAGGCTCTCTTGCTACTTTTACATAGGGCGGAATATCTTTTCTTACCAGAGTTCCTCCGGAAATCATTACATGTTTCCCGATTTTACCGAACTGATGCACAGCACTAAGACCTCCCATTACAGTATAGTCTCCAATTTCTACATGTCCTGCAATACCGCAACCGTTTACAATGATAACATGATCTCCGATCACACAATCATGTGCAATATGAGAAGTTGCCATGATAAGGCAGTTTTTACCGATTTTAGTAAATCCGAGAGCTTTTGTTCCCCTGTTTACGGTAACGCATTCTCTGATTGTTGTTTCATCACCGATAATTACCTGGGTATCTTCACCATCAAACTTTAAATCCTGAGGAATTGCAGAAATTACCGTTCCCGGAAAAATTCTGCAGTTTTTACCTATTCTGGCTCCATCCATGATGGTAACATTAGGACCAATCCAAGTTCCTTCTCCGATCTCCACGTCCCCTGCAATTGTAGTAAACGGTTCTACAATAACGTTTTTGCTGATTTTTGCACGTTTATCTACGGCGGCTAATTGATGAATCATTTAATCAACTTTATTTTTTGCAACTTGAGCCATTAACTCTGCTTCTACAGCCACTGTGTCTCCCACATATCCGTATCCCTGCATATGTACAATTCCTCTTCTGATAGGCTCTATCAGTTCAATTTTGAAAATCATTGTATCTCCGGGAACTACTTTTCTCTTGAATTTTACTTTATCTATTTTAATAAAATAAGTGGAGTAATTTTCAGGATCCGGAACGCTGGCCAATACAAGGATACCTCCTGTCTGTGCCAAAGCTTCCACTTGTAATACTCCTGGCATTACAGGCTCTTTGGGGAAATGTCCTACAAAGAAAGGCTCATTCATGGTAACATTTTTCAGGCCTACTACGTGGGAATCTGAAAGTTCAAGAATTTTATCGATCAATAAGAACGGTGGTCTGTGCGGCATAAGACGCATAATTCCGTTGATATCAAAAACCGGCTCTTTGGTTAAATCAAAATCCGGAACATTTTTTTTCTTTTGCAATTTCCACTGTCGGTTCAGTTTTTTCGCAAACTGGGTGTTCACATAGTGTCCCGGTTTGTTCGCAATTACTTTACCTTTTATTTTTACACCAGCCAATGCCAAATCGCCAATTACATCGAGTAATTTGTGTCTTGCAGCTTCGTTGGGATAGTTTAACGTAAGATTATCAAGAATACCATTCGGTCTGATAGAAACGTTATCTTTTCCGAATGCTTTTTTCAATTTTTCTGTGGTGTCAGGTGTAAGATCTTTATCCACATATACAATAGCGTTTGAGATATCTCCACCTCTGATCAAACCGTGATCTAAAAGCATTTCCAATTCATGCAAAAAGCTGAATGTTCTTGCAGAAGAGATCTCGTCTTTAAATTCTGAAATATTTTTAAGGGTAGCATTTTGAGTTCCCAAAACTTTAGTTCCAAAATCTACCATAGTAGTCACTTCATAGGTATCCGAAGGAATAATGGTAATTTCTGATCCCGATGCAGGGTCTGCATAGCTCAGCACTTCTTTGATGACCAGGTATTCTCTGGCAATACCCTGTTCTGCAATTCCTACACTTTCAATAGCTTCTACAAAGAATTTGGAAGATCCATCTAAAATTGGCGGCTCGGAGGCATCCATTTCAAGAATGGCATTATCAATATCACACCCTACTAATGCAGCCAAAAGGTGCTCACAAGTAGTAATTTTCACACCTAATTTCTCTAATGTTGTTCCTCTTTCTGTCGCTACTACATAATTAACATCAGCTTCTACCTGAGGATGTCCCTCCAGATCTGTTCTTACGAACACAAAACCTGTATTTTCTTTAGCTGGTTTAATGGTAAGTTTTACTTCTTTACCTGTATGAAGGCCAATTCCAGAAAGTGTTACTTCTTTCTGGAGTGTTTTTTGCATATCACTCATTAGTTTTATCTTTTGAGATATCCTCAAGATTATTTATTCTCTTTACAATTTCAGTGAAATTTCTGAAATGGACATAATTTCTAAGATAGTCATTGTAGCTTATCGCCGGGGACCCATACAATGTTTCTTTATCATTAACACTGGAATTCACACCACTCTGAGCCTGAATTTTCACCTGGTTCCCAATTTTAATATGGCCAACCACTCCTACCTGTCCACCGATCTGATTCCAGTCTCCAATTGTAGTAGATCCTGCAATTCCGGCCTGTGCCGCAATAACGTTATTCTGCCCGATCTTCACATTATGTGCGATCTGGATCAGGTTATCGATCTTTGTTCCTTTTCCGATAATGGTAGACCCTATTGTAGCTCTGTCGATGCTGCAGTTTGAACCGATCTCTACATCGTCTTCGATAATCACGTTTCCTAGCTGAGGAATTTTTTTGAATCCTTCTGCAGTAGGCTGAAAGCCGAATCCGTCGCCACCTACAACCGTATTGGAATGGATCACACAATTGTCTCCGATAATACAGTAGTCATAGATTCTGGCGCCGCTGTCGATTTTACAGTTTTTACCAATCTTAACTCCTTTCCCAATATAGACCTGCGGATAGATCTGAGAACCTTCTCCAATCTTAGCTTTCTCCGAAACATAAGTAAATGCTCCGATATAGGCCTTTTCTCCAATTACTGCAGTCTCATGAATAGAAGAACCGGTTTCGATTCCCTCTTTTCTTCCCTGCATTTCCTGGTACAGATTCATTAAAACCTGGAAAGAAAGGTAGGCATCCTTTACAACAATTAAGGTAGGATTATAATCAACTTTATCTATAAGTTTTTCCGAAACAATAATAACGGAGCATTTTGAGGTATTTAAAAAATGTGAAAATCGATCCTGTGCTATAAAAGAAAGATGTCCTGATTCACCATTCTCAATTGGTGAAACCCCTGTAATAACCGTACTTTCGTCGCCTATTATTTGTCCGTCAATAAAACTTGCAATTTGCGAAGCTGTAAATTCCATATTCTGCAAAGATAAGAAATTCTGTAATTCGCAAACATTTTTTGATTTTAGGAACGTGAATTTTAAGATTATTTAAGATATTATGTGGGAAATATCTCTTGGAAAGGTAAGAATATACCGGGCAGTCTTGTGTACCATAAGCCCAGACAATAACTGGTCCTGTGACTCTTCTAACCTAATCTTTTTACCGTTTTTCTGGAGTAAATAAATTGGCTGTTTTTTGGTGTCATAAGGCAGTAATTTTCTTTTAATCTCGTGTACAAGCTCTTTTCCATTATTGATTCCGAAAAATTCATTGGTGTTTTTTATTTTTTCCTCAATAAATTTTCGTTTGAAAGGACGTGTTGAGATAACCGTTTTCGGAAGGTTTCGCTGGATCACACATCTGCACCAATAGGAAAGAATAAAGTCTTCTGAATCCTGCCAGGATTTCATCGCATGAATTATATCATTGTCATCAAGTTGCGTAAATCTATAAATATCTTCATCGGTAGCAGAACTTTTTCCACGATTCAGAAAATATTTCAGGTTTTCCCCGGCAGGCAGATCCATCCCTTCGGAAATCAGATATTTTGCTCTTTCCAGGATCTTAACTAAAAGAAACTCTGCCAATGCAGATGTTTTATGATAGTATACCTGCCAATACATAAACATTCTGGCTGTCAGAAAGTTTTCAATGGAATAGACTCCTTTGGCATCAATAACTAACTCGCCCTCGCTGCAGACATTCATCATAGAAATGATTCTTTGGGTATTGATGTTTCCTTCAGAAACGCCTGTGAAAAAGCTGTCCCTGTTCAGATAATCAAGCCTGTCGACATCAAGCTGGGAGGAAATAAGTTGGTTAAAAAACTTTTTATGATATTTTCCCTGAAACATTTCAATAGCTATAGAAAGCTGTCCGTCAAATTCCTCATTCAACTTATTCATTAACAGCAGTGAAAGTTTCTCGTGATGCCAGTCGTCCATCAGCATGTTTTCCAATGCATGAGAGAAAGGCCCATGACCAATATCATGCATCAGGATGGCAAGCATGGCTCCTTTTTCTTCCTCTTCAGTAATTTTAACTCCTTTCTGGCGTAAGGTTTCTAATGCCGTAAACATCAAATGCATCGCTCCCAAAGCGTGATGGAATCTTGTATGGGTGGCTCCCGGAAAGATCAGATTCAGAAGTCCGGTCTGTCCGATTCTGCGCAGTCTCTGGAAATAAGGATGCTCTATAACGTCAAATAAAATTTCGTGTGGGATTCTGATGAAACCATGAACGGGGTCGTTAATGATCTTTAGCTTATTCTGCATTGAAACTTTGGTATTAGCAAACAAAGTTAGGGATTTTAAATTTTAAGCATGATAAATTGCTATTAAAGAATTCAAACTTGAGAAAACATATTATCTGCATGGCCCATGAAGTAATTATTTGTGATACTTGTGAAGATATGTATGTGAGTTGTGTTTTTATTTTTAACCACAGATTACACAAATTTACACAGATGTTTTTCGCCATATTCTGTTTTAAACATATATCTTTGATAGCATAAATAATGCTTCATTTTAATGAGAAAAATTTCTCTTTTCATCTTATTTTTTTTCAGCTTACATTTTTCTGCGCAGTCATTATCTGAAACTCAAAAATTAGAATCACTCTGTAAAGTCTGGGGATTTTTAAAATACTATCATCCCCGTGTTGCAAAAGGGGAATTTGATTGGGATCAGCAGCTTTTTCAAAAAATTGAACAGCTTGAGCATATCCAGGATAAAAATCAGTTGAACGAATTATATTCCAAATGGATCAGCAGTCTTGGAAAAGTGGAGGAATGTAAAAAATGCTCGAAAGAAGATAAAAAAAAGGTCTATTTTTTAAGAAATTTTGATCTGAATTGGATTGGAAATGAAGAAATATTCACTCAAGAGGTAAGTCAAAAGTTGCTTTTTATTCAAAAGAACAGAAATTCAGGCAGCAGTCATTATTTCGGAAAAGGTGGAAAAAAGGTTTACTTTAAGAATGAAAATTCATACGGTTCACAATTCACTTCAAAAGAAATCGGTCTTCTGGAACTGTTCAGATACTGGAATCTGGTAGAATACTTTTTCCCATACAAGTATCAAACAGATCAGAACTGGAATGATGTCTTAACGGAAATGATCCCAAAGTTCCTCAATATTAATAATGATGAAAGCTATCATTTGGCTCTTGCGGAACTGGTGGCAAAAATTGATGACTCGCATGCTTTTCTTTATTCACCTACCTTCAATGCCCATCAATATGGGAGACGAAAAGTTCCTGTGGAATATATTTATGCAGAAGGAAAACTGATGGTAACGAAGATCATTAAAAATAAATTGAACGAAGAAACATTTTTGAAAGCCGGAGATGTCATTTACGACGTCAATGGGCGGACAATTCCTCAGATGGTCAACAGTTTTGGAAAATATATTCCGGCTTCCAATTCCTGGGGGAAGATTTCAAAAGTGAAACATCTTTTTCTTTTCAGTAATAATGATTCTATTGCCTTAAAAATAGAGCGCAACGGACAAAACCTTGCTGTTACTGCCAAAACCTATCTTCTTAAAGATATTGTCAGGGAAACACCAACTGTTCAGCCGAAGTGGAAATTTCTGGATGAAAGTAAGAAAACAGGCTATGTCAATATGGGTAGTATTGAAAAAAGTGACCTGAACGATATGTATAGGGATTTAAAAACAACAACATCCATCATTTTTGATCTCAGAAATTATCCTAAACAGACCATTTTTCCTTTAAGCAAGCTGATTCTTCCGGAAAAATCAATTTATTATCAATTTAATTTCCCTGAGACGGAATATTTAAGTAAATTTTATAGCGCAAAAAGCAGCATCGGCAGAAAGAATCCGGATTACTACAAAGGAAATGTTGTGGTCTTAGTGAATGAGAATACACAGAGCCAGGCAGAAACCACTGCTATGATGTTTAAGCAGCACCCAAAAGCTAAGGTAATCGGGAGTAATACTTCGGGAGCCAACGGGGATGTGATCAGATTTAAAATTGCGGATCTGGATACCTGTTTTACAGGACTGGGAGCATATTATCCTGACGGAAGGGAAACCCAAAGGATAGGAATTATCCCCGATATTGTCATAAAGCCCACTATAACAGGCATAAAGGAAGGAAAAGATGAAGTTCTGGAAAGAGCTTTAAATTATATAAAGACCGGTTTTTAAATGAATTGAATGTCAATAATAATGGCAGGATTTTCATTTAACTAATATTTAACTTTTGTTGTCTCTAATTTGTGAGAATTTAAAAGGGATTGGTCAACATTTTGATGCTATAACCATGTAAAAAAATAAATTATGTCGGAAAAGATATTATGGATAGATGATGAAATAGATTTACTCAAGCCCCATATCGTATTTTTAGAAAAAAAAGGTTACCAGGTAACCCCTGTTAACAACGTGAATGAAGCTCTGGAACTAATGGATTCAGAGAAATTCGCATTAACGCTTATTGATGAAAATATGCCCGGCATTTCGGGATTGGAAGCCATTCCCATGATTAAGGAAAAAGATAATTCTTTAAAGATTGTGATGGTAACAAAAAGTGAGGAGGAACATATCATGGAAGAAGCCATCGGATCTCAGATTGCTGATTACATACTAAAGCCGGTAAACCCTAACCAGATTTTATTGTCGTTAAAAAAGAATCTTCAGGAGGATAATCTTGTAGAGCAGAAAACAATTCTCCAGTACCAGCAGGAATTCAGAAACCTGTCTATGGAACTTTCTTATATCAGAACTTACCAGGAATGGGCAGAATATTATAAGAAGATTCTAAGCTGGGAGATTAAATTTGATAAGGTAGCGGATAATGAGTTCTCCGATCTTCTGCAATCACAGAAAGAGGAAGCCAATATCCAGTTTGCCAAATTCATTGAAAAAAATTACGAAAGTTGGCTTACGGATCCTGACAAACCATTAATGAGCCATACTCTTTTTAAAGAAAAAGTAAAGCCCGAGGTAGAGAAAGAAAAGGTTCTTCTTCTTATGGTGGATAATCTCCGCTTTGACCAGTGGAGGGTTATTGAACCATTATTCACAAAATATTACAATAAAATATCGGAAGATTATTATTACAGTATTCTTCCTACAGCCACTCAGTATGCTAGAAACTCTTTCTTTGCCGGACTGATGCCTTCTGAAATTGAGAAGCGTTTTCCGGATAAATGGTTCAATGATAATGAAGAGGGAAATAAGAATGAGTTTGAGCGCGATTTCCTGGAAGACCAAATGAAAAGAATTGGTTTAGGGTCTAAATCTATGAAGTATCTTAAAGTTTTGAATGCGGATTTTGAGCGAAAGATTTATGATGATTTCAACCAACATAAAAATAATGACCTTCTGGTAATTGTTTACAACTTTATTGATATTCTTTCTCACGCTAAAACAGATAATCATATTGTAGACCAGCTAATCAGGGACGATAAAACATTCAGATCCCTTACGCTTAACTGGTTTGAGAATTCATCATTGCTGAAGATTATTAAAGCGGCTGCAGAAAGTGGATACAAACTTGTGATCACTACAGACCACGGAACAGTATACGTTAAAAAACCTAGTAAAGTAGTTGGAGACCGTGAAACATCAACCAATATCCGTTATAAAACAGGAAAGAGCTTAACCTATGACGACAGTGATGTATGGGCCGTTACCAACCCTGAAAAACTGTTTCTGCCAAAAGGGAATTTAAGTTCGAAATATATTTTTGCAAAAAACAATATTTTCCTGGCTTATCCGAAGAATTACAATCACTTTGTGAATTACTATAAAGAGACATACCAACACGGAGGAATTTCATTGGAAGAGTGTATTATTCCTATCAGCATTTTAGAACCCAAGTAGTTTTTTTCATAGTTTATTTAAATTTTGGGTTTAAGGCGGCAAAAATCGAATGATTTTTGCCGCTTCTTTTATAACCACTTTTAATAATGTTAAAGAGTTCATATCTTAGCCAAAAAACAATGTTTATTATCTCGCTGACCTACAAAAGTGACCTGGAAAATGTGGAACGGTTGATCCCGGAACACAATAACTTTCTTGAAAAACATTACGCCTCCGGAAACTTCATTGCTTCCGGAAGGAAAGAACCGAGAACGGGAGGAATTATTCTTGCCAATGCTGGTTCTAAATATGAAATTGAAGACATCATTAAAGAAGATCCTTTTTATATTCATCAGGTAGCAGATTATGATATCACTGAATTTATTCCAACAAAATATAACGAACATTTTAAATTTCATTAAAAACTCATGAGGTTAATCACATATAACGTTAACGGAATCAGGGCTGCCTTTACTAAGGATTTTTTGGGATGGCTGAAAACTGCTGATCCGGATATTGTCTGTATTCAGGAAAGTAAAGCAGGAAACGATCAGATAGACATTGAAAGTCTCGAAAAAGTTGGTTATCACAGCTATTGGCATTCTGCCGTAAGAAAAGGCTACAGCGGCGTCGGAATTGCGTCTAAAATCAAACCTAATCATATTGAATATGGATGTGGTATCGAAAGCTATGATAATGAAGGCAGGATCATCCGTGCAGATTTTGACGGATACTCTGTCATTTCAGTGTATGTTCCGTCTGCCAGCAATATTGAAAGGCTGGATTTCAAAATGCAGTTCTGCCATGATTTCCTGGCTTATATAAAGGAGTTGAGAAAAACGATTCCTAACCTTATTATTTCCGGCGATTTCAATATATGCCATCAGGCTATTGATATTCATGATCCGGTCCGTTTAAAGAACGTTTCCGGCTTTCTGCCAATGGAAAGAGAATGGATGACCAGTTTTATTGAGGAATGTGAACTGATCGACAGTTTCCGTTTTTTCAATAATGAGCCTGACAATTATACGTGGTGGAGCTACAGACAGAATTCACGGGCGAAGAACAAAGGCTGGAGACTGGATTATAATTTCGCAACCTATACTTTGAAAGATAAGCTCTCACGAGCAGTAATTTTAAAAGAAGCTGTACATTCTGATCACTGCCCAGCTTTATTGGAATTTAATGTATAGAAAGACTAAAAATAAAAAGCCAGCTGAATCAGCTGGCTTTTATAAATTTAAATCATAAATTTAGTCGACAATTTCATATTCAACCGGAATGGTACCACGATTGGTATCCCCGATTTCATCGAACGCAGCTTTAGAAATATCTAATGCTCTTGATGCATGGAAAGGTCCTCTATCATTGATCTTCACTATCACCTGTTTTCCATTGTTCAGATTGGTAACTCTAATATTAGTTCCAAACGGAAGCGTTCTGTTTGCAGCAGTGAACTTTGAGTTACTAAAAATCTCTCCGCTTGCTGTTTTTCTACCATTAAACTTATCGTGGTAGTACGATGCATAACTTGTTTTCTTCGCATCTAAGGTATTACCTGTAAAAGAATAAACACCTAAGGTTGAAATCATCATTATGATTACGAGAATGAATCTTTTCATCATCTTGAATTTTATTGGTTTTGACGGAGCAAAAGTATAAGGAATGTTGTTAAGTCCCTACTCCATATGTTAAAAACCGTTAATGAAAATAAAATTATATGTTAACAAGAGCTGTAAGTCCCTATTATCAGGGGTTTTAGACAGCATTGTTAAAAAACGTTAAAAAAACAACCTAAAAGTTAATATAATTAACTTATTGTCAAAAAAATTCAAAATATGAACTATCCAAATAATTGATAATCAGCATTTTAAATATTCAATGAAAATTTAAAATATAAGTACAGCTCACTTAAAAAAACAAAAATTTTATGATATCAAATGGACAGAAGCGCTTAATAGAAGTCAACAAGAGCACAGCATATATCACTCTATATTTATTTTAACAAAGGTTTTAACAGTAGAATGGATTAAACATCAATTTCTATGTTTAAAAAATATAATTAGTAAAATCTTCATTTTAAACATTCTTCTTCATATTCAAATTAAGTACCAAATGAGATTTTGAATATTAAGGATTCTTCTTATTAATAAACTTCATCATATTAAAACAAAAAACCAATGATTTCTCATTGGTTTTAATTTATATTTAGATATAAGTATTATCTTATTTTAAATATTCTATTACATAGTCATATGTTCCAGAAGGATAAACCACTGACATACTTGGCGAACCTGTAATTGCATTTCCTGCAGTAGTTGCAATTGTATAAGAGTATAAACTTCTGTCATATACAGTGTTTGTACCCGCTTTATAAATAGTAATACCATATAAAGCAGTCATACCCGTCGGCGCTGGGATATTTACAGCTGTTGAACTTCCTGTTGCATTAAATGTCCCTTTAATAGCGTAAACTTGCTTATTTGCTACTAATGTATTTGTAGCTGTTTCAGCAGCGGTTACGTCAAATTTAGCGTTACCTCCTCCTATTGGTAGCCATCTACCTCCGGTAACATCAGTACTTTTATTAGGGTTATCAAAATAATAGAAACCACGGCTTACTGGTGTAGAAACAACACCATCATTTGTAAGCGTGTTACCAACACCAATATTAAAAACTATCATGCCATCATAAGCAGAAGGGAAGTTAATACCATCTAAACTAGCTACTTTAAATGTAAAAGCTGTTAGATCTGTTGTAGGAAACAATAGACCTTTACCGTCATTTACTGCAGCATTGTTATTTGTAGAGGCATCTAAGAAAATGTTTTCATTAGGGAAAGTGTTTGCAATTACACCGTTAGATAAAGCCTGTGCACTGGCCAATGTACCTAGTGATACAAACAGTGCTAATATGATTTTTTTCATCTGTTTAAAATTTAATGATTGTTATTATCTACCTGAAAGAATACCCCAGTTATTTACACCAGCATTACTCACTACAATAAAGCAGAAAGATCCACCTGAAGTTACCGTTGATGGTATGCTATTCATTCCTCTAGTGATACCTGGAACCGCTGCAGGATCCCAACCCACGTTACCTGGGCCATTCGCAGATACACATCTTACCGAGTTTAATGGCAGTGACGTGGCTGCAGGCAATAATAGCTGGCTAGTTCCTCCCATAGCAGTAGTAACGACAGAATAATCATCCGATGCCCATGTAATAGGAGCATTTAAAGAGTGAAGTCTACCTTTCTGAATCTGGAAGTTTGGAGGTGTTGAACCACCACCACCTACAGCAACCCAAACAGAATTTGGAGCATCATAGTAATAGAAGCCAATTCCAATTACATTTACTGTCTTACCAGCTGCACTACCATCTAAAGTGGTAACAAATGTAAGGGCACCATTCTGAGCAGCCGTATATGCTGCGTCTTTAGCTGCTAACTGAGCTCTTGACAAACGAGGGACTAGCAAAGCATCAGGTCTAGCATTGTCAGTAGTATTAGCTACTACGTCTAGTGTTGCGGCTGGTGTAGTTGTGTTAATACCTACACGACCCGTTGTCTGAGCCTTGGAAACTGCCGAAAGGCCAACGAGCATTGTCGCTGTTAATAAAAATTTTTTCATAAGTTTTTAAAGATTTTAAATTACATTATTTTCCATCAATATTTGCAAATGGGACATGCATCCCAACTTGTGCTAAACATTAAAGTTCCTATTTAACATTATTAGATAGATAACTTATTGAAGCATTTGATTTTAAAACATTGCTTATTGCGCAAATTTAAGACATAATTTTCAAATTTATTCATTTTATATAAAAAAAATAAAAGAGTTTTACCAGGTAAAACACCAACTACCTGAAAATCAGCCTAATCATTAAATTAATAGCTACTTTAATTATGTTAAATTTTATTAATATTTTCAATTATCTGCGAAAGCCATACAATTGTTATAATTGCAACAGGACTAGATTGTTAAATCAACTCCCCATATAAGTCAAATTCTTCTGCAGAAGTAATTTTCACTTCAGCAAATTCTCCTATAGAAATGTAAGTTTCATCGGCCGAAACCAGAACAGTATTGTCTACGTCAGGTGAATCAAATTCTGTTCTTCCTATAAAATAATTGCCTTCTTTTCGATCAAATATACATCTGAAAGTTTTTCCGATCTTCTCCTGATTCTTCTCCCAAGAAATCTGTGATTGCAGCTCCATAATCTCTTCTACTCTTGCTTCTTTCACTTCCTGTGGAATATCATCCTCTAAGACATAAGCTCCTGTATTTTCTTCATGAGAATAGGTGAAGCAACCCAACCTGTCGAATTTTTGCTCTCTTACCCAGTCTTTCAATTCCTGGAATCTTTCTTCTGTTTCTCCCGGGTAACCTACAATCAAGGTAGTTCTAACAGCCATATCCGGAACCTTTTCTCTAAACTTAGCTAATAATGCATTTGTTTTTTCATGAGTTGTTCCACGTTTCATTGATTTCAACAGATCAGAATTGATATGCTGAAGAGGGATATCAATGTAATTGCAAACTTTAGGCTCTTCGCGGATAATATCAAGAACATCTTCTGGGAAACCACTCGGAAAAGCATAATGAAGGCGGATCCACTCTATCCCCTCAACTTTTACAAGCTCTTTTAAAAGTTCTCCAAGCGCACGTTTTTTATAAAGGTCCAGACCATAATAAGTAAGGTCCTGCGCAATAAGAATAATCTCTTTTGTTCCTTTTTTTGCAAGCTTTTGAGTTTCCAAAACCAATTTTTCGATAGGTGTGGATATATGTCCGCCTCTCATTAAAGGAATCGCACAGAAAGAACAAGGTCGGTCACAACCTTCTGAGATCTTGAGGTACGCATAATGTTTGGGAGTTGTTGTCAGTCTTTCTCCTACCAATTCATGTTTATAATCTGCACCAAGGTGCTTTAGGAGAATGGGCAAATCTCTTGTCCCGAAATACTGATCTACATCAGGAATTTCTTTAATAAGATCCGGTTTGTATCTTTCGGAAAGACAGCCTGTAACAAAAACTTTTTCGACTTCACCTCTGTTTTTTGCGTCTACATAATCAAGAATTGTATTAATTGATTCTTCCTTGGCATTATCAATAAATCCACATGTATTAATTACTACAATATCTCCGCGGCCTTCGTGAACCACTTCCTTTCCATTTGCTTTCAGCTGACTCATTAATACTTCAGAATCATATACATTCTTGGAGCATCCAAGTGTAACCACATTGATTTTCTTCTTCCCTACAGATTTTGTGCGCATCGTTTTGATTTTGAGTGTGCAAAGATACAAAATATAAAAGAGTGAGGTGTAAAAAATAATAACCACTTTAGGAAAGTGGTTATCAATATATTATTTAAAAATTTTTCTCTTTAAAGCTTGGTGCATTTAGATCTTTTTCCGAAAGTAGCATATCTTTTTCATTAATCTTCCAGTCTATGTTAAGATCAGGATCATTGAATTTCACGCTTCCTTCAGATTCTTTATTATAAAAATTATCACATTTATAAGTAAAAACTGCAGTTTCACTTAACACTGAAAATCCGTGTCCGAATCCACGAGGAACGTACATTTGTATTTTATTTTCTGCCGTAAGCTCTATTCCGTACCATTTACCAAAAGTGGGAGAATCTTCTCTGAGGTCAACCGCAACATCCCACACTTTCCCTTCTAAACAGGAAACTAATTTTGCTTGGGCATGGTCTCCTTTCTGCAAGTGAAGCCCTCTAAGTACTCCATATAATGACTTTGAAATGTTATCCTGAACAAAATGTCCATTCAAACCGGTAAGCTCTTCAAATTTTTTTTCATTGAATTTTTCAAAAAAATATCCTCTATCATCTTCGAATATAGTCGGTTCTATAATATAACAGTCCTTAAGTGGAGTTTCTTTTATTTTCATGGTATACTTCTATAAATTATATTTTTTTTTCAAATTCCATTTTAACCCTAAATAAATTCCGCCTGCAGGAATAAATATAATTAAAATAATGATCCAAACAGGAAGTTGTGAATGAATTAAGAATATATTAATTAACAATTGACAAACAGCATAAACTGAACTTATTAGTAAGTGTGAAACTTTTTTCTCGTTGGCCAAAAGTTGGTATAAGTGCCGTCTGTGTGCTTCAAAAATATTCTCTTTTAATAATATTCTTTCAGTAATTGTAAGGACTACTTCCATCCCGTAAATTGAAAGTAACAATATATATTTGTATTCCCCTGTCCTCATGATAAGAAGCGTAATAAGACCTATTACCCAAAAGCCAATCCCCATGCTCCCAACATCTCCGGCAAAACACTTCGCTTTCTTTCTAAAATTAAAAAAGAGAAAGACAAAACACGCTAAAATTGAATACAATATGAAATTCTCATCTGTAAACTGGATAATATTCTTATTAATATATGCTAATGAACTCAGAGTTATAAGACTATAAATGCCTGTCATTCCATTTATTCCATCCATAAAATTATAAGCATTTAGGGTACCAATTATAATTACAAACAATATTGGCCATACCCAGAAAGGCATCAGGGCAAAAGCATCTGTAAAATATAAAAGTAAAACTACTGAAGCCAAATGAACTGAAAGTCTGATTTTATTTGATAAAGTCTTAACATCATCAATAAAACTGATTATACATATGGCTAAAAGTCCTAACCCGAAGGACCAATAATTCTGTATGGCTTCATTAAGATTGAAAAGACAGAAAATAACAAATGCTACTGGAAAAATAATTCCTCCTCCTCTTAATGTAACCTGGGTGTGTGCACTTCTGTGATTGGGTTTATCAATAATACTATATTTATTGGCAATTCTGAAATAAATCAGCATTGCAATAAATAAAACAATTATTATAACTATATATTCCATTATGTGTTTTTGAAGCTTTTTATTGTTTTAAGAAGGCCCTCTTCTGCAGAGACAGGCATATTTTTTATATTTAAAGCTTTTTTAATTTTTTCATTGGAAACTTCATAGCTTTCCGTTAGTTTTTTTAATCTTTCAGAGTTTAAAGGCAACTTTAATGTATCACCTAGTTTTGCAAGTGAAGAAATAATTCCAGAAGGTAGCCTCCACAATATGCTTTTTCTACCTGAAGCTTTTCCTATAATTTCTATCAAATCATTTGTAGAAATACTTTTATCATCCGCAAAATTATAAATTCCGGAAGAAATACTTTTATTCTTAAGCAATTCATATATTAAAAAATTTAAATTATCAATGCTCAGAAATGAACGCTTATTTTCGAAAGCGGCTAATGGCCATGGAATTCGTTTTTCAACAACTTTATATAAAAGATTCAGATTCCCTTTATTTCCGGGACCATGAATCATACAGGGACGGATCACAAATAGCCTTTTACCTTCAGGAAGGTCTTTAGATAGTAAATATTGTTCTGCTAGAAGTTTTGATTTCCCGTAAGGTGTCTTAGGATCTGATAAATGTTCTTCATCCAAAACTCCTTTAATAGTGTCAGCAGTTGCCTTTACACTACTAAAATAAATGAAATCATTAATTTCAGAATTTAAGAAATCATCAAACAATTTTTTTGTAAGTTCAGTATTTATTTTAAAGTATTCTTCTTCGAAAGAAGTATTTGCTGTATCGTGAGCTTTTCCAGCAAGATGAATGATTGCATCTGCGTCTCTTTCTAGTCCCCATTCTTTTCGTAATGAAAGGCTTTGAAGGTTATAACTATTACCTTTTAAAAATTTTGAAAGGTGTTTTCCTACAAACCCTGACGCTCCCGTAATTATAACTTTCATTTTCGTGAGATTATTTTTTCAAGATTTGAGATGCATTCTTCCAGTTTGAAATTCTTTTCATAAAATGACTTGCCGTTTAATCCCATTCTGTTCAGTTCCTCCACATTTTTTTGAGCTGCATCTTTTAGTACCTGGGCAAGTTTTCCGCCGTCTCCGGCAGGAACAACAAATCCACAATCCGCTTCTTTTATATTTTGTGATCCTTCTCCGTTAAGCATAGCCATAATAGGTTTTCCTGAACTCATATATGCTTGAACTTTAGCCGGAACTGTAAGATTAAAAATTGGATCATCTTTAAGACTAACCAGCAGTATATCTGCAGCACTGAAAAAAGAAGCCATGGCTTCAACAGGAAATCTTCCCAATGTATACACAGTTTCCTGAAGATGATGCTCTTTAATAAAATCCTGAACAAATGGCATTTTACGACCGTCCCCTATTAAAATAAATTTAATATTGGAATGCCTATCTTTAAGTTTTAATGCTGCACCCATTATACTTTCCATATCCTGAGCTTCTCCAATATTTCCTGCAAACATTACTTTGAACCCCTCCGGAAGAACTGGTATAGGATAATCAAGATTCCCAGAAGAAATAGTATCTTCTGCCCAATTAGGAAAATACTCAATTTTATGATCATAATCTCCTTTTTCTAATATTGATTTTTTAAAACCTTTGGAAGTAATCAATATCTTTTCAGATTCGTTATAGAATTTCTGAACCATTCTTTTAAAAAAGTTTAATACAAACTTATTCTTTACTCCACCTGCAATTTCTAAACTCTCAGGCCAAAGATCCATCACCCAAAAGTAAACAGGTGTTTTTTGAATTCTTTTAACCATTAAAGCCGGATAAAATTGAGTAATGGGAGAAGGTTCATGAACAATAACAGCATCGAATTTTTTAGTATATGAAAGCCTTATTGATTTTAAAGAAGCAAAAAAGGCCCAGCTAAAATAGTTAAGGAAAAGCCTGATTCCTCCTCCAACTCCTCTGGGTAATAATAATGCCCGTATAATTTCCACCCCATTTATTTTCTGTTTCCTTTTTTTGAAAACACTATATCCATCATAAATTTTTCCTTCAGGATAATTGGGTATACCTGTCAAAACAGTAACGTCGTGTCCTCTTTTCTGAAGTTCAAAAGCAAGATCGTTACTTTTAAAATTTTCCGGATAAAAATACTGAGTTACGATTAATATCTTCATTACCTTTTGCTCCAAACTACTCTGTTAACGTAATCGGTATAACTTAAGATAATTCGTACCATTTTCTCAGACACATTTGGCATCGAATAATCAGACACGGATCTGTAGTTTCTTTCTTTACCTGTTTTTTGCTGTTGAAGTTGGCTCAGTCCCTGTAAAATTCTTTCCGGAGAAAGTCCCACCATCATTACTGATGCTTCTTCCATAGCTTCGGGTCTTTCGTGAGCATCTCTGATATTAAGAGCTCTGAAATTAAGGATAGATGATTCTTCGGAAATTGTTCCAGAATCAGACAGCACAGCATAACTTCTCATCTGCAATGCATTATAGTCATGGAAGCCCAATGGTTTTAAAAACTGAATTTCAGGCCTTACTGCAATCTGCTTTTTATCTATCATATTTCTTGTTCTGGGATGGGTAGAAACAATGATAGGATATCCAAATTTTTCGGCAATATCATTAAGACTTTCCATTAAACCGTTAAAATTCTTTTCCGAATTAATATTTTCTTCTCTATGCGAGGATACTACAAAGTATTTTCCTTCTTCAAGGTTTAATCTCTTCAAAACATCAGAGTTTTCTATTTCCGGTAAATAGTGGTTCAATACTTCGAACATAGGTGATCCTGTTTTAATAATTCTATCTGCAGGAAGACCTTCTCTTAATAAATATTCACGGGCAATATCTGAATACGTCAGATTGACATCCGCCGTATGATCTACAATCTTACGGTTAGTCTCTTCCGGAACTCTCTGATCAAAACATCTGTTTCCTGCTTCCATATGAAAGATAGGGATCTGTCTTTTCTTTGCCGGAATTGCACAAAGGCAAGAGTTGGTATCTCCTAAAACCAGGAAAGCATCAGGCTGAAGTTTTTCAAGAAGCGGATCAATTTTGATCAGGATATTCCCAACGGTTTCGGTGGCTGTTTTTCCTGCTGCTTCCAGGAAATAGTCTGGTTTACGTAAGCCCAGATCTTCAAAAAAGATCTGATTCAACTCATAGTCATAATTTTGCCCTGTATGGACAATAGTATGTTCTACAGCTTCGGAAGCATCCAAAGCAGATAATACTCTTGATAGTCTAATAATCTCAGGCCGTGTACCTACGACCGTCATCACTTTTAGTTTCTTCATTTTTCATTGTGTTTAGCCATTGCTAATGCTTTAGCTGTTACTTCTGCCTTTTTTAATTTTTCAATTGAAGTTATTCTAATGAAATACTATACTTCCAAAAAGTATGTATCAGAATCTTCCGGATTGAAAGGTTCATCAATCCAGAAAATGGTATACAGCTCCTCATCTCCAATATTTTTGATATTATGAGTATACCAAATCGGCATATCTACATAAGCGGGCTCTGTTCCATCTAAGTAAAAATCCAAAACTTCATTAGTATTAATTTTTCTTAACTGAATTAATGCTTTTCCTTTTATTACTGCAAAACGTTCTATTTTTCGGGTATGATAGTGATTACCTCTGGTAATACCCGGCACTGTAGTTGAAAATGAACACTGCCCACCAATTCCTAAACGGATTACTTCCACAAAAGCTCCTCTTGGATCAGTATGTTGTACAAATTTTACTGGATAATGTTCTTTATGGTTAATATAAGAACGGTAGGTATTAAACAAATTATGTTCAAATTGATCTTTTAAAACAGGTATTTCTCCTCCATCAAAATATTTAATTTTAAAATCGTTCAGTAAAGCTAAAACTTCTGAAACCTTTTTTGTAGAAGTTGCTTCAACTATTACCTCCTCCTGGCTTTGTGCTGAACGGATTTCTGCAATTATTTTCATAACCAGCTCCTGAACATAAATCAATTTCACCTCTGCGTCATTATCAATTTTGGGATTACCTCCATTGGTTAGTTGATAGCAAAACGTTGCAATAAATGAATTATAAAATGGTTTTCCAAATGCACCAAAAACATTAGGAATGATTAATCCTGTTACTTTTCCTCCATTTTCATTGGCCCAGTTCACAATGGCCTTGCGACCCTCGAGTTTGGATCTTCCATAAAGGTTATCACGTTCTTCCTGAGTAGATGATGAAATCAAAACATGTGCTTTAGACTTCGCTCTCTTTAATGAATTTAATAATTTCTCAACTAAATCAAGATTGGTTTCATAAATAACTCCTTGATTTTCATGACGATTCATTGCAGCCAAATGCACAATAACATCACATTTTGAGACAAAAGCATCTAATTGGGTTTCGTCTTCAAAGTACTCTTTTTGGAAATCAATACGTACAAATTCTTCAAAAAATAAGCCTAAAGTATTGTATAAATGTTGGCCAACAAAACCATTTTGGCCAGTGATTCCTATTTTTTTCATAGTTTAATATTAAAGTAATTCAGGGGAAAACGGTATTCATCTTTTATTTCTCCTAATCCATAATCAGCAAGCACTAACAACTTACTGTCTTTTTCTGCTGCTTTGATAGCTGTTATACAACCGGCCTTTATATAAAGGAAATCTAATGTGTCTTCCCTAAGATCATAATATTCGGCTATTAAGTCTAATGATGGATGATCAAAATCATCAACCTGAATAACAGCAATTCTGAAACTTCCTTTGATACAAGAGAACCAACGTTGTTCTATTGCATGCCCTTGCCATCCTCTTACAAAATCAATCTGTGAGTTCTCTATCATATAGATTCTCTTAACTGCAGAGGCATCAAAATCATTATTGAACCTGATAATTCCTCTTTCGTCTTCAAATTTATTTCCTTTATTAAGCATCATAATCTCCTTTTATAATTTTTTACAGTAAAGAGATTAAATCTTAATAAGGATATTGCATCACATCCTCTCCAAAAACTTCTTTCCGTATTAAGGGTAAAGAAGAAACGAGCTTCTTGAGCCCTTCCACATCCTGTTGTTCAGTATTATGAGAATGATAATCTTCTACTTTTGAGATATCTTTTTCACCTTCTGAAAAATATTTAGCATAATTAAGATCACGGTTATCTGCTGGAATTCTATAGAATTCTCCCATATTCTCTGCTTTCATCATTTCTTCGCGTGTACACAGCGTTTCATACAGTTTTTCACCGTGCCTTGTTCCGATGATCTTAATCGGAACCTCCTTTCCTGTTAATTCAATTAACGCTTTTGCAAGATCACCAATACTCCCTGCCGGTGCCTTATTCACAAATAAGTCTCCTGAATTTCCATTTTCAAAAGCAAATAATACCAAATCTACGGCGTCCTCTAGGGACATAAAAAAACGAGACATATTTGGATCTGTGATCGTAATCGGTTCTCCTTTCTGAATTTGATTCAAAAATAATGGAATAACTGACCCCCTTGATGCCATTACATTACCATATCGTGTAAGGCATACGACAGTATCTGTAAGGTTTCTTGCTTCAGCAACCGCTACTTTTTCCATCATTGCTTTGGAAATTCCCATAGCATTAATAGGATATGCAGCTTTGTCCGTAGAAAGACAAATCACTTTTTTCACTCCGTTTGCTGCAGCAGCGCGAATAACATTTTGAGTCCCCTCTACATTGGTTTTTACAGCCTGCATGGGGAAAAATTCACAGGAAGGAACCTGCTTTAATGCCGCTGCATGAAAAATATAATCTACCCCCCGCATTGCTGGTTCTACAGAATTGTAATCACGAACATCACCAATATAGTATTTTATTTTTTCATTTTTATAAAGATTCCGCATATCATCTTGTTTCTTTTCGTCACGGGAAAAAATACGGATCTCTTTAAAATGATCAGTTGCTAAAAAACGGTTAAGCACAGCTGTTCCAAAAGAACCAGTACCACCGGTAATCAAAAGTGTTTTATTTTGAATTTGCATAATTATTTGCTTAATAAATTTTCTTTTTCTTCTTTAATAGGATAGTTAATCAGAACAGCCTTGTATTTTCCTTTAAAAACAAATAGGCTTCCTGCTGCAACCCCTATTATTTTGTGTTTATTAATAACTTTTTTAATATCATCCAGATTTCCAGCTCCCCCTAGCACAGTCATTGGAAGTGATGTTTTTTCTCTGGCTTTATCAATCAGTGGCATGTCATAGCCTTTCATCACACCATCTTGATCTATAGAATTAATTACAATTTCTCCGGCTCCTAATCTTTGTGCTTTTTCAATAAACTCGAAAGGATTAATTCCGGTTCCTTTTTTACCGTTATGAGTATAAACTTCATAGCCTCCGAATAGTTTTTTCTTAACATCCAAAACTACAATCACACTTTGAGCTCCAACTCTATCGGCAATCTTGGTAATAAGATCTGGATGTTCCAGTACCGCTGAAGACAGAGCAATTTTTTCAATTCCCAATCCAAAAATCCGTTGAGCTTGTTCTAATGTCTTAACTCCTCCCCCATAACACAGCGGCATTCTAGACTGATTAGCAATTCTCTCGATCAGACTATAGTTTGGTTCTAATCCTTTAGTAGTTGCATCAATATCAAAAATAGCTAATTCATCAACTTCTTTTTCGTTAAAAATTTTAACGGCATTGATAGGATCTCCAACATATTTCGGATTTTTAAAATTAACAGTTTTTACCAGTCCATTATCTTGTATCAGTAAACTTGGTATAATTCTCGGTCTAAGCATCTTTATTAGAGTTTAGCAAAATTGTGAAGTAATATTTCTCCGTAAGAATGACTTTTCTCCGGATGGAACTGTATACCGTATTTGTTTTCATGATGAGCAGCTGACGCAAATTCGCCACCATAATCAGTTATAGCCATAATATCTTCCCGGCTGTTGCATTCAAAATAATAGGTATGGAGAAAATAAAAGATAGCATCCTTTTCTAAACCTCTGAAAAGATCAAGGTCTTTAACTGGCTTCACATCATTCCACCCCATATGAGGAAGACGGGTAACTTGTTTGATTTTGCTTTCATCAAATTTCTTAACAGTGGCATCAATCCATTTTAACCCCTCCATATTTCCTTCATCACTATTATTAGCCATCATTTGCATCCCTACGCAAATACCTATTACCGGAACTTTTTTATCCAAGACCAATTCATCAAGCGTTTCTCTCATACCAGAATTATTAAGCTGAGACATGGCATGATCAAAATGCCCTACCCCCGGCAGGATCAGCTTTTGTGCATTTAGCAAATCTTCTTTTGTTTTTGCAATTTTTACTGGAACATTCACCCTTTTATATACATTGACAAAGGCGTTGATATTACCAACACCATAATCTATAAGTGTTATCATCTGAATAATCTTTTTTCTAATCCAAGCTTTTGCATAGCCTGTGCTCCAAGCTTGATGATGCCCATTTTATTTTTATAATTCTTGTAGGTTTTGTTTTCACCTTCAAAAATTTGTTGTAATTCCTCTTTTGTTAAATCCAGCTTATTAGCTACATATTCAAATTCTTTTTGTAAGAACTCTTCAGAGAGTTCAGGTCTTGAAACTCTATCTAATGCTTCTTCTCTAGTCATTTGTCCAGTCAGAATCAAAGAAGAGAAATGAGCCTTTCTTTTTTGATAGCCAAATTTTCTAGGTAACCAATAATCTTCGTAAAATCTTGTAAACCTTGATTCGTGATGCTTGTGTTGAAAAGGTTCCCAGCCAAATTTAGTTTCCAAAAGATTTTCTGCATCTTTTTTGATATATGGAATTAAATTAAGCGGTTTAAAAACTTCCATACCATAGACGTATTTATAATAAATCTTGTAAGAAAGAATATCAACTAATGGAAATGTTTTTAAAGGTCTCTTACCAAATTTAGAGTGAATATCTTTTACTAAAGTCGTATCAATACCTGGAAAACCTCCCCATTCTTCTGGTTCACGACAACATTCTGTGGAAAAGTTCCCACCTGTAAGCACATAATTGATCTTATGTTTTTTCGCAAATTTGTAAAGTCCTGAGAAAAATGCATAATCCTGGGGAAGGTCCTGATCTGAAATTTGAGATTTCAAAAATGCTACCTGCAGATCTTTCATCTCTTCCCAATTAATTACTTCTGTATATAAATCGAGATTAAGACCATTAATCAACTTCTCAATATTTCCTACCGCTTTATCAGTATTCCAACCTGCATCTACGTGAAATATCAGTGGACGTATGCCCATAATTTCTTTTGCAACATATGCTGCATATGAACTATCCAGGCCGCCACTAAGGCCAATAATACAGTCGAAGTCTTTATTTTTACTGGTTTTTTTGATTTTATCTGCAATTTTCATCAGCTCGTCATATCCGCTCTGATCTGTATGCCAGTTGGGTTCAATATTTTCTTTGAAATTTGTATAATAATCACTTTCACCTTTTTCATTGAAAATGATATTTGGATCGGTAGTATCCATTATTGTCTTAGTACAAATTTGATATAGTCTGTTATTCACCATTTTCAATATTCTATTTGAGTTTTTTAATATTCAACTTTTTTAATTTGTTTATTAGAATTAAATCCTTCTATTATCCATGCCATTGTAACATATCTATATATTATATCGATATAAAATTTTTTGTTGCCATCTGTTGCAAAAACAAACTTCTCAGCTGGTACACGAAAAAAAGAAGAACACAATATTTTTATCATTAATTTAGATAAGGTTTTCTTCAAACTTTCTTTTTTTGTATTCACAGGCATTAATAAATCATATAAAGAGTTTTTAATTAATTCAGGCTCTTTTTCTTTTAGTGTTTTTAGACTATATCTTCCTAACTCTTTGTACTTAATTCTCCAATAATGAGGAAGGATATTGCTATCATAATGAATTAACTTCGCTTCTGTACAAAATACTATTTTAAATCCTGCTTTTCTAAGCCTATATCCAAAAAGCTCATCCTCGGATCCATATTTTTTTAATCCTTCTTCAAAAAGCCCAATTTTAAAAGCATCATCCTTTTTACAGGAAGAACCACCTCCCGCAAAAAAATTACTTGGTAAATCTGATACATCAATTCCCCGCATATATTTTTCGGAACGATATCCTATCGCTCTGCTTTGAATAAAACGTCCAAAATTTGTTTTATCAAGATCGTTAGGTTGATAAGTTACATTACTAACAATCGCTATATTTTCGTTTTGTTTTACCTTATAAAGCTTTAAATGCGCTTCTAGAAATGTATTTGACATTAATAGGTCATTGTCCAAAAACAGTACTATATCCCCTTTCGAAACTCTAATTCCAACATTTCTGGTTGTTGCCTGCCCCAGATTTTTATCATTACGAATATATCTTACATTTTTAGATTTTAAAGTATAGTTTTTGCAAAATTCTTGGGTATTATCAGTGGAACAATCATCCACAATAATCACCTCATAATTTTCAGTCCCAATACTTTGGTTTTCAAGATGATGAAGGCATTTAAAAAGTGTATCAACTCTATTATATGTCGGAATAATAACGGATATGAACATAAATATATATAATTTTTAATCTTAATTTAGTGTTTTTTATTCTCTCTCTTAAAAAGTTATTTTATTATCTGTTCTTCCCCAGCTTTAATTTTTTTTACAAAAATATCCAAATTATTAGCATTTATCTTTTTGTTATTAATTTTTAGATTTTTAAAATTTATCTGAATGTTAGATTTTGAACTATAACCATTTCTCATCGCATATTTATTATTATACAACTTAATATTATTAATGTTAATTGTTCCTTTTAAAGGTTCTAAAAATTTATTATATCCTCTATCCACATAAAATTCAATCCCTTTATTTGAAAAATAATCTACAAAGTTATTAACATCTATTTTTATACGATCCAATCGACTTCCTTGTAAATTGTCTAATGCAAAAATAAGCCCGCTTTCCGCATTATTATAAGTAACAATATTTTCTAAAAAAATATTATTAATATAATCAGTCGGCTTATTTGGTTCAATATCAATCCCAGATTGCGGAACTGCACCATAAGTATTAGCAATTAAACTATTTTTTATTTTCACATTTTCCCCTGCCACAATTGATATACCATTTCTCCTATTATCATCAATCACTGCATAATTTATTTCAATTTTCTCAGAAGGCCTATCCAAATTTCCCACATAAATACCATCGCCCCACATTTTTTTAATAGAAGGATTGTATATTTTTACATTTTTACTATTCCGGATAAAAAAACCCATTCCCCATTCTCCTTTATTTCCCTTATGCTGATCTCTATCTCCGACTAAGCTTGCAAAATATACCTCTACATTTTCTACTCCTTCAATATAAAGCAAACCGTATAATTCTTCACTATTGGGCTCCAGCAATAACTTCGAATTTTCCTGAAACAAAACTGAAGAATTAGACTGTAATCTTAATCCTCCGAAATCGATCAGTACAGGAAAGTCAGGAAGAATAACTTTCTTATTATCATTAATTCCCACCTGTAAATATTTTGTATAATTTACATCTCCTTTTTTAGAAAAATTCTTAGGCAGATAATCTGTAAGATTTTTGGCTTTTGAAAATAATTCCAATTTAATCTTTTTTATTTCAGCTCTTCTGTCGAATGCTGAAATAAGTGAATTATCAATTTTCCTATATTGAAATTGAGGTGAGATATCGGATGAAAGTAAAATGAAAAGAAAAAAAATAATTCTATAGATTTTGTCATTTTTCATTTTATTCTTTTTGAAGGTTATTTAAATATTGGTGTACATCCATTGCATGCGAATATTTTCTTGTTTCTAGCAAATTACTTACCATTTCTGTAGCTTTGCAGGCTAATAGGCTAAATTGATCATAATTTTCAAAAGCAAAAGTTAAAGATAAAACAATATCTTTAATAGACCTTGGTTCAATTTTGATACAATTTACCCCATCTCTCATTAAAGAAGATATACCTCCTACAAATGTAGTAATGATGGGAGTTCCATATATCATTGCTTCATATAACGTTCTTGGAAATCCTTCGTGATAAGAAGGTAATATGTAGATATCCGAATTTAGAAAGTGCCAGCGAATTTCCTGCGGATCAAAGGTTGCCCCTTTAAAAGACACAATATCGTGTAAGTTTAAATGATCTGCTAATTTCTTTAGTTCATCAAAATACTCTCCATCTCCAACCAAACTTAATTCGAATCTATATTTCGATTCCTTTAACTCTGCCACGGCATGAAGTAACTCCAAAATACCTTTATCATTAGTCATACGACCCAAATAAAGAATTTTATAAGAATTTCTTTTCTCATATTGCCTGTCTACAATAATATCCATTTCGGTAAGCGTAATCATTGGTCTTATGGTGTAAGCAATTTGTTTTCCAGCAATTGTATTAATATTATCTGTAAAAAAATCTGCCACACAAAATCCAACAGCAGCCTGTTTATATATCAATGACGGAATCTTTCCTTGCATATCATCCATTCCTCTGACATAAAGTCCATATTTTTTCTGTAATATACTACAAATAAACGCTGTATATTTAAAAGCTGTAGGATAAAAAATGTAAACAAAATCAGATTTCACTATTTCAGGGATAACTCTCAAATACAGCAATATATAATTCAGAATTTTGTTAGATTTTCTATATAACCCTTTAACGTTCAGATTATTTTCATTAAGTTTATAGACATGAATATTGTTCGGTTCGTCAATGATTTGGCCATATATTGTAACTTCTGAGCCTAACCTTTGCAATTCTGCTGCGAATTCTCCAGTGTTTTTTTCAACAGCAAAATCATTTTTTACTTTCGTAATTTCTGCATTAGGGATAATTAATATCTTATTTATTTTCATTTCTTAATTGAATTTAAAAATTCCAGCATCCCTTTAATATATGTATTGGCATTAAATTTAAATTTAGCCGTGTTCAGAGCATTTTGCCCTACAATCATTGCTTTTTCAGGATGGTTTTCAATAAAAATAATTTTATCTGCCATACAGTCCAAATCTCCCACATTACATAAAAAGATATCATAGTTATTCGTAACATACTCTGATATTTCACCAGCTTTGGTAGCTACTATTGGAACTCCGGAAAGCATATATTCTCCCAATTTCGTAGGAAAACCGCCGGAAACATATTTTGTAGGTGTGGTAATTAAACATTGAGCCCCAGACAAAATTACCGGAACTTCCTCAATTGGCTTTCTACCCAAGAAAAGAACTCGATCTTCAAGTCCATTTTCCTGAACATATGTTTTAATAGCATAGCATTCAGGGAAATTTTCGCACAGTGTATTATAATCACCTATTAGGTAGAGCTTAAAAGATTTTTTTTGTGATTTGTTCAGGTATTTATGAAAAGTAATGATGCTGTCAAACAGTCCGTCCCGATTGTGTACACCAAAAGTCAAGCTAATATACTGCCCCCTCTCTTCTCCTCCAGAGACTCCATCAAATCTATCGGGATCAATCGTCATTGGCAAAAGAAAAACATTCTTTGATATTTTAGAATAAAAGTCTCTCAACGTATTTGAAATTACTATAAAACCATCAAACAAATATAAATTTAAACGTTCTAATAATTGTCTCATTTTAGACATTTGAAAATATCCATAAGGGTATTCTGTCTTGTCAATAACAAATGGTATAGAAGTTAATAGGGTAAATAGTTTTACAAAAAAATTAGTAAGAAAATTATCATGATAAGATAAAACTGCGTCCACTTTTTCAGTAAAAATAAATTTTCTGATATTATTCAAGCCAAAGAATCTAAAATACAATTTATCAAGAAAATTTCCATTATAGTACTTTTTATCTGAAAGAAAAGTATATTTTACCCCTTCAAAAACTCCCTGTTCAGGACATTCTGTTAGAGCCGGATAAACCATTAGTACATGTATATTTATTCCCTTTTTTGCCATTGCTTTACAGTAGCTATGGATTCTTAAAGATGAAACATCGTGTATTGGAAAATAATATGATGCTATCAATATAATTTTCATGGTGAGCTGTAAATAAGGTTAGATTCGAACAATGGATAATAGGTCCATTTCAGAGTACTTGACAAAAACTGGTATAAAATAATAGAATACATGCCTATTAAAATTAAGCCCAAAATGACACGTAAATTGATTTTTTTGTAGCAATAAAACAAATAGAGTATAAAAAATAATTCTATGGGAAATAATACTCTAAAAAACCTGCCAAAATCAGGAATAAAAAAGTACAAGGGAATATATATAAGTGTTATTATATTCACTTTTTGGAATAAAATTATAATCCGCTCTTTTTCCAAGGAAAGATCGAGTTGTTTATTCCTGGTATAATAACTAAATAATAACAATGCAAATACAATAACTGCATGGCTTGCAGCAGGGCCTATCGGGCTATCCCCAGTTGCGTAATAAAGTATTTTCCCGGCAATTAACTTGTTTCCAATAAACGAAATAAATATTGTCATAGAGGTTGCGAGCAATATAATTATTCCTAAAATAAGAAGAGAAAGTTTTTTAATACTCATTTTAGTTCTTAAAACGAGTAAGAATGTAAAGTAAAATACTCCGGTATTATGAAATGTAAAGGCCAGTAATAATAAAATCACCGATTTCAATATCAAATACTTAGAGTTGTTAAAAACAAGTGTTAAGAAGAGGAAGAATAATGCATTAGTCATATAATTACGCATAAAAACGTAATCCATAATGAAAATAATAAAATATAAAATGGCAAATGCCGCAGGATACGGTGATATGGTCGTAAAATATAGTATTATTCCTAAAATAAGAAAAGAATAAACAATCATAAAACCTTGAAAATCGAGGCCTAAACTATAAATAAAACTATTAAATATTGCATACCCTTTTTCAACATCAATAACATCTAATCCAAATTTTCCAATTGTATTATAAAAATATTCATATTGCTCGTAATCTCCATTCCAGCTATTCCAGCCCCATAATTGCCAAATAAACAGGAAAACACATCCCGCAATAATCTTGGATTTTGGGAAAATAATACACAATAATAAAAGGAAAACAAAAATTGCAAAAATCATAATCCTTTAATTTCTTTTCTATAATAATATAAAATTACCAATGCATACATTAAGCCTGATAAAATACGGGCAACTGCAGCCCCTGCACCTCTATATAAATAGATAAATATAATGTTTGCTATTAGTAACGTAAAACCAACAAGAAATGATGCATTCCTAAGTTCTTTTCCTTTTCCTTTTGCCAATAAAAATCTATTAAAAAAATCTCCTATCCCATAAAGAACAAATCCTATGGATAAATATTGCAACATTACCACAGATTCAAGATACTCTTTCCCAAAAAAAACAGAAACTATAAGATTAGAAGTAAATATAATAAATAACATAAGAAAAATGCTTAATCCAAATGTCATGAATATCAACTTTCGTGGTATAAATTGGCTTTGCGCAAAATTTTTAAATTGTGTTGTTGCAATAATATTGGGAATCATAGACAAAGGTGAGGCCAGCAGAGTAGCTAATGTATAATAGCCTACTTCTATATTGTTGACTCCAAAATGGCTGATTAATATTCCAGATAAGCTTCCACTACCAGAAGCTATCAGGGCTCCAAAATAAATATCAAAACCAAATTGCTTATTTCCAACCAATATTTCAGAAAGCCTTCTTTTAAACTGTTTAAATGTAGGTTTAATTTTTACAAAAACGTATAGATAAGCAATTATAAAGGTAAGGTAATTAAGTAAAACGATAGTTACAAGACTTACATTTTTAAAATAGAAGAAAATAATAACCAGTATTCCTGCTAGAAAAATTTTAGGAAGCAGGCGTGACCAAGACAAAAGGTTGATCTTATTATCACCGGGAAGATAATTTTCATTTAATGTTGTAAGCAAATAAATCCATGAAAGTGGTATAGAAATCAATAATACTTTAAAAAAACTGCTTTTATTCATATTTTCAGAAAAGAACGCATAGACTGTAACTGACACAGCCATTAGGATGAAAAGTATTATAACAAAGAAAAATCCTACAAGATAATAACCTCTTGTTTTATCTTTATCATTACTAATTGCAACTAATCTTGAAATAGTATAAAATATCCCGAAATTAAAAATTATCTGGCAAAAACTATATATGTTAAATAACAATGCGTAATCCCCATAAAGTTCTTTCCCTAAGATACGGGTTAAAAGAGAATTGGTTGCAAAGCCCAAAACAAGTCCTACTATTGTAGAAACCAGTAACCCAAAAGCTTGAGTAACATTTTCATTTTTATATCCCTCTCGAAGAAAATTAATTAATTTTACCATTATAAAAACTGACTACATTTCCCGTAAATTATTTATAATCTTGTGACATTATCTTGTTGGACAAAGCCTTTTATGTCATAGATTACCCCGCCCTCAATCAGATATTTCTTAAAATCAAAATCTACAAATTCTTTATGAGCTACAGTTAATACAATAACATTAAATTTTTCATCTGGAATTTCATTATAAATAGACAGTCCATACTCATGTGCTACCTCCAAAGGATTTGCCCAAGGATCATAGGTCATAACATCTAAGGAATAATCTTTCAGACCTTTTATTACATCTACAGCCTTTGTATTTCGAACATCTGGACAATTTTCTTTAAAAGTGATTCCTAAATTTAAAACTTTACTTCCATTAACTTTAATATTTTTCTTGATCATTGTTTTTATAATCTGTGAAGCAACATATTCACCCATAGAATCATTTAATCGACGACCAGCTAAGATAATTTCAGGATGATAACCATGTTCCTGAGCCTTTTGTGCTAAATAGTATGGGTCAACTCCAATGCAATGACCACCAACTAGTCCTGGTTTAAATGGTAAAAAATTCCACTTTGTAGATGCGGCTATTAAAACAGCATGGGTATCAATGCCTAAAATATTAAAAATTTTTGCCAACTCATTCACAAATGCAATATTAATATCTCTCTGAGAATTTTCAATAACCTTTGCAGCTTCTGCAACCTTAATGGTTGGAGCAAGGTGTGTACCAGCAGTGATAATAGACTGGTATAATTCATCCACAATTTTGCCGATTTCCGGTGTAGAACCTGAAGTCACTTTTAGTATGTTCTCCACTGTATGTTCCTTATCTCCAGGGTTAATTCTTTCTGGGGAATACCCTGCATAAAAATCTTTGTTAAAGACTAATCCTGAAACTTTTTCTAATACGGGAATACATTCTTCTTCTGTAACACCAGGATATACTGTCGATTCATAAATCACAATATCTCCTTCTGAAAGAACTTTCCCTACCGTTTCAGAAGATTTATATAAAGGAGTTAAATCCGGGCGGTTATTCTTATCTACAGGCGTAGGAACAGTAACTATATAAATATTTGCCTCTTGGATATCAGTAATACTGTTTGAGCAAAACAATCCATTTTCACCTTCTTCAAAAGGATTTCCTTTTATTAGTACAGATTGTAAAATCTCATCTTCAACTTCTAGCGTTATATCTTTCCCTTCATTTAGTTCTTTAACTCTTTGTTGATTGATATCAAAACCAACCACAGGATATTTAGTTGCAAATAAGCGAGCTAAGGGTAATCCTACATATCCTAACCCTATAACCACAATTTTAAAATCTTTCATTATTTATGTTTTTGTAAAGCTTTATTAATACCATTCATAAATTCTTCATCAAATTCTTTAGATACTACTTCGGTTCCATATAAATTTAAATGTCCTTTATCATAGTACATTAATGTGTCTCTATTGAATGGTATATCTTTTAATTTACTTCTAAAATCAATATTGATCACGTGTACATTCTTGTATCGTTCCAAAACTTTTTTGATTCTAGCAGGCAGGCGCTTATATCCAATTTTGTATTTATAGTTTGAGTCAGGATTTTTAATAAAATCTCTATTAATTCTTATTGGATTATTATCAGGAGTTGGGTAGTCTGGCAAGACTATAACTGTTTGAGAGCTATCTAGGCTTCCCAAAAATTGATTTAGTGCACTTGGCAATGTAGGCAAATCATCAAACCACACTGAACAAATGAAGATAACTTTAGCTTTCTTTATTTCTTCAGTGGTAGCTTTCATTATCTTAGAATATTGTATAAACAATTCCTTATTTAAAAAATCAGGTTCAGTAAAACCAGGAATATTAAGATACCTGTCATTTGTTACTGTTCTGAAATTAAAAAAATGTGATTTTCCCAGATTATTTAAAATATTCTTGTACGCTAAAGCATGACTGTCTCCAATTAACAAAATTGAATCTCTTTTTTCAATTAGATTCCCGAAACTTTCAACTTCTTTAAAATCGTAGGAATGTGATTTAAGGCCAAAAACCGGTCGAGAATACTTATCTGGTATTTTATAAAAATAGGTATTTATTCGTGGTAATAACACAGTCAATAATCCAAGAGTAATAACAGGAATACTGAAAAGAGTAAAAAACCTAACGTTATTTGTTTTTCTAAAATATTTTTCTATTGTATAATAGGTGAATAAGGATAGCAAGTAAGTAGAGACTGTTATTAAAGCAATTTCACTAAAATTAAATTCATTGCTACTTTTGTAATATCGATATAATGCCATTATAGGCCAATGCCATAAGTAGATAGAATATGACAATTCTCCAATATGCACTGCTATTTTATTGCTAAGAATTTTCTTGTTAATAAAACTAACTTTATTGACGAGTAAAAACGCTGTCGCTATACAAGGAAAAATAACCAAATACCCAGGATAATCGGATTTTTCGGAAAATAGAAAAGAACAAACAATGATTATAATCAAACTAACTGCTGATATGCAATTGAGTGTTGTACTTCCAACCTTCTTTAAATAATCTTGTTTAACTGCAAATAAAGCTCCAATACAAAACTCAGGAATTCTTGCTGGTAAAGAAAAGTACATTTGGCTTTTAAGATCTAACAAATAGGTTCCACACAATGAATAACCTAAAAGGCCAATTATTAGAATAATCAATAGAGTTGGCAGCCATTTTTTGTTGACAAAGAAAAGTAATAGCGGTAACAAAAAATAAAACTGCATTTCGATGGCTAACGTCCAAGTATGAAGAAAAGGATTCTCTATACTTGATGCTCCAAAATAAGTATCTAAAGTAGAAAAATATACGTTTGAAGCAAAAATTGAAGACCAGAAAGCGTTCATTCTAAGTTGCAAAATATCACTTGGCAAATAGATAATAATTGCTGCAATTAGTACAGCTATTAAAACAATGTAGTAGACTGGAACTATACGTTTAAGCCTTCCAATATAAAAATTTGTAAATGTAAAGTTTCCTTTTTCTTTTTTGCTTAAAATAATACCAGAAATTAAATAACCAGAAATGACAAAAAAAATATCTACTCCTAGAAATCCTCCAGGTAAAGAGGAAAAAGAAATATGGAAAATAAACACTAAAAAAACCGCTAGAGCTCTTAACCCCTGGATATCCGCCCTAAAATCATTCATATAATTTTATCTTAGGTTATCCCAATACCATTTAACAGCCTCTCCCAGCCCTTCTTCAAGAGTATGGCTAGGTGAATAGCTTAATAATTTTTTCGCTTTCTCTATTGATGCCAATGAGTGAGGAATATCACCTTGTCGTTGAGGTCCATATATTATTTCAATATTAGCTATTTTTTCATCATAATTGCTTAACAATTTTTTTAGACACAGTACCAAATCATTTAAGGTAGTTCGTTCTCCTACCGCAGTATTGTAAACAGTATTAATTCCCTCCTGATTTTCTGTTAACATTGCTAATTCATTCATCTGAATAACATTATCAATATAAGTAAAATCTCTGGAATAATCTCCTACCCCATTAATTTTTGGCGATTGCCCACTGATAAATTGTTTTACGAATAAAGGAATAACTGCTGCATAAACTCCATTGGGATCCTGACGGCGTCCAAAAACGTTAAAGTAACGCAAACCAATACACTCCATCCCATAAGTTTTACTAAAGATATCTGCATATAGTTCGTTAACATATTTTGTAATTGCATATGGAGACAATGGGCGTCCAATTACGTCTTCCACTTTCGGTAAAACTTGAGAATCACCATATGTTGAAGATGAAGCAGCATAAACAAATCTTTTAACATTTGCATCTCTTGCTGCTACTAACATATTTAAAAAGCCAGAAACATTAACTTCATTAGACGTTTGAGGGTCTTTTATTGATCTGGGAACTGATCCTAATGCGGCTTCATGTAGTATATAATCTACACCGTGTACCGCCATTGTACAGGTTTCAAAATTACGGATGTCACCTTCAATAAGTCTATATTTTGGATTCGCTAGAAAAGATTCAATATTAAGGCGATGGCCAGTAGAAAAATTATCCAAACAAATAACTTCATATCCTTTCTCTAAAAAGTACTCGGTAAGATTTGAGCCTATAAACCCTGCACCTCCTGTAATTAAAATCTTTTTCATTTAAAATCTATCTTTTATTTTTTGAAACCAAGTTTTCTTTTCAAAAGTATATCCGTAACCATATTTATTATTATAACCTAAGTTTTCATGGCTAATATCATTTAACACAAACCCAACATTTTTAATTTTATTTTGGTTTACATTAGTATTAGCAAATTCAATTAAAGATTTTTCAGTATAATTTGATCTTGTCACATAAATAGTAACATCCGCCATATCTGAAATCAAAAAAGTATCTGTAACTAAAAGTAATGGTGCAGTATCTAAAATAATATAATCATATTTTAATTTAAGTTGCTCCACCAAGACTTCATATCTACCATTCGATAACAACTCAGTAGGATTAGGGGGAATCATTCCTGAATAGATCACATCTAAATGCGGGTTAAAAGACGAAACATGAACTATATCCTCAAGCTGAGTTTGGTTTGAGTGTAAATATTCAGTAAGCCCTGCCAATCCTTTTCTTGAAGGATTATATCTCTGTAGTTGAGGATTTCTAATATCTGAACCAATTATAATTGCCTTTTTCTTTGGATTTGCCAATGTTAAGGCTAAATTGACAGAGGTGAAAGTTTTGCCCTCTCCTTTAACTGTTGAAGTAACAAATACAACTTTTCCTTTAACGTTACCTTTAGGAAGCATAAAATTCATATTCGTTATTAAAATTCTAAATGCTTCAGCCATAGGAGTAATATCATTCATTTGAACAATATCCGAGTCCCCTTTCTCCAAACTTGGTAATTCTGCAATTACAGGACGATGTATTAAATGTTCAAGATCATGTTTAGAAACAACTTTATTATTCAATAATCCAAATAAGTAAATAATTGCAAAAGGAATCAAGAACCCAACGATTAAAGCAGCAAATAATATAATGCCTTTCTGAGGTGATACTGGAGAATTTGAAGCATAGGCTGTATCAATGACTCTTGCCTTTGGTGCCATAATAGACAATCCAATTGCAGTTTCCTCTCTTTTCTGAAGAAGAAGAAGATATAAATTTTCTTTAATCTGCTGCTGTCTTTCAATACCCCTGAATAGTCTTTCTATGGAAGGAAGCTTAGATATTTTATCTGAAACCTTATTTTGCTCGCCCACATACTCATTTCTTGCTAACTCCAAACCTTCTTTATTTCTCTGTAAACTCTGTGCTATTGTAGCCCGCATCGAATTAATTTGTTTGGTAATATCAACCACAGCTGGATTTTCTGTAGTCCCAGATTCTAATAATCTGTTACGCTGCATTATCAGCTGATTATATATAGAGATACCACTTGTTGCATCAGTATTATTTAAACCTACATTAGCAGGCAGGACCTGAAACTGTCCTTGCTTCGAAACAAAAGCAATTAAAGAATTTGTTAATTCTAGCTGCCCATCAATTTCTAATTGCTTACTTCTTGCAGAAGCAGAACTTTCTAAATTTATTTTGGCTTCTGTTTCAAGATCTGTAAGATTATTTTTTGCTTTAAATATTTCTTTTTGACTTTCTACCTCACCAAGTTCGCTGGAAAGCTTTTTAATTCTGTCTTCAATAAAATCTAATGTTTTTGTAGATTCTAAGTTTTTGTCTGAAATAGCATCATTGTTATAGGCAACAACTAACGCATTAAGTATGTCAATAGCCTTTTCACGTTGAGGATATTTCATTGATAATCCCAAAACAGTAGCATCTTTACTAACAGTACCAACCTTAGAAATATTTTGAAAATATGAAACTTTCTTTTCTATTGGTAATATTCTAAGCTGTAATTCGTTAGTATTTATATCCTTTGTAGTTAAAGGATTAAATTCATTATTTTTAACAATAATAACTGTCACATATGGTAAATTTATCGTTTTACCAAATTTTGAAACAATTTCTTTACCCAATTCATCTGAATTAAGATGTAATTCATCACCAATTATTTTTAAATTGACAGGATCTTTAGGAAACTCAGATAATGGCTTTTCTGAAACAACCTTAACTTGAATTGGAGAAGATTGTTTATATAGCTCAATACTTCCAATTTTCTTTTCCGCAAAGATATCAACTTGTAAGTCTTGAGATTTCACAACATCTCTCATAAGTTTCTTAGACTTAAAAAGCTCAATCTCATTGTCTATACTATTGGTTTTCATCCCTCCAAATCCAGACAAATCTCGAAGAATACCTATATCACTTCCTGCAGCAGGAGAATTCTTAGAATCTTTTACAAGCACTGTTGTTTCTATATTGTAAACAGGAGTTACAAATTTCAAAGCGAAATAAGTAACAAGTACACATAAAAACGCTGAAAGAACAAACCATTTCCAATTTCTTAAATAAGGTTTAATAATTTCATTGATATTATTTGAATTTTCTCCTTCTGAAGAATACAGTTTTTTTTGGTTATCCATTAATTTTTTACTTCTTGATTAAACTTACAATAACTGCCGCTGCTGTAATAGCAATTGAAGCAGCCGTTAAATATAATCCTGTATTTGGGTTTTGTTTAGATGCTAAATCTTTTGTGTTAGTAGAGGCTACAATGATAGCATCACCTTGCTTCAAATTGTAATAAGGTGAATTAATCAAATTTGCATCCTGCAAATTTATTTTACCATGAGAAATCTGTCCATTTTCAGTTCTTATCACCAAAACATTATCTCTTTTACCATATGCCGTTAAATCACCAGCCATACCAAGTGCATTTAAAATAGTTGCTTGTCCATTAGAGATTACATAATCTCCCTGCCTAGTTACCTCTCCTAAAACAGTGATTTTAAAATTTGCCAATCTAATACTAACAGTCGGATTAATGACGTAACGAGTCATTTCTGATCTAAGCTTATCTTTGAAATCCATTAATGTTTTCCCAGTAGTATTAAGTTTTCCTATTATCGGAAAATCTATATTTCCTTCAGAATCTACAATATAGGTGGGACCACTAATAGTTGTTAAGCCTTGATTAGGTGTATTTCCTCCAGCAAGAGAGTTGGTTTGAATCAGTTCAGAAGATGAATAATTTTGATTAAATGCTTTGACAACATCCATATCTTTTGCAGTGATCAAAATTACTAATTGATCACCGACTTGTATTGTAGAATTAGAATTTTTTGAAGAAGCTTCTATAGCAACATTCTCTATATTTTGCATATAGTTCAAATCATTCTTAGCATTTTCTTTAACTTTGCAGGATACTAATAAGAATATAGAAAATACCCCTAATATTTTACTCTTCATATTTTTAAAATTGTACAAATATACATTTATATTTTTCTATTTATCTAATTGTTCATACACAGAATTATTGCTCTTAAACTCCGGAACAATTGTTTTTAAAAGCTTGACTACATTTACTTTATCTTCCATTACAGAAGCATCAGTAATCAACTTAATGAGGCTTTCTATTTCCAGGAATTCCATAGTTGGATCTTTAGAAATCATGATCTTTTCATTATGAGTAGGAAGTGTTTTAGCATTATCGCTTAAAAGCTCTTCATACAGTTTTTCACCTGGTCTAAGACCTGTATAGATAATTTTTATATCAATGTTAGGTTCAAAACCTGATAATTTAATCATTCTTCTCGCAAGATCAAGTATTTTTACCGGCTCTCCCATATCGAAAACAAAAATTTCTCCTCCCTGTCCCATTGTTCCTGCCTGGAGAACTAGTTCGCAAGCTTCAGGAATCGTCATAAAATATCTTACGATATCAGGATGAGTAATCGTCACTGGTCCCCCAGCTTCAATCTGTCGCTTAAAATGTGGAATAACAGAACCGTTTGAACCTAACACGTTTCCAAATCTTGTTGTAATAAATTTTGTTTTATTTCCTTCAACATGCTGTAAGGATTGAACGAACAACTCCGCTGCTCTTTTAGAAGCTCCCATTACATTCGTAGGATTTACAGCTTTATCTGTAGATATCATTACAAATCTGTTGACTTTATAACGGCTTGATAAAAGTGAAATATTTTTTGATCCTAAAACGTTAACACGGATAGCTTCATTAGGATTTTCCTCAACCAATGGAACATGTTTATAAGCGGCAGCATGGTATACCATTGAAAAGTTATAGATCTGAAATATAGGTTCAACTCTATGTATATTTGAAACATCAGCCAAAACAAATTTAAATCTGATATGAGGAAATTTTTCCTTCATTTCGAGCTCAATATCATATAACGGAGTTTCAGCCTGATCCAGAACAACAATCAATGCAGGATTAAACTGGGCTACCTGTCTTACGATTTCGCTTCCAATAGACCCGGCACCACCAGTTACTAATATGTTTTTATTAAAGTGTCTGCTTTTAACCTCTTCGCTTTCTATTTTTATTGGTTTCCTGTTAAGAAGATCCTCTATCTGAAGATTCCTGATTGCTCCCCCCAAATCACTGTCTCTTAATTTCTGTACAGATGGAGCTTTGAAAATATTTAAGTCTTTTTCTAAAAATAAATTAACCCATGAGTTCATTTCATCTTTAGACATCATTTCTTTTACAATAATGACTCCGTCAATAATAAGATCGTCTTTTGTAGATTCTTCAATTCTACTTTTTTCGTAGATAGGCTTTCCTAATAAAGAAGCTCTTTTGGAGTCTGTTCTCTGCGTAAGAAATCCTACTACCTGATAAGGCAGGCTTGGATTATCTAAAATAGCACGGGCTATAGCAATAGATTGCTCATCAATACCCAATACCAAAATCCTTTTTTTCAGAGCACTTCTTCTATATTCTCTGACGATATGGAAAAATTCTTTCACATACAATCTGAAAAGAAACAGTCCCATAAAAGAAATGATAAAGTAGAGTATCAGGAATGGTGTCAGTATAAACTTTCCGCCTGTAGACCAGAAATAAATAAGGTTGACTAATCCTACTACTGTCATAGTACAGAAGCAGGAAATCAGCAGTTTGAAAAGATCAATAAACGTAGAGTGCCTTATAATTCCTGCATAAGTTTTGAAAAAATACATAAAGATTGTATTTATCAAAATAATAAAGGCAAAAACAATGCTTTTATCTTCATGATAAATAAACTCTTTTTGGGTAATTTTTTCAATAGTATAAGTAGAAAGAAATAAAGACATTACCAGAATAATAATATCTATTACAAGTATTATCCATCTGGGAAGATATCTTACGTCTGAGAGATTGACAACATTATCACCTCCAAATATTTTTTTTCTAAGAGAGTTATACATTGTCTGAATATGTGTTCATGTTTAAATAGGTTAACACCTGCTTTTATTAATATTAATTCTTTAAGAATGGATACAAAAATAAAATAAAATCCTATCTATCCTTAAATTTTAAACAAATTTAATGAATTTCATTTTCTAAAACTTCAGAAATTCTAGATCTATAATCATTTGTTAAATTGGTCCCGGACGGCAGGCAAAGTCCTGTGTCAAAAAGTGTACCACATAAATTATTTCCAAAAAAATCACACTTTTTATATAGGGGCTGAAGGTGCATTGGTTTCCATAGATATCTGGTTTCTATATCATTCTGTGAAAATATCTCTCTAAGCTTTTCTTTTGAAAGCTCATTTTTTAAAATAACGGTATTAAGCCAATAGTTTGAAAAAAAGTCATTATTGGGAGCAGAAAACAGCTCAATATTTTCATTATTTTTCACCAGTTCTTGATAAAAATCATGATTTTTTCTTTTCTGTTTGATTTTTTCGTCCAGTGTTTCCATCTGTCCTCTTCCGATCCCTGCTGCAATATTATCCATTCTGTAATTATATCCTAATTCAGAATGGCTGTAAAATTCTGCATTATCCTTGGCTTGTGTTGCAAGAATAAGTGCTCTGTTTTTGAATTGTACATTTCTTGAGATCAAAATTCCGCCGCCACCGGTTGTAATAATTTTATTTCCGTTAAAACTTATAACAGAAAGGTCTCCAAAAGTTCCGCAGGGCTGTCCTTTATATTTACTTCCCAGTGCTTCTGCACTGTCTTCAACAATAGGAATTTCATATTTTCTTGAGATCTGGAGTATTTCTGCTGCCATAAAGGGCATTCCGTATAAGGATACTGCAATAATAGCTTTAGGCTTTTTTCCCTGCTGTATGCAATGCTTTACGGCATCTTCCAGGGCATTTGGACACATATTCCAAGTCTCGCTTTCACTATCTACGAATACAGGAATGGCTTTAAGATAAAGAATAGGATTGGCAGAGGCTACAAAGGTAAAAGACTGGCAGATCACAAAATCTCCTTCTTCTACATTTAATAATCTCAATGCCAGATGGATAGCTGCAGTACCGGAAGACAAAGCTGTGACATGCGAATTGTTGCCTAAGTAATTTTCCAGGCTCTTTTCAAATTCATCTATGTTAGAGCCGTATTGGGAAATCCAGTTGGTATCAAATGCGTTGTGTATATATTCAAGCTCACTTCCTCCCATATGAGGAGGTGAAAGCCAAATTTTTTCTTTTTTCAATTATCTATTTATGTTTCGTCAAAAGTATCACTTATTTTTTCATATTCAAAGCCTCTGCTCATTAAATATTTTATTGTTTTAGATTTTTTCTGATATTCCTGCATTCCTTTTTGCCTGGAATAATAATCTTCGAAGATTTTCCTGATCATTTTTTCATAATCATCTTCATCTATTTCATCAAAACAGCTGTTAATTAGCTTTTCCGAGATCTGTTTTTGCTTAAGATGCATTCTTATCTTATTTCTACCCCAGTGCTTGATATAAAACTTTCCCCTAATATAGCTGCGTGTAAACCTTTCTTCGTTAAGATAATTCTCTTTCAGAAGGTAGAGGATAATTTCATCTTTTGCCTCATCAATCAGCAGAAATTCTTTCATTTTTTGCTCAACTTCTGCATGACAGCGGTCCTGATAAACGCAGTAATTTACCAGTTTCAGCTTTATTTCATCAAAGGTGAAAGATTTCTTCTCCATAATAGATATGAAAAAGAATGGACAGATGCCCATTCTTTATTATAATGTTTTTTAATCAAATTAATAGTTGAACAGGGCTTTGCCTTCCATCAGTTCATTTACTTTCTTTCTTACCGAAGCAATAACTTCTTCATTTTTAATATTGTCAACCACATCAGAAATTAGTCCCGCAATCGTATCCATATCGTTTTCTTTAAGGCCTCTTGTCGTGATCGCTGCCGTTCCCAATCTGATACCGGAAGTGGTGAATGGCGACTTGTCATCAAAAGGAACCATATTTTTGTTACATGTAATATCTGCAAGCACTAAAGCTTTTTCTGTTTCTTTTCCGTTTACATTCTTATTTCTAAGGTCTACCAACATTAAGTGATTATCTGTACCACCGCTTACAATATTGAAGCCTCTGTCAGTCATAGCTTTTGACAGTGCCTGTGCATTAGATTTAACCTGCTTGGCATAAGTCTCGAACTGACCATCCAATGCCTCTCCGAAAGCAACTGCTTTACCAGCAATAACATGCTCAAGCGGCCCACCCTGAATTCCAGGGAAAACGGCTCCATCCAATACCTGGCTCATCATTTTTGTTTCTCCTTTCGGCGTTTTGTGGCCATATGTATTTTCAAAGTCTTTGCCCATCATAATCATTCCTCCTCTTGGACCTCTTAAAGTCTTGTGGGTAGTAGTCGTTACTACATGACAGTGTTCAAACGGAGAGTTCAACAGCCCTTTGGCCACTAAACCAGCCGGGTGAGCAATATCTGCCCAAAGTGTAGCCCCGATCTCATCCGCAACCTCTCTGAATTTAGCATAATCAAGATCTCTTGAATAGGCCGAGAAACCTGCAATAAGCATTTTCGGTCTTTCTCTCAAAGCAACCTCTCTCATCTGATCGTAATCGATAAGTCCTGTTTCTTTCTGAACACCATAAGAAACCACCTGATACTGAATTCCTGAGAAATTAACCCCTGAACCATGAGTAAGGTGTCCTCCCATTGAAAGATCCATACCCATGATTTTGTCTCCTGCTTTCAAAACGGCAAGGTAAACGGCAGCATTCGCCTGAGATCCTGAATGCGGCTGTACATTAACATAGTCAACACCGAAAAGCTCTTTTGCTCTGTCGATGGCTAATGTTTCAACCTCATCTACTACTTCACAGCCTCCGTAATATCTTTTTCCGGGATATCCTTCAGCATATTTGTTGGTCAGTACACTTCCCATTGCTTTCATTACGTTCTCAGAAACAAAGTTTTCTGATGCAATAAGCTCTAATCCATGGGATTGTCTTTGTCTCTCTTTTTCAATCAGGTCGAAAATAATGTCCATTTTACTTTTAGTTTTTGAAATTTTTCACCCCAAATGTACGGAATTTCCTGTAAGATTTCTTTATCCTAAAATCCGATTTTGGAATAAAATTTCAGGCATTATGCAGTAATTTACCATCAATGGTGACTTTTTTACTCCAATTTATACCTGCTTTTTAAATACAAACTTGCTTTAACCAATAATATCAATATAGGAACTTCCACTAAAGGACCGATAACTCCTACAAAAGCCTGTGAGGAATGAATTCCAAAAACAGCAATACTTACTGCAATAGCCAATTCAAAATTATTTCCTGTCGCCGTAAAAGCAATGGAGACATTTTTATCATAAGGAACTTTGAGCCATTTGTTTATTGAAAAACTAATAAAAAACATCAATACAAAATAAATGATCAGTGGAATTGCAATTTTTACCACGTCCATGGGCAGTTCCAATATTTTATCCCCTTTTAGGCTAAACATTAAGACAATCGTAAATAATAAGGCGTATAAAGTAACAGGTGATATGACTGGAATGAATTTTTGGCTGTACCATTCTTTTCCTTTGAGTTTCGTAAGAAAATAACGGCTTAGAAAACCGGCTAAAAAAGGAATTCCCAGATAAATTAAAACGCTTTCCATTACGTCGCTGATAGGTACAGAAACATTAAAATTACCCAATCCTAATTTTTGAGGAAGAATATTAATAAACAGCCATACCATAAAGCTATAGGATATAATTTGAAAAATACTATTTAAGGCGATCAGCAAAGCTGCATATTCCCGGTTTCCTTTTGCCAGATCATTCCAGACAATAACCATGGCAATGCATCTTGCCAGGCCTATAAGAATCAGCCCTATCATAAAATCCGGCTCATTCTTAAGAAAAATAACAGCTAAAACAAACATTAAGACTGGACCTACGACCCAGTTTAATAATAACGAAACGGATATTACTTTTTTATCCCGGAACACTTGTGGCAATAAGCTATAATCTACCTTCGCAAGAGGTGGATACATCATCAGAATTAAGCCGACAGCTAAAGGTATGTTAGTCGTACCTGAAGAAAATGAATTTGTTATTACAGAGATGCCAGGAAAAAAATATCCCAAACCGACTCCGATGATCATAGCCAGAAAAATCCAAAGGGTTAAATACCGGTCAAGAAATTTTAATTTGGTCTTCATTTTTAATGATTTATTTGGGAAAAAACGTAAAACATTTCGGCCCCGATTTGTAGACTTCTTTCACTGTATATTCTGGTTTGTTCAGGTGTGCTATCTGAGATTTTCGGATCTTCAAAGGTAACAGGAATACGTTTCTCTGCACCTGAAATGAAAGGGCATCCTTCATCTGCCTGGGAGCAGGTCATAACTGCAGCAAAACCTGTATTTGGATTAAAATGATCATCGTATTTTTTAGAAAATCCAAGGACAGGTAAAGCATTTTCAGAATACTTAACAGCATATACAGGGTTTTCGCTTTCACTTAATTTCCAAATATGAAAGCCAGCTTCCATCAATGTTTCAGCAACTTTAGGAAATAAAGCAGTTGCCTCTGTACCTCCGGAATAGCAGTTTACATTAGAGATTTTAAAATAGGCGGATGCAGTTTGTGCCCAGATTTGTGCCAGATGGCTTCTCCGGGAATTATGGGTACAGATAAAATTAATAGATATTGATTCTTGATTTCTTTTTTTCTGCTCTATAAAATCTATTAATGGCTGCAGAACAGCTTTTCTTTCTTCGCCGATCTCTATAGAAAGAAGTTCTTCTATATATTTTGTCAATTTAAGATACATTTCAGTCATTATAAAGGTTAATATTAGCAACAGCCCGAACCTGGTGTACAGCTAGAATCCTGATTAGCCTTCAGTCCGCTTAAGCTTATTTTTTGCTTTTCCTGAGGAATTCCACAGGCGTCTGTAGCTAAACAAGCCGTCAGTTTATTTTTTAAGATAAAGTTGTTACCGTTAAATTCCAGATCATATTTTCCAATAGTCTGATCCTGATATTCTACTTCAATTTCAAAATCTCCGATTCCCAGCTTCTCTTCTGACAAATTAATAATATGTAATAATTTTCCGGGTTTAAGACGGTGTTCGTAATCTTCCGCATTCCAGAGCTGAAAATTTATGCGTTCTTCTCTTCTGATAGTTCCTCCGCAATCGATGAAGTTTTTGGTAACCATTCCTATCTCAGTAACGTGGAAGTGTTCCGGTACAAATCTTCCGTCCTCCAGTTGGAATTCTACATTTTCCAAGCCTGGTAAAATGCTTTTAATGTCTGATAATTTCATAATTCAATATTTTAATTGTTATAATGCAATATTACGATGATTCAATTCAAAAAAAAATTTAGCAGCAATTCTGCTTTTTAACGGTGGAAATAATATTTGAAAAGAAAGCATTTAAAATTTCGAACGCTTTTTCATCGATACAGTAACATACAGAATTGCCTTCAATGTTTCCTTTGATCAGGCCTGCATTCTTTAATTCTTTCAGATGCTGGGAAACGGTAGGCTGTGCAAGAGGCAATTCATTAACAATATCTCCGCAGATGCATTCATTAACTTTCAGAAGATATTCAATGATGGCAATTCTTGCCGGATGTCCCAAAGCTTTTGCAATGACAGCGATCTTATTCTGCTCATCTGTAAAGAAATCTGTTTTTGTAGCCCCCATATTTTTTATTATATCGCAATATTACGATAATATATTTTAGCAACAAAATTTTAAGTAAAAAATCCCCACAGAAAATTTCTGCGGGGACGGCACCAATTTATAATATATAATTAAAAACTTTCTTCTGCAAGCTCTTTATTGACAATAGCTCCTGTGAAATTTCCCTGGGCAACAGCATTGGCTACAGACCTCATCATGGTGACATTGTCACCACAAGCAAAAACACCGGAAATATTGGTTTTATGCATAGAGTCAATTTTGATAAACCCATGTTCGGTAAGCTCACAGCCAAGATATCCTGAAGCATTGATGTTCTGCTCAAAAGGTATTTTGGCATACAGTGCTTTCAAGGAGATTTCTTTTCCGCTTTTAAAGATGACTTTCCGGATGTTTCCGTTTTCATGCTCTATTTTTTCAATTTCATCTTCAACAAGAATGATATTATTCTGGGCCAGTTTGTTTTTCTGATCTTTTGAAAGAGCCGATTGGCCATTACTGAATATGAAGAGATTCTTTGTCAGGTTATACACCAGTTTTGAAAATTCAAAGGCCATATCACCATCTGAAAAAATTCCGGTTACTTCATCTCTCACTTCATAGCCATGGCAGTACGGGCAGTGGAGAACTGAAATTCCCCAGCATTCTGCAAATCCGGGAATATCAGGCATGAGGTCAATCACTCCTGATGCCAAAATCAGTTTTTTAGCGTAAAATTTTTCGCCCCCAGAAGTTTCCGTTTCAAATCCTTCATCTGTTTTTCTCAGTTTTATGACAGAATCTTCATGAAACTTCACTGTATCATATGCTTCGACCTGCTTGCGGGCAAGATCAGCAATTTCTTTTGGCACTTTTCCGTCATGGGTAATAAAGTTATGTGAATGGGGCGTCTGTCTGTTACATGGTTTCCCACTGTCTATGATCAGGGTATTTCTTAATGATCTTCCTAAAGACATTCCTGCTGATAATCCGGCATAGCTTCCGCCTATAATAATAACCTCGAAATTTTTCATTTTACTAAATAATATTGAATGTTAGTCTGTTTTTCAGCTGTTCGCTTCTCACCACAAAGTTAAAATAAAATCTCATTAATGCAATATTGTTGCATTAATATTTTATTACAATAATAAAAAGATTAAAAAAAGAAACAGCTGATTTTAAACTTATTAAAATTTAAAATCAGCTGTCAGTCATATTTATTGTCGAATATGATCTGTGAATCAATTATTTTTGAAGAGTTTTATGGTGTAATCCAGGAGTTCTATCCCACCTGTTTCTCCATGTCCCGGAATTATAAGTTTGACATCAGGGTATTGGGCTTTTACTTTTTCAACGGTTTGGGACCAGGCCTGAACATTGGCATCTCCGAGATATCCTTTTGTAGCATCCATTTCTTTGATCAGACAGCCTCCGAACATTGCTTTCTCATCAGGAATATAGGCTACTACATTGTCTTTTGTATGTCCTTCTCCAAAGTATTTCACCAAAATTTTGTGTTTTCCGGCATTCAGTGTGATGGTATCATTAAATCCATGCTCCGGAACATTTGCTCCATTTTGCTTTGCCAGTTCAATAGTTTTATTGTTGGCATAAGACGGAATATTATTTTTGCCAAACTCTTTCAGTCCGCCTACACAGTCATCATGGAAATGGGTTGCCACAACAGCATTCACTTTGGAATGAAGGTTATTCTTAATCCATGAAATCAATTCCTCTGTACTTTTATCATTGGCAGGGCTATCCAGGATTACGGTTTCATTTCCGTCTTTCACAATCATCCCATTACATTCTACTTTTCCAAAGGAATCTGTATTCAGATAGGAAATGTGCTGATAAATACCGTTGGACAGTTGAATGATGGAGAGGTTATCTGTTTTATAGACTACTTGGGCCTTCTGAGTTTCTTTCTGAGAACTGCAGCTTAAAAATAACAAAGCTGAGGATAAAAATAAAATTTTGGATAGTGATTTCATAGGGCATTACAATTACAGCGAAATTAGAAAATATTTCACCCTATGATATGATCCATTATAGTTAATTAAGTGTTAATATCTGTGCTTCACCTCATTAATTTCCTCCCTGATATTTGTACGGATGTCAATTTTTGCTCCTTTAAAACTAAAGATTGTAGTTCCTTTTTCACGGGCAAATTTATTGACAATGGAATCTGCGGCTTTGGAGTTTTCGAAATAAGAACCTGTCTCTTTTAATTCATCTTCTTCTTTGGAAAATTCTTTTACCCGGATCAGGTTATCGTATTTTTTACTGAGATCAAACCAATTGATGTAATCCGCATTAAAGGAGACTGCCTGTACTCCTTTTTTGGAATAGTAATTAACAGCTCCTGCCTGTCCATAATTATCACAAAGAACCAAAGTCCTGCCACTTTCTGAAAGCTGAGAATATTCCTTATCAACCTTTTGGGCAAGCTCTTTCCATCCCTGCATATCTGCAAAATCCTGGGGCAGCGGATGGTCTTTACCGTCTTCCCAGCGGAGCAATCCCATTTTTTTATATTTTTCAGGATGGTTGATTATGTATTCCGGACTTTTATTGGGGAAAGCAAGATTATACAGAGGCAGAAACAGAAGTACAGGAACAAGGATAAAAACAGGCTTAAGAAACTTTTTCCAACTTTTATCAAAGACGTGCGCCAGAAAAACAGCCCCGAATGCTATGAAAACCGGATAAATCCCAACAGCGTAATAATCTTTAGCTTTGAAAAATAAAAACAGGGCAATAGTTATGACATATGCCCAAAAGAAAGATCTGAATTTCTCAAACGGTTTGTAAAATAACAACGCATAAAAGCCTGCAATAATGACCAATAACGAGCCTATAAAGAAAAGGATCTGGGATTTAAAAAAATCGAACCGGTCAACATGAACCAGTTGTCTTTCCGAAAGTTCTTTCATATGTGAAACAACTGGAAAATCGAATTTGTATTGCCAGATCAGGTTAGGAAGCATAATTAATACAGCTACGAAGGCCGCACCATAAAGATGAGGCTGAGCAAATATTTTTCTTTGTCTGGTCAGTAGAACGGCAGGAATAATTCCCAATACGGAAAAGACAATATTATATTTATTCAAAAAGCCTATTCCAAAGATTACTGCAGCAAGGTAGAGCCATTTTACTTTTTCGGAATTAAAATACAGGATCAGAACATAATAGATAAGGGTCCATAGCAATACCTCCAGGGAAGTTGGCTGAAAAAGCAAATTGATGCGAAGAAGTACTGAAAGCAAAATCCCTGTTGAAGCCAATATTTTGGCATACAAACTACCCTGAAGCTCATCAATAATTTTCCATACAACAACAATGGTCATTGCTCCGAAGAATGCCGGGAAAAATTTCACCCAAAATATGGACCCTCCGAGTGTTTTAACGAGCCAGGCCAGCCATGAATTCACCGGAGGAACGGAAAGATATCCCCAAGCCAGATGATTGCCCTGATCCAGATGGAGGTATTCATCTCTGTGTAACTCATATTCGGAGCTGATCAGAGAATATTGGAGGATGAATTTTACAATGATAAAGAAAAAGAGAATCAGGTAGCTTTTCTTCATAGTTATGAGATTGTATGGTTACTGTTTCTTGTAAGACAATTTATTAAAAATATCCATTACATCCATTTAAACAATAAAAATCCTGAGAAAAAATTTCCCAGGATCTTACAGTTTAAATATATAGTGATTGTTTACTATTTTTTCTTTTCTTTAAGCTCTTCCTTGTCCTTATCGGAAGGGTTCCATACTTTCACTTCAGAGTCTTTGGTGATTCCTGAAAGGATCTGAACATTGATCCCGTCGCTGGCCCCTAATTTCACATATACTTTCTTGAACTTTCCATCCGGCTGTTTCACTTCTACAAAAGGGGTATCTTTTCCGTTTTTCTTTTCGTACTGAATAAGTGATTCATCCAAAAGCAATGCATTTTTTTCAGATTTCAGGACAATTTCACCGTTAGCAGAAAAACCGGCTCTGATGTATTCGTTGTTAGGGTTGTTTACGTCACCTTCTACCGGGAATTTTATCGTTCCCAGATTATCTTTTCCCTTAGGAGCAATCATGGTCAGTTTTCCCGGGAATGTTTTGTTCTGAAGGGCACCGATCACGATTTTCATATCCATTCCCTGCTTCAGTTTTCCTGCCTGAGCTTCATCTATTTCTCCCTGAAAGATCAGAGAATTAAGGTCTGCAATGGAGCAGATGGTTGTCCCTGCGTTGAATGAGTTAGCCTCGATTACCTGGCTTCCTACTTTTACAGGAACTTCAAGAACAGTACCTGCTGCTTTTGAACGGATCTGCGTTGTTGCAAGACCCTGAAGTTCCGGAGTAGCCCCCGTTTTTACGATCTGTAATCTTTTTTGAGCTGTAGCCAGCTGCTGGTTGGCATTTCTAAGGGCCTGCTGCTGTGAAAACAGTTGCTGCTGAGAGTTCAAGTACTCCTGCTTGGAAATAACGCCTTGCTTGTACAGTTTTTCCTGCATAGAATATTGCTTCTGCATATTATCCACATTCATTTTAGCGTTGCTGATCTGCAGCTGAGAATTCACCACTTCCTGCTGAGCATTGTTTACATCAGCAATATTAGGAATGATTCTTACTGTAGCAATCAGCTGTCCTGCCGTTACCTTATCTCCTTCATCCACCAGAATTTTATCAATGATTCCTGCAATATTCGGCTTGATCTCGATCTCTTCTTTTGGAATGATCTTCCCTGTCGCCATCACCTTGTCTTCCATGTCCTGGTATTTTGGTTTTCTGGTCAGGAAAGCTTCACTTTCTTTAGAATTTGATTTTACGAGATACCCGATCCCGAAGATCAATGCCACTGCAAATAAAAGCCCGAGTACAATATAAATGGCTTTTTTCCAAGTGAATTTCTTTTTCATATATCTAGTTTATTTTTTACGATTAAAAGGAGAAAAATTAATTGAGAGGATTTAAATATTTAAACATTAAAGCCAATCATTATTTTTTCAAATTATTTTATTTTCAAATTAACATATTACTATTCTGATCTCAGGGCTTCAATCGGCCGGATCTTTACTGCACGCTGTGCAGGAATCATCCCGATAATCAAGCCAAGAATCACCATTACTGCCATGGCTCCGAATACGTTTCCATAATTTACGGTTGGGTTATAGAACGGAAACTCATCCTGGTTCTGGGTCACCATATTTAAAATAATCAGAACAAATATCCCGCACATGAATCCGAGAATCCCCGAAGAGAGTGTAATAACAACACTTTCCAGAAGAATCTGGTTTCTTACTTCAGCTGGTTTTGCCCCTAAAGCTCTTCTTATCCCGATTTCCTTTGTTCTTTCTTTTACCGTGATCAGAAGGATATTCGAGATGGCAATAACTCCTGCAAGGATCGTCAGTGTTCCTACGATGATTGTTAAAAGCTGCATTCCTGTAAGGAAACCTGTCAGTTTTTTAAATTCTTTACCCAAGTTGAAACTTCCGAAGGCATTGGTATCTTCGGGAGATACTTTATTTTTAGTCTTCAGTACTAGTTTTACGTCTTCTTCTACTCCATTAACGTTAGCATTGGGCTTGCTCACGATGGCAAACATATCAATCTGTTCTCCGGCGTTATACATTTTTGTATAGGTTGAAAGAGGAATAAAAGCAGTCCGGTCATTTTCAAAACCACCTCCTTTTTTCACTCTGAAAACACCAATCACATTAAAGAACAGTCCTTTTATGTTGACTTGCTTCCCAACAGGATTTTCTTTTTTCTTGGCATCAAAGAAATTCTTATAAATCTCTTCCCCAATCACCACTACATTCTTATTTCCCATAACATCAGCATCGTTAAGATAGCGTCCGAAAATAAGTTTTTTCTCAGAAATTTTATTTCCTACCGCATAATCTCCCGTAAGGGAATAGGTGCCGTTTTTACCGTTTCTTGACATGGATTCACCGGGTGTTCCGGTAAAGCTTCCCCTAGCATTTTGCGGAGAGATATAATCTATAGCAGACACTTTTCTTTTCAGCATATCCATATCGGATAACTGCAGATGAACTTCCCTTCCTTTCGGAAATCCCTCATATGGAATAGAGGTTTTCTGAGCCCAAAGAAAAATAGAGTTAGTCGCAAATCCGGAGAACAGCTTATCGAAACCATTTTCCATCCCTTTTGCCGCTCCAAGAAGACTCACATACAAAAACATTCCCCAACCTACCCCAATCATGGTAAGGAACGTGCGGAGCTTATTATTCCTCAGTGAATAATAAATTTCCTGCCAAGTATCTTTTTTAAATAAAATGTTCACTTCTTTGAGTTATAAGTTTAAAATATATATGAATGATGATTGATAATTGATCAATGATGATGTCTGTTTACCGCATCACTACTCAGTTCTTAACGCCTCTATTGGTTTAATCCTCGAAGCTCTGTATGCCGGAACAAATCCTGCAATAAGCCCTGAACACACCAAAGCTATAAATGCCATGAAGATGGTTCCCCACCCTACACTCGGGCTTTTGATGAAATATTCTTCAAGACTGTCTCCTATTAAACTAAGCGCCAATACACCTACTGCCACTCCAACAATTCCTGAAACTACCGTTATCACCACACTTTCCTGTACAATAAGAGCTACAATACTTTTCGGTTTGGCTCCAATAGCCTTACGTACACCAATCTCTTTGGTTCTTTCTTTTACGATATACACCATGATATTACTGATCCCGATAATTCCTGCCAGCAATGTTCCCAGTCCGATAAAGCCTACAATAAGGGTAAGCACGGCCATAAACTGGAAGGTTTCATTCATATTCTGGGCATTATTCCAGACACGGACTCCGTTTTCATCGTCAGGAGCAACATTCTTCCTGGCTTTTAAGCGGTCTTTAAGCTCATCCCCATATTTTATGGCTTCCTGGGGTGTTAGTTTTTCGTTATAGGCAATATATGCGGTAGATACGGTATCCGAACCTTTTTTCATCTGTTGAAGGGTTGTAATAGGAACGGTAATATGTCTTTCGTCCCAGTCTCCTCCGTCATCGGAAAATACCCCTACTACTTTGAACATGGTTCCGTTGATATTCAGGTCTTTTCCCACCGGACTTCCGTTCTTGATGAGGTCACGCTGAACCATCCTTCCGATTACCGCTACATTCTGTTTTCTTGCAAGGTCCATAGGCGAAAGATAGCGCCCGTCCAGCATCTTCCTGTTCTCAATAACCTTTTCTCCCGGTTCTGCACCGTTAATCTGGTAAGTGCCACTTTCCTTTCCGTATTTCACCATTAAACTTGTGGTATATCTTGGGCTGGCATCACCTACTTTTTCTTTATCTGTATTGATCAGGAAATCATAATCTTCATTATCCATGGTAACCGTTCTGTCAGACTGAAGTCCTTTATAGGCCAGTGTGGTTTTACCGGTATAGATCGTGATAAGATTCTGTGCATCTCTTGCAAAACCTTCGGTAAAGGCATTCTGAAGCCCTTTCCCTATTCCGAAAAGAACAACAAAAATAAAAAGCCCCAAAGCCACTGTAAACCCCGAAAGCACCGTCCGCAATACATTACTGCGAATAGAACTGAATATTTCCTGCCAACGATCTAGGTCAAACATAGTTTTTATTTTTTACTTTGTAAAAAGTCAATTAACTGCGTTGTGAATTTTCTCCGAAGTCAATTAACCCTGTTGTCAATTGTTTTTAAATAAATTATTCTAATTGACAATTCACTTTCTCTATTTCTTTTTCAACATTCCGCTTAGTAAGATAAATGTTGTTTTTATTAAATTTTCAATTTTTACTAATTCTTCTTTTTTGATATAATTACAGTCTATAACTATATCAAAACAGGAATCCAATTCTATCACGGAACCTCTGGCTATTTCAAAATATCTTTTCCTTTCAGTTTCCGATCTTCTGGAACATCCTTCCGTAATATTTAAAACTACCGAAGTTGAAGCTCTGCGTATCTGGTCTGTAAGATTAAAACGCTCACTATCCGGAATCTCAGATAATACTTTATAACATTCAATTCTTAACTGTCTGGCCGATTGATAAACATCAAGTTTATAATGGTTCAGATTTAAAAACATAATTATTTTTTTTCATTTGTATTTGTGTGTTCCTTATTATTACTTAATTTTTATTAAAACTGATAACCCCAACATTCACAATTGACTTGCGAAGCAAAATTCACCATTCACCATTCACCATTCACCATTCACTTACAAAACAATCTGCTTGATAAACTCATCACTTTCTATGATGCCATCCTTCAGTATTACGTTTCTTTTCGTCTGTGCGGCTACGTCCGGTTCATGGGTGACAACGATGATGGTTCTTCCTTCATTATTGATATCCTGAAGAAGTTTCATAATATCGTGCGTCGTTTTTGAATCTAACGCTCCGGTTGGCTCATCGGCCAGAACTACTTTAGGATCTGTGATCAGCGCTCTTGCAATGGCTACTCTCTGCTTCTGTCCTCCGGAAAGCTCGTTGGGAAGATGTCCTGCCCATTGCCCGAGACCTACTTTTTCCAGATATTCCAATGCTTTCTGGTTACGCTCTTTTCTCGGAACGTTTTGGTAATATAAAGGAAGTGCTACATTTTCCAGAGCTGTTTTATAGCTGATCAGGTTGAAGGACTGAAAAATAAAACCCAGAAACTTGCTCCTGTACTCTGCAGCTTTCACTTCAGACAGATGCTCAATCGGAACATTATCCAGCTCATATGTTCCCGAATCTTTTTCATCCAGAATACCGATGATATTAAGAAGTGTAGATTTCCCGGAACCGGAACTTCCCATAATAGAAACAAACTCGCCCTCGGAAATATTAAGATTAATCCCCTTAAGAACGTGCAGTTTGCTTTTCCCCGTATCGTATGATTTATGTAAATCCTGAATTACTAACATGAAGTGATGCTTGTTTTATACCCAATAAGTAGGTGTTATTTTCAATTTGTTACAAGAACAATAATTTATTCGAATATTTTATTGTTTAACTTTTTAAACCTTTATTTACAGTACATTAAGGAAAAGTGTTTAACTGTAACTTTAATTTTTCATTTATTTTTTACTCATACCCCCGTCTAAGCCATTATCCGTGCTGGTTTCATGTAAATGTGGAAAACTTTTACAGTTAAAACTCAGCCAATTACTATTTACCCCTTTCAAAATCAGTTCTTTTTTTCGAACTTTGTCATTAGTTCTTTACAAGAAACCTCCACTCATGAATGTGAATATGTTTCTCACGTAAATACCAAACATACAAGAAGTTAAGCATTACTTCAACATTATCCACAGTGATGCAGATTATTTAATTTTTAAAGCTATTTTAATATGGGAATTTTCGATAAAAGAGTAAGTTACAAGCCATTTGAATACCCTGAGGTTCTTCAGTTTGTAGAGGCGATCAACAAATCGTTCTGGGTGCATTCGGAAGTGGATTTTACTGCAGATGTTCAGGATTTTCATTCGCAGTTAGAGCCGCACGAAAAACACGCTGTAAAAAATGCACTTTTAGCCATTGCACAGATCGAGGTGTCTGTAAAGACATTCTGGGGAAACCTATACAATCACTTACCAAAACCTGAATTCAACGGCCTTGGAGCTACTTTTGCAGAATGCGAATTCCGTCATTCTGAAGCCTATTCCCGATTGGTAGAGGTATTAGGATATAACGAAGAATTTTCCAATGTTATAGAAATTCCTGCTGTGAAAAAGAGAATTGACTTCCTGTCAAATGTTCTGAAACACGCCAATTCTACAACACCGAAAGAGTATGTATCTTCCCTTTTATTATTCAGCATCCTGATCGAAAACGTATCCCTATTCTCACAATTTGCGATCATCCTTTCTTTTACAAGATTCAAAGGGTATATGAAGAATGTTTCCAATATCATCGCATGGACATCCGTTGACGAGCAGATTCACGCCAATGCAGGAATCTATCTGATCAACAAGATCCGTGAAGAACAGCCGGACCTGTTAACAGATTCAGATATCGAAGACATCTACACATTGGTAGATCAGTCCATTGAGCTGGAAGGCGAAATCCTTGACTGGATCTTTGAACTGGGAGAACTAAGCGTTTTCTCAAAAGAAGACCTTCTGAACTTTATGAAATACCGTGTAGACGACAGCTTAAAGAAAATCAATATGGAAACCCGTTACAATGTTTCCCCTGAACAATACCGTCCAATGAAATGGTTTGAAGAGGAAGTTTTTGCCAATTCTATGGATGATTTCTTCGCAAAAAGACCAGTGGATTATACAAAACACGATAAGAGCATTACGGCGAACGATTTGTTTTAAAAAAAGATATAATGAAAGTCACTATACATAGACTCGAACCTACCGTAAAAGATAGGAATATATCTCTAAAATGCCCACATTGTGGACATTATGGCACTTTTCAAAGTTTAGTTCATGGACCCCATGACATTTTAACTGTCGACAATTTTTCTGACAAGTATTACTTGGGAATAAGAAGATGCCCGCGCAATGAATGTAATGGACACTTATTCTTTATAATGAATAACTTTAGTGATCTTATTTTTACATCGCCATCCGATACAATTCCTTTTGACCAAGAAAACATTCCTAGCAATATTGCAGAAGCCTTTCGAGAAGCAATTATATGTCATTCAAATAACTGTTTCATTGCTTCAGCAATAATGATCAGAAAAACTCTCGAAGAGATATGTGAAGAAAGAGAGGCAGAGGGCAAGAACTTATTTGTTCGTTTAAAAGATTTAGGAACAAAAATATTGATTCCAAAGGAGTTAATTGATGCAATGGATGAACTTAGGTTATTAGGAAACGATGCCACACATATTGAAGCTCAAACATTTAATGAGATTGGAAAAAATGAAATCGAAATTTCAATAGAGTTTACAAAAGAAATCCTAAAAGCTGTGTATCAATATGAAAGTCTTTTAAGCAAATTAAGAAATCTAAAAGCAACACGACCATCAACAAATTAAATATATATGATCAATGTAATCGTAACCTACACCGTAAAACCCGAATACGTTTCGGAAAACAAAACCCATATTCAAAAGTTTCTGGATGATTTTAAAAATCTGGATCAGGAGACATTTGAGTATAAGGTTTATGTAAAAGAAGACGGTGTTACCTTTTTACATTATTCAAATTATATCAATGAAGAAGTTCAGCAAGAGGTTTTGAACACGCCTTCTTTTAAAGAATTTCAAAGATTAAGAGATGAAAGCGGACTGAACGGTACGCACAAAGTGGAAATATTACAATCAATATAAAAAACAACAAAATTCCGGAGCATAAACACTGCCCTGGAATTCGAAAATATAAACATCTATGGAAGAACAAAATTCAAATATATGGTGGCTCAATGAAGAGTCCGAGCAAATGCTGAACAGAGGATATCTGTTAAAAGGAGAAACTGTAGACGGAGCCATCGACAGAATCACTACTGCTGCTGCAAAAAAATTATACAAGCCGGAATTACAACCTGCTTTCAAAGAAATGATCACCAAAGGATGGATCAGCTTCTCCTCTCCCGTATGGGCAAATATGGGAACACAGAGAGGTCTTCCTATCTCATGCTTCAACGTACACATTCCGGACAGCATTGAAGGCATTACCCACAAAATGGGTGAAGTGATTATGCAGACAAAAATCGGGGGTGGAACTTCAGGATATTTCGGAGAACTGAGAAACAGAGGAACTGCTGTAACTGATAACGGAAAATCTTCAGGAGCGGTTTCGTTCATGAAATTATTCGATACCGCGATGGATGTAGTTTCTCAGGGAGGCGTAAGAAGAGGTGCTTTTGCTGCTTATCTGGATATTGACCACGGAGATATTGAAGAATTCTTATCCATCAAAGATATCGGTAGCCCGATCCAGAACCTGTTTACAGGGATCTGCGTTCCTGATTACTGGATGCAGGATATGATCGATGGGGATATGGATAAGCGTAAAATCTGGGCAAGAGTTCTTGAAAGCCGCCAGCAAAAAGGTCTTCCGTATATTTTCTTCACCGATAATGTTAACAGAAACAAACCTCAGGTTTACAAGGACTTAGGAATGCCTGTTAATGCAAGTAATCTTTGTTCCGAAATTATGCTTCCTTCCACCAGAGAAGAGTCGTTCATCTGCTGTTTATCTTCTATGAACCTGGAATTGTATGACGAGTGGAAAGATACTGATGCTGTAAAATTAGCTGTTTATTTCCTGGATGCTGTTTTGACTGAATTCATCGAAAAAACAGAAGGAAACTACTACCTGCAGGGAGCCAGAAACTTTGCACTGCGTCACAGAGCGCTTGGATTGGGAGTTTTAGGATACCATTCTTATTTACAGAAAAATATGATCCCGTTTGAAAGTTTTGAGGCAACTCAATTCAATGCGAGAGCTTTCAAACACATCAAAGAGCAGGCAGAAACTGCTTCAAGAGAATTAGCCAACATCTATGGAGAGCCGGAATTACTGAAAGGTTACGGATTGAGAAATACCACCACAATGGCTATTGCTCCTACCACTTCAAGTTCTGCGATCTTAGGACAGACTTCTCCTGGAATTGAGCCATTTGCTTCTAACTATTATAAAGCAGGTCTTGCCAAAGGAAACTTTATGCGTAAGAACAAATATTTGGCAAAATTACTTGAAGAAAAAGGTCTTGATAATGAAGAAACCTGGAGAACGATCATGCTGAACCATGGTTCCGTACAGCATCTTAAAGAGCTGACAGACGAAGAGAAAGCAGTATTCAAAACGTTCAAAGAGATTTCTCCTATGGAAATTATCTCTCAGGCTGCTCAAAGACAGCAATATATTGATCAGGCTCAATCTCTGAACTTACAGATTCCATCTACAATGCCTGTAAAAGATGTCAATTATCTTTATATCGAGGCTTGGAAAAAAGGTGTAAAAACTCTTTATTACCAAAGAAGCTCCTCTGTCTCTAAAGAAATGATGGTCAATTTTGTGACCTGCTCCGCTTGTGAGGCATAGCAATTTGTAATGAACTAACTAAATATTAAAAGCACACTTTTCAGTGTGCTTTTTGTTTATATCAAGATTTTAACAAATTTTAACGCTCAAGTTAGAAAAACAAAACTTCTCATTAATCCTTCATTAATGCTTAAAATACTCACTCTACATTCACCAAATAGTGAATCAAGTGTCTGCGGCAATAATTTCTAAGTATTATTTTTAATAATTTTATATTACATTTGTTGAAAATTTATTAAAAAACACAGATTCCAAATTAAAGTATTTAATATTAAATCAGCAAGAAAAATAGATCATTTGAGCTTTATTAAAATATATAAAGCAGATATATTTTGAATAAATATGATATAATTTAATATTAAACATTTGTAATCAAAAACAGAAATTAATTATAATAATTCATTTCCAGATTATACAAAAGAAATAGGTATTCATAAAAAAACACAAATAAAATACAGGAATACCAAAATGTATAAATAGAAAAAAAAACACAAAAACAGCCTTGTATAAATGCTAAATGATGAATTTAACAAATTTTATTTATAATATAAAATAACAAAAAAATTTAATTAAACAATTAATTTACTATTGGCAGGAAGTTTGCTAATAGTACACAAAAACAACACAAAAAAATTATTTCGAAATGCACAAGATTATTACTTTAATTTTGGTAATGGCTTTTTGTACCATTACTGCTCAGGTGGGTATTAACACTTCTACACCTGATCCAAGCTCAGCTTTAGACATTACAAGCACTTCTAAAGGACTTCTTTTACCAAGAATCAGCAATCTAGCAACAGTTACCAATCCAGCAACAGGACTCGTTATTTTTGATACTAACAAAAAATGTATCAGTCAAAATGTAGGAACGCCTGCCGCTCCGGACTGGGTATGCCTTTCTCCGTATGTTGCTAAGTTCTTTTACATGCCGAGCGTAGTTTTTGACACGACTACTCCTGCAACAGGACAGACAAAGGATCTGTATACTTTATATAAAAACCAGTTTTCCAATATCCCGGCAAATGCAAGAAGCACATCAGCTCCGGCTGCGATTCCGTTTTTTCCAAACGCAACAGATTTACACTATTATGTAACGGGTTATGATACTTCTGTTTTCAAAATAAACAGCATCAGCAACACAGGTGTATTAAATTATGATGTTTTATCAAATGCTACCTCAGCATCTTTCATCAACATCGTATTTGTTGTAAAATAAGCAGCTATGAAAAAGAATTTAAAAGGGCTGTCTTGGATGAGCCTGATTTTCGTTCTGTTTACCAACTTCGCGTATGCACAGACAGATAGTACTGAGGTAGCAAGTATTTACGGGTTTTATTCCTATTCAAGTTCATTAATGAATGCTTCTGCGGCACCAGAACTTTCGATACAAGGAAGCGCTTCCCATACTTCTACAGGAATACAGCTTACTCCTGCAAGCTCAGGACAGTTTGGAGGATTGTTTATCAACGGAAGAACTTTTACTTCGGTAAACGGGCTTCATGTTGAATTTGAATATGACATGAAAAATGGAACACCCTTGGGTGGAGCCTATGGAGACGGATTGTCTTTTTTCCTTTATGACGGGGCAGTAACAAGCCCTACCATTGGAGCACCTGGTGCCGGTATCGGATATTCCTATAACAGGACACAAAACACCTATGCAAGCCAAAGAAAAGCTGGTTTATCTGGGGCTTATCTGGGTATTGCCCTGGATGAGTTCGGAAATTTTAAATCGAAGCGTTTTCAGGGTGAATCCAGAGTAAATGGTATTGCGGGGGTAGCATGGAGCCAGGCAACAAGCCATGTCACTTTAAGAGGGGCAAGAGGAGCCGCCATTAATGCCAATGGTTTAGGATTGGGATATACCGGATATCCCGTATTGGTTACCCGTTCTACCTTAAGCAACTCAGGTGCGGTAGGTAGAATCCTGCAAACTGACAGAAGCTATCTTGCGACTTCCAATTCACTTCCCTCTTTATTTGACCTCAGAAACAACGCCGGAGAGTTCAGGAAAGTATACCTAGATCTAATTCCCCATTTTACAACTCCGACCACAACAGATGGGTTTGATATAAAAGTGGATATCCAGACTACACAGAACGGAACTCCTGTGAATGTCATCAATTATTACCACTACAAAACTTCAGTACCTTATACCGAGAATGCCAATCCTCAGATCACTGATTTTAATACTTCGGATGTTGAAGGAGCCGCTACTCCTCAAACTTTGGATGCAACGGTTCCAGCTGTTTTGAAGCTTGGTTTTGCAGCAGCTACAGGAGGAGCTTATCAACAGCATATTATCAGAAATGTAAAGCTTACTCTTCCTTATGCCGCTGTTGCTAATGATGATATAGCTTCTACATGTAAGTTACAACCGGTTAATATTCCTGTCTTCACTAATGATATAGCTTATAAAGGCCCTATCAGCGTTACGACCCCACCAACCGGTAGCAATTCTAATATTGATTATTCGACATTCAGTTTTACAAAAAACAATGATACAGATCTTACGCTGTACCGTAAAAAAGTGACTCCACAAGGAACATGGACTTATAATAAAACGACAGGTATTGTTACCTTCAATCCTTCAAGCGGATTTACAGGAACAGCAACGATGACCTATACGATAAAGGGAAGAACTGTAAAAGACTCAAACGGTAAGATTATTGAGCCTTATGGTGATACTGCTTACCGGTCTACTCCCGCTACTATTACTGTCAATTTAAAAACCACAGGTTGTATCTATTCTGTTATTTCGAACAGAATGGTAACACAGGGAGTAAAATAAGACGACAAACAAGACAGTTCAATAATAAATAAAGCTGGAACAAACAGAAATGTCCCAGCTTTTTGTTTTATTATATCATTCAGACCAGTAGAAGATCATTAAAAATAGATCTTACACCCCCAATAGATCATTTACTATATAAAAAAATGAAATCATTTTTTTTAAAAATATTTATTAACTTTATATAAACAAAAACACACACATTTATGAAATTAAATTTTACATTATATCCCTTCTCTATTGTTTGTATTTCATAAGATACAAATAAGATTGACAGACTCGTTCGTAAGTTTTTGATATTAGTTGCTATAAAAGGAAGCACATAAAACATTATTGATTATACTGTTTAAATGAATTTCACTGCGAAATACTGAATTGTAAAACTTTCTACACCAATTATTAAAGATTTATACAACCTGGGTACAAGTTAGTTCATGGTATTTAACTGACTCCCGTGAAGTCTGAATAATATTATAAATCCATTTCCAATTTGATTTAAATAAAAAGTATTAATGAATTTAAAATTCATTAATATCTTTTCGGCCTTATTAAAATAATAATTTTCAATTAAATACAAATAAACAAATGAAAAAAAATGTGTTATTCGGGATAGTTATTTTCCCGTTATTTTATTCCGCACAAGTAGGTATAAATACATCTACTCCAGCTGCAACATTAGATGTAACTGCTAAAAATGCAACAGGAACCACTACCAACGTAGATGGTTTGCTAATACCCCGTGTAGACAGACAAAGAGCGCAAAGCATGGCTTCTGTTCCTACTTCGACTCTCATTTATGTGAATAGCATTGCAACGGGAACTCAAACAGGAACCGCTGCCAACATAAATGCAGTTGGATATTATTCATTTGACGGATCTGTCTGGGTAAAAATAAATACAGGAAATGATGTTAATATTTATAACTCAGACGGAACACTTGCCGGAAACAGAACGGTTGAAATGGGAACCAATTTTTTAAGATTCCAGAATACTGCATCCGGACCGTTTTTCAGACTTCTTCATACGGCTACTGATGGTCAGGCCACTGTTCAGGGAACCAACCGTTCCAGTATGACATGGTCTTCTAATGCCGCCTCTTTCCTTGATATTTTTCAGGATGTAGGGTCAGCAGCGCAAGTTGCCATTAGAGGAACTTCTACGGGACTGTTCTTAGGTTCATCTACGGGAAGTACAGCTCCTGTCAACCTTATGACCAATGGAACCACAGCCCTTACAGTTATTAATGGAGGTAATGTAGGAATAGGAACTACAGCACCCAATGCCAATGCATTATTAGAATTAAGCTCATCATCAAAAGGGCTTTTATTTCCAAGAGTAACTCTTACCTCTACAGCCCTTGCCTCTCCGCTTTCCGCACATGTGGCAGGTATGAAAGTATATAATACGGCAACCAATACATCATCTGCAGGTAATGAGGTTTATCCTGGCGAATATATAAATGACGGTGCAAAATGGGGACGTTCATTAAGCACAAATGATGTTAGTATACTGGTCGGAGCAGATGGTACAGACGGTGTGGCTACATCAGCGACGATAACAGTGCCTAATGCTGTAACTAATGTTGATACTAATTTAAGTACGTTTAATTTTACATTGACCAGACCTTCTTTAGTTACTTTCAGCGCAAATGTTTCAGCAAGTTTAACAACCACGACAGGAAATGCAATAACAGATGGGGTACCAAGACTATATCGTGTTTTTTGGCAGTTTACAGCACTACCTGCCGGTTCTACATTAACTACAGGAGCTGCCTATGGTCCGAGTTCCGGTATTTATACAGGAGCCAGTGCCGCAGGTGGTACAACAGGAAATATGAATACGACTCCCAATATGTCTCTTAAGCTAATTGCAGGTACATACACCGTAGTTCTAACCGGACGATTATCAAATGTTACCAGCTCCTCCTATAATGGACAATTTGGAGTAGCCACTAATGACAATGTGAGTATTGTTGCTATACCTATAAAATAATATTTTTATTCTAATAAAATATCATTTACATTAATTTGATAAAACCGCAGAAAATTTCTGCGGTTTTGTTTTATATTTGTTATACTCGTTTAATCCTAAAAATATAGATATGAAATTCGGCCAGGTAGAAGACCCTTCAAAAATAGATTTTACACTTCCTAAAGATCATTCCGGAACTAAGGAAATTCTAAGTCAGAATAAAAAAGGATTGGAAAATATTTCTATTGGATGTGCAAAATGGAACAAAACCGATCTTAAAGGATTTTATCCTAAAGGAACCAAGGACGAATTGACCTATTACGCCAAACAGTTTAATTCTATTGAACTGAATGCTACTTTTTACGGAATGCCTACCCCAGAACAGGTAGCGGTCTGGAAAGAAAAGACACCTGAAAATTTTAAATTTTTTCCAAAAATCACCAATACTGTTTCGCATTTCAGAAGACTGATTGACGTTACTGAACCGGTAACCAATTTTGCATCGGCCATCATGAATTTTGATCAGAAACTAGGCATGGCTTTTTTACAGCTTCATGATAATTTTAAACCTAAAGATTATGACAGGCTGGAAAAATTTGTAAAAGACTGGCCTCAGGAAGTTCCTCTTGCTATTGAACTCCGCAATACGGAATGGTTCTCTGATGAAGAGATCTTCAATACAACCTGCGAGCTTTTTGAAGCCAACAACATTACCAATATTATTGTGGATACTGCCGGGAGAAGAGATATGCTCCATATGCGCCTCACTACTCCCAACGCTTTTATCCGATATGTTGGCGCCAATGCCGAAAGCGACTATGAAAGGCTGGATGACTGGATGAATCGTCTGACAAAATGGAAAAAAGAAGGTCTGCAGAATGTATACTTCTTTGTTCATCAGAATATTGAAAAAGCGTCTCCCCTACTTTCCGCCTATTTCATTAAAAAGATGAATGAGGAATGGAAAACCGATCTACATATCCCACAAATGGCCACCGATAATAACGGAACTCTGTTTTAACCAAATTAACCAAATAAGTTTTTAATTGTTGTATTTTTCAGCCAGACCTGCAAAAAGATGCTTAAAAAGCTATTTTTGTTGAAAAAAAACAGTAAATTAGGATATACTGATGTTCATTATAAAGCACAGTATCCTAAAAACAAATGTCATGGAAAAAGAAATTTGCACAATCAGTATTGCCAGTACGTGGCTCGGTGATGAATATACGTTTTACGAGGATCATAAAATAAAAAGAGTCTACGATAACCATAGTCTGAGTTCCAACCGGACCGAGTGGCTGGAACCCCACCAGATCAGTAAGCACAATAAAGATAAGCTGATTAAAAACTGTCCTGAAGAATTTAAGGAACAAGTCATGCAGATTCTTGATTATCCATAATATATAAGCAATGAGTAATAAGGTTAAAAAAACTGCTTATTACTTATTGCTTATTTTTTCTTAACAAAAGTACAAGATTCAGGAAGAGGAGCAGGAGATCTAAGGATACCCAGATTCCCAGCTTTGCATTTTCATAGTTATAGGTCTCCACCTGTTTTTTTGCTGCTTCTGAAAGTTTTACACTTTGATTGATATAGTTTTGGACTTCAACAATCTGATCAATATTTTTGTTTGGAACAGCATGTTGGGAGAAATAGACCATATTCTTTTTGCCTAAATATCCTATGATCCAGTATTCGTCAGATTGGTCCATTTTAAGATATTCTATCCTATAATATTCCGGACGTATTTTCCCGATATGTTTAGGTTCCAGATTCTGGATTTTGGCAGTATCCACTTTGATCAGATAAAAATCCAGTGTCTGTGGAAGCTTATTGACCACCTGTAGTCCTACAGAATTATCTACAAAGCTTACCGCACTTTTTTTAATGAACCAATACGTAAACGTTGAGATTGAAAAAACCAGTGTAAGGATACGGAACAGCTTTGCCCATTTTGCCAGCCTTCCCGATTTTACTTTAAATAAAACCAAAGAAAGGACACAAGCCCAAAAGATAACAAAAATGATAAATACCATACTGCAAAGATACTGATTTAAGATTTTTCAGAGGAATGTTAATCTACATTCCATTCTTTGTAGAACTGATCCAGGAATCCCAGCATATAATCATGCCTTTGCTGAGCGATCTCCTTCCCTTTCTCAGTATTCATCAGGTCTTTTAAAAGCAGAAGCTTTTCATAGAAATGATTAATCGTTGTTCCGTTAGACTTTTTATATTCATCTTTAGACATATTCAGACTTGGCTGCACTTCCGGGTCATACATCGGATTGTTTTTAAAGCCTCCAAAGTTGAACGTCCTTCCAATTCCAATAGCACCTATCGCATCTATACGGTCTGCATCCTGTACAATCTTAAGCTCAATTGGCAATTCAGCCGGAACTTCGCCCCTGTTTTTAAACGAGATATTTTTAATGATAAATAAAACTTTTTCTATCACTTCTTCAGAAACCTGTTGTTCTTCTAAAAATTCTCTTGCTATTTTTGGAGCAATGGTTTCGTCTCCGTTATGAAACTTTGGATCAGCAATATCATGCAGCAATGCGGAAAGCTCCACAACTTCCTGGTTACAGTCTTCTGATGCCGCTATTTTTTTCGACAGCTTCCATACTCTTTCAATGTGATACCAGTCGTGCCCGGCTTCGGCGCCTTCTAATTTTTCTTTTACAAATTCTACGGTGTTTTCGATCGTACTTTTCATTTATCTGCCAATTCGTTTAAAATAATATTCCAGAGTTTTTTGTTATAACTTCTAAAAAAATTGACGTGCCCGATTTCATTTTTATCAGATTCTGAGGCTTTTATCAGCCTGTAAATAGGTCTAAGGTTAGGATATGTATTGTTCAAAAGGCTCAATACTCCTTTTTCAGTCAGCCATACATCGTCTTCTGCCCGGATCACAAAAACTTTTTGCGTCAATGTTTTAGAATAGTCATCAATTTTCTCCAACAGTCTGTTGGTTGATTTCCTGTTTAAAATTAAGGTTCTCCAGTCATATGCACAATTTTTTGGCAGACTTTCTCCAAGTCCAAACCAGTTTGCCGGAAAATAGCCTAATAATCTGGTGGTTAGTGGCTGAACAATTCCAAAGCCAAGATAAGCTTCTATTTTTGTGCGAATCTTCAGGTTTCCTACGAATGCATTCTGAGTTCCCACAAAAATGAATTCATCAAACATCATGGAATCTTCATTCATACCAAGAATCAATGCCCCGACCGAGTGTCCAAGACAATACTTCTTATATTCCGGAAATTCTGTTTTAATATATTGAGTGATCGTTTTATAGTCTTCAGAACCCCAGATTCTCATGGAGGCTTTAAAACCTTTCATGTTTTCCGGTTTTGACAATCCTATTCCTCTGTAATCATAAGCTATGACCGTAAATCCATGTTCTGAGAAGAAATGGGCAAATGAAAAGTACACCTGCTGCTTTACACCTGTTGCAGAGTTGATCAGAAGCAGCTTTCCGTTACTTTTTCCAGGCCTGAAAAGATGAGCTGCCAGAGATATATGGTCTTTTGTAATGAGTTCCAGTTTTTCCATATTATAAAAAAGAAAAAATCCACTATAAAAGTGGAGATTTTACTTATATTTTTATGTTAAGTTTACAGCTTTCGATATGCGGCAAATAGCTTTAGGAAAGGAAATCCGACATTCTGGGAAGTCCGGTCTGGGAACCTTTCCCTCCGGAAACCCTCGAAGAAACTTCATTACCGAATTTCACACAATCTTCGATAGAATTTCCGTGGCATAGTGCTACAGCAAATCCTGAAGTAAAGGCATCTCCCATTCCCATTTTGTAAACCGTCTCGTCTTTATCATTCCTATAGTACTTCATTTCCGTTCCGTCAAAATAAACCGTTGAATTGGTATCATCCCTTACGAAAACCTTATTGAAATATTTTTTAAGGATCTCTTCTCGCTTATCTTCACCGAAAACAGTATGCAGTTCACTACTTTTCGTCACAATAAAATCTACATTTTCTATAATGCCTTCACTGATTCTCATCGCCGGCGAAGCATAAAGGCCTACTTTTTTTCCGTATTTTTTAGCTTTTCGGATTGCATATTCTACTACCTCCATCGCCACTTCAAGCTGAACGAGAACAAGATCCACACTGTTAAAATAACGGTCCGCATCTTCCACATGCTGAATGCTGAGGTGTTTATTAGCCGCAGGAACTACTACGATGGCTGCATTTCCATGGCTGGTAGTTACATATGCTGTTCCCGTAGATTCCATATCGGTTTCATGGACAAAGCCTACATTTACACCTTCACCTACAAGATTTCTCATGATCTGCTGGCCAAGAGGATCCATCCCCACACATCCTATAAAATAGACACTGGCTCCCAGCCTTGCAGTTCCCACCGCCTGATTGGCCCCTTTTCCTCCAAAATAACTATCTGATTTGACAGCTAGAACCGTCTCATTGGATTGAGGAATTTTTTCGGTTTCTAAAACGAGATCAATTGATGAGCTGCCTACTACAATAATTTTGGGTTGTTCTGATGAGAATTTCATTGGTGTTTTTATCTGAGTTTAATATAATGTTTTCAGAGAACTAGGTTCAAAAATAACTAATTTAATTAACTTATTTCAATAAATTCGGTAATTATCTTCACAGGTTTGTGATCCTGGTCGTATGCAATATAGCTGGCATAAAACCCTTCACCATATCCTGTTTCAAAGGCAAAGATTGTTCCGGGATGCTCCTCAGCAGGTTTCAGAAATGCATACTGGTCTATAGCTCCTTTCTCATCAAAGAAATAATCATGGAAAAATTCTTCATAGATTCCCATGAAATCTGCCCCTTTATTATGATACAACTTTTTTTCAAGCTCGTTAAGGCTATGCTGGGTATCTACATCCATCAGGCATCCCATTCCACTTTCTACAGGATATCCGAAAACTTCCTCTTCAGCAAGATCTTTGATATCCTGGCCTTCAGTAACAGCCATTTTCCAGTCTGTAATTTCTGTATTGCTGAAAATAACTTCTGCATACGCAACACAGTTGCTTTCTCTTTCTTTATGTAGTAAAACAGAGAAATTACCTTTTGGAAATTCTGTTGTGAAAGGCAACATGTCATTCGTGATCAAAGGATCACAGGCAACGAGCTTTCCACTGGAAAGATAGAGTTTCCCAACTTCAAAGCTTTCCAGTAAAGGACTTTCCACGAAGTTTCTTGAGAATAGTTTTTTTATGTTGTCTATGTGTGTCATTTATTCTTTATTAATCTGCACCAGTCAATGTGATGTGTACATTTTCACTCCCTACATTGAGACAAAATAAAATATTATTCATTTCATCTTCCGGGCTTTCAATTATTAAAAGCTGATAAATTTTAGGGTCATTAGCCATTTCAATATCTTCTGTAGAAGAAATTTTTGCAGAAACTGCCAGGCTTGAATTTAAAACAATATTGACATAACTGTTTTCTATCAAATTTCCGTCCAACAGTTCTCCAATCAGGTAAAACTCTTTTTTTCTTCTGATGGTAAAACTGCTAATGACCCTAAAAGTCCCAACTTTATCTTTAAAGTTCATTACAAACTTTTCAGTTTCTCTTCCAGAATTGCAATTTTATCCTGAGCATCTTTTTGTTTCTGGCGCTCTACTTCTACAACTTCAGGTTTAGCGTTAGCTACAAACTTTTCATTGGAAAGTTTCTTGTCTACAGAGATTAGAAATCCTTTCAAATAAGCCAATTCTTCTTCTGTTTTCTTTTTCTCTTCACCCAAATCTAAATTTTCGCTCAGAGGAATAGAAATTTCTGTTGCACTAACAAGGAATGTAAAGCTAGGCTTATCTGTCTTTGCTCCGAAATGAATTTCAGTAACATTAGCCAGCTTTCTGATCACCGCTTCATTTTCAAAGTTTGAGGCACTTGTATAAACCTCAACAGCTTCTTTAGGCGAAATTCCTTTGGTCTGACGGTAATTTCTGATTCCGGAAATGATTTCTTCAGCAGTTTCAAAGTTTTTGATTATCTCTTCATTAAATGCTGCAGCTTTCTTCTGCTGAGCAACAATTAAAGCTTCTTCAATACTTCTCTCCGAGATAAGCTGCCAGATTTCTTCAGACTGGAACGGCATAAACGGATGAACAAGTTTCATCAACTCTTCAAAGAAAGCTATTGTTGTCTTATACACTTCTTCAGAAACTCCTTCCCCATAGTTTGGTTTCACTGCTTCGAGGTACCATCCGCAGAAATCATCCCAAATTAGTTTATAAATCAGGTGCAGAGCATCAGAAATTCTGAATTTCTCAAACTGCTGCTCAATCTCCCCGATTGTTTTATTTAATTTATGTTCAAACCATTCGATTGCATTTTTATCTGAATCGTTCAATGGTTTATTTTCTCTGCTCCATCCTTGGGTTAAACGGAATGCGCTCCAGATTTTCGTCATAAAGTTTCTTCCCTGAAGCATCAGATCTTCGTCAAAGAGAAGGTCATTTCCTGCTGCAGAACTCAATAAGATTCCTACACGAACTCCATCTGCACCATATTTATCCATCAATTCAAGCGGATCCGGAGAGTTTCCTAAAGATTTTGACATCTTTCTTCTCTGCTTATCTCTTACAATTCCTGTAAAATAAACATTTTTGAACGGAACTTCTTTTCTGTATTCCAGTCCGGCCATGATCATTCTGGCTACCCAGAAGAAAATAATATCGGGACCTGTAACCAGGTCAGAGGTTGGATAATAATAGTTGATATCTTTATTTTCAGGATCCAGAAGACCGTCAAATACAGACATTGGCCATAACCATGATGAGAACCAGGTATCAAGAGCATCTTCGTCCTGTTTCAGACCTTCAAGAGTTAATTCCTGATTTCCTGTTTTTTGTTTTGCCAATTCTAAAGCTTCTTCTTTAGTCTCTGCAACCACAAAATCATTTTCTCCATCTCCGTAGTAGAATGCCGGAATCTGCTGTCCCCACCAAAGCTGACGGGAGATATTCCAGTCACGGATGTTTTCCATCCAGTGCTTGTAGGTATTCTTGAATTTTTCCGGGTAGAATTTCACTTCATCATCCATTACTACATCCAATGCAGGCTTAGCAATTTCAGACATTTTTAAGAACCACTGAACTGAAACTTTAGGCTCAATAACTGCACCTGTTCTTTCTGAAGTTCCTACTTTATTTACATAATCTTCTGCTTTCAGTAAAAGATCTTTTTCCTGTAATTCTTTTGCGATCTGCTTTCTTACATCAAATCTGTTTTTACCTGCATAGTGTAAACCGTGCTCGTTAAGATTTCCGTCATCATCCAAAGCATCGATCATTTTTAACTGATGCTTCTGCCCTATCTCGTAGTCGTTGGTATCATGGGCAGGTGTAATTTTCAACGCTCCGGTACCGAATTCAATGTCTACATATTCGTCTTCAATAATAGGAATTACTCTGTCAACAATCGGTACGATTACATTTTTACCTTTCAGATGAGCATATCTTTCATCATTAGGATTGATACATACGGCAGTATCCCCGAAAATAGTCTCGGGACGTGTTGTAGCTACGGAAAGAAATTCTTCCGAGCCTTCGATTTTATATTTAAGGAAATATAATTTTCCGTTCTGTTCTTTAAATATTACTTCTTCATCAGAAATATTGGTCTTTGCTTCCGGATCCCAGTTAACCATTCTGTAACCCCTGTAGATTAATCCTTTATTATATAGATCTACAAAGCTTTTAATCACCTGTTGAGAAAGTTTTTCTTCCATGGTGAAACGGGTTCTGTCCCAGTCGCATGAACATCCCAGCTTTTTCAGCTGTTCAAGAATAGTTCCTCCATATTTATCGGTCCATTCCCAGGCATGCTTTAAGAATTCTTCACGGGTAATATCTGATTTATTGATCCCTTCAGACTTCAGTTTAGCAACAACTTTGGCTTCAGTGGCAATTGAAGCGTGATCTGTGCCCGGAATCCAGCAGGCATTAAAGCCCTGCATTCTTGCACGGCGGACGAGAACATCTTGAATGGTATTGTTCAGCATATGTCCCATGTGTAATATCCCCGTTACGTTTGGCGGAGGAATTACCACAGTATATGGTGGTTTCTCATTGGGTTCTGAATGGAAAAATTTGTTTTCCATCCAGAAGTTGTACCATTTCTGTTCAGTTTCCTGTGGATTGTACTTTTCTGAAATCTGCATAAAATTCTATTTCTTTTGCTTACAATTTGCAAAAATAGTCTAAAGAAAAAAAATTTTAAGTATGAATTAAAATAATTTTTAACTTTGTTTCTTGAAATTTATCTAACAAACATATTAACATTCAAGAATATGAAAAAATTAATTGCAGGAATTGCATTATTCGGAACATTTGCATTGGCATCTGCACAAACAATTACGTTTGACAAAACTACTTTTGACTATGGTACTATCAAACCAAGTGCTGACGGTACAAGATTCTTTACAGTAACAAACACTGGTGACAAGCCTTTGATCCTTTCTAATGTAAAACCTTCTTGTGGATGTACTACACCTGAGTTCAGCCAGGATCCTATTATGCCAGGAAAATCTGCTAAGATTAAAGTGGGATATAACACTACTCTTAACGGACCTTTCAATAAAATGATCGAAGTTTTCTCTAATGACCCTGCTAACAGCAGAAGCGTAATCTACATCAAAGGTAATGTAGACGCTAATGCTTCTGAACCAAAGCCTTTAACAGCTGAAGAGCAGAAAGCAGCAGCAAAAGCTGAAAAGAAAGCGGCTAAACTTGCTAAAAAAGCAGCAGCAAAGTAATCTCTACTAAAAAAATAAAAAAACCGTCTTCATATGAAGACGGTTTTTTTATTACATTTAAGTAGGATTTAGAAGTTAAATTTGAATATTAGTTAATAATACCTTTTAATTCTCAATCTTTAAATCTTCAATTTTTCAATCTTTAAATATTAAAAAATATGGATACCAATTTTTCAGATGATTTCCTGGTAAAGGGAAAAATTTCGATAAAAAAAATTTCAACAGAGTATAAAGGAAAGCTCACAAAAGAAGAAGGTGAGCAGTTGTTAATCGCTGAAAAAGAAAAACTGCGCGAACTGCAGGAAAAGCTTTATGCTGATGGCAGCAAATCCCTGCTTGTGGTTCTTCAGGCAATGGATGCAGCGGGAAAAGACAGTTTGATAGAGCATGTTTTCGGAGGTGTAAATCCACAGGGATGCAATGTTACCAGCTTTAAGGCTCCAAGTTCAAAGGAATATTCCCACGATTTTCTGTGGAGACATTATCTGGCTCTCCCACAGAAAGGAATGATTGGTATTTTTAACAGATCACATTATGAGAGTGTTCTGGTATGTAAGGTTCATCCTGAATATAACCTCAGCGAGAAAACATGGTCTTCTGTAAAGGATTTTGATGCAAAATTCTGGGAAAACAGATATGAAAGTATCCGAAATTTTGAGCAGCACCTGGCACAGAACGGAACTACTATTGTGAAAATATTTTTAAATGTTTCTAAGGACGAGCAAAAGAAGAGGCTTCTGGACAGAATTGATGAACAGGAAAAAAACTGGAAATTTTCTGCCGCAGATCTTCCTGAAAGAGCGCTTTTCCCAAAATATATGGAAGCTTATGAAACCGCTATCAACGAAACTTCAAAGGATCACGCCCCATGGTATATACTTCCCGCAGATAATAAATGGTTTGCAAGAGTAGCCGCTATACAGATTATTATTGATACTCTGGAGAAGATGGATCTGAAGTATCCTCAACTTGGAGAAAAGGAAAAAACAGAGCTTGCCGAAGCAAAAAAAACCCTTGAAGGTGAATAATATATAAGTGTAAATTATTACGTCGTAGCTAAATAAGATAAAATAAATTTAACATAGAAGACACTAAAAAGTGAATAATATGTTGTTCATATTAGTTTTTTTTATAAATTTATCAAAAATTAATTTTTAACCCCAAATCATTAAACTTTAGCTATGAAAAAACATTTATTATTATCAGCAATTGCTGTAATAAGTATTATCTCCTGTAATAGTGAAGGGGCAGCTGTCAATACTGTACAAAGTATGAAGACTCCTCAAATGGAAAACTTCGACAAAGCTTTCAAAAGTCTTGGTGATCCTCAGAACAGACCTACGGAAGAAGAAAAGAAAAGGAACACTTCCGAACTGAGTGACAGAAGAAAAGCACTTCTTGTACCGGCTTCCAAAGAACTTATTATTTCCTCAGGCGTAACAGAAGCCGAATTAATGAGAAAAACAGGAGGCGATATGAGCCAGATTATTGTATGGGCCACCAACATCTACATGCAGAAAAGTGATGAGATCCGTAAAAACTTAAAATCTGAGAAATAGATCATGAAGAAGCTGCTACTCCTGCTGGGAATCTGTTTTGTTTCCTCAGCATACGCCCAGGGAGGAACTCTGATCATTCAGAATCTGACTTCCAATTATGATTTCCATGGAACTATTTATGCCAATAACAACGTAGGAGGAGGATGTTATCCGTTAGTTATCTCCAAAGATCCTGACCCCATAATCATACCGCCAGGCACTATTGTAAAATATGAGAATTACAGAGATCAGTATTCTTTTTCCGGTTACCCGATTTCTACCTGGGATGTTATTTTGGGAGCAGGATCCCCTGCCTCACCAAGACCCTGGAATCATGGAAGCCTAGTTCCGGGCGGCGTTATTTCCAATAACACAAAATGGTCTATGTCTAAATTCCAGATGTATCATGCCGGAACTTCGGTACCTGAGACCTACTTCAATGGGGATATCGGAGGAACTGCCGCTCCGTGTAATACTGCCCCTGACACTGTTACAACATCGTGGGGAAGCGCCAAATGGTTTACCATCACTTCCGGAACAGATGTTTACACTTACCTGATCATCCAATAACCCTTATTACTATGAAAAAGATATCATTACTTTTATCAGCTTTGGCAGGAGTTCTTTCTTTTGCCCAGACTTCTCCCCTGATTATACAGAACTATAGTGCATATGATGCCGTAGGCCGACTCCGTACCGGTACACCGGGAGTGCCCGGTCCTTATATGTTTGCAGCTCCTAATGCTCCTTACGGTACCTACACTGTTCCTGCCGGAGTTACTACACAATATAATACATTCAGTACATCAGGTACAGCTTCTCTTCCTATTACAACATGGTATGTCACAGATCCTGTCAACCCTGCAAATAGCGGAACATACCCATACAACCATCCTTTTATTGCAACGGTAATGAACCCTTCCAATATATGGGGTGGATTCCATTTCTGGCTGACAGATCCATCATTAGGAACTGATATGTATCAGCTTGGGAATCCTGTGGTATATTCAGGATTCACAGCTTCAGGAACAGGAGCTTTTTCGAGCGCAGACTGGTTTACAATAACCACGCCTAGCGGCCCGACCACTTACCTGCAGATATTCTAGATAAACGGCAGCTGTTCTGCAGCTGCCTATTTTATTGAACATCCCTTACGGAAAGCAACAGTTTTGCTCTCCGAGGGATATTATATGCCCCAATTTCACTAATCATTTACCTTATATTAATACAACTTAATTATGAAAAAAATCTTTTTATCGGCTTTACTGGCCGTTTTAACATTAGCAGCATGCAGCAATGAAAATACTGTTGCAAATACTGTGGAAAGCATGAAAACGCCACAGATGGAAAACTTTGACAAAGCTTTTAAAAGCCTTGGTGATCCGCAGAACAGACCTACGGAAGAGGAAAGAAAAAGAAATACGTCCGAGCTGAGTGACCGGAGGAAAGCCCTTCTGGTTCCGGCATCTAAAGAGCTAATTCTATCCACAGGCATTACAGAAGCTGAACTGACAAGAAAAACCGGTGGTGATATGAGCCAAATTATTGTTTGGGCTACGCAGATCTATATGCAGAAAAGTGACGATATCAGAAAAAATTTAAAATCAGAGAAATAATTATGAAAAAGTATTTAGCTATTCTAGGATTGGTCTCCTTATCTTTTGCCCATGCACAGGGGGGCCCTCTTGTTATCAACAATTATACATCGTATGATTTCCATACAAGAGTTACTGCGGCCAATCTGTTTACACCGGGATGTTATTTTTATGTCGCTTTAGACAATCCTGAGCTTGTAATTTCCGGTGGTAATTCTGTCAGTTACAACAGCTACAATATTCCGGGGACAACCTGGAAAGTATCTACATCATCTTCGCCTGCGACCCTGAGATTGGGGAGTAATCCAAGTCTTGCCCTGGGAGGAACAATCTCCAACAATACGAAATGGGTGGTCTCTCAATTTCAGCTTTATCAGTCAGGAACATCTTTATCGGTAGGAGCTGTGGGAGATACTACTTATACATGCAATCCTGTTCCCAATATTTTCAACACTCCTCAGGCAATGGTAGAATGGTTTACGATTACTTCCGGTACTACCACATCTACATATGTCCAGATATATTAATCAGTTTATCCAATTAAATCCCAATTCTTTATGAGAAAACATTTTTTACTGGCAGCTTTTGCCTTATTAATCTTAACCTCATGCAGCAATGAAAGTTCTGCTGTAAGTACGGTGGAAAGTATGAAAACCCCGCAGATGGAAAACTTCGACAAAGCTTTCAAAAGCTTGGGAGATCCGCAGAACAGACCTACGGAGGAGGAAAGAAAAAGAAATACATCTGAGCTGAGTGACCGAAGAAAAGCACTTCTTGTACCGGCATCTAAAGAGCTAATTCTATCCACAGGCGTGACAGAATCTGAACTGACAAGAAAAACAGGTGACGATATGAGCCAGATTATTGTCTGGGCTACGCAGATCTATATGCAGAAAAGCGATGAGATCAGAAAAAATATTAAATCCGATAAATAAACACTAACCATTCAATTTATTAAAGTATGAAAAAATTAACTGTTATTCTAGGAATGCTAGCAGGAATAAGTATTTCTGCACAATCTTCCTCAATAGTAATCCATAATTACAGCGCTTATGATGCTGAAGGCAGGTTTATGACAGTAGGATCAGCCGGCACAGGATCGTCTCAGCCCTATATGTATGCCCTTCCGAATCCTCCTTACTCAGTATATACTATTCCTGCAGGAGGTCACACGAAATATGACAAATTCGATAATACAGGCAGCCCGAATCCCATTCCCATTCCCGGATGGTACTATATCGATCCTTTAAACAGTTCCAACACCGGCAATTATCCGTACAATCATCCTATAATCACAGCGGTTACTCCTGTTGATGAGTGGATGGGCTTTGCTTTCAGGCTCACAGATACCACGGGATATACATATGATACTTTTGAGGTAGGGGATCCGATTCTTTCCAACGGTTTCTTAAGCTCAACCCAGACCGGGCCCAATACCACTGTTTCTGCAGACTGGTTTACCATCACAACAACGGGCGGACAGGTTACCTATTTCCAAATCTATTAATTCCCGTTACACAACCAGAAGTTTAACGTAATTAAAAAAACAAATATTTAAATACTTATGAAAAAACTACTTATATCATCAGTCTTTGCCCTATTAACTCTGGCATCATGCAATAATGAAAGCGCTGTCGTCAATACGGTGGAAACTATGAAAACCCCGCAGATGGAGAACTTTGACAAAGCTTTTAAAAGCCTTGGTGATCCGCAGAACAGACCTACGGAGGAGGAAAGAAAAAGAAATACTTCCGAGCTGAGTGACAGAAGAAAGGCTCTTCTAGTTCCGGCTTCCAAAGAATTAATTCTGTCCACAGGCATTACGGAAGCAGAATTAATGAGAAAAACAGGCGGCGACATGAGCCAGATCATTGTTTGGGCTACTCAAATTTACATGCAAAAAAGTGATGAAATCCGTAAAAACATCAAATCTTAAAAATAATTATCATGAAAAAAGTATTAACATTACTGGGATTAGCAGCCTTTTCTTTCGGTTACTCACAAGGAGGAACGCTTATTCTGAACAACTATTCACAATATGATTTCAAAGGATTCATAGTGGCTAATAATTTTGCCGGAGGGTGCTATCCTTACATCAGCTCCAACAATCCGGATATGGTAACGGTTCCCGCCAATTCTCATATTGGCAATGGTCAGGAGCTGAGATATACCAACTACAGAGATCAATTCAATTCTTCCTTATACCCGATGACGGAATGGCACGTCAGCACATCATCTGCGCCCGGCATACCAAGGTTATGGAACCACCCAGCCATAATGCCCGGCGGGGTTCTTTCAAACAATACAAAATGGGCCACCACCAAATTTGTAATGTATTATCCGGGAACAACAACCCTTGCTCCGGATAATTTTAACGGTGCCATCACTCTTGCCGGCAACTCCAACTGCTACAGTGCCTCTGACAATATGACGACTTCAACAGGAAACAATAGTGCAGAAATATTCACCATAGCAAGTGGCGGAATTACCTATACTTATATCCAAATCTATTAATTTGAATTCCTTATGAAAAAAATATTCACCATTCTTTCCTTAGCATTGTTCTCAGCTGCATATTCCCAAAGCAGTATGATGATTGTTAATAATTATTCTACCACCTACGATTTTCAGGGAAATATCAGTGCTCACAATTTTTCAGGAGGATGCTATCCCTATGTAACATCCAGCACACCTGCGGCGATTACTGTTCCTGCCAATTCGCATACAGGTAATGGTCAGGAACTTGCCTATAAAAATTTCAGAGACCAGTTTACCGGCTCATTGTATCCTACTACAAACTGGACAGTACAGCTGAGCCCAACTACATCCCAGATACGTGCCTGGAACCATCTAAGTATAGCACCCGGAGGAGTTATTGCTTCGAATGTGAAATGGGCTTCTTCACAGTTTCAGATGTATTTTGCAGGAACTTCCACACCGGAACCATCTTTCAGCGGGCTGATCGGAGAATCTCCCGATCCGTGTACAGGTGCCACAGGGTATATATCAACGCCTTATGGGGATGCAGAGTGGTTCAATATTACTACGAGCAATGTAGATTATTCTTATTTACAAATTTATTAGTCAAAAAAAATCAAACCTAAATTCTAATTAATTATGAAAAAACTTTTTTTATCGGCAGCTTTTGCCGCTTTAACTCTGGTTTCATGTAACAATGAAGGAAGTGCTGTCAATACGGTGGAAAGTATGAAGACTCCACAGATGGAAAACTTCGATAAAGCTTTCAAAAGCCTGGGAGATCCACAAAACAGACCTACGGAAGAGGAAAGAAAAAGAAATACTTCCGAACTGAGCGACAGAAGAAAGGCTCTTCTTGTTCCGGCTTCCAAAGAATTAATTTTATCCACAGGAGTTACCGAGACCGAATTAATGAGAAAAACCGGTGGCGACATGAGCCAGATCATTGTGTGGGCTACCCAGATCTATATGCAAAAGAGTGACGAGATCCGTAAAAACATCAAATCTGATAAATAATGAAAAAGATCTTGTCAATATTAGGTATTGCAGCCTCCATAGCTGCATATGCGCAAGGAACCCTTATTATCAACAATTATACAATTTATGATTACAGGGGAGATGTAATTGCACACAATATGTTTGCCCCATGCTATCCGAGAGTGGTCAACAATGTTCCTATCATAGTGCCCGCCAATTCCAATACAGGAACAGGAACCCAGCTTCAATATGATAACTTCAGGGATCAGTATACTTCTTCTTTGTATCCGATGGCTGAATGGAGTGTCGGAACCTCTCCCAACACCACGAATGTAAGACCATGGGATCACCCGGTTTTAGTTCCCGGAGGTACGTTTTCAAACAATACGAGATGGGGTATAACTAAATTCGGGATGGTATATGCAGGAACCAATAATAATGTTGTTGGTTTTAGTGCTAATATAGCTATAGCAGGAAATCCATGTTATACTTATCCTGATTATTTTACAACCCCAAATGGACTTAACAGCGGGGAAATGTTTATCATTACCAGCGGAAGTAATGTGACCACATATATCCAGCTTTATTAATCAAAAAATCAAATCTAAATTCTAATTAATTATGAAAAAACTTTTTTTATCGGCAGCTTTTGCTGCCCTAACCCTGATTTCGTGCAACAACGAAGGAAGCGCTGTCAATACGGTGGAAAGCATGAAAACTCCACAGATGGAAAACTTCGATAAAGCTTTTAAAAGTCTTGGTGATCCGCAAAACAGACCTACCGAAGAGGAAAGAAAAAGAAATACTTCCGAACTGAGCGACAGAAGAAAGGCTCTTCTTGTTCCCGCATCCAAAGAATTAATCCTGTCCACAGGAGTTTCCGAGACCGAATTAATGAGAAAAACCGGTGGCGACATGAGCCAGATTATCGTATGGGCTACGCAGATCTATATGCAGAAAAGTGACGAGATCCGTAAAAATATTAAATCTGATAAATAATGAAAAAGCTATTAACCATATTGGGAATCACTGCAACTTCGTTCGCTTATTCCCAAGGGATGTTCATACTTAACAATTATTCCCCTCACGATTATCACGGAAATCTTATGGCCATCAATCTTAGCGGCTGTGTTCCGGCTGTCATAAACAATGATCCTGCCACAATTATTGTTCCTGCCAATTCACATATGGGCAACAACCTTGCCTGGAAGATAGATAACTACAGAGACCAGTTCAGTAATTCCCTGTATCCTATCACCAGCTGGCTTGTAACACTTGGGCCATCACCAGCAACCGTAAGACAATGGAATAACCCCAGCCTTATGCCGGGCGGTGTAATCGCCAACAATACCAAGTGGGTGACGTCTAAGTTTGCCATGTATTATGCAGGAACAGGCAACAAGGTTTTCGGGTTCAACACGAACCTGGGAGATGCAACCCCGAATACATGCGTCACCAGTGTTGATTATTTTTCTACTCCTGACGGCTCCGCAGAATGGTTTACCATTACAACAGGTACTGAAACAACAACTTATCTACAAATATATCCATGAAAAAAACAGCAGCTTTATTATTGGGTTTAGCGGGAATACTTTCCTCAGCCCAGACTTCTTCTTTTGTATTTAATAACTATAATATCTATGATGCAGTAGGAAGACTAATGACCTGCAGCCCGACTCCCGGACTGATTAAATATATGTATGCCTCTCCAAACGGTACTTTTGGTTCGTATACAATGCCGGCAGGAATTTCTTCATCTTACGCCTCTTTCGGCACCACCGGACTGGCGCCTTTCCCTATGAATATGATGCAGTGGAATGTGACTGATCCTTCCAATACATCCAATAACGCATCTTATCCTTACAATCATAGCTTTATAACATCTACAATGTCAGCTATTAACGAGTGGGCTTCATTTCATTTTACGCTGCGTGACAGCTCCGGAAACGCCATTGATTCCTATCTCGTGGGAGATCCTGCTGTTGCAATTAATGCAGGTGTAACGGCAAACGCATATCAGATAGGTGCCAGCAGCGGGATAGAAGCAGAATGGTTTACCATTTCAACATCTACTGGAAAGGTAACCTATTTCAGTATTTATCCATAAAAAAAGCGGAGACTGATCTCCGCTTTTTTATTTTAAACAGTTTGTATTGAATAAAAATCACGAGAAAATCTATAAGCCGGATTTTGTTCTTCCGAAGAAGTGCCTGTTATTTATCTACGTCTTACATTGCTGTAAAACTTGAGCTGATTACCCCTCGGCTTTCAGGACGAGCCGCCCCTATTTCCATTACTGAAAAGAACCGATATACTTATCATTGCACCGCAAAGAGTTTACCTGGTTTCACTACAGCCGAACTGTACCTGCTTTCTGTTGCACTTGTCCTACCCTCACGGGTGACGGATGTTATCCGCTTTGCTGCTCTATGGTGTCCGGACTTTCCTACCCCTGCCGAAACAGGAATCAACAAGCCGATTTTCTCGCGGTTGCAAAGATACACGATAATTTCGACAATTCAGAATGTGGAAACAGACCAATTTGAAATCTTAAAATGCAGGACCTTTTCAAATGAACAAATTATACCATCATATATCAACAAATTACCACATTATTATTATCTTCGTGCCATTATATATCTATGACTTCCAGGGAAAAAGAATTTGCGCAGCTTATTAAGGATAATCAGGGCCTGATTATTAAAGTTTCGCGCTTGTATACCAATTCTCTTGAAGACGAAGAAGATCTGTTTCAGGAGATCGTCCTCCAGCTTTGGAGAAGCTACGATTCTTTTAAAGGAAATTCTAAAATTTCTACGTGGATGTACCGCGTAGCGCTTAATACAGCCATTACACTTTTCAGAAAAAAAAGCAAAAGCCTTCTTACGAACGAGCTGGATATCAATCACAGGGATTTTGTAGAGGACGACGACGATAAGCAGCAGCAGATATCGCTTCTGTATACCGTAATTAAAACACTTCCCCATGTAGAAAGAGCAATTGTAATGATGTATCTTGACGACCTGCCTTATAAGGATATTGCAGAAAACCTAGGGATTACCGAAGTTAATGCGCGTGTAAAAATGAACAGATTAAAGAAAACCCTTAAAGAACAGATGCAAAAATATGCCTGATTTTGATTTAGACAGTTTTAAGAAAACATGGCAAGAGCAGCCTGTTCAGCCAAAATATGACAGCAATGAGATTCTTCAGATGCTGAACAAAAAATCACGCAATTACGTGAAGTATATTTTTTGGATCAGCGTGGCAGAATTTTTATTCTTTTCCGTTCTGGGATTATTTTATTTCTTTCAGGATGAGGAATCGGATAGCTTCCGTAAGATCTTAGAAAAACTGGGAGCTCAGAAAGCCCCTGAAATAGAAACTAATTTTGACCATGCTTATTTAGCCATAAAAATTTTAAGTCTTTTAATTACAGCTTATTTTGTCCTAAAGTTTTATCAGAATTACCGCAAAATAAGGATCGAAGAAAACCTAAAAGGTCTTATTATACGGATCATTAAGTTTAAGAAAACAGTGAATGCTTTTATCCTTATCAGCATCGCGCTGCTGGTAGCTTTTACATTTGTATTCACAGCCTTTATTTTCTATGTATTAAATTCCCAAAACGTACGGCCGGATAATGCCAACCTTATTATTGTTATTATTGGAATCATTGTAAGTACGGTATTATGTGTCCTGCTGATCTGGCTCTACTACAGGCTTGTGTATGGAATTATCATCAGAAAACTGGACAAAAATCTAAAACAGCTTAAAGACATAGAATCTCAGGAAAATTAGATAGACAGGCATCATTTCAAGATTTTTCATTAATTTTATTCCACCAAATCTTAAACTATGCCATTATCTTACGTCTATGGAGCCTCTGCTATTCCATTACTGGGACAAACCATTGGAGGGAATCTTAAAAAGACTGTTGAAAAATTCTCAAACCATGAAGCCTTAGTCTGTGTTCATCAGGATTACAGAGCTACCTATCAGGAATTTTATAATCAAACCACCGCTGTTGCTAAAGCTTTAATCTTTTTAGGAGCCAAAGCAGGAGACAGAATCGGAATCTGGGCTTCGAACCGCTATGAATGGGTTTTGCTTCAGTATGCTACAGCCCGGGTAGGTACCATACTGGTCAATATCAATCCTGCTTACAGAACACACGAACTTACATATGTGATCAATCAATCCGGAATTCGGTTTATGTTTTCTTCTTTAAGCTTTAAAACGAGCAATTATAAGGAAATGGTAGAATATGCCAAGGAAGTATGCCCCAGCCTGGAGCATGAAATCTTCTTTGATGACAACTGGGAAGATTTCTTGAACAACGGACAGGATATTTCGGATGATACGCTTCACAGCTTTGAAGAGCATGTACAATTTGATGATCCCGTGAATATTCAGTATACATCCGGAACAACAGGCTTTCCAAAAGGTGTTACTCTTTCCCATCACAATATTTTAAATAACGGATATTTTATCGGCATTCGCTTAAAATACTCGGAGAAAGACCGTGTCTGTATTCCTGTGCCATTCTATCATTGCTTTGGAATGGTGATCGGAAATATATGCTGTACAACCCATGGCGCATGCATGGTGATCCCTAATGACAGCTTTGATCCTGAAATTACTTTAAAAACAGTTTCTGAAGAAAAATGTACCTCCTTATATGGAGTTCCAACAATGTTTATCGCTGAACTGGCTGTTAAGGATTTTGCCTCCTATGATTTTTCAAACTTAAGAACCGGCGTTATGGCTGGGTCTGTATGCCCGCCCGAAATTATGAAAAAGGTGGAAAGCCTAATGAACATTAAAGAAATGAGTATCTGTTACGGAATGACGGAAACGTCTCCGGTTTCTACACAGACGCTGATAGGAACGCCATTGGAAAAACAGGTCAGTACTGTAGGAACCGTGCAGGACCATCTTGAAATAAAGATTATTGATGAAAACGGGAAAACCGTACAACGTGGTGAACACGGCGAATTATGCACCAGAGGCTATTCCGTAATGCTGAAATACTGGAATGATCCGGAAAATACAAAGAAAGTACTGGATGACGCCCGATGGATGCATACCGGCGATATGGCCGTAATGGATGACGATGGCTATATTACCATATCCGGAAGAATAAAAGATCTCATCATTCGCGGCGGTGAAAACATTTCGCCTAAGGAAGTTGAAGATTTCCTATACACTTATCCAAATATACTGGATGTACAGATCATCGGGGTTCCGAGTGAAAAATTCGGAGAGGAAGTCATGGCCTGGGTAAAAGTGAGAAAAGGATTTGAGGTATCAGAAACCGAACTTTTAGAATACTGCCAGGGAAGAATTGCTCATTATAAAGTTCCGAAATACTGGAAATTTGTGGATGAATTCCCAATGACAATATCCGGAAAAATAAGAAAAGTAGAGATGCGTGAGATTTCTATAAAAGAACTGGAACTGGATAAATTGAAACAGCGTTCCTAAGGAAAATATTATAATAAAACTTTGCGTTAAAAATATCTTGCAGATCGAGCATATTTTCACTTTAAAAACAAAAAAGCCCAGAAATACTGGGCTTTACTTATGTATAGAAAACTTATTAAAGTTCTTTTCTTAATCTCGCTACCGGAATATTGAGCTGTTCGCGGTATTTAGCGATCGTTCTTCTGGCAATATTATAGCCCTGCTCTTTCAGCATCACTACCAGCGCATCATCTGTAAGGGGTTTTCTTTTATTCTCCTTTCCGATTACTTCCTGAAGATGAGTCTTGATTTCTTTGGTAGAAACTTCTTCACCATCATCATTGGTCAGACTGTCAGAGAAAAGATCTTTCAGATAAACAATTCCGTTCGAGGTATCTGCATATTTACTTTTTACTACCCTTGAAATGGTAGAAATATCAAATCCGGTAATATCAGCAATGTCTTTCAGGATCATTGGCCTCAGTGATTTTTCGTCACCAGTAATAAAATAATCCTTCTGAAATTTTACAATAGCTGTAATCGTCTGCAACAAGGTGTTCTGACGCTGGTTAATAGCATCTATATACCATTTTGCCGCATCTAATTTCTGTTTGATGAATAACGCCGCCTGTTTATGTTCAGAAGAGTTTTTATCGTGCGAATAGGTAGTTAAAATATCTTTATATTCTTCAGAAACTCTTAGAGTTGGCGCATTTTTACTGTTAAGCATCGGAATTACCATCCCATCTTTCACCTGGATCACAAAATCCGGAATAATTTCCTGATTAATGGTGATCGTCTGCGTATCAAAGTTTCCTCCTACTTTTGGTGAAAGTTTGGAAATTTCGTCCAAAGCATCTTTAAGGTCATCTTCTTCGATATCATATTTCTGGATAATCTTGTTATAATGCTTATTGGTAAGAGCATCGAACTGATATCTTAAAATATTGGCAGCCAAAGAAACCGCTTTATCAGAGCTTACTTTTTTCTCAATCTGAAGCAGCAGACATTCCTGAAGACCTCTTGCTCCTACTCCTGGCGGATCAAGCTTCTGAATATAATTTTCCAGAATATCTTCCACTTTTTCTTTGGTAGTATAAATTCCCTGAGAAAAAGCAAGGTCATCTACAATCGCTTTGATCTCTCTTCTTAAATATCCATCGGTGTCTAAATTTCCAATCACATATTCAGCAATCTTCTCGTCTTCTTCATTGATATTGACCAAATGGATCTGCTCCAGTAGATAGTCGTACAAGGACTGCCCTTCGGTAAGAAGACTTTCGTTGTCGAATTCTTCATCGTCCGGAGAATAGTTGCTTGATGCAGTTTTATAGCTAGGTTCGTCATCGTAAATATACTCGTTGACGTCAAAATCCGTTTGAATACTTTCTGTTCCTTCATCCTGATAAGCATCTTCAAGAGAAGAATATTCATCTTCTTTAGGATCTTCCTTTACAATTTCCAAAGCAGGATTTTCCTCTAGCTCTCTTTCCAGCTCCTCTTCAAATTCCAGTGTATGAAGCTGAATAAGCTTCATCAACTGAATCTGCTGAGGTGCCAGCTTCTGTCCTAATTTGAGTTGTAAGTGTTGTTTAAGCATATTAGTCGTTGTGTTTTAACATAACATATCTACGAATTTAATAAATTAATTCGACAAAAAACACATTTAGCATGATTTTTGCATTAACTTATTAACATAATAAACTATTAGAAAATAAAAAAAGCCTTAATTTTTATATTAAGGCTTTTTTATTGATCTAGAACTCAGCACTTTTCGGCGTTCTAGGGAAAGGAATTACATCTCTGATATTGGTCATTCCTGTTACGAAAAGAACCAGTCTTTCCAACCCCAAACCAAAGCCTGCATGTGGTACAGAACCGAACTTCCGGGTATCTAGGTACCACCAAAGCTCGTGCTCGTCTACATGCATATCTGCCATTTTCTGTTTAAGTACGTCCAATCTTGCTTCTCTCTCTGATCCTCCGATGATCTCTCCGATACCTGGGAAAAGAACGTCCATTGCTGCAACGGTCTTATTGTCATCGTTTAGTTTCATATAGAAGGCTTTGATCTCTTTAGGATAGTCGAACAATACTACCGGGCTTTCAAAGTGTTTTTCCACCAGGTATCTTTCATGTTCAGACTGAAGATCCGTTCCCCAGTTTTCAACCGGATACTGGAATTTTCCTTTTTTATTTTCTTTTGAGTTCATCAGGATCTCAATTGCTTCCGTATAGCTTACACGTTTGAAACGTTTAGCTATAACATTCTGAAGTTTTTCGATAAGTCCTTCTTTTGCTCTGTCTTTTTCTGGTTTTCCTTTCTGCTCTTCCTCAAAACGTTTGTCCAGGAACTCAAGATCATCTTTACAATTGTCCAGAACATACTGGATCACATATTTTAAGAAATCTTCTGCAAGGTCGATATTGTCTTCAAGGTTGTTAAATGCCACTTCCGGCTCTATCATCCAGAATTCAGCAAGGTGTCTTGTTGTATTTGAGTTTTCCGCACGGAAAGTAGGTCCGAATGTATAAATTCTGCCCAGCCCCATTGCTGCAGTTTCTCCTTCAAGCTGTCCGGAAACCGTCAGGTTGGTCTTCTTTCCGAAGAAATCCTGTGCAAAATCAATTTCACCGTCTTCAGTTCTTGGGATATTGTTGAGGTCAAAGTTCGTTACTCCAAACATTTCTCCTGCTCCTTCTGCATCGGCTCCTGTAATTACCGGTGTGTTGATATAGAAGAACTGGTTTTTGTTAAAGAATGAATGCACCGCAAAGCTAACCGCATGACGCACTCTGAAAACAGCTCCGAATAAATTCGTTCTGAATCTTAAATGGGCCTGATCCCTCAGAACTTCCAGAGAGTGTTTTTTAGGCTGAAGAATCGTTTTATCTCTGTCTTCCGTAAAGTTATCTCCTAAAATAATAATTTTTTTAGCTACAATCTCCACATTCTGTCCGGCTCCCTGACTTTCTACAACTTCACCTACTACCTTTAATGAGGCTGCTGTACTGATTTTACTGATAATTTCTTCATCAAAATTTTCAAAATCAACAACAATTTGCAAATTATTAATTGTAGAACCATCATTTAGCGCTATAAAGCGATTGGCGCGGAATGTTCTTACCCAACCGTAAACCGTAATGTCATGATGTAATACTTTCTTGTAATCCTGTAGGATTTCTTTAATCGTCTGCTTTTTCATTTGTTGATTATAAATTTTCTTATAAAAATTAACGTCTGCAAAGTTACAAAAAAACAGCGCAACTTGGTGATTACGCTGTCCTTTTAAAAAACCATTTATTAAAATATTGAATCTAAAACTATGCTATGGATATTATTTAAAGTAAATTGGGAGCTTGGAAACTGGAAGAAGGAAGCTGGAAGAAGGAAGCTGGAAGTGACTGTATGTTCGTGATTGGCATCCTTGTCAAGGTTTTGAACCTTGACAAGGATAAGACCTTGACAGTTCACCAAGCTGAAAAAAGTCAATAAAAACGAGTGACAGTAGTGCTTTTAAACTTCCCGTTTCCTTAGATACAATCTCTAATTAAAGAATACGGTTTTCTTCCGTTCTTTTCCGTTTCTGATTTTCCAGGCGTGATAGGAACTCGGTACGTCGTACTGCCATTTCGGAAGCAGTAAGATGATTAAAATCACGTCAATATGAGACACAAACCCTAATACAATCGTAAGATAAAATACCCAGTTTGTTTGTTGAAATCCTATTAAATAGGTAAAAGCAATCAGCAGACTCAAACCCCACATTTTTGACAAAAAAGCGTGGGTACAGGTTTCTTTTCCAAATTTCCAGATACTGACAACATAGCAAAGTGCTTCCATGATGAAGATTAAAAGAATTCCCTGCCATTCATTTTTAATCAATCCAGGATTGAGAAAATAGGACGCAAATCCCAATGACAGCCAGAAAATCAGATCGGTCTGGCTGTCTAGTCTTCTTAACTTTTCTGAGGAAATACCGATCTTTCGGGCAATAATTCCATCGAAGATATCCGTTAATAACCCGAAATACATTAAAGCTACAATTAAGAACCTTGATTCTGTGCCTTTATAATACGCTAATAACAGAATAACCGGAGCAAGGATAAATCGGGTTGTGATAAGCAGATATGGTAGTTTTTTCATGACTTTTTATTTTTAAAATTCCAATTAATCAGGGGAAGTTTTCTTTTTTCATTCTCGTTCCAAAAACCGATCTGTATCCCCCGTGAATCTTTACACACATTAATCAAGGCTATCTGGACACCTCTGCATTTTTGACTCACATTCGCAAAAGTAGAAATGGCAACACCTTTTGTGGTATGGTGAAAGTTGTACAGCGGCGAAACGGCAGCCCCGTTAGTTACCGATGGTGCACTTATATTACTGGATAAACTTAATTCCAGACCGTTAGTGACGGTAGGCTCCATATTGATGATAGAGAGTTGCATTCCGTTAATTGTATTCATTTTAGCAGGTAAGGGTTCAAAATCAACATCATTAATTGCCCAATTATCAATGGATGCAATATTGACGAGAAGCAATACAGGAAAAAAAATTCCCAATCCATTAAACCCCAAGCCAACGCCATTTACTTTCTTAGGCTGTAGTTCATTATCAATTTCATCATAATATTTAATCAGCATTCCATTAACCTTTTTAGTTTCTTTCGAAGGGGAAAAAGCGATAAACTTAGTCTTATCCGATGTAGTAATCAAGCTATCCTGAGCACCGATAACACTTCCTGTAAAAAGGCCGATCATTATCAAAAGTTTTATTTTCATAACTTATTGTTTTAAAATTATAGTTCAAAAGTATCTGTGGAAAACACAAATCCGAATGCGAAAAAAAATTAAAATAAAGAAGTATATTTGTGAAAATCACAAAAACATGTATCAGGAACTTTTACTTAAGGAAATCCGCAGAAAAATTGGTAACAAATCTTTAAATGATGAGATTGCCAATATCCTCAATATAAGTTATGATGCGGCACACAGAAGGACATCTATGAAGGCTAAATTCAGTTTTGAAGAAGCTTTGGAACTGGCCAGGTTTTATCAGATTTCCCTCAATCAATTTATCACCTCAGATCAACAGATTGTGGTTCAGAAAACCTCAGTGGTGAACGAAACAGAAGACTTGCAGTCATTCTTCCAGAATAATCTCAGCATCTTTGAAAACCTGCCGCTTTCTGATGAAATGACCATCTATTATTCTGCGAAAGATATTCCTTTTTTCTATACGCTTTCAGATACTTTACTCTCCCGTTTTAAAATTTATGTCTGGATGAATCTGCTTAACGCGAAACAGGTTTTCGTTCCCTTTTTGCAGTTCTCTCCTCCTTATTTTGAATCCAACACACAGGAGCTCAAGAAAAAATACGAAGCACAAAACATAGTGGAACTGTGGAATGACAGGACCATATCCAGTATTTTGCAACAGATTTTATTTTATTACGAAACCGGACTTTTACGAAAAAATGAAGGTGAAATTATTCTGCAAGAGCTCAAAGAACTTATAGAGTACATTGAACAGAAGACCGAAAACAATCCAAAGTTTCACCTGTATGAAAACGAACTGATGCATCTTTCCAATGACATTTTTTTTCACCATCCGCACCAATCCCTTTTTGCTATACCTGTGAATATGTTTGGGTATATTTTGATAAATGATGAGAAAACCTGTGGTGAAGCGATAAATTATTTTGAGCATCAGATTAAAAATTCAAAGTCTCTGAACACTTCCGGAAACCGCGACAGAAAAATATTTTTCAATAAAATGTATGAGCAGGTTGAAAATTTAAAACAAAAACTATAATATGAAAAGCCTCCATAATGGTGAATTTTTCGGAAAGACCAATGAAACCCTGCGTTTCGATGGACTAACTATTACGGATACGGAATACACGCATCCTTACGTCGACTGGCACTATCATGAAAATGCTTATTTCACTTTTATGCTGCAGGGAAATATGACAGAAGGAAACAAAAAAGAAACTTATGACTGTCCCGCCGGAACGCTGCTTTATCATCATTGGGAAGATGCCCATTACAACATCAAACCAGATATCTTTACAAGAGGATTTCATCTTGAAATTACTGAAAACTGGTTTGAACAATTTCAGATTTCAAAAAATTCTATTGAAGGAAGCTTTAATTTGAAAAATCCGGCTTTAAAACTATTAATGTACAGGATTTTCAGAGAAACGAAATTGAATGATCCGTCTTTTGAACTTTCTGTTCATGAGCTTTTATTCAACATTTTCAGCGAACTATCCGATAGGGCTCAGAACTCTGATAAAAAACCAAGCTGGGTAAACAAAATTGATGAAATACTCCATGAAAGCTTTACGGAAAAACTGAACCTGACAGATCTTTCTAAAACTATAGATATACATCCGGTTCATTTGAGCCGGGATTTCCAGAAACATTTTCATTGCAATTTAGGAGAATATATAAGAAAACTGAAGATCAATAAATCTATAACACTTCTCAACACCTATCCGTCTTTAGCTGAAGTAGCTCTGGAATGCGGTTTTGCAGATCAAAGTCATTTCATCAGATCATTCAAAGAAAATACAGGAATTACCCCGTTACAGTATAAAAACCTTCTCAAGAAATAACAATGTTAATTTCGTTCTATTTTTTCTAAGGACGACTTTATATTTTTGCTTAGATAAAATATCAAAATGAAATCTATTCTACTGTTTGTTTTGCTTCTTAGTTTCGGACTCTCTTCAGGACAGTCCAAAAATAGTATAGCCCCCGACACCATCATACATCCTCTGCATAAAAAATACATCAACAAAATTGTTTTCCTGGATAAAACAGTCTCTCCAGACCAGATAAAAGAATCTGATTTTCTCAAAACAATAGTATTTCAGGAAGATAAAGACCTTGACATCCGTATTTTTATGGACAATTCTTTGGTTAATTATTTACATCAGCTTGATTCCTCTTTATCACCAGATGAATTACTGAAAAAAGGGAATTATCAATTCAGTTTCTATGTTGACGAAAAGCTGATCTACACTGAAAATCTGAATACCGGAGCAGGAATTTCAGAAGATAAAAAAAAGAAAACTACCTTTAGAATTCCTCTATTAAGTTCAAAAAATGAAGATTCGTGGGGAAAATATATGTGGATGAGATTTTATCTGGGTAATGGCGGAATTGATGCCCTGGAGGAAGGAAATCATGTTTTGAAAATTGAAGTTAAACCTTATTTAAAAACTTCATCCTTAAAAGTTGGAAATACTATTGCTGCAGGTGAAATTCACGTAACAGTTCCTCACAAAAATAGCTCGGAGCAGCAAATTGCCATTCAAAAGATACAACCTAACAGCGGCTGGAAAGTGTCTGATGAAAAATTGGATCAGGAAAAAATCAGGCTTTTAAATACAAAAATTGCAGAAAACAGGTTCAGAGATATCACCAGTATTGTGGTCATCAAAAATGAAAAGCTTCTTTTGGAAGAATATTTCAGCCAGTCCGGAAGAGATTCTTTGCAGGACACGCGTTCTGTAGGAAAGTCTTTTGCATCAGCTCTGATGGGTATTGCCATTAATGACGGATATTTTAAAAGTGAAAATCAAATGCTGAAAGAATTTTATGATCTGAAGCAATTCAAAAATTATTCGCCTCGAAAAGATAGCATTACTATCAAAAGCCTGCTGACGATGAGTTCCGGATTTGACGGAAATGATGCAGACGAAAGCTCTCCCGGCAATGAGGAAAATATGTATCCTACAGAGAACTGGGTGAAGTTTGCGCTGGATCTGCCTACAACACAAAACAAGCCCGGAAAAACCTGGAATTATTTCACTTCAGGTGTGGTACTGACCGGAGATATTTTAGATAAAAAAGTTCCTAAAGGCCTTGAAAATTATGCTGAGAAAAAGTTATTTCAACCTCTTGGAATCACGAATTACAAATGGCAGTTTACCCCACAGCAGAAGCCTTCTCTGGCTGGTGGACTTCGTATGAGAGCATTGGATTTTGCAAAATTCGGGCAGCTTTATAAAAATAACGGAATATGGAACGGCAAAAATATCATTGACAAAAACTGGATCAAGAAATCTTTCACTAATTATTTTCCGAATGATCATGATTTTGAAGGGTATGGCTATTTATTCTGGAGAAAAATCTATAAAGTGGGAACCCAGAATTTTGAAGCCTACCAATCCAGTGGAAACGGTGGTAACAAGATTATCATATTTACAGAAATCCCTATTGTGATCGTAATTACAGCAAAAGCTTACAACAGACCTTATGCCCATATACAGGTAGAAAAAATTGTTCAGGAGTATTTGCTTCCGGCCATTAATAATAAACAATGAGTAATAGTCTCCCATAGTTTTCCCGGAAGTATGACCTGATTAATTATAGTATTTATAGGATGTATAAAATTGGAGAAAGATTCGCGTCTGATCCTATACAAATCAAAGCGGAGAAATATTTTTCAGGAAGTAAATTGAAAGAGGGTAAGTTTCAGATCTATTATCTGAGAAGCTGATTATTCGTCTTTTTTAGAAGAAACTAAAAAGACATCGATAAGTCCTTCCGGAAGCTGCATTTTGATGAATCTTTCTTCCCGGTTCACCTCAAGGATCCAGTCTTTGATGATCGGAATTACCACTTCTTTTCCGTCCAGATTGGTCACGAAATAGTTTTGGGCAGTCTGGTCATTTACAGATCTTATCACACCGCATTCTTTATCGTTTTCATCAAGGATATCGAATCCGATGATCTCATGATAATAAAACTGCTTTCCTGAAAGTTTTGGTAGGGTAGCAAGCGGTAAGTAGACGTTTTTCCCTAAAGATTGGTCTACTAATGCTTCGGAAGAGTTTTTAAAGGCAAGATTCAGAGCATCATTTTTACTCCATGCCGATTTGGCAATAAAAAATGGAACCAATAATCCGTTGATTTCAACGAATATTGATTCCAATTTATTGTAAAGCTCGGGCTGGTCGGTATCCAGTTTAAGGATAACATTTCCCGCAAGGCCATGTCTGCGTGTGATTTTTCCTAATAAATAGCAATCTTCTTTACGCATACAGGGGTATTCTTAAGCTTCAGTGTTTTCTTCAGTTTCAGCAGCAGGAGCTTCTCCTTCTGTAGCTTCAGCAACTTCTTCAGCAGGTGCGTTAGCAGCTTCTTCAGCAGCTTTAGCATCAGCCTCAGCTTGTGCAGCAGCAGCAACTCTGGCTTCGTTTACTTTAGCTTCAGCTTCTAAAGCAGCTTTCTTAGCGTCAGCCTGAGCTTTAGATAAACCTTCTACTTTACCTTGTACTTTTTGTTCTTTAGATTCTACCCAAGCATTGAATCTTTTTTCAGCTTCAGCTTCGTCAAAAGCTCCTTTAGCAACACCACCTTGTAAGTGTTTTTTGTAAAGGGCACCTTTATAAGAAAGGATCGCTCTTGCAGTATCAGTTGGCTGAGCACCGTTGTTTAACCACTTTACAGCAGAATCAACGTTCAAATCGATAGTTGCAGGGTTAGTAATTGGGTTGTAAGTTCCTAGCTTCTCGATGAATCTACCATCTCTTCTAGCTCTAGAATCTGCAACCACGATGTGGAAGAAAGGCTTACCTTTTTTACCGTGTCTTTGTAATCTGATTTTTACTGACATAATGTTGTGAATTTTATGGGAACTCGTCCCAGTTAAATATTTAAGAGTGCAAAGATATATAAAAAATTTTATCCAACAATTATTAAATGTAACAATTTATCAATCTAGCAATATAACAGTGTTTTTTGGTTCTCTTAAACTAGGAATTCATTGGTAAATTATCCAACTTTTATATAGTTACTTTAATCTACTTTTCCCATATAAAAAAGTCCCAGACATTTCTGGTTTTCCTCAATGGTTAAAGATTCTTTAAGGTGGTTTATAATAGCGGGAGAACTCCAGTAACAGCCTATATTATTGGCTGTACAGGTAAGGTACATATTCTGAACTGCCATGGAAACAGCAGCAATCTCTTCCCATTCCGGAACCATACCACTGAAATTGACCACAATGGAAACAACAGCATCTGCTTTATTGATTTTAAAACCAATGTCCTGATATTTCTTCTCCAAAAAAGTCTGTTCGGGTTGTGTTGCTTTGTAAATAGCTTGCATTTCTGAAGCCAATTTTGCTTTTTCCTCTCCTTTAAAAATCTTAAAACGCCACGGTTTTGTACGTTTATGATTAGGGGCTAAGGTTGCGGAGTGTAGAATTTCATCCAGGATTTCCTGGGATATTTCCGTTTCAGAATAATCTTTTGGAAAGATGCTTCTCCTCTGCTCTATGATTTGTTTTAAAATTTCTGCATGATTCATACTGCAAATTTACAATATGTAATTGAATGCATTCTATTGATTTATGCCTGATTTTTCAACAGTAAATTTTGTTTTCTGTTCATTTTATAATTCGTGAATAGAAATGAAAGGATTTGAAAGTTTGAGGGTATCTGAGTTTACAAATTATCTGGCATTTTGATTCTTAGCTCTTCTATTCCCAATCAAATCACCTCTACAATCTTCTGGTGGATATTATTCAATGTAAAAGCATCACCGGATTTCATTCCCATCATTTTGTTAGCCATAGGGCTTTCCGGGGAAATAGCGTAAAAACGGTCGCCTTCATAAAAGAATTCTCCCAATGAAACCGAAATATAGAAACGGGCTTTGTTAGTAATTACCAGGGAACCCAGCTGTATCTTTTCTGTAGAAGTGTTCAGAACTTTTGACATATTTCTTTTAAGATCATTCAAAGCACCCAGCTGACGTTGCATCTGATAAATTTCTTCCTGCATTTCCTCCCTCATACTGTCATATTTTGGGGTCTTTTTAATATCACGGCTTGCTTCCAGGGTAAACTCGATAAAATTTTTAAGTTTTTCTATTTTTTCAGAAATAACTGTTTTCACATAATTTCTTATATCACTTTTTTCAAATACGATCTTCTCCATGAATCTAATCTTTACATAAAGATAATAATTTTTTAAAATAACCTGAGCCCGGATAATAAAATGTGTGGTCCAAAAAAAGCCTTGCATTTCTACAAGGCTTATATCTTTATTATTTTTCAGCAATCTTTTTAAGATTTCCCAACCCTTGGTCAAACATCTTTTTCATATTCATATCCATCATAGGTTTCATGATCTTCATCATGGTAGTCAGTTCATAATCAATTGCCCAGGTTACTTTGGTTCCGTTTCCGTCAGGAGTTAACACAAAAGCAGTTTTAGCATCGCTTTCAAAAGGTTTGATAAAATGAAGTTTTGTAATTAATTTTTCATTGGGTACAATTTCAGTGATGGACTGCTCGCCCTCTCCTACCTGATCATTCCCTTTCCAGTGGTAGGAATCTCCCACTTTGTCGCCGGCTCCGGAATAGGTAATTACGATATCCTTGTCCGCTTTAGAAAAAGGATCCCAGACATTGTATTCTTTTAATGAGCCAACATGCTGCCACACTTTTTCTTTCGGTGCATTGATCACGACTGATTTCTCAAAGTGATAATTTTTATCGAAAACCAGCAGTGCAATAATTGCATATACTACAGCTAAAAGGATGATTACGCCAAGGATTTTTAAGAGTGTTTTCATAGTTTTTGATTATTTTGAGTTATTTTGTCTTAATTTTTTAACTCTAGCAGTTTAATAGCTGTCCAAAGTTTATAATTCCTGTTTTCAAAATTAGTCATTCCACCCTCGCCGGCTCTTTTCATATGACAAGATTATTAAAGATAAAGTTTTTTTGTCACATCTCGATATCCGGGCATTATTTTTGTGGATTTCAGCTCTGATTCCCAATGAATCATTAAATTTACCTTTCATATAAAAATCGAAAAATGAATATTTTAACAGAGAAATTCAATACACCATATCATGCAGCGCCTTTTAACGGCATTAAAAATGAAGATTTTCTTCCTGCTTTTACGGAACTGATCAAAAAATCTGAAGACGAAATCAATGCTATTGTCAGCAATCCCGAGGCACCTACTTTTGAGAATGTCATTGAAGCATTGGCTTATTCAGGTGAGCAGCTGGATGTGGTCTCAAATATTTTTTTCAATTTAAATTCTGCAGAAACAAGTGACGAAATTCAAAAGATCGCCCAGGAAGTTTCTCCGCTTTTAACCGAATATTCTTCAAAGATCTCTCAAAATGAAGCTCTTTTCAGTAAGATTAAAAAAGTATACGACGAAAAAGAAAAATACCATCTGAATGAAGAACAAAAAATGCTGTTGAACGAAACTTATAAAGGTTTTGTAAGAAGTGGCGCTCTGCTGAATGAGGAGGATAAAGAAAAGCTGCAGAAGATCAATATGGATCTGTCTTTGAAGTCACTTCAGTTCGGGCAGAATGTTTTAGCATCTACCAATTCTTATTTTAAACATATTACCAATAAAGAAGAGCTCGTAGGAATTCCGGAAGCCATCCTTGAGCAATATGCTGATGAAGCAAAAGAAAGGGAACTGGAAGGCTGGGTGGTTACATTACAGTATCCAAGCTATATTCCATTCATGACCTATGCTGAAAACCGTGAGCTGAGAAGGGAAATTGCTCTGGCCAATGGTAAAAAATCTTTTGACGGTGGAGAATTTGACAATCAGGAGCTCATCAAGGAGCTTCTGCAGTTAAAGCAGCAGAAAGCTGAATTATTAGGCTATCAGAATTATGCAGATTATGTTCTCGAAGAAAGAATGGCAAAATCTCCGGCAAAAGTTTTTGATTTTTTAAATGAACTTTTAACGAAAGCAAAGCCTTATGCAGATAAAGAGATTGAAGAGCTGAAATCCCTTGCCAAAGCAGACGGAATAGATGAATTGCAGGGATATGATCATACTTTCTACGCAGAAAAGCTGAGAAAACAGAAATATGATTTTAATGATGAAGAACTGAAGCCGTATTTCCCTTTGAACCAGGTACAGGAAGCTGTTTTCGGCCTGGCAGGAAAACTTTTCGGACTTAGTTTTGAGGAAAGAAATGATATTCCGAAATACCATGAAGATGTGAAAGTATATGAGGTTTTTGAGGCTGGAAGTGTGAAGGTGGAAGATGGAAAAGAGCAGCCTGAAAAGAAGTTCAAAGCATTGCTTTATGTAGACTATTTTCCAAGAAAAGGCAAAAGAGCCGGAGCATGGATGACCAGCTATAAAAATCAGTATAAAAAAGACGGCGAAAACTCCCGGCCGCATATTTCTATTGTCTGCAATTTCAGCAAGCCAACAAAAGATACCCCAAGTCTACTGACATTCCAGGAAGTGACAACCTTATTTCACGAATTCGGGCATGCGCTTCATGGGATGATGGCAGATACACAATATCCAGGTCTTTCCGGAACTTCTGTGAAATGGGATTTTGTAGAACTTCCATCTCAGTTTCTGGAAAATTTCTGCTACGAGCCTGAGTTTTTAAAAACATTTGCCAAACATTATAAAACAGGCGAAGTTCTTCCGGATGAAAAGATCGAAAAGATTGAACAGTCTAAAAATTTCATGGAAGGTTACCAAACCATGAGGCAACTTGGTTTTGGACTTCTGGATATGAACTATCATACAAAAGTTGAAGAATTAGAAGGTGAAAGCGTGAAGGCTTTTGAGGATAAATATACAAAGGCAACAACACTTTATCCTGTTAATCCTGAAACCGCTATGAGTCCAAGTTTCTCTCATATTTTCCAGGGTGGATATTCTGCCGGCTATTATTCTTACAAATGGGCAGAAGTTCTGGATGCAGATGCATTCCAATATTTTAAAGAGACCGGAATTTTCAATCCTGAAACTGCTGCAAAATATAAAGTTCTTCTTTCTTCCGGCGGAACAAAGGATCCGATGGAGTTGTATAAGAGTTTCAGAGGAAGTGAGCCAAAAGTGGAGAGTTTGTTGAAAAGGGCGTTTGGATAATCAATATATTAATTAATTTATAAAAAGAACAGTGAATAGCTGTTCTTTTTTTGTTTAAACCTGAACCATAGAGTAAAAACAAGTGTTTCATTCTGAATTTTAATTTAAATCTCTATAAAAATGTATAAATTCGCCTGAATATATAGCCTTAAAAATAAAAAAACAGGGCCTGTTAGAATATAATGGATGATAATAAAAAAACAATATGGAAAAACAATTTTATGCAGTTTATTTAAACCCCTCAAGACCTGACTTTGCTACGACCATGACAGACCATGAAAGGGCAATTATGATGGAACATGTTGCTTACTGGACAGAAAAAATGCAGCAAGGAAAAGTATATGCTTTCGGACCTGTTATGGACCCAAAAGAAATTTACGGATTGGGAGTTATAGCGGTAGAAAATGAACAAGAGTTAAAAGACTTCATTGTCAATGACCCGGCAGGAGAAATAAATACATATGAATATTTCCCAATGAAGGCTGTAGTGCCGAAGGATTTTACATAGTGATTTTATATGAACATACAGGAATACATCAAAGAATATATCACCAGTCAGTCTGAGCCAAAACGAAGTGACATGCAAGAGCTGCACCGCATCATTCAGGAAATCATGCCAGGATGTAAACTATGGTTCTTGGATGGTAAAAACGATGAAGGTAAAACTGTTGCCAATCCTAACATTGGCTATGGACTTCACACCATACACTATGCTGATGGAAAAATCAAAGAGTTTTATCAAATCGGGCTCAGTGCAAACACAACCGGAATTTCCGTTTATATCCTTAGCATCAAGGATAAGGCTTACTTAGCTGAAACATATGGAAAAACAATCGGTAAGGCGAGCGTGACCGGGTATTGCATTAAGTTCAAGGCTTTAAAAGATATCAACATTAACGTGCTTGAAGCAGCCATACGGGATGGATTTGAGGCAAAGTAACACCATCACAAAAACTACAACAAAGAACAAACTGAAATTTCTTTACCCTCAGCATACGTTTTTCCCCAATCGCAAAGGCTTTCCAGAATAGGAACTAAGTCCTGACCTTTATTGGTCAAAACATACTTAACCCCAATAGGAACAGTTTCGGGAATTTCTTTCTTGACAATTACTGCGTGTGTTTCCAATTCTTTGAGTTGCCTGCTCAAAACCTGCTCAGAAATATTCGGCAGCTCCTTTTTCAGCAAATGAAAGCGGTTGTTTCCCTGTGAAATAGAATAAACAATTTGTGACTTCCAACGGCCGCCAATCATTGCTATTGCTGAATTTAATTCACAGACTTGAAATAAGAACTGCTCATTTATTGCATTGGTGGAATTTTCTTTACGCATAACTCATCATTTTAACAGCTCACAATTTTGTTCGTTATTGTATACGACAAATTGCTTGCCGAATTTTGCAATAAAAATACAAAATATGAGCAAAGTAATTTTTACGATCATTGGATTATTGACTGCAATTTCATTAAAAGCACAGGAAAAATGGATTATAAAATCTGAATATTTAGCACAACCAGACACCATTCTGGTTTTTAAGCCAAAGGCATATAATAAAACAGAAAAATTTCCTTTGGTGTATCTTTTACACGGTTACAGCGAAAATTACAAACAATGGTCGCAAACTACAGATTTACAGAAAATGGCCGATCAATACGGTTTTATTATTGTTACTCCCGACGGTTTTACCTCTTATTACATCAATAGCCCGATCAACAAAGGTTCGCAGTATGAAGATTTTTTCTTCAAAGAATTAGTTCCGAAAGTACATCATTCATTTAATATTGATGATAAGAATATCTTCATCAGCGGTTTAAGCATGGGTGGTTACGGTGCCTTGCGGTATTTTATTTTACATCCTGATTACTTTAATACAGCGGGTTCCACAAGCGGAGCCCTGGAAATTGATTATCTGAATTTCCAGAAGGTAAGCCAGCAATTCTGGCAGAACAACAGAATGCCAGAGGACCTGACAAAAAAGTTGGGTAATCCGAAAACCACAAATTGGAATCAATTCAGTATATCTACTCTTTTGAAACAGCATCCGGATTTTAAAAGAGCCTTTATTTTTGACTGCGGAACAGAAGACATTTTATATTCAAATTCCATCAGTTTGAAACACCAAACCGAAAGTCTGAAAATCCCGGTAACTTTTATCAGCCAGCCGGGTGACCATAATACGGAGTACTGGAGCAGGTCTATTGAGCATCATTTCGTATATTTCCAGCAGCATTTGATAAGATAGTGAACCAAAAGCGGGTGAAAAATGACTTAAAATCAATAGATTAAAAGTAAAAGTTAATCAGGTTCTTTCTCCTGGACATTTATAAATTCACCATTTTTCACAACAACCTGGTTGCCCCATTCTGTAATTGCCTCTAAAACAGGGATAAAAGTTTTTCCAAGATCTGTTAAACTGTACATTACTTTAATAGGCGGTTTTTTACCAAAAACTTTTCTTGATACTAAACCGTCTTTTTCTAATTGCTTTAACTGTAAGCTCAACGTCATTTCGGTAACTGTTGCCAGCTCTTTACGAAGTTCGCTATATCTTTTAGATTCGTCTTTCAAATGGTAAAGTATAACTGCTTTCCACTTTCCACCTACCAAATCCATGGTAAGGCTTACTGTACAAGGATATATTTTCCCTTTCAATTTCACATGATCCCCAATGCATTCTGTTTTCATTTTAATGTTATTTAGCCTATCTGTTTAGATAGTTATTGCATATTCAGTGTACTAAAAATAATTTTGTAACTCAATTAATTATAGTACAAATTTAGAAAAAATGAAAATACTAATTATTCTTGCTCATCCTGAAGAAAAAAGTTTCAATGCAGCTATGTTCAACACTGCGATCAGCACTTTAGAAAATGAAGGCCACGAAGTCAAAACAACTAACTTATATCAAGATAACTACCAGCCTGTAAGCGGAAAAGGAAATTTCACCCGGTTAAAAAATACAGATTATTTCAAACAGCAGGACGAAGAGGTATTTGCCTTACAGCAGTCTACATTCATGCCGGATATTATATCTGAACAGGAAAAAATCGAATGGTGTGAAATGATGATCTGGCAGTTTCCTTTGTATTGGTTTTCGGTCCCTGCCATCTTAAAAGGCTGGATCGACAAGGTTTTTACAATGGGGAAATTCTATGATAACGGAAAAATTTTTGACAATGGATTTTCGGCAGGGAAAAAAGCAATGCTCTCTGTGACGACCGGCGGTCCTAAAAAAAATTATGTAGATGACAGATATGGACATATAAATTCAATCTTGTTTCCAATACATCGCGGAATTCTCGAGTTTCTTGGCTTTTCAGTGGTACAGCCGGAAGTAGTTTATTCCGTAGAGCGACTTACTGAAAAGGAGAGGGAAAGTGTATTAGATACCTGGTCAAAAAGATTAATCAATATTGAGGAGGAAATCATGAAGGATTAAAAAAACAACCGGATTGAAATAGTACATTTGTATTGGCCATAAAGCCCACCACCATAATACATCCGAAAAATTGAAAAATACACTAAGCCTAATAATCCTATTTTTAACTTCCATCCATTTATATTCTCAAAAAACATACGTCTTTTTTGGTTCATTTAACAGGAATAAAACAACAGAAGGATTGTATGTGTACAAATTGGACATCATAAAAGGAAGATTATCCAAAGTAACTTTTGTAAAAGGAATTTTAAATCCATCATTTCTGACTGTATCCCCAAACGGTCAAAACATTTTTGTATGTACAGAGAGTAAAACGCCCAATGCAGGAAGTGTCAGCAGCTTTAAATTCAACCCTAAAGATGAAACACTTACTTTTATAAACAGCCAGAAAAGCGGTGGTGAAAATCCAGTCTACGTAACTGTTCATAAAAATGGTAAATGGTTAGTTAATTCCAATTATACCGAAGGCAGCGTTTCTGTATATCCATTGTCTGAAGATGGAACGATACATCCATATGTACAGAATTTTCAGTTTTCAGAGGGAAGTATCAATAAAGGAAGACAGGACAGGTCGCATATCCATGCAGCTGTTTTTTCTCCGGATTTCAAGCAGCTGTTTTTACCGGATCTCGGTGCCGATAAAATCAGGTTTTATAGGTTTGATACTGATAAAACAGAGCCTCTTCAACTGGCAAATCAACCGTACATACAATCCGCATTAGGAAGTGGGCCAAGGCACTTTACCTTTCATCCCAACGGAAAATTTGCCTATTGTATCAATGAGTTATCCGGAACTATCAATGCCTATCGGTATGAAAACTCCGGTATGGAAAGTATTCAGATAATTAATGCACATACAGACCAATACAAAGAGGAGTTTGAAAGTTCTGATATTCACATTTCCCCGGATGGTAAATTTCTATACGCTTCCAACCGCGGATACGAAAATAATATCGCTATTTTTTCAATCCTTGAAGACGGAACATTAAAAAACATTGGTTATCAGCCGACTTTCGGGAAACAGTTAAGAGTTTTTGATATGGATGAGACCGGAAAATTTTTAATTGTAACCAATGCAGCCACCGGAAATGTTTTTGTATTTAGGCGTAACCCTGAAACTGGTTTATTAAAAAAAGTGGGAGGAAGAACAAAAATTGATAGGGTTTCCAGTGTGAAAATCAGAAAGTATTAATTCAAAAAAAAATCTCTGAATTCATTGCTTTTAGTTTTATTTATTCAGATTCATTATTTTATGATTTAGTAACAAATAGGATTGCATTGATACTTATAAATCAGAAAACCCAATAAAAAATATCATCAAAACTTAAAATCATGTTACTAGCAATCCTACTTCCTTTTCTGTCTTTCATGGTCAGGGGTAAAATTCTTACCGGAATCATCTGTTTAATTTTGCAAATCACTGTCATTGGCTGGCTTCCTGCTGCCATCTGGGCTGCTTTATCCTTAAACAGTGCAAGAGCAGACCGACGCAATGAAAAACTCATTCGCACGATCAAACAAAATCAAAGATAAACAGCAGTACACCATTCATTTTTATGAAAAAAATAATTTGTACATCTTTACTCATCTTCTTTTTTAACACCTTTTTTTCTCGGGTTATTGAAACTGGAAAATACTGCACAAAAACAGAAAGATCATGTTTAACGCTGCTTCCGGACAACCGCTTTGAGCAGCTTACCAAGGCCGACATTGATCTTATCGGACTGGGCACTTACTCCATAAAAAAACAAATTCTGACCCTTAAGTATGATAAAAAACGCGGACCTGATTCTGATACAATATTTAAAATCATAAAAATAAAACCCAAAAAATTACGCTTGAAGCTACAAGTTTCGAAGAATAAAAACAAAGCTGTAACGCTCTACAGAAAATAAAAATGACCGCATTGGTCATTTTTTTATTAATCACTATAAAGTATAACATAGTAATGGAAATATATTATATCTTTGCATTACAAAATAATAATTATGATTACTAAAAAATTATTTTCAGTACTAGCATTTCTTTTGCTTTTTTGCAATATCAGCGCACAAACCTATGAAAAGAAACTAGACAGTTTAATTGCTACTGAATTCAATGACCCAAACGGACCCGGAGGTGTATTTATGGTTTCTCATAAAGGAAAAACCATTTACCGTAAAGCTTTTGGAAAGGCCAATCTGGAACTGAATGTCAATATGAATCCTGAAAATGTTTTCCAGCTTGGTTCCATGACTAAGCAATTTACATCGGTAGCTATTCTTATGCTGGAACAGCAGGGAAAATTAAACGTCAATGATCCTATTTCAAAATACATCAAGGAATATCCTTCAGGAGACAAAATCACGATCCACCATCTGCTAACCCATACTTCAGGAATCAAGGATTTTACAAAAATGAAAGCTCTGTCTACGATTGCACAGAAAGAAATGAAGCCCGCCATGATGGTAGATTTTTTCAAAAACGAACCGGTAGATTTTGCGCCCGGAGAAAAATTTGAATACAATAATTCGGGATATGTGGTGCTAGGATATATTATTGAACAGGTATCAGGCCAGACTTATGAAGATTTCATTAAAAAAAATATCTTTGAAAAAGCGGGCATGGTTCATTCTTACTATGCCACCGACCGTCAGCTTATTCCAAAAAGAGCATATGGATACCACCAAAAAGAACAGGGATTTGTCAACAGAACAGTCATCAACTTCAGTGTTCCTTTTTCATCCGGCTCTTTAATGTCAACTGTGGATGATATGCTGAAATGGCAAAAGGCTTTGAACCAAAATGTGCTTCTTAATCAAATAGAAACAAAAAAAGCCTTCCAGAAGTATAAATTAAACAACGGAGAAGAGTTCACTTACGGTTACGGATGGCATCTTAAAGACATCAATGGAACTCCGGACAGGGAGCATGGCGGAAGTATTTTTGGGTTTAAAAGTATGGGGGTATATATTCCCAGTGAAGATATGTATGTTATTGGACTCAGTAACTGTGACTGCCACTCGCCAACGGAAATGACCAGAAATATGGCAAAAATTGCATTACAGTCAGTAAAAAAATAATTGTTTTTACAAAAGATTCTGGAAACCAGACTGTATACGAATACGCAGATCTGAAAAAGCAAATAAATTTGTATACCCAATGACGAAATAATATCTTTATGATCCAAACCATTGATATGAAAAGAATTTTACAAATCCTTTTATTTGTAGTAAGTACTTCAGCATTTTCCCAGGAACAGTTTAATATTGAATTAACGGCACCTTTATTTGAAAAAGACTCCCTGTTTTTAGCGCCACCACCCACTTCAAGAAATATCATATCACTGTACAGTCTTACTTTAAATGAGAACAACAAAAATGTAAAATCTATAGGAAATTCAAAAGGAGCACTCATTAAAATCCTGCCTCAGAATAACATCAGCGGAATTGTCCCTTGCCCTTTGCCCATGATGATAATGAGTTCTAAAGAAGATAGGAAGGGGTTCTATTTGTCCGAGCTATTTTTTATTGAAAACGGGAATTTAAAAGTTCAGGTCAGTGATAAGAATTTAACGCTGGTTCTGCCACCTGATGCAACCATCAATAATGATTATAAAAAACTGAAAAAATATCTTCAACAGGTAGATGAAAAACTCAAGCCTTTTGAGAAAAATGATCCTGCAGACCTTGAAACTAAAGAAAAACTCCTTAAAGCATACATCAGAAAAAATCCGGGATCATATCCTGTCTTCTGGGAAATCATTGATGTTTTTTCAAAATATGGCTTCCATAAAAGTTACTTAACTGATCTTCCCTTATTCTCAAAAAAAATAAAAGCTTCATCATGTTTTAAGGATTTTGAAAAAATAATGTACCTTGAAAACTCAACGAATGTAGGGGGAAATTTCCCCGAAATCGATTTCGGTTCTGAAGGCAAGATCACAAAAGAGGTATTCTCAAATTATAAAATTACCATGATCGACTATTGGTCCACGAGCTGCAAACCCTGTATTCAAGAGCTCCCTGAACTTGTTAAACTGTATGAAAAGTACAAAGATAAAGGAGTGAATTTCATCAGCGTAGCAGACGAAAAAACGCAGCAGAGAATTGATCTGGCCACTAAAATATTCCAAGAGAACAATGTCAGCTGGAAAAACTATTTTGACACTACCAAAGAATTCACCAAGAAGCTCAACGCCGGAGGCTATCCGCTTTTCATTGTAGTAGACCAAAACGGAAAGATTCTTTCAAAAGAACTGGGCGGACAGGAAACTCTGGAAACTGTAATAGAACAGCATTTAAAATAATTAGGATTTAAAAATTTTTCGTTTTCCTACGGGAAGTATATGGTCCGGAACTTTTATTATCGAAAATAAGACAATAAAAAGACAGATAATATTGACAGCCAAAGCCACCGAGAAGGCTCCATAATAATGCTGTGCTGAAGGCTTCGCTCCAAGAAAATAATAGAAAATACTTCCCACCACAATAATTCCTACAATCGCAGCGGCCTGCTGAAAAGTATTGTAAACTCCCGAGGCATTGCCGGCAAGTGTTTCCGGTAGTCCTGACAAAGCAATATTAGCCAATGAAGGAATAATAGATCCCACGCCAATTCCATGAAAGAATAGCAAAAGACAAAGCACAACAAAAGGTGTTTCCCTGTCAAATAAAAGGATTTGAAGAATAAGAACGGTCATGATTAAACCTAATCCAGTTATTAAAAACTTTTTACCATATCTTAAAATCAGTTTTGCAGAAAACAGGGAGGCCAAAATAAAACCAAAGCCCTGGAAAACAATGATTTCTCCTGCTGCTAATGATCCTATCTGTAGCCCATCCTGAAAAAACAGCGACAGAATGTAAAAATAAGAATCCAGCATAATGAAGAAAAAAGAAACTGCCAGTATCCCCAGATTGAAATTTTTATAGTTGAATAAACCAAAATCCATAAGGTAAGGCTTTCCGTGCTTTAACCTCATCTTTTGATTTTTAATAAAATAAATTAAAATGAGTACTGAAAACAGCATCATTATTATACTTTTAAATTGAATTCCCTGATGTTCAGACATGGTAAGAGCATACGTAAAACAGAAAAGCCCTGCAGCCAATATGATTACACCAGCGAAATCAAAAGTATTTTTTTTAGCTGAGATTTTAGATTCATTTAATAATTTCTGACTGAAAAATATCGCCACGATACATACCGGAATATTGATAAGAAAAATAAGTCTCCAGGATTCCTGCATCAGGGTTATTGATGAGAAATAGCCCCCAAGAAACTGCCCCAGAACTGTTCCCGCGCCAATCGTGATTCCATACCAGCCCATCGCCTTCGTTCTTTCTTCATGTCCGGCAAACAGGATCTGTATCATCGACAGCACCTGCGGAGACATCAACGCTGCACTGACCCCCTGAATGAAACGGGAGATGACAAGAAGCACCGCACCAGACGAAATTCCACATACAACAGAGCTCAGCATAAAAAATAGCAAACCCATCATAAAGATCTTTTTCCTTCCATATAAATCCCCAAGCCTTCCTCCTGTGATCAGAAATGAAGCAAAACCGATAAGATAAGATGCAATCATCATCTGCATTTCGCCATTGGAAGCATGAAGGTCACGCTGGATAGACGGAATGGATACATTGATAATGAAAATATCCATGATAGTAAGCAACTGACCGGATAGTATTACCATCATTTTCAAATATGTAGAATTCATTTTTATATAGATATATCTATTTTTAAATATTAAAAAAAATTAAGACAACTGAGCCTTAACCATTTTTTGGATCTGATCAAAAGAATCTGCGCTTTTATTGATTGTAGAAGTTACCACAGCGCCTTCTATTAAAAGGAAAATATGTTCTGTAATCATTTCTATGTCAATACTCTTTTTGCCTTCTGCATATTCATAGACTAAACTTCTTATCATCCCTTTCTGTTTTTCCTTGTGGTTTTGTACAAAATCAGAAACTGCTGGATTGCTCTCTCCCACTTCAGCAATAATTTTAATGAAATGACAGCCTGCAAATGTAGAAGACTGCTGAAGCTTTTTGCGGTAAGCAATCAAGGAAAATATCTTTTCTCCCGGATCGGAAATTTTAGCCGAATGCTCTTCAAACCCTTGGAACCATTCAGTCTCTTCCTTGATCAGATAAGCCTGGAGAAGATCATTTTTGGATGAGAAATGATTGTACAGGGATCCTATGGCTATATCTGCCTCAGCAATAATCTGGTTGATACCTGTTGAGTTAAATCCCTGTCTGTAAAACAGATCCGAGGCTACTCTAATGATTCTTTCCTGTACTTTTTCTTTTTTCATCCTGAAAATTTTTACAAATGTAGATAAAAAATAGATAAATCTATCTATTTTTAAGGAAAGATAAGAATAGTTTATTTTTAGGGAGTCAAAAAACAAACTAAAAGTATGTTGAAAGCCCTACTTCTCAATTCATCCTTACGATTGATATCCGTATCTTGAGTCATTCCAAAAAAGAGATTATGCATCCGTCCAATCCTGTTGTCTACTTTGAAATGCCAGTTACCGACATGTAGTGTGCTGAACAGTTTTATACTGCACTTTTAATTTCAGCTTTGAAAAAGACAATATTCACGGTTACGAAATGTCCCTGTTTCCATCTGAAGAAAAGAGCAGTGGTATTACGGAGCTCTGGCGAAAGGTGATGTGTACAAACCGACAAAAGATGAAATTATTATTTATTTTAAAACGCAGAATATCGATCGGCCCCTGATCAGAGTACTTCAGAATGGCGGCAAAATACTCTAACTTAAAAAAATCAATGAAAAATATGGATTTGCTGTTGCTGAATTTGAAGATTCTGAGGGAAACAGAATTGCACTTCACGAAACTATACAAAGTGATTAATAATTTACTGCATAATATTTTTAATTTTAATCGCTACATATTTTGTATCTTTAGTTACCACTTTACAAAAAGATCATGTGGTACAAAGCAATGGCAGAAGAACTTTATTTCATCAAAACGAATCCGAATATTGCTAAAATCAATTTGTACAATAAACTTTGCCGTGAAGAAGAAAATATCATGAAATTTCTTCAGGCTGATCCCAAAGTAAGTCTTGAAATTATCAAAAATAAAGTAAAAGACTCGGTAGAAAATCTCTCGAAAGAGGAGCTTTCAAGCATTTTTACGTGGTTCAGCAGCATTTATCCGGCTGACCGTGAAGAGGCCAAAACCCAGCTTTTCATCCATGGACTTGATCTTTTTTATGAAATTCCGAAAGAACAGAATGTAAAAACTTTCCAGGAGATGCTTTCAGCATACGAAAATTACTCTAAACAGAAACTGGATTTTATGGTAGACGCTCAACATTTCAATCAGTTCCTTCTTTACGGATTGTTTTTCACAGACATCTCTTTAAAAGAAAAAGGAAACTCTACCACTCTTTCTCATTATTTGAAAACAGATTATCCGTCTTTATATGCCCTTGCGGAAGATCATTTCCGGACAAAAGGTTCTGAGGAGAATAATGATCTTGCTTTGCAGAACTACTTTGGAGAACTGTATGATCTGACTAAATTTTATAAAGGATCAATTATTCAGCTTCACACTTTATAGCGCCGTTTTTGTTATTTAGAGTACATGCATTGAGCCTAAATGCATAAAAATTTGATTTCCTTCCAGACTACAGATTTTAACAACTGTCAAATATAAATTAGATCATTTGTTCTAATTTTGAAATATGATTTAAACTCTCTTATATTTGGACCATGAAAACCAAGGATAAAATATTGTCAAAAGCGATGGAGCTGTTCAATGAAAAAGGCTATAATAATATCACAACAAGGCATATTGCAGCCGGTCTGAACATCAGTGCGGGAAATCTGCATTACCATTTTAAACATTCAGAGGATATTATCAAAATCCTTTTTTCCGAACTGGTCATTAAAATGGACATTTTATTCAATGATTTACAGACTATAGAAAATAAAACACTGGAGGATCTGTATCATTTTACTTTTTCAATGTATGAAATCTTTTATTCTTTCCGGTTTATTTTCATGAATTTCTTTGATATTTTAAATCATATTCCAGCCATACAGTCCCAGTATGAATCCATTAACATTACCAGAAAGAATGAATTTCAGATGATTTTCAAGGGTTTTCAGAAAAATAATATTTTTAGAGATGATATTCCTGACTTTATTCTGAAAAGCCTCACCACCCAAATATTTATTATAGCAGATAACTGGATTATTCATAACAGCCTTGCTTTTAAGCTCAACAAAGATGAAGCAGTAAAACATTATGCATTGATACAGATGAACCTGTTTTATCCGTTGCTTGCTGAGGAACAGCAGAAGCTTTATGAAGAAAAATATATCAGTTAGATCATGATCATCAGAAAAGGAAATATTAACGACCTGACGGAGATGCTTAAGATTTTTACAGATACTATTACTGCTATCTGTAAACACGATTACAATAGCGATCAGATTAATGCATGGAAATCCGGCGCGGAAAATGAGGAAAGGTGGCTCCAGGTTATAGATCATCAATTTGTTATTGTAGCTAAAGTTAATGGTCAAATGGCAGGGTTTTGCACCCTCGATCAAGGAAATTATATCGATCTTCTTTTTGTTCACAAAGATTTTCAGCAACAGGGAGTTGCCCGGAAAATGTATACTTTTATAGAACAGGAAGTCACACTTCGGAAGGAAAAGTTACTCTCTTCTGATGTAAGTAAAACAGCAAGATCTTTCTTTGAGAAAATGGGTTTCAAAGTGATCAGCGAACAGACTGTTGACATAAAAGGAATTGGTCTTACCAACTATAAAATGGAAAAAGAACTGAATTAAAAACTGTACAATGCAGAATTTAAACCCGGAATATCATCAGTTAAAAATATCAGTTCCAAAAGAATTCGAAAACGTATTCACGCATTTTTACTACGCGAAAAACAATTCTTCACATCCTGTTACAAAAACTCTGCTCCCCTCCTACCAAACGATTATGCTGTTCTGCTTTGGAGAAAATGCTTTTATGACAACCCGGGAGCAAACCACAGTTGAAGTTAATCAGTGTATTGTTTTAGGGCCAGTACGCCAACCCATTGAATATACATTGCCGGCAGGAACTTCAATTCTTGTTGCCAATTTTAAGGATGATGCATTTTACCGGTTTTTTGGACAAGCTGTGATTTCCAGCCAGGGAATACATCCTGGTAAGCTTTTGCAGGACAATTGTTTTACGGAACTCTGGCATCAGATCTCGGTTTTACCTTCTCCGGAAGAAAAAGTCAATTATATACTAAGCTTTTGCAGACCTTACCTGCAGGATCAGGATAAAATAATCATGCTATTAAGCCATTTCGAAAACAACGGCCTGAATCCCATTAAAACCATTGCAGAACAGACCCGCCAAAGCGAAAGAAATATTCAGCTCAAACAGAAAAAGCAGTTAGGATATTCTTCCAAAGAATTAGCACGCTACACTCGTTTTCTGAAAGCTATCACGACCATTGAAAAAGAACTGGGAAACGACAAAAAAATTGAATGGTTCAGTATTATTGATGAATGCGGCTATTTCGATCAGAGTCAGCTTATCCACGATTTTAAACATTTTATAAATATTTCTCCATCCCAATATTTAAAATTTCAGAAAGACATCTGCCGCTCCGGTTCAGAATAATTCTATTTCGTTTTCTTACAATTTTTGCTGTTTTTGCTGCTCTACATTTGTCTCATAATTTAAATACTAAAAACAATGAGACATTTAATCATTTATGCCCATCCCAATGAAAAAAGCCTGAACAACCATCTGCTTCAAACTGTTATTGAAAATCTGGAGAGAGGCAATCACGAGATCGAAATAAGAGATCTGAACACAATAGGATTTAATCCAGTCTTTTCACTGGAAGATATGCAGGGCCAGATGGCAGGAAAAGTTTCGGATGATGTAAAAACGGAGCAGAATTATATTTCATGGGCAGAACAGATTACCTTTATCTATCCGATCTGGTGGACCGGAATGCCGGCTATTATGAAAGGCTATATTGATCGTGTTTTCAGTTACGGTTTCGCCTACCGATATGATCAGGGCATACAAAAGGGCCTGTTAAAAGGGAAAAAAGCAGTCATTATCAATACCCACGGAAAATCTCACGAAGAATATGAACGTATGGGCATGGACAAAGCGCTTACCCTCACTTCGGATAATGGAATTTTCCTGTACAGCGGCTTTGAAATTATTCAACACTTCTTTTTTGACAAGGCTGATAAAGCATCTCCTGGGGAAGTGGACATTTGGAAAGAACAGATCATGAACACATATTCGCAGCCGGTTTTTAACCTTTAAAATTTCTACGGATTACCTCGCTCACCGGCCTCGGAAGCTAGAGCTTTAAAAAAATTAAAATTTGATCCGTTAAAAAATTCCCACTGTCTGAGTGCAGGTAGCATATCCAACTGAAACGGTTACAGCAAATCCGCACGAGTTTTGGGGATTTTAGGATCAAATTTTAATTTTTAGCGAAAGATTCCAGCCTTGAATTTTTGGTTCATTTTGTTTCAAGACAAAAGAACTCATGAAATAATAAATCATAAAATACGCATTATTTATAATGATTCTTTATTTTGCTTATGAGAGATTTATGGCATGGAATTAGCTCCACGACCGATAAGTAAAATTGTTTTGAAACCTTTATTTTAGACCATTAAGATTGATAAACTGTTAAGAACAGTAAGTTTTTTTAAATCTTAACTGATATGGAACTTTACAGCAGATCTTAATGGTTTAAATATTGGAATACTAATAAAAAGCTTTTACATTTGTATTATCGATGAAACATTTAAACAGCATATTGCGTCTCCCTTTTTTCAGTGAATATTACGCCCCGACGAACCGTTCGGGAAGACTTTCTATATCTGTAATTTAACAAGAATAATTTAATTTATATATAGAGCCCGGACAGTATTGTCCGGGCTTTTTTTCATTTAAAATCAAGAAGATGATCAGCACACTAAAAGAAAGCACAGCCATTATTCTTCCGGAAAACGGTCTGGAAGAGAAACTGAAACAGGCTGAACAGGAAAACAGGAAATTAATTATCAAGCTGGGATTTGATCCTACCGCTCCGGACCTGCATCTGGGCCATGCTGTCGTGCTCAAAAAACTGAGACAGTTTCAGGAACTGGGACATCAGATTGTGATTGTGGTTGGAAGTTTTACAGCCAGAATTGGTGATCCGACAGGGAAAAATAAGGCAAGGAAACCGCTAAGTGTTGAAGATGTCAGTCATAATGCACAGACGTATATCAATCAGCTTTCGAAAATCATTGATGTGGAAAAAACCAAAATCGTTTTTAATTCCGATTGGCTGGATGCACTCAACTTTTCAGAAGTGATTCAGTTGATGTCAAAGGTAACAGTAGCCCAACTAATGCACCGGAATGATTTCAATAAAAGGTTCACGGAAAATACTCCAATTGCCATGCATGAGCTTGTGTACCCTATCCTCCAGGGCTTCGATTCTGTACAGATTGAAAGTGATATTGAAATGGGCGGAACGGATCAGCTTTTCAACTGCACCATGGGAAGACAGCTTCAGGAAGTTCATCTTATGTCAGCGCAGGTTGTAATGTGTATGCCTCTTCTGAAGGGTCTTGACGGTAAAGAAAAAATGAGTAAGTCGCTGAACAATATTATTGGCCTGACTGATGAACCTAATGAAATGTTTGGAAAAACCATGTCGATCCCGGATAGCCTGATTAATGAATTCATTGATCTGGCTTCTGATTTTTCTGTTGAAGAAAAAATTGATTTGAAATTAAAATTAGAGAATGGTGAAAACCCGATGAATATTAAGAAGCTGATTGCTAAGAATATCATTACCCAATACCATGACCGTGCAGCAACAGAGCTTGCAGAAGAATTTTTCAGCAGCCAGTTTCAAAGCAAAAATGCTGAAGAAAAAGTCTATGAACCTGTTTCTCTAGCTTCACTTCGTCATAGAAAAAAGCTGATAACACTGGTAGAACTCTGCAGTCAGTTAAAAAGTGACCTCAGCAAATCGGCGGTCCGAAGAATGATCCAAAGCGGAGGCATTCAGGTTAATCATATCAAAATAACAGATCCTGATGAAGAGATTGAATTACTTTCACAGACAAAAGTAAAAATCGGAAGAACAGATTTTTTTGAACTCGTTTGAATCTTCAGAATCGTGAGGTAATTTTCAATATATTCGTTTCATTAAATAAAAGTGATGAGCTATATTATGGTCGATATTGAATCGGATGGCCCGATTCCCGGAGATTTTTCAATGATCTGTTTCGGAGCAGTCCTTGTGAATGAGGAACTGGATACTACGTTCTACGGAAAACTGAAACCTGTTTCGGAAAAATTCAATCCGGATGCTTTGGCTGTTTCGGGCTTCAGCAGGGAAGAAACGATGCAGTTTGATGATCCAAAAGAAGTGATGCTGGAATTTGAAGAATGGATTGAGAAAAACTCCAAAGGAAGACCTATTTTCATCAGTGATAATAACGGTTTCGACTGGATGTTTATCTGCTGGTACTTTCATCATTTTACCGGGAAAAATCCTTTCGGTTATTCATCAAGAAGGCTTTCTGATCTGTATTGCGGACTGGAAAAAGATACTTTCGCGCAATGGAAACATCTCCGTAAAACAGAACACACGCATCATCCTGTAGACGATGCAAAAGGAAATGCCGAAGTTTTGCTGTATATGAAAAAGGAAATGGGGTTAAAGATCGCGCTAAAATAAGATCACCTTATTGCTTCAAACCTGATCTCAAAAACAACTTATGAACATGACTATCACCTATAGAAAAGCCTCAGAAAACGACATTGATTATCTTCTTGATTTAAGAACAAAAACCATGAATCCGCACTATGCCGATTCCAACCTCCCAACGGATAAAGAAACAACGCTTCAGAGAATTCTGTATCAATTTGAGAAAGCCCATATCATCCTTTTAAACAATGAACCTGCCGGATTACTAAAGATCAGCAAAGCTGAGGATAAAACAGAAGTTCTGCAGCTTCAGATAGACCCCAGCCAACAAGGGAAAGGACTGGGAAAAACGATTTTAACAGATATTCTGGAGGAAGCTTCCGCAGAAGAAAAAATAGTTTCATTAAGTGTATTAAAAACCAATAAGGCCCAAAACTTATATAAAAGTTTAGGCTTTAAAGTTGTGGATGAGGATGAGTATTCTTATTTTATGGAGTTTCAAGGTGGCTTTAGATTAGTTTAACCACAATAGCCTCAGAAGTTTTTAAACACTTAAGTTATTTTTTAAGCTAAATACTTGGTGGATAAGAAGTACACATAAGTTCTCAAAAATCAAAGATTTTTATACTGGATAATATGCGTAAACATCCGTGAAAATCTGTGCAATCCGTGGTTAAAAAACATCAACCACAAAAGTCACAAAAGATTTTAAACACTTAAGTTATTTTTCTAAGTTAAATACCTTGTGAATAAGAAGCACACAGAAGTTTTAAGAAAAAATCGAAGATTTTTATTCAGACAATATCCATAAACATCCGTGAAAATCTGTGTAATCCGTGGTTAAAAAAAGATTATTAACTCTAAAAAAATTATGATTGATTCGCCAAAGTAACAAAGATGAGCCTCCCTCCTTCTTCGGCAGACAAAAGTATTTTCTTTCCATCAGTAAGCTCTACCATAGATCCCGGTGGAATCTCTTTCTGTTCCGTAACATCCTTCATCGAAGTCAGACTCTGATTCACCAGCACCCATCTTCCTTCATGAAAAGTGAAATATCCGACCGGCATTTTATCCTGCATCGTAAGATTTTCATTTCTGATGACCTTTCTTGACACATGCCATTTGAATAAATACTGGTTGTTATAAACCATCAATCGGTGGTTTTCAGGTTTCCAGACCTCATCATCAAATTTAAAATACAGATCCAGTACAGGAAGCGTTCCCCGGTGTGGTGTTCCGCAGAAAGGACATTTCGGGTTACTGGTATTATCGAAGACGTACCATTTTTCGGTACATTCCGGATTGTGACAGGGCTGAATCAGATCGGCAGTCTTTAGCAGGGCGGTTTCCCATTCATTGGCAGTTGGACGTCGGATCGGGTCGTGAAGCCCGTCTATAAATGCTTTTTTAAACAGTTCGGAAAGATAAGGACCCGCAGCCGTAAAAGGAATTTTCTGAGGATCGCCCCAGAATGCGTCCCATTTTCTGAGGTGGTCAGCTTTTACCTGATTGGACGGATCCTGGAAATGTTCTATGAATAAAGCTTTTTCACCCATAGAAATGATCTCATCTTTTTCGGAATCCAGATCCCAGATTTTCCCTCCTCTCAAAGGATGTCTTCTGAACAGGTACATATAAATCAGCACCGCCAGTGCATGAAGATCAGTCTTCTGATTAGGCAGATGCCTTCCGGGATCCTGCATGCTCAGATGTTTGGTCTTTAAAACTTCAGGAGCAATAAAATCAGCCGTTCCGATGACTTCCGGCGGGAAGAGCTTTGGAACAACCAATCCGTCTATATCAATAATACAGGCAGATTTCGTCACTGGATCTATCAGAATATTGTTGTAGGAAAGATCGGAATGCGCCAGTCCCATCTGGTGAAGCTTTTTCACGCCTCTGCTGATATTGATGGTGATCTGAAAATAGCTCAGCCAATCTCCGAGTTCCGAATGATCCAGCCGAAGCGGATATTGCTGGTTTCTGAACATGGGAGCAGTGAACCATTTCCCAACCTTATCCTGACCCTTGATATTATCTGATCCGATGTATCCCTTCGCAAAGAAGAATTTTTTGTGGTAAACAGGAACCACAATTCCTGTCAGCTTATTTTTTTCTACAATATCATACGGCCATCTGAATATTTCGTTCAGAAAATAATCCGATGAATTTCCGTTCTGTATATTTCCGAGATAAGTGGAAACAATCCTCATGATACGCTCTTTCTGTCCGGCATCCAGAGGAGTGCGGTAAAATGCCACCACATATTCCCTGTCCGGCGAAAAATAGACATCTTTCACTCCGCCCCGAATCGGACTTTCATCTACGTATTCATAAGATTTTGCTGTATCCAGGATAGAAGCAACTTTAACGGTTTTTTTCATGTTTAATAGATTATGGCCAGTGTTCTGTCATCATGATTTCCCCGGCTCCAGAAATCGGTCCAGGCAAGAAGCTGTTGATCAATATGAGTATCGTTAATAAAATCTACTTTCGTCCGGTCATCGTTGTTGCCGGCCAGATCATTAAAGAATGCTTTCCAGCTGTCAATATCTTCAAGCTTGTTTTCTGTCATGAATTTCGGGTCGTAAATACCATCCGTCATCAGTACGAGATAGGAAAAATCATTCACACAGGTTATTCCAAATCTTGAAACCATATCATCACTGAAGATCTCTTTCATCGTGATAAAACGGGTTCCGCCGCCAAATTCTCCAACATCCATTTGATTCAGAAGCTTTACTTCAGAAAAATCAGGACTGATCAGGTTGATCGGGCAGTCTCCCACTCCAAAAGTGAGAATGACATAACCGAAATCAAACTTTTTTGTCAGCGCAAAAATCAGTGTTGTGTGGAAATCTTTTATAGAAAATGAATGCTCTGCTGCCGTTTGATCCAAAATATTATAAACATGAAGAACACCTTTATACAAGAGCTTTAAAACATTTTCTCCGGCTTCGGACTGTATTTCTTTTGATGAATCAGAACTATTATAAACGATTTCAATATTTTGTTCGATTCTGTTTAAAATTTCTTCTGAATTGAAAAAACTGTTTACAGAAACGACTGCCAATCTTGAACCTTCTCTTGCCATAATTGCGGAGCCAGCACCGTCAGCAACTGAAACAATGCTCCAACCTCCGGGAAGCTCGTTCACCGCAAAATCATCATCTCTGAATTTTCCTTCATGGGCATGTGAACGTCCCCTTTTTGAAACAACGGTGATTTTTTTATTCAGAAATTTCCCTTCGTAGGAGGTTTCATCAGGTTTATGGTAAACATCGTTGGTGTCGGATGGAATATTCTTCCAAAGGTCTTTCGGATCTGCATTCACGAACAGATGTACTTTTTTGATCTCCGTACTGTCTTCATCATGGGTATGATAGAATTCAATATCCAGATCATGGACACTGTTTACATACGGAATTCCGGATATTTTGTTGTTCTCGAAGGTAAGTCCTGTCTCCCGAAGATTGGTGATATTTTTAATCTTTATATTCGGAAAGTCATCCATCTCAAAACGGTATTCATAAAACTGCTTTGAACTGGCATTTTTAAGCACCAGATGAACTTCTTTAAATTCTTCTATTTCTCTGTAAATAAGAGCTTTTTCCATGGTTTTATGTTGGGTTTTGGCAATAGGATTTCCTTTCGTTATCCCAGCGTTCGGTTAATATCAAATCCTTCGCTGGAAAATCCGTAATAATCCGAAGTTCCGCACCATGGGCATTTGTTATAGCCTTCTCCTTTCAGGCAATGAATTCCGCCGCATGAGCAGGTTGCCAATGCGATGGGATTGGCACAATGAGGACATGACGTTCCTCCCTGAAGTTCTTCTATGGAAATTTTAAGATTATTTTTCTGGGAAGAGGAAAGCCTGTAATAGGATTTTTCGTCAATTTTATAGGCTCCATCCAATCTGTAATATCTGGTAGACATTCCCGGTATGCTTGATTCGGCGAATGTTTTTTTAAACTTCATTAAATACAGTTTCTCCGTTTCTGAGCATTTCCCGTTTAAAACAACAAAATTATTATCCGGAAACTTCTGCTCGAGTTCAGGATCTACTTTTTCGAGAATAATAGAATCGATCTTGGAAAGATTAATTCCTTCTTTATTAGCTTCGGTAACACTCTGGCTGGTTGTTTTAATGGAATCTGTCACCCATTTGAAAAATTCTTTATAGGAATTTTCATCAGAATTATTGAACAGTAAAACATTGTCCGACAAAGTCCCAAGCAGCTTATAATTGGTATTTTCGCCTATTGAAACCGCAATCGTATTGGGTTTTCCATGGTATTTATTGTTCCATCTTTCGATAGCTTTTGTAGCATCATCGGTAGGAACGCCGTCTGTAAAAAGAAAAACAATCGGTTTCCAGTCGCCTTTTCTTTCGTAAGTTGTCTTCACAATATCCCTGTCTATGCAGTCCATCACTTTAATAAGCCCCTGAGACAGCGATGTACCGCTTCCAATCGGGATTTTTGGAGGATAAAAGCTGATGATATCCTGAAGCGGCGTAATGACCTCAGCCTCTCCCGCGAAACCTATAATGGAAATATAGACCGTTTCCAACGAATACGGGTCTTTCTTTAATTCTCTGATGATATTGGCAATACCTTCCTGTACCTGCTCAATAGGTTCTCCAACCATAGATTCGGAGACATCGACTAAAAAATAAATGGGCAGTCTTCTCATGATTATAAAGACAAGTGATTTAGATAATAATATTAAGTTCGGATGGCGGCGGAGGCAGCGGCTTACTTTCTCCCATTCCCTGTGATTTTCCTCCCATCGTGATGGAGGAACTTACCCATTTGAAAAATGAGGAAAGCGTAATCGCATCGGTAGTATCCAGTTTTACCACGTGATCTGTAAGCTCCTTCAGAAACTGCTCATCTGCTTTTGGACCTGCTGCACAACCTACGATAGCGCCAAATTCCAGATCTCTGATCACAGGGATCATTTGTCTGTATTTCTGGATATCGGAAGGCTTTCCGTCAGTAAATATGAACAGCAGCGGCCGCCAGTCTTCTTTTTCATCCGAAGATCCTTTGATCAGTTCTTTTTTCACCAATTCCGCAACCATTTCCAATGCTGCACCGGTATGAGTTGGCCCACTGTCCGGACAGGTAATTTCCATAGGATAAAAACTGGCCAGATCGGTCAGCGGAATGATATTTTTAACCTCACGGTCGAAAGTAATCACACTCAGATGAAGGCTGTCCATCGCCTGGGGATCTGCCCGGAGCATGCTTATCAGCCCGTTAAATCCGTTATTCAGTGCCTGGATGGGTTCTCCGTTCATAGAACCTGAAGTATCCAGTAAAAAGTATGCTAATAATCTCCTGCTCATGGTATGGTGTTAATTCTGAAGCCGGCAGCGGAAGTTGAAAACTTCCCTGCCGGCTTTATGTTTGATAAAAACCTGGGACTAATTGGAATATGCGTATTGTTTAAGGATCTCAATAAAATTATCGGTCTGATGTGGCTCTCCGATAGCACGGAACTTCCAGTCACCATTGTGACGGTAGGCTTCAGCAAAAACCATCGCACATTTACCATTCATACTGGCATCCCCTGAAAGGCTGTATTTTGTAATCTCTTTACCTTTAGCATCTACGGCTCTGATAAAGGCATTCTCGATCATTCCGAAATGCTGGTTATTCTGCTTTCCCTGGTAAATGGTCACCAGGAATAATATTTTCTGATAACTCTGGTCCAATTGGTCGAGTTTGACGATGATCTGCTCATCATCACCATCTCCGGCACCAGTTCTGTTGTCTCCTGTAAGCCATATATTACCGCTTGGATGCTGCATGGAATTAAAGAAAACCACATCACCCTGATACAATGCGATCTGCCTGCCCTCGTTAGTCTGCACCGTTTTTCCAAGATTGGCTACTTTACCGTTGCCGTCTAAAAGAAAAGCAACGGCATCCAGATCATATTCCGCCTCTTTGCTGAACAGTTTTCCAAAGAAACCGCCCTGTTTCCTTACATCCCATCCTAAACCGATCGTTACTTTTGAAAGGTCGTAAACACTTTCGCCACGGTCATTTTTTCTTAAATCAATCGTCTGACCTTTCTGTAAATTAATTGCCATAGTTATCGTTTTTGTGTATTTGAAAATATAGTTATTTTATGATCTGTCCTTTGTAGTATTTCTCAAGGAAGAAAGCAAGGTCTGCCCTGTAGCCTATTCCTGAGGCTTCGAATTTCCAGCTTCCGTTTCTTTTGTATAAACGTCCGAATTCTACTCCGGTTTCGATAGAGAAATCTTCATCCAGCTCATATTTTGCGATCTCCTGATTGGTACTGTTATCCACAATTCTGATGTATGAATTTCTTACCTGTCCGAAGTTCTGCTTTCTCCTTTCAAAGTCTTCAATAGTGACCACGAAAAGAATTTCTTCAGCTTTCGGATCTACTTTTTCAAGATCTACAATAATCGCCTCATCATCGTCACCGTCACTGTTTTTACCGCTCGGATCATCTCCTGTATGCGTCAGTGCACCATCGGGAGACTGAAGGTTATTATAAAAAACAAAACATTCCTCATTGATTAATTTTCTATCGGAGTCAATCATGATGGCAGAAGCATCCAGATCGAAGTCGAAACCGGTCCCTTCATTCGGATCCCAGCCCAGTCCTATCGTCATTTTTGTCAGTCCTATCTCGATCTTCTGTCCTTTCTGTAAATTAATTGCCATAGTGTTTTAGATTATTAATTATTTTTTGTTTAAGATAAATGTGATTTGTGGAATGACCAAATTTATTGATAAAAAAATGAATGACATGCGGTAATGCTTCATTTTAATAGGGTTTTAACATAAAAAAAGCCCAATTATAAAATTGGACTGTATCATTAAAAGTTATTGTTGAACTTAATTTTCAAATTCTTTTTCAGAAACTGCTTTTTCTCTTGCTTTAGCTAACATCGGAATAGAAATAAGTCCCATCACCAACATAATGGTGATCTGCAACGGAAGCGAAATAAATGAATAGGTCAGTCCCATTTCACCTCCTAATTCCGCGCTTTTCCCCATTGAGATAAATAAAGCCATAAATCCATACTTCATAGCCAGATTAAATGCACCAATCCCTCCGCTTGCAGGAACGATCATTCCTAAAGTACCAACAACGATAATAAAAAAGCCATCGGCAATAGTAAAATTAGAGGTTTCAGGAAGTGCAAAACACACAAGATAAGCTGCAAAATAGTAGCAAACCCATATTCCTATAGTATAAAGGATGAATTTCCCTTTTTCTTTTAATTTAAATACAGAAGTTAAGCCTTGAAGAATTCCTTTTCCAAAATTGATTACTTTTTCTTTCTTGTATTTATAAAAAACTATTAAGCCTAATATTAGTAATACACCTATTGAAATTTTTAAATAAAAATAAAATGAATCAAAATCATTAACTCCAATTTTCATTAATAATCTTTCAACAAAATTAGGTTCAAATTTAGTTTTTTTAGCTTTTTGCTCTGTAACAAATTTATAAAATGAAATTATTGCATCAAACTTAAATATTACCGTCAATCCCAGAAATCCCAGCATACAGATAAGATCCACTACTCTTTCCAGGATAATTGTTCCGAAAGATTTGTCAACAGGAACTTTTTCCACACCATACAAAGCTGTAGCCCTTGCTACTTCACCACTTCTCGGGATGGTAAGATTCATCAGGTATCCGAAAGATATGGACCAAAGTGAATTTGAGTTAGATATTTTATGTCCCATCGGTTCCAGCATCAGATTCCAACGCACAGCCCTGAACCAGTAAGCCAGTATACCGAAAACAGAAGCAAACAGTACCCACAGGTAGTTAGCTTTCGCTAAAGATGCCTTAATAACCTTAAAATCAAGACCTTTTAAAGCAAGCCATAAAAAAAAGCCTGCAAAAGCAAGCGATATTACTATTGTTAGTATTGATTTTAAAGGATTCTTTGATTTTTTCTCCATAGACTAGGTTAGAAGATTTGTTTTTTCATCCGGGAAAACAATTTTTGGCTGAAATACTTTCGCTTCCTCGGGTGTCATCTGTGCATAAGCAATAATGATAATAATATCATCTCTCTGTACTTTTCTTGCAGCAGGCCCATTTAAGCATACTTCTCCGGATTTCCTTTTCCCTTTGATAATGTAGGTATCAAAACGTTCTCCATTATTCACATTGACGATATAGACTCTTTCTCCTACTACCAGACCGGCAGCTTCTATAAGATCTTCGTCGATCGTTATACTCCCAATATAATTAAGGTCTGAGGCCGTAACCCGTACCCTATGGATCTTAGACTTGAAAACTTCTATTAACATTCTGCAAATTTATTAATAAAAATTAATAAATCGGTCTTTTGAAATCATTTTAAAACTCCCATAAACCCAGTCATTTAATTTTGTACTACACAAGCTTTCAGGCTATTATTTATAAAATCAACAAACATATCGGTAAAAATATTAATTCTTTACACATAATTTAGGATTTAATAAATACAGGAAATAATATTAATTTTTTGCTAAAGTCAATACTCATAAGCATTTGGCATGATTTTAGTGAGCGGTAACGTAGATTTTACGTGGAAAGTGAAATTATCATATTTTAACTGTTTTCATCAAAAAGCAAAAAAATTTTATAACTTTTAATAAAATAATTGCACAATTAGAAAATAGTATTATATTTGCTATAATTACGAACTAACTTAATATTAAAAATTATGAACAAGTCTGAATTAATCGACGCAATCGCAAAAGATGCAGGAATCACTAAAGTTGCAGCTAAAGCTGCTTTAGAATCATTCATTGGTAACGTAACTACTACTCTAAAGAAAAAAGACGGAAAAGTTTCTTTAGTAGGATTCGGTACTTTCTCAGTAGCTGAGAGAGCTGCTAGACAAGGGATCAACCCTGCAACTAAAAAACCAATCAAAATTGCTGCTAAAAAAGTTGCTAAATTCAAAGCAGGAGCTGATTTATCTAATGCAGTTTCTGGTGCTAAGAAAAAATAATCATTCAGATTAAAAATTCAAAGGCCGTTTCTAAGGAAATGGTCTTTTTTTATGGATATAAATGGCTTCGGGACCTCCGTCATCCAGAAATATTGAAGCAAAAAAGAAGTGATTCTGATCTTTAAGTTTTGGCTAAAGCCGTTTCACTGTTTATAAATTGAAAGCGGACTAAAGCCCGCTCCTATTGAATTTTAAATGATATTTTTCAAGATTAAAGAGATCAGGAATGTTCTTTGAATAAAGACTACCAAATTCTGATAAATCTATCAAAACTCCCATCCTCCGGGATCCACCCTCTAACTTCTAATCTCTAATTTCTAGCTTCTAATTCCTATGGTGCCAATCTAGAAATTTTCCAGTCCAGGTCTTCAAGCCGATAAACAATTCTGTCATGAAGGCGGTTGGGTCTTCCTTGCCAGAATTCAATCTCATAGGGCTTTGCAATATATCCGCCCCAGTTAGCAGGTCTTGGAACCTCACCGGTTTCATATTCTTTTTCCAGTTCTTTTAACTTTTCTTCCAGAAACTCCCTGTTCGGAATTGCCTGACTTTGGGGGGAAACGACCGCTCCAAGCTGACTTCCTTTAGGCCTTGAATGGAAATATCCGTCACTCAGGTTTTCTGCAATTCTTTCAAGATCTGCTTTAATAATGATCTGCCTTTCGAGATTTGGCCAGAAAAAACTAAGACAGGCCTTATGGTTGTTTTCTATTGCTTTTCCTTTTCTGCTGGTATAGTTGGTATAGAAAATAAATCCTTCATAAGTATATTCCTTAAGCAGCACCATTCTGGTCCTCGGACATCCATCTTCCTCTAAAGTAGAAACAGCCATGGCATTGGCTTCTGAGACCGCCGGACTATTGCTGGCCTCGAGAAACCAGTCTCTAAACTGTTCAATGGGATTTTGTTTTATCTCACTTTCAATAAGTTGGGATTTCTCATACACTTTTCTCTTGTCGTGCAGGTTTTCCATAAATATTTTTTATTAAATTTGAGTATGAATTACTCATACAAAGGTAAAATATTAATTTCCACACCTGACATTTCCGGCGATATTTTTTCGAGATCGGTGGTGTTGATCGTTGAGCATAACGAAAGCGGGGCATTTGGTTTGATATTGAACAAAAAAAACAGCCAGATGAGTAGTAAGTTCAAAAACTTTTTTGATTTCAAAATAGAGGTTTATGATGGTGGTCCTGTGGAAAACGACAAGGTCTTTTTTATCGTTAAAGAAAAAAAGGTTACGGAGGTCTATTCTGAGATCAGTAAGGGATTTTATATTACGGAAGACATTGAAAGCATTATCAGTGCTGTTCTTAATAAAGAACTCAGCATCAATGATGTGAAAATTTTCTCAGGATACTCAGGATGGTCTGCCGGACAGCTGGATGATGAGATACAGAGGAAGATGTGGACTGTAGTAGATATTTATAATTTAGACTATACACTTCCTAATGATCAGACCCTCTGGAAGTCGATTATGCAGAACCTCGGCGGGGAATATCTGCTATGGGCCAATTCCCCTGAAGACATTTCTCTTAACTAGCTGAATTCCTATCTGATACACTTTAAAAACATTAACAAATTTTAAGATTATGTTAACCAATTTTAAAGAAAGAATTCACGTTATTTGAAAAACCAAAACCACTGACATGAAAGGAATCAAATTACTTGCTTTATCAGTCTTTTCTGCTTCATTTTTATCATTTACTCCTATCAATAAAAAGTATATTGTCATTGATGCCGGACATGGCGGAAATGATATGGGGTCAGTATTCGATAAATTCTCCGAAAAAGATATTACAATAAATATTGCCAGAGAGATCCAGAAACTGAGTGAAAATCATGATCAGTATGAAGTGGTATTGACGCGGGATTCTGACACATCTCCAACCCTTCAGGATAGAACAGCCATAATCAACAAGCTGAACCCTGAAATTGTTATTTCTCTTCATATGAATAGCAGTCCTCACAAGGAAACTCCAAAACAGGGAACTGAAGTGTATATTCAGAATACTGACGGCTCAAAAAAACTTGCAGAAAAAATTTCAAAGAAATTTAATGTCGCTAAAATCGAGGAACGTAATCTCCACATGCTGAGAGAAACAAAAGCTCCTGCAGTATTGGTAGAACTTGGCTTTATTAATAATACTAAAGACAGGGAATATGTTACCAGCGAAAACGGACAGAAAGAAATCGCTCAAAAATTCACAGAGATCATCCGTGAATACTAAATAAGAAACAATTTCTGATTATTCAGAATAAAACCCGGTAAAGGACTTGGGTACTTTGTTGTTTACCGGGTTTGTCAATTTTAAAAACTATTCTTCCAGCTTTCCACCATTTCTATAAAACGGGAACTTTCAAAAGTCTTATTTCTTATTTTACCTACACAAAATATGCCTTTCTCATCAGAGATCATTAAAATCTCTTCTGCCTTTTGTGATTCAAAAGCTATTATCTCATGTTCCTGAACATCGGCAAGGTTATTTTTATGTAAGAAAGTCACGAAATTCTCCATCAAAGGAGAGATGTATGCCCCTTCGGACTGCTTGGGAACTTTTATGACATTTCCTTCTAAAAATAATAAATTTCCGGAAGTTGTACGCGCAATCCTTTTGTTCGGATTAAGCAGAATGACATCATCCAAATCATTTTCTTCCGCATAAATGCCTCCGTAAATATTTTCCGGACAATGAACCCTGATATTGCTTAACAAATTATTGTTTACATTGATTTCCTTGATAAGATCCATTTCCAGTGCTCTCTGGTGAACCGCAAGTACATCGTCCGATTCCGTTACTTCATAAAAATATGATACGGAAGATTTTGAAACGGTCACCGCATCATTATTTCTGAAAACCTGAAAATTGATTATTCCATTTTTTATTCCTCTGCCATCAATAACATCTTTATGAAAAAGGGTCTGAAAAAATTCCAGGGTATAGGTAAGCGGAATATTCATTCTCATTTTTCTCATGGAGGCCATTAAGAAGAAATAACATTCCTCATCCATAATCAATTCTCCGTTTCTCACGAAGAAAGAAACCTTCACTGCGTCGCCCAAAAGGAACGCTCTGTTCTTTACATTTAATCCGTCTGATGTAAAATATTGATTTTCCAATTTTTGAAGTGATTTATTTATAAAAAAATAATGAACGATAAATCGTTCATCAGTTTTACCATTCAATAGTGTACGGCTTATGCCGCACCTAATTTTATTCTAAGGTTTTCTATAAGGTTTTCCCAATACAGTGCATTTTCTTCTTCACCACCTTCTTCACAGAAATCTGTAATATTTAAAGCCAAATCTTCTGTAATATCATCTATTGTGATAGTCATTTCAAAGAAATTTTTAGTTCCCTCATCTTCTTCCCATCTGAAACGAACGAAACCTTCAGGCTTATATCTAATCAAAGTGGCCTTTTCAGCAGGTCCTCCTCCCCAGCTAAAAAAGAAATCATCGCCTTTCTCTGTTACCTCATCCGCAAACCATTCAGATAATCCCTCTGCCGTCGCCAGATATTCGTATAAAATCTCTGATAAACAATGCATTGGAAATTCGTAATGGACTTTATGTTTAGCCATATAATCTTTGTTTTTATCGTCCCGCAATATATAAATTAATTTTTTTATTACACTAAAAAGCGGTTATTTTTTTAAAGAATCTTCATGATATTTATCACAGCTTTTAAATATTTTATGAATATAATTTTCAGTCCAAAAACTGCCATGTAATACATAAAAAAACTCTCCAAAATGGAGAGTTTTATCGTCTATTTTTCATTTAAAACATCCAGAATGATCTGGCAACCCTGTCTGATTTCATCCATCGAAATAGTAAGTGGCGGCGAAATTCTCATGTATTCATTTCTGTAGAGCTGCCAAAATACAATAAGCCCCTTTTCCATACACTTTTTAGCCACTTCAAGGGTATATTCTGGTGTTCTGAGATTTACGGCCAGCATTAAGCCTTTTCCGTTGATATTTTTAATCTTTGGATGGACAAGCAGTTCTCTGAACAGTTTTTCTTTTTCTACGGTTTCATCCATCAGACCGCTTTCTAAAACTTCTTTCAAGGTAGCATAACTGGCGGCTGCAATTAGAGGATTGCCTCCAAATGTTGTAATATGTCCCAACTTTGGTGAATGTGACAAGGTTTCCATAATTTCCCTGGAGCTCATAAAAGCACCTACCGGCACTCCTCCGCCCATTCCTTTCCCCATAACAAGGATATCGGGAACAATTCCGAAATGCTCGAAAGAGAATAATTTCCCGGTTCTGCCAAACCCGGGCTGAATTTCATCAAGGATCAGAAGTGCACCTACTTCTTCACATCTTCTTTTAAGCTTGATTAAATAATCGCCTTCCGGAACTAAAAATCCTGCTGCTCCCTGAATGGTTTCAAGAATCACACAGGCAGTTTTATCTGTAATTTTATCCAGATCATTTTCATTGTTGAATTCTATAAAGCTGACCATAGGCAACAACGGGCGGAATTCTCTTTTATGGGTTTCGTTTCCGGACACACTCAATGCGCCGTGCGTGTTACCGTGATATGAATTTTTAAAGGAAACAATTTCTTCTCTTCCTGTATAACGCTTAGCCAGCTTAAGACTTCCGTCAATAGCTTCTGCCCCACTGTTTACCAGGTAGGTAATTTCCAGGGGATCGGGGGTGGCTTCTGCAAGAAGTTTGCACAATGCTACAGGTTTTTCCTGTGCATATTCTCCATATACCATTACATGCAGGTATTTATCTGCCTGCTCCTTAATGGCTTCCACCACTTTAGGATGTGAATGCCCTAAAGTATTGGCAGAAACGCCTGCCACGAAATCCAGATATTTTTTTCCATCTGTTCCGTAGATATAACTTCCTTCTGCTTTTTCCACTTCAAAACCTGCGGCAAATTTTGTGGTCTGTGCCTGATATATAAAAAAGTCTTTATGCATTTCCATTTCGCAAAAATTTTCAGCAAAGCTAAAAAAGATTCAGCACATGTAGAAATTATCTGTCGGGAATAAAAAAATCACCCCTGATGATCTCAAGGGTAATTTAATATAAATAATAAAAAGTAGAAGACTAATTTAAAGTACTTTTTCGACTGTTACATAACTGTTGTTAATCACATTATAAGCAGTTGTTCCCCCGACTTCAGAAATAGCCTCTAAAGTAATATACTGTCCCTGAACTGCATACACTGAAAAATCCAGGCTGATTTTTCTGACCGTGCCATCAAAATTCACCGCATTTTCCAAAAGCTGGAATCTCTTGGCATCGTTGACATATAAACTTGCTCCCAGTCTGCTGCTAAATGTACCTGCAGCACCTGTAAAGTTCAGGCTTACATTAATTCTGTACAAACCACTTTGACGGATATAAAGCCTGTTTAGATCTGCACCTGTTGTCGGAACATTTGTTTTAAGCTTTAACGGATCTGCTAAAAAATTAGGCTTGTCAATTAAGGAATTAATAGGCAACATTACAGAACCTGAAGTCGTATTGACAGGATTTATCGTAAACCTGGAAATATTATCAGATTCAATTTCAAAGGCTTTGCTCCACACAAGCCCGTCGAATACCATTACCTGGCCTGTACTTTTCACAAATATGAGCATACCTCTTAAAACTTCTATCCTTGTGGCAGGAGCATTTATCCCGGTATAGGGTAAGTCGGTGTCGGTTTCCACAGCGGGTAAACCAAAACCTTTAACTCCGGTCGCTTCATTTACATTTGTTATATACATCATTACCTGATCGTTACCATTAGCATTAGAATCAGGATTGGGTATGTTTGTAAAACTAACTTGCGCACTGTACATGTTTAATGCCAACAAGAACAGGCAGAATATATATTTTTTCATCACTAATAAGCTTTAATTAAACGAGCTCCAATATATGAGTTGATAGAACTGCTATCCGTTCCGTATGCAGCAAGAGATCCTCCGGACCCCCCAATAGTTGTTATCGTTGGAACAACTCTCAGTTCTGCACCAGCAGGTAAGGATATTGTTTGGGAAAAACTGGATGTTTTACTTCCCTGAGTATCAATGATAAATATAATAGAATAATTACTCTTGGTAACAACAGTTTCCCAAGCCGAAGCCGGAGTATATTTAACCTGCAGTGTCAATTTAAATTCTGTAACACCTATCTGGGCTCCCACACTGCCCCCGGTAAAACCTAGAGCTGCTGCTACGTCATACATTCCATTTTGTTTTATGGTCACCGAACTTGCATTTTTCATAAGAAGGTTATCAACAAGAACCTGGCTTTTATCATCCGGTGCAAGATACTGGGGAGATCCTAAGGAAAGGCATATTCCAAGACCAAAAGCCAGGCAGGGGATTGTAATCCCGGAAGAAATTCCCAATCTTGAACCTTTAGGCTGAAAGATTCCCTGTATCTGTCTTGCAGGATTCCAGGCATAGCCATCGTATTTATAATATTGATCGTCGGCTTTATCATATATAAGCCCTCCTACAAGGTTAGGATAATCACTAAAGAGATCCGGTGATGCAGCATCATATTTAGGAAAAGTGGTATAGGTATTGGAATAAGGAAGTATTGCTCCTCTGGTTCCGTCTTTTATTTTTAATATATTCTGATTGCTGGGAATGTTGTCACCAATGACTACCTGTGCATTTAAGCCGTATTGAAATAAACACACTAAAATTAATATTATCTTTTTCATTTTATTGCATATTTATTTTTTCAACAATGATTTCTGACACTGCGTTTCCTGTAGTATTCATTGAAAAAGACAATATATTTCCGCCAATAATGCCGGTACAAACCCCTGTTCCAATGTTCTGGTTCCCATAGAACCTAAGTCTTAAATTGTCGCCTGCTTCAAAGCTGCCTACATAAGTAAGAACTAATGACTGTCCTACATCAATAGCTCCCGGAGATAAGCTTCCTAAGGATAATGCACCGCTGGTGGAACTTGTGGTGTTATTTGTAATAGGCTTCCATGTAGCAGGAGCTGCTGCAGTACTTGTTTCCAAATCAACCTTTGAGTATAGATTAATTGTTACTCCTACACACAAAGCCGGGGTCTTAACATCTATAGCTCCACTTTTGAAAGAAATTTTATACAAACCTCTTGTCTTGATATTAATAATATTACTTGTAGCCGATGCAAGAGAAACATCTGCTGAAATATCATTATAACTTGGGCTGGCACTTGTAAATGGAACATCTATTGCTCCTCCTGTTTGCGGGCAAAGTCTGTTTACCCCTCCACATCCCAATCCACACGTTCCGCAATCTGCCGTTATGGCAGCGCTTCTTATAAAACGGGCCATTTTATTGTTCTTTAAGGCCGTGACAATAGGATCTGAGATTTTCCATACCGTACCGTCATTCTGAACAATACTTCCTGTTTCTTTGTTGAAGATAATAGAACCCTGAGTTCCGTTTCCTGTGGTACCAGTAGCAGATGCCGGCAGTACTGAAGCAGTGTTAGCCCTTGGCAATCTGGCTGCGTTATCATCCTGTTTTACATGTAAAAGTGATCTTGTGTCGGGTTGGAAACCTGGAGCTTTCGAAATCCCAACCTGTGCGTTAATCCTTATAAAGCAACAAATAAGGACTAAGAGGAAATAGTCGATTTTCATTTTAAATTTTTTTATCATTCTTCCTTTAAATTTATAAAATATTACAGCTTAAATCATAAAAAAAAATGTTAAATAAAAAATGAAAAAAACAAAACATAGATTTAAAGCGGCATTCGAGAACTAAATAATCTATTGTAATGATTGAAAAAAAACAATTATTTTACTGCATTTCAACCGTATTTTCACATTTCATCATAAAGAAAATCACCATTTTTTGATTTAAAATGGTGATTTTTTATTCTTTGTTGAAAAATATTGAGTCTATTTCCGTACCCGTTTAGGCTTTTTGGCTTCTTCTTTAGCTCTTTCCTTGTCTATTGCTTCCTGGGCCTGATTAAACAGTTCATTATCCGCGGAATACTTTATTTCTTCATAATTAGGGCTGTCTACAAGGATATCCTGCCATTTTCTGATGCGGTCCTTGGTATTCCAATTAAAATCGGGGAACTTTCTCTTTTCAGGTTCTATTTTACTCATTGGGTAGGTATCTGAATTGGCCCCTATACTGCATGATATGATCTGTAAGGTTCTTTCTTCAAATAAAGCTCCAATGATCCCACAGGTAGAAAGGGTAATTCCTATTCTCTGAGGCTGCTTAGTTTCCTGATCTACATCGTCTACATAAACAATTGACTGTGCATTTCCTACTACTCTGGCTTCCTTAATATCATTATTTTCATAGTAAACGGTCATAAATTTACCTTTTACCTGATTAAATTCATCTTTAAGGTTTAATGAATCTACTTTGCTGATTGCGAAAGCATTTCCAATTACTTTAAGGGAGTCTATATTTTCAGTCTTGGTATTAAAATAAGCTTCAACCTTATCTCCTGTTACCTGTTTTTCACCACTCCAAAGAATAGGGTTGGTATACATATGCATGATGCCGTCTGTTTCATTGAATGCAATAGAATCTGCTCTCCCCTGGGCATTTGATTTGAAGATACGTGCTTTTTTGTAAGCTCTTAAAAAGCTTTTCTTTATTGTAATATCTGCTGAATCAGGTTTCTGGTAGGAAAGAATTTTTTCTGCTGCAAAGTAAATAGAGTCTTTTTCCATGATTTTAACAGCATAGGGACTCTTGGTCATCATTGCAGAATCTTTTTTCTGAAAAACTTCTCCGTAACCGCCTTTGATATATCTTTTTTCTATAGGATCATCGAGTGTAACATTTCCGGTTGCTTTACCGAACCCGGTGATATTGTTAAAATACATATCATCTCCTGTAAGGATCTTGTCGTTATAAAAAATTTTGGAATTTTTATTAAGGAAAGCCTCCTTAGTTTCCATCCTATACGTTCCTCTTTCGGTGTAAATCCTGTTTTTGGGATTGGCGCGGTTGGTAATTGTTGTAGGACCAAAAAACTCAGCAACCTTTGTATTTTGATTTTGTTTGATATTGGGACCTTCTATGATATAATCCGGACTGTCAATTTTAACGTTCCCAACAAAGTCGATCATTTTGGTGTCAAGAAAGTAGGTTGCAGATTTGGTATACATAACATTCTGCGCATCGGAAATAGTTCCTCCGGTATTGAAGTACGCCTGGTTGGCAAGCCTGTCATAATACAGAATGTCGGTTTTAATGGTCTGTTTCGGATCGGTAAGAACGACATCTTTTTTAGCAACTCCTTTCTGCGTAACCCCATTGTACTCCATTTCATGGGCAGTAATCACTGAGCCGTCTGCATTTTGAAGCTTTGCATTGCCAATAGCTTTTACAAGGCTTTGATCATTGTACAGAATAACTTCATCAGCATACAGAATAGATCCCTGATGTTCTATCTGAACATGACCTACCATGTACTGGTTTCCTTCGTATTTGGTGTCTTTTTTAAATTCATCGGAATGGATGATTTTCACCTTATCTTCTGGTCTTACTGCAGGTGTAGGTTTCGCTTTATTTTGGATATAAGGGTCCATCTGCGTAGTTTTATTGTCCTGTGCGGAGCTGAACGCAGAAATAAAAATTAACAGAAAAAGGATTATTCTCATTGATTAATCATTCTTAGTACCATAGAAATACAGCGAATGCGAATCAATATTTACGCCAAATGCTTCTTCAATTGCTTCTTTAATTCCCTGTATTCTCGGATCACAGAATTCGATAATTTCTTCAATTTCCTTATCAGAGCCTTTTTTGTAGATTACCAAATGGTCATGCTGTTTATCAAAATAAGACTTCTCATAAGATGAAGAGGTCAATGTTTTTTCTCCAAACTGATGCTTACGGATTAAACCTGCATCGAGGAAAATTTCAATAGTGTTGTAAATCGTTGCTTTTGAAACATGATATTTCTTCTGCATCATAAGAAGATACAGATCATCCACATTGAAGTGATGATCCATACTATAAATCTCTTCTAATATCGTATATCGTTCAGGTGTGTTTCTGAAACCCTTTTCTAAAAGATAGTTTCGGAGAACATCCTTAATCAAAGCAATATTTTTTTCTTTTTGTACTGTATCCATCAAAAAAATTATCTACAAATTTATTGATTTTTATTTAAATAGGCGATATGGTTTCTTACCCCTTGTTTTTAGGAATTATGACGGAAGAAGCCGGATTGCTCAATCTTGTTATCGTAAACCGTAAGCTCTGTAATCGGGGCAGACTCCACTTCTACGTTGTGAGAAGATACCCCCCAAGCTTTGAAATCATCACTTCCGATGTACTTCACAAAATTGTAGATATTGAGTGTAATCTTCTGTTTAACAGTTAAAAGTATATCGTTGATATATGTATTATCAATAATTACGTATTTCAGATCCGGCGGAATGTTGTGCGCTCTCAGGGACGGATGACTGCTTCTTGATGGAATGGTTCCGTCTGCCATAAGATCTTTCAGTACCATATTAAAATAATCATTGATTCTACGGTCTACTTTAAATCCTAGAAGGAAATTGACTTTGTATACGGTTCCCGGCAGAATTTCGTCTACCGTATATTTGAAAGTATATGGATCTTCCTGATTAACAATACTTAATATAAAATAATGATCCGCTCTTTTGGGCTGCTTCTTGATGATGGAATAGATAATTTTCGATTCTACTTCATCATTCCTTTTGGCTCTGCTCAGGTAAGCAAGATTGGTTGCGTATTTGGGAATACTTTCATCCAGTTTCATGTCTTTTATAATGGCAACATATTTCTCTATTTTTACAAACTGGATAAATCTTGTTTTTATCAGTCTTCCATTATACCATGCGTACATTGAAATTCCAATAGAACCAGCCAGGACAACCGTAATCCATCCACCTTCCATGAACTTGATGATATTTGCACTGAAAAATCCTAGTTCAATAGCCATATAAACTAAAGCAAAAAGTACAATTAATACTTTGCTTACTCTATGCTTCAACAACCAGAAAACCAGCAGTACTGTCGTCATCAGCATGGTTACTGTAATGGAAAGTCCATATGCAGCTTCCATTTTCCCTGATTCTCTAAAATGAAGCACAACAATAATACACAGAATAAGAAGTCCCCAGTTGATTCTTGGAATATACATTTGTCCTTTAACTCCGGAAGGGTAATCAATTTTTTGATTAGGCCATAAATTAAGAGACATTGCTTCTGAGAAAATGGTAAAAGAACCTGTAATCAAGGCCTGACTTGCAATAATTGCTGCTGCAGTAGCCAAAATTACTCCTGGTACAATCATCCACTCTTCCATGATTCCAAAGAATGGGTTGATTACAGAAAATCCAGGCTTCCCATGATTGGTTAATAACCATGCCCCCTGTCCAAGATAGTTTAAAATAAGCATGATCTTAACAAATCCCCAACTTACTCTTATATTTTTGGCACCACAGTGTCCTAAGTCCGAGTAGAGAGCTTCTGCCCCCGTTGTACACAGGAAAACAGCACCAAGAATGACAATTGCACTTGGAGAATTAGCAATAAGCTTGTAGGCATAGTAAGGGTTGAAAGATCTTAAAATTTCTAAATTTTCGCTTAAATGCATTACTCCCAAACCTCCTAGAACTAAAAACCAGACAACCATTACAGGGCCAAAAAATTTCCCGATAAAACTGGTTCCGAATTGCTGTACTACAAAAATCACAATCAAAATTCCAATGGTAATGGGCACAACAGGTGTATGGGGATTATAAATTTCCAGACCTTCAATAGCTGACATTACTGTAAGTGAAGGCGTAATCACCCCATCCGCGATGAGTGCTGCTGCACCTATGATAGCGATAAGATATAGCCATCCTTTTTTAAGGTTTTTAACTAATGAGAATAAAGCTAAAATACCTCCTTCCCCTTTGTTATCTGCCCTTAGAGCAATGATCACATATTTTATTGTAGTCTGAAGGGTAAGTGTCCAGATGATACAGGATAACGCCCCTTCTATATATTCGTTGAAAGGCATATTACTACCTCCGTCTTTTGCATTTACAATTGCTTTCATTACGTAAAGCGGAGATGTTCCAATATCTCCGAACACAATTCCGAGAGAGACTAAAACTCCAATAAAAGAAAGTTTCTTTATGTCAAAATGATAACCATCTTCTGTAAGGTCTGCCATATCAGCTTATTTTTTTAAACGCGCAAATTTATACTAATTTTATGACGTCGAGAACTATTCTTCATGAATAGAATAAATGAAAAAACTTCCTTTCGGAAGTTTTTCTCTATAATAGTTATTTTACGTACATCGCTTTTTTGATCTCCTCTTTTACTTTTTCAAGTTTAGGGAACCATTCTGCAAATAATGCAGCGGAGTAAGGCGCAGGCGCATCAGGAGTAGTAATCCTCTTGATTGGCGCATCCAGATAGTCGAATGCTTTCTGCTGTACCATATATGTAATTTCAGAAGATATCGAAGCGAATGGCCAGGCTTCTTCCAAGATCACCAGTCTGTTTGTTTTTTTAACGGAAGCTAAAACAGTATCAAAATCAAGAGGACGAACGGTTCTAAGGTCGATCACTTCTACAGAGATTCCTTCTTTAGCCATATCTTCAGCAGCCTGAATAGCCAGCTTCATGATTTTACCGAAAGAAACCAAAGTAACGTCTGTACCTTCTCTTTTGATATCTGCTTTACCTATTGGCAAATAATATTCTTCTTCAGGAATTTCCATTTTATCACCATACATCTGCTCAGATTCCATGAAAATAACCGGATCATTATCCTGGATAGCAGTTTTCAACAATCCTTTCGCATCGTAAGGATTTGAAGGAACCACTACTTTAAGTCCCGGAACATTCGCAAACCAGTTTTCAAACGCCTGAGAGTGTGTAGCTCCTAATTGTCCTGCCGAAGCAGTAGGTCCTCTGAAAACGATAGGACAGTTCCACTGACCACCACTCATCTGACGGATTTTCGCCGCATTATTAATAATCTGATCAATACCTACCAATGAGAAATTGAACGTCATATACTCTACAATTGGTCTGTTACCATTCATCGCAGCTCCTACAGCAATCCCTGTAAAACCAAGCTCAGCAATGGGTGTATCGATTACTCTTTTAGGACCAAATTCATCCAACATTCCTTTTGAAGCTTTATACGCACCATTGTATTCTGCAACTTCCTCCCCCATTAAAAAAATGGATTCGTCTTTACGCATTTCCTCGCTCATTGCTTGTGCAATTACCTCACGAAAAGTATATTCTGCCATATTTATTTGAAAAATTTAGACTACAAAAATAGTGTTTTTTTATTACTAACATAACAAAAAAGGCATCTCATTGAATGAGAAACCTTAATTATTTAATCAGAGAGGCTTTTCTTCAGTGCGGTTGAGTTCTCTGTAGTTTTTCCTAAGGTTTGACAGAATTTTCCCATATGTTCTTTTATAAATAAGATACAGAATATAAAATCCTAGTAACATAAAAAATCCAAATATTACATAATTCCCCAATTCAGGGACCATACTATCAGGGTTGGAACGTTTTAGAATATGGTGCCCATTATTCCACCCATCTTTTGCTCCTGCCATAAAATCTTTTGTATAGATATCGAAATGGATCAGGTTATCCAGAATGATCAGAAGAAAAGAAATCCCGGCATACCCAAAGATAAGCCTTCTTATATTCAGAATGTTTTTTATTAATGATAAGGAGTCCTGCCCAGCTTTCAACCTACGAAACAGCAAAACTGTCAGAATTATAAATACGGAAAACAGGATTATCCTTAGATATGGAAATTCGCCATTAATATACCCATAGACAGACCAGAGTACAATTTCTACCGAGCCTATCAGGAATAAAGTTTTTGCCACAGAAACAGATTTGTTTTTAATCATGATATAAATTTCATTTTCGGAATAATCTTTAAATTCACCTTCATCCTTATTCCAGTCTTTTTTTAAAAGTTCCAGTTCCTCCATATTATTTTGTGTTTATTTTGGTTTTTAAATTATTCTTTGCCCTATTCATTTTCACTCTTGCATTACCTTCAGTAATTCCCAGAATTTCACCGATCTCTTTGTATGGCCTGTCTTCGAGGTACATCATAATTAAAGCTTTTTCTACATCGGACAGCTCGTGAATGGCTTTGTACATTTTTCTCAATTTATATTCATCATCTTCATATACTTCATATTCCATTTTCAAAGAGGAAACGTCTATATCAGAATGCCACAATACTTTTTTCTGTGGTTTCTTAAAAAGGGTCATAGCCGTATTAAGTGCCACCTTATACATCCAAGTAGAAAATTTGGCTTCTCCTTTAAAACCGGGAAAGGACCTCCAAAGCTGAATGGTAATTTCCTGGAAAAGATCTTGATGGTCTTCGGCATTATCTGTATATATCCTGCATATTTTATGAATAAGCCTTTGGTTGGGCTTAAAAAAATCAACAAAATTTCTCTCCAGTGTTGTGCTCATATCTTATGAGTGGGAAATTTTTATTTTCGTTACAGAATTTTTTAAAAAAAATAAAAACGGTATCTCATTTCTGAAATACCGTCCTAAAGTTTATATAAAAACTGATTAATTCACTTTGTCCCAAACCTGAGTCCTTCCAAATACAGAAACTCCCATATATCCTCTTACATTCAGTTTATCACCGCTTTTTGTAATGGTACATTTATAAGTTTTACCTGTTTTAGGGTCAGTAATAGTTCCTCCTGTAAATTCATCTCCTTCTTTTTTAAGACCTCTGATGATCTCCATTCCTAAAATTGGCTTCCCTTTTCTGTCATCCTTACATCCTGTACAATTTGGATTTGCAGGTTTTATAAGCAGCTGGGAAACTTTTCCATAATACTTCCCATCTGATTTTTTATAAATCTCAACAATGGATTTAGCCTGTTTTGTTTCGTCATCTATAGTCTTCCATTTACCTTCAATCTGTGCAAACGATAATACGCCAAACAGGGAAAGCACGAATGTTAATAATAATTTTTTCATATTTCTTATAGTTTTAATTCCGATATACGTTTTTTGTTATGTATCTATTGCTAAATGTATAAATTAAATTTTAAACAGACAAAAACTTTTGCTATACAAAGCATATGATAGGCCAAAGTGTAAAAGGTTAAATGAACAGTTATGATGATTTCAGATTTCAGACACAAGATATGAGACTTTTGACTGTAGATTTTAGTAACTGATAAAGCATAGGGGTGCGGGTTCATGACCGGCAACTATCAACAATCAACTAAACCCTAAAACTCTCTGGGCCCTCAGATTCTCAAACCTGAATTCAGATTATTTAAGTTTTCTATTGATTACCCTGTCCATATAATCCTGATACCAAGCTTTTGCAGTCTTCATTTCCTGTTCTATTTCAGGGGTCTTTAATTTTCCTATTAAATTGTTTGCAAATCCGAGGTCATTCTTCTCGTATATTCCTGTAATTTCCTTGCCATCGAAACGGTACATATGATCTCCAATGATAAACTGTTCTGAACTTCCATCTGAATTCACTACAATAGACGGATATTTTTTATCGCTTACAAGGCTTCTTCCCCAGCTTCTGATCTGTTTATTGTATCCGATAAGATCTGCAAGCGTAGGATAAATATCTATTTGCTGTGCCGTTTCAGGATTCACGCCTTTAAGGTTATATTTCGGATTTGGGGAATACAATATCAGAGGAACAGCAAAACGGTTCATAGCTTTTTCATATTCACCATAAGCGATCTGGTTGGTATGATCTCCCGTGAAAACGAAGATGGTATTATTGAACCAAGGCTGTTTTTTAGCAGTTTCAAAATATTTTTTGATCGCATAATCCGTATATTGGATCGGTTCATGCATTTCTATGGTTCCTTTTTTAAATTTCCCTTTGTATTTTTCAGGGATTTTAAACGGATGATGTGATGAAGCAGTAAATACTGTAGTCATAAATGGCTGTGTCTTTCCTGTATTTTTTGCAAAATACTGAAGAAACGGTTCATCCCATATCGCCCACATACCGTCGAAATCTTCATCATGGTTGAATTCATTTTTCCCGAAATAATGTTTAAAACCCAATATATTTCCAAACCCAAGGAAGCCCATTGATCCGTTGGGAGCCCCATGATAAAAAGAAGTATCATACCCCAGATCATTACACACTGAAACAATAGACTGGATTTTCTGATTGGAATAAGGCGAGCTGGTAAAAGCATCGGTAAGGCTTGGAATTCCAGCCAGCACACTGCTCATTCCATGAATGGACTGTCTTCCATTAGCAAACATATTAGGGAAAATCAGGCTCTGGCCTGCAAGACTGTCTATAAATGGTGTATAGGAAACATAGCCGTTAATATTTTTGTCTTTATTAAAAGCACCTGAATATTCCCTGCCGAAAGATTCGACAATAAAAATAACAATATTGGGGCGGTTCTCCACTTTCCTATCATATATTTTATAAGGCTGAACATGGTCGGCAATATATTTTTCGTCTACAAAATGAACTTCTTTAAAGTTATTGGTTCCTAAAGTTCTGAAAAATGAAAACGTACTGTTCAACACTATATTGCCCTGAAGCGGATTCACCACAAAACGGTTGGCATCCACTAGGTTAATGGGTCTAGTACTGTGCTTGAAATCACCGCGGATTCCTCCAACAACCAAAACTGCAGTGCCACAAAGCACAAGCACTGACCAGATAAAGTATGGAATAAGTTTTACAGGTTTCTGTTCTGTAATCTTCACCTTTTTATAAAGGAAAACCCAAAGTGCCATTAAAATAATGAACCATATGAGAACAAACGGATGCTGCCCCAATGAAACCGTGAATACTTTAAAAATGTTGGTTTCATGTTTTGCAACTTCTAGTGCCGTGGATGTTAATCTTGCCTGCGAAAATTTATAATAGACAAAATCCCCGAAATTCATGGCATAGGCAATTCCGTTGGTTATAAAGTACAGCCAGAACAAAACGGTTTGGTATCCTTTTTTTGTATTGATGACAATCGGGACCAGGCTTAAGAGAATAAATAAAGCGTTGACATATAAGATCGCCGTGGTATCAAAGGCTATTCCATGAAATGCCAGGTTGAGATAATCTGAAACGGAATCTACTTTGATGAGCTCTTTATTGAAGTACCAAAATAAAAGCCGGGCAATCTGATAAAAAACATATGCTAAGAAAATCCGGTAAAAAAGGACCAGAACTTCTTGTTTTCTAAATTCTTTAAAAAATTTCATTCGGCAAATTTACATCAAAAACCTATTAATGTATTTTTTCCTTCATAATATTTCGGGTTAAAATTTGGAAAAACTGTACTTTTGTTGACATGAATTTCATAAAAAATAATCTTGCCAATTTATTGACGCTTGCCAATTTATTTGCAGGCTGTGTAGGTGCGATACATCTTATTTTAGGAGATTACCAAACTACGGCCATCTGTCTTATTCTTTCTGCTATTTTTGATTTTTTTGACGGGTTTGTGGCCCGGGCTCTAAAATCGAACTCTAATCTGGGGCTGCAGCTGGATTCGCTGGCGGATATGGTAAGCTTTGGGCTGGTCCCTGGCCTTACAATGTATAAAGCACTGGAGCCTTTCGGAAATGAAATATTAGGGCTGCATCTTCCTTTTGATGTAAGTTATGCCGGCCTTCTGGTGACTGTTTTCTCTTGTCTCAGACTGGCGATCTTTAACCTTGATGAAGAACAACGTTATTATTTTAAAGGACTGAATACACCTACCAATACTGTTCTGCTATTCGGATTATATTATGCCTTCAAAGAAACAGGAACTTTCGGATTTTTATTTGAAAATTCTTTGTTTCTGATCTTATTGACCATAATCACATCATGGCTTCTGATCAGTCCAATTAAGATGATGGCTATGAAATTCAAATCTAAAAAACTCCAGGACAACTACCCGAAAATTATTTTACTGGGCGGTGGAATTGCCATTCTGGCCCTGTTTCAGATTGTTGGCATTCCGATGCTTGTTATTTATTATATGATAGTATCGCTGGTTTTCCAGAAACAGCTGAAGTAGCTATCAGATGTGAGACATCAGATTTTAGACTCTAAAAGCTACAAATTTAGAGATAGCTTATTTTCAAATTAACACATTATCAATTATAGACATGAATTTAAAACTCCATAAACCTCTCTGCATTTTTGACCTTGAAACCACAGGAACCAATATCGGAAAAGATAAAATCGTAGAGATCTGTATTTTAAAAGTAAATCCGGATGCCTCCAGAGAAAGTAAAACCTGGCGCGTAAATCCGGAAATATCTATTCCGAAAGAATGCAGTGAGATCCACGGAATTTATGACGAAGATGTAAAAGATGCTCCGACATTCAGAGAAATTGCTCCAAAAATCATGGAAATGCTTTCAGGAAGTGATTTGGGAGGCTTTAATTCCAACCGTTTTGATGTTCCGCTTCTGGCAGAAGAGCTTTTAAGAGTGGAGATAGATTTCGATCTGAGCAAATTCAAACTGGTGGATGCGCAGACTATTTTCCACAAGAAAGAACCGAGAAATTTAGGGGCTGCCTATCAGTTTTACTGTGGAAAAGTGTTAGAAAATGCTCACTCTGCAGAAGCAGATGTGATGGCCACTTTTGAAGTACTGGATGCGCAGGTTGGAAAATATGACGATATCCCAAATGAAATCGCTCCTTTAAGTGAATTCAGTTTCCATAATAAGAATGCTGATCTTGCCGGATTTATCGGATACAATGAAAAATCAGAACCTGTTTTCAATTTCGGAAAATATAAAGGACAGGTCGTGAAAGCTGTTTTCCAGAAGGATCTGGGATATTACGGGTGGCTTCAGAATGCCGATTTCCCGCTTTATACGAAGAAAATCTTCACAAAAATTCAACTATCAAGCAAATTTTAAATAATGTCAAACCTGGTCCGTTTTAAATTTTATGAAACAGCCCTTGAAGCCAACAGGGACAAGCAGATCCTTGCCGAAAACGGAGTAAATGGTTTCATTGCCAATGAGCAGCTCATCCAGTCTGACTGGCTGCTTTCGCAGGCTGTGGGCGGTATTCAGCTTCAGGTTTTTGAAGATGATCTGGAAAAAGCGAAACAAATCCTGCAGGATTATAATGACAATGAAGCCTATTCTTTGGAAGTGGAACATACGATCAAGGATCCGGCTTTTGATTTTGTATGCCCGAAATGTGGTTCAAACCATATTTACAGGGACGATAGGGCGACGAGCTTTTTTGGAATTTCCATTTTGTCAAGCCAGAATTTTGTATGTTATTATTGTGGGAATGAGTTTACGCATTAATATCATTTAAAAATAAATAAAGGATACTTCTTCGTGGCTGAATTGTATTCACAGGCCTACAAGTCTGTTAAAATAAATAATTAAGAGTTATGAAAATCATTTGTATAGGAAGAAACTACAGTGAACATGCAAAAGAATTAGGAAATGAAATTCCTGAAAAACCGGTTATTTTCATGAAACCCGACACGGCGGTTTTGAAAGGAAATGATTTCTATATTCCTGAATTTTCCAACGACATTCACTATGAGCTGGAAGTTGTTGTAAAGATTTCAAAGGGAGGAAAATACATTCAGAAAGAGGTAGCTCACAAACATTATGAAGAAATCAGCTTAGGAATAGATTTTACGGCAAGGGATCTTCAGAGCGAACTTAAATCCAAAGGTCTTCCATGGGAACTTGCCAAAGGTTTTGACGGTTCTGCAGTAGTAGGGAATTTCTTCAAAAAGGAAGATTACGATCTTCAGGGACTGCAGTTTTCGTTACTGAAAAATAAGGAAGAGGTTCAGGACGGCAATACAAAAGATATGATTTTTAGTTTTGATGATATCATCGCTTTCGCCTCTCAGTATTTTACATTAAGGGTGGGAGATCTTATTTTTACCGGAACTCCAAAAGGAGTAGGAAAGGTAAATGAAAATGATATTCTTGAAGCTTATCTGAAAGATGATAAAATTCTTGATATTCGAATATTATAAGTATTTAACATAAAAAACTGGGCAATTTTTCTTATCTTTAAATAACAAAATTAAAGGTCATGATAAATATTGTACTACCCGTAGATTTTGGGGACAAAACAGAACAGCTTGTAGATGGAGCTGTAAAATTTGCAAAACAGCTGAACGGCAGAATTTTTCTGATTCACGTTGCACCTTCGGATATTGGTTTTGCTATCGGTGATATGGGATATCAATATTTTCCTGAAGTAGAAGCCAATGAGATCAGAGAGGAGCTTATACAGCTGAATAAGATTGAGCAAAGGATTATTGCTCATGATATAGACTGTGAGCATTTATTGAAGCAGGGTATTGCAAAAGATACCATCCTGGAATATGCGAAAGCCAAAAATGCTGATTATATCGTAATGGGATCACACGGAAGAAGCGGAATATATGATGTTTTTGTAGGAAGTTTAACGAAAGGACTTACCAAAGATTCTCATGTTCCGGTACTGGTGCTTCCTATCCACGACTAGAAAAAAATAAATTTTAATCGTTAATAAAAAAACCGATCAGACTAAAGTCCGATCGGTTTTTTACTATATAACCAATTAATTAACCTTCTTTTTTATAGATCTTAGGATCGTAGTAAGGGTTCTTACCCTCAGTTGGAGAATAATAGTCTTTATCTTTATCACCACCTAGTTTTACAACCAGTACATAGCACCAGTAAGTAAACAATACGCAGCAAACGATAAATAAAATCCAGTTTAGAACATTTCCAAACGCATCAAAAAAACCGAAGGCCCATTTGAAAACTTTACTTAAGAATAACCAGAAAGACGTCATTATTTTCCTTTTTTAAATTAACTTTGTACAAATTTATAAAAAATGTTTAAATTACTTTCAAAAGAAAGCAATATTTTTTCAATTCCTGTTTATATTGGTTTTCTTCTTTTAGTAGTCATAATATTTAACATACTGAATTTCAACACTTATGAAGCAATCATCGCAGGGATAACTTTCCTGGGGATTGCTTTGGGATATTTTTGTTTTCACAGTATTGCCCTTAATTACCAGACGCATCTGCCGCTATTTTTATATACCTTTTTTATTTTTGGACTTTATCCCGGGAATCTGGATATAGGAATTGCCGTTTCACTGCTCACCAATTCTTTTCTGCTGTTGCTTTTAACCAGTGCGGATGAAGATATCAGAAAGAAATCTTATGTTCTGGTAGGCGCCATTGTTGCGCTGAATTTTATTTTCCTTCCTACCACATGGCCCATGGCTCTTTTTGTGATCGTTCACGTAATCGCAACTTCCCAGAAAATAAGTTTAAATCTGTTCAGATTTCTTTTAGGAACCATATTGATTGCTTTCAGTTATTTTTCGATCATGTTCTTTTTCCGGTTCACTACATGGAATATTGATTATTTCCCTTTTGGAAAAATGAGGCTTATGACAGATTATATTGATCTGATACCTTTAATTCCTATTCTCCTGATGCTTATTTATGCTGTATACGACCATTTTAAAAACTATAATAAGAAAAGCCCGATAAGCAGATATAAGTACACGTTTTTGCTTGTATTCTCACTGGCCCAGCTGGTGACTATTATTTTGTATATGAATAAAAACTATGAATATTTACTGCTTCTGGCATTCCCGTCGAGCATTATCCTGAGCAGGATGATGAGATTTTTGCCTAAATACTGGATGCAGGAGATGAGCTTATGGCTTATCATTATAAGTTTGATTGCTTTTAAAGCAGGTACGTATTTTAATTTATTTTAAAGATTATGATTCAGATAGACGATAAATTGATTTCAGAGGATATTTTTTCCGAAGAATTTGTTTGCAACCTTACGAAATGTAAAGGTGCATGCTGTGTGGAAGGAGATGTAGGTGCTCCGCTAGACAAGGATGAACTTGAGATTTTAGACAGTATTCTTGATAAAATAAAGCCTTATCTTACCCAGGAAGGCATCAAAGCCCTTGAGGAACAGGGAACATGGACAACCGATCCGGAGGACGGAATGTACGTTACGCCTATGGTAGAAGACCGCGAATGTGCTTATGTAACCTTCGATGAAAGAGGAATTACTAAATGTGGTATTGAAAAAGCATATGAGGATGGTGCTGTAGACTGGCAAAAACCAATTTCCTGCCACCTCTACCCGATCCGTGTTACGGAATATTCTACTTTTACTGCCCTGAACTACCATGAATGGAATGTATGCAGCGATGCCTGCACGCTTGGAAAAGAACTGCAGGTTCCTGTTTATAAGTTCCTGAAAACTCCACTAACCAGAAAATATGGTGAAGAGTTTTACAATGTTTTAAGTGAAGCAGCCGATGAATGGAAAAAAGCATATGGCTCATAAATAAAAAAACCGCAGACTGATCTGCGGTTTTTCTTTATCAATTATTTTAAAATAAATTACTGTTTAACTACTGTTGCTCCTACTGCTGCTGGTTTTGCCTCTTCTTTTTTAGCGTTTTCCCATCCGTCTTCCGGCATCAGTGTTGCTGTAATTTTTCCTTTTACCAGGTACTTTTTAGCTACATCCTGAAGGTCTTTCACGGTAAGTGCTTTTACTTTTTCCTGGTAGTTCAGGACGTCGTATTTATCACTTCCATCCAACTGATTTTTAGCAAGAGCATTCAGCCAGAACATATTGTCCTTAAGTTCTGTTTTGTTGTCATTATACTCTCCTTCTTTATATTTGTCAAGATCTTTCTGCTCAGGACCTTTATCAATCAGTTTCTGAAGCTCGGTAACAGCACTTTTCGTCAGCTTTTCTGCATTTTCAGGTCCGCAAGGGAAGCTGATGCTGAAATTGTAAGCACTGTAAGGGATTTTATTCATGCTTCCTCTTGCTCCACCACCATAAATTCCGCTTTCGTCTTCTCTAAGCTTTTCAATAACTTTGATGGTAGCTACTTCTCCAAGCGCTGAAAGAGCCAAAGCTTCTTTCTCGTTGTAAGGTGTTTCCCCGCTGTAAGAGATTGTCACCAGACTCTTAGGATCTTTTCCTTTTTTGTAGACTTTGGAATGATCTCCGGTTAACTGTCTGTAGCCTGTATCTTTGAATGTTGACGTTTTTCCTGATGAAGGAAGACTACCGATATATTGAAGCACCTGCTCTTTAAATACAGCCTCGTCAATATTTCCTACAAAATAGAACTGGAAGTTTCCTGCATTGGCAAATTTCTCTTTATAGATGTCGTATGCTTTTTTGTAATCTGTATTAGCCCAGTCTTTTTCCATCGGGAATAGTCCGATGAATCTTGGGTTCTTCTGGTTCATAAATTTTGCATGTTCGTTGGAGAAGTAAGCTTGAGGGTTAGACAAAAGGTTATCCAGCATGGCAGACTGCTTTTCTTTGTAAGCATTGAATGCGGCAGGGTTGTAATTTAATCCTGTAAAATAAGCGTACGTAAGCTCCATAGCGGTTCCTAAATCTTTCTGGGAAGTTCTTCCTGAAATTCCCTCATAATAAGGTCCAACCATTGGATTTACACTTACCTGCTTTCCTGCAAGGTAGTTGGTAAGATCCGCTTTTGACAATCCCCCGACTCCTGCTTCAGATAATGCTGCAAAGGCGAACTGAGTTTTGATAAAGTCTGCATCAGAGATTAGGGAATTTCCGCCTAAGCTTCTTGCTGAAAATACAATTTCGTCATCTTTGAAATCGGTTTTTTTGAAGGTTACTTTTGCACCGTTGCTTAATGTCCAGGTTGTTGTTCCCAGTTTGGCATCCGTTTCTGTTTTAGCAATTTTACCTTCTGATTTGAAAGGCTTCACTAAGTTTTTGATCGCTGCTTTTTCTTCGTAAGGCTTAAGATCCGCCAACTTTACAGATTCAAAGGTATTCAGAACCATTGCTTCTGTAGGCATTGTAATGTTATCTTTTTTAGGTCCTGTAATGACGATCACTCTGCTGTCATCCTTCACCATTTTCTTGATCACTTCATTGGTTTGGGCCAAGGTAACTTTAGGAAGGAAGGTCTTTGTATCTTCATATTCCCAGGCAATTCCCGGCATCGGTTCCTGCTCCAGGAAGTTTCTTACATACTCATCTACCAGCATATCACTTTCAGTCTTGTCGCGGTTGTTGTAAGATCTTTCAAGGTTGGACAGCATTTGTGCTTTTGCTCTGTCAAGTTCAGTCTGTGTAAACCCGAATCTTTTTGCTCTTTCCACTTCTTCCAAAAGAACTTTCAGAGCGTTTAACTGATTTCCTTCTTTTACCATGGCAAATCCCTGGAAGGCTTCTTTGCTTCTTGCATAGGTTCCTCCATGATAAACCGACCCGAAGGTAAAAGGCGGATTATTTGAATTGATCAGTTCTTTTAATCTATTGTTCAGCATCGTGGTGGAAAGACCTTCCACAATGCTTTGGTTGTACTGCTCAATCGTTACATCCGGCTGATAAGCCTCAGCGTCTTTCATAATGAACTGAACCATTGAGTTTGTAGCATCCGGATCAGTTTCTATAGCTACTAAAGTTTCTTTATGGTTGGGCAAATCGAATACCTTTCTCTCCCTTGGTTTTGAAGGGTTTTTGTATTTGCTGAAATTATCTTTAATCTTTTTTTCCACCTCATCTACGTTGATATCTCCCACGACTACAATTGCCATAAGATCCGGTCTGTACCAATCCTGATGGAATTTTCTTATCACATCCGGCTTAAAATTTTCCAGCACATCTTTTTTACCGATCGGAAGTCTGTCTGCGTATTGAGATTTGTATAATAATTTAGGAAGATATTTGTCTGCCATTCTTTTGTCTGCGCCAAGACCCAGTCTCAACTCTTCCAGAACAACCCCTCTTTCTTTATTGATCTGTGCATCGGAGAGCGTTGCATTAAAAGCCCAGTCTTCCATTACTTTTAGTCCTGCATCCAGGTTTCCTGGCTTATCCAATGGAACAGGAAGCATATATACAGTTTCGTCAAAGCTTGTATAGGCATTAAGGTGCTGTCCGAATTTCACCCCGATAGACTGTAGAAAATCCACCAGCTTATTGTCCGGGTAATTCTTTGTTCCATTGAAGTTCATGTGCTCCATAAAGTGCGCCAAACCTCTCTGGTTTTCATCTTCAAGAATAGACCCGGCATTGATAGCCAGACGGAAATCTACTTTCTTTTCAGGTAATGTATTTTTTTTAATGTAGTACTTCATTCCGTTGGGAAGGGTACCGATTCTCACGGAAGAATCCAAAGGGATATTCTGCCCGAAAACATTTGAAGACATCAGGAAGATGACCGCAAATGAGGATAAAACTTTCTTCATATTATTAATTTTATTTTGGAACTAAAAGTATCAATTATTCACCACCTGAAGAAATCTTACAATTTGTATTATAGTTAAATTTGAGTTAAAATTAAAAAGACAACAAAAAAGCCGGATATTCTCCGGCTTTTGTATTGTAAAATATCAGTTTTTATTTAAAATCCGCATCAGATGTAGCTGTATTTAAAACCACTTTAGTTGTTTTTATGATTACCTTTTGCCCTTTCCCGTCAATATCTACTTCAGAAGGGAATTTTATGCCTTCCACGGTCATATAGTTTTTCACGGTAACACTTCCTTCTCCTACAGAAGATTGGTATAAAAGTCCGGTAGCGGCATCAAAGTAAAATTTTCCTTTATCTGAAGACAATACATTGTAATCTTTAGCATTCAGCTTTTCCACAGTAACATCTTTGAACTTTGAGGGATCAAAAGCCAGCGCCTCAATAGTTGTTCCTTTCTTCAGTTCGGCAATATTATCAGCAGGGAAATCGGTTTTCTGTCCGGCTCTTTCTATATATCCTTTTTCACCGTCAAAAACCTGGCTTACCGTCTGTCCCATTGCAGTCTGTACAGATTTGAATTTATTGCCCATTTTTGTAGTGCTCATGGTGATATCCATTCCCTGAACATTCAGTGTATTATCAATAACCGTAGATTTTACTGCTTCTAATTTGCTTTTACCGCCCAAGGCTTTAAAGTAATTATCAATAACTTCTTTTGGGGTCAGCTTAGATTTCACGACTTCCGTATTCGCGGGAGCTGCACTGGTCTTTTGAGCTGCTGCCGGTACTGCAAAGAGTACGGCACAGAAAAACGGAATGATGATCTTTTTCATATCTATAATAAGTTTAGGGTGTAAATATATGAATATTGACCAGAAGAAAATAAACACAGGATATTTATGAGGAATACGGAAGAATTCCTGCCCGAATATATTAAGGTTTTTTAAGAATATTCGAAATTAAATGATAAAATTATCTTTATGATATGGACTTATAGTAGCGATTTCGGGTAATAAAAATGAGAAATATATTAAAAGAAATATAAATTTTAGCCCTGCAAATAAAAAACCTCCGATTTCTCGGAGGTTTTGAAATATTTATATCGGAATACATTATTTTTTAAGCTCTTCTAAAAACTCGTCGTGAGAGATTTTAGTTTCTTTTTTAGATGCTTTTTCAAGAATTACATCTTTCAGTTTAGCCATAGCCACTTCAGAAGAAATCTGTCTTACCTGCTCCTGATCTTTCAACATTTCAACAGCATACTTTTGGATTTCCTCATCACCTAAGTGGTGGATTCCGTAGATCGCCAATTGGTTTCTCACCAACTGCTCAGCCTGTGCCAATACATCAGCATAATCTAACTGGATGTCGTTATCCGTCATTAATTTACCTTCAATGATCTGGTATCTTAACTGGCTTTTCTCTGCTTCAAGAATTCCTTTAGCCTGCTCTTCAGACTGGATATTCTGGTTAGAGAATAATAACCATTTTACAAGGAAATCTTCAGGAAGTTTTACTTCTTCTTTTTCAGTAACCTGCTCCAATACTTTATTCACATAGTGAACATCAGCATTCTGCTGGAAGTACTCATCCAACTCAGATTTTACTTTTTCTTTAAGTTCTTCTTCGGACTTGATTGTTCCTTCTCCGTAAACTTTGTCGAATAGCTCCTGATTAAGTTCAGCAAGGTTCAATGAATAGAAGTCTTTTACTTTAACCTCTACTTCAGCGTGGTGTAAATGCTCAACTTCTTCTTTGCTGAATCCTAATTCTTTAGCCAATTCTTCATCACCTGCAAGAGTTTCTTTAGATACTTTTACAGAACCGTCCATTTTTAAAGCTTTTACCAATTTGAAAGCTTCTTTGTTTTCAGCAGTAATGGTAACGTTCTTTGGGTGGTGGTGGTGCTCTCCTTCAGCATCTTCTTCTACAACCTGAGAAATTTCTAAAGCTACATAAGAATCTTTAGTGATTTTATCCTGAGGAACCTGCTCTGCAAAACGCTTCTGCATGTTCTCAATGCTCTTCGTGATTTCTTTGTCAGAAGCTTCTACTTTATAATGAGGAGCTTCATATTTAGCTAAATCTATAGTGAATTCAGGCTCATATCCTACTTCGAAAGCAACTTCAATTTTTTCAGCGTTGTAATCCAATTGGTTTACTGGCTGAGGAACAGGCTGACCAACTAATCTTAACTTGTTTTCGTTAACATAGTTATTCAATGCGTCAGAAACCTGTTTGTTGATTTCTTCGAATGCAATACCTGCTTCATATTGTTTTTTAACCATACTCAAAGGCACTTTCCCTTTTCTGAAACCAGGAACTTGCGCATTTTTAGCATAATTAATCAACTGCTTGTCTACTTTTTCTTTGTAGTCAGATTTTTCCAATGTCACTGTAAGTAATGCACTTACGTCATCATGGTTTTGTGCGGTAACCTTCATTATTGATTAAAATTTTAGGTTGCAAAAATATGAAATTTTTATGAGAATTACCTACTTATAATCAATTCTTAGTATTCAAATGTTTATAAATAAAAAACCGCTGAAAATCTCAGCGGTTTTACCATTAGGTTTATCTTTTTAATTGATCAGATTATAGGTTGCCTGAGCATCAGTTTCCCCGCCTGACTGCACACCGTATACTACTCCATTTCCACTTACAGCAGAAGCTTCAGAAACAGAAACCGGCTCATGGTATAGCGTCAGAACAAGCTGACTTGGGGCAGAAGCATTTTTAACGGCTGTATTGACTACCCATTTCGTTTTAAGTCCTACACGCTTACCGTCTGCTCTTGTAGAAGCAGCACCGTCAGTACGGGTCATTACAATATCAGAATTAGGAAAGTTGTATACTAAAAAGTGTTCGTCTTTTGCCGTTTCTATTTCTTCGTTAGCGTCTTCGTCCCCATTTTTGAAAATAACTTCCACATTGTAGGTATGTCCGTTTACTAATTTAACGTTAGGGTTACTGGTGCTGTTTACCTGATAATCATAAGTTACCGCTGTTCCCGTAGCTTCATCCGTTACTTTCAGCAGGACATCAGAAAGTTCCTCCTGTGGGAGATCATCTTTTTCATCATCGTCTCCACGGTTACAAGAAGTTAAGCTTAAAGAAAAAGCAATCATCAATAGACTTACAATAAGTGTTGTATTTTTAAAAATATTTTTCATTTTTTTGATTTAAAGAATTAAAATTGATATTTAAGAGTTACAATAAAATTTCGTCCCATTTCGCTGGAGAAATATCGTAACCTGTTCAGATAATCTCTGTAAGAAGTGTTGAAAACATTTTTTACAGAGAAATCAACTCCGAAATTTTTTGACAGATTCACCCCTGCCTGAAGGTTCCAAAGCGAATACGCTTTGGGAGGAGTAGAAATATCTACTTCCTGACTGTAAGAATTTCCCTCCGAATCATATCTTTTGATAAAAACATTATAAATTGGGAATCTTGTTTGGGCAAGAACTGTTTTGTTACTTACGTTCACATAAAAGTTCTTCCACTCTTTTTTACTGAATTCCAGTGAATTGTTGAAATTAGTAGGCATCATCATGATCAGTGGAACATCATGGGTAAGGTCCTGTCCGTATACATAAGACAGATTTCCCTTGTAGGCCAGATTATCATTAATTTTAAGGGCCAGATCCAGATCTGCTCCATACATTTTCACATCGATCTGCTGATAACCATACACTACAAAGTCGCCACCCCACTGGGTATTTCGGTACCCTATAGGAACCTCATTGATAAAATTTTTGGTATAAAAGAAATATGGATTTACAGAGATATCCAGGCCACCCAGAACATTTAATTTGGCATCAGCAATTAAATTAAACTGATTTCCGGTTTCACTTTTAATCCCCATATCTCCTTCTTCTATAATGGCTGCAGAATGGTGAAGTCCGTCGGCAAAAAGTTCAGCAACATTGGGAGATCTTGAAACCCTCGCATAGTTTAGCTTCAGATTAAAATTATTTGACGGATGATAGCTGATTCCGGCATTACCTGAAAAATTATTATAGTTTAATTCAGGCTTGGTAAGGATTCTATTCTGATTAATCCTTACTACAAAATCTGAATAATCCTTGGCATATAATCTATTCCAGTCACTCAGATCATACCATTTGGTCACTTCATAGCGGTCAAAATCATAACGTGCTCCAGCCTCCAGATCCAGCGAAGGCAGAAGTTTATATTTATAGACAGAATAAACTCCAGCATAAAAGCGATCGTAGTTAGGTACCAGACGTCTCGCTTCTGTTTCCGGGTTGGAGTAATTATTCTGATATCCACCATTAATTCCTGTTTCAAGACTCCATTTTGGTCTTTCAATAAGATGGTTGATATTTAAATCATTCGTAATCAGTTCCAGATCCAGTCCCGGTTTCTTGCTAAGCTCTTCACTCCGGCGGATGTCATATTCTTTTCTGTGATTATACTGAAAACTGTAGGTAGCCGTAAGCTTTCCAAAGTTTTCAAATCTATAATATCCTGAAAGTTTAGCAATATGATGCTCGATCTCCTGTCTTGGATTATCGATATCATAACTGAAATCTCTTTTAAAAATAGGTTCCTGACTTGACAATGCCTCATATAAATCTTCAGCAGATCCTACATGTGAACTCCTCAAAATGCCTATTGAATTATTCGTTAAATAATAATCAAAAGAAAACCCTGAATTAAAAGTCATTTTTTGAACCCCAAAATTAAAACCGGAATTCTGAATTCCTGTATTCATCAATCCATAGTCAGGAGCTGTAAGATCACCCAATTTCCTAAAGCTTCCGTTGGTTTTAACAGCCCAGCCGCTTTCCCAGGTTTTTGCCAGCTTTACATTTACATCTGCTCCGCGCCCGTTTGAAATACCGGATAGAGAAACAGATCCCATAAGGGTATCTTTTTTGGGTAGCACCTGAGGTTGTAAAACCACGACCCCACCTACGGCACCATTTCCGTATTTCAGGGCTGATGCTCCTTTTACAACATCAATATGTTCAAAATTATTTACATCTACATTCGGAGCATGTTCTACACCCCATTCCTGTTCAGCCAGTTTTACACCGTCATTCAGGATGGAAACCCTGCTTCCATACAGTCCGTGGATGATGGGTTTAGCAATGTTATTCCCCGTTTTAAGAACATTGACTCCCGAAATATTGGTAAGTAAATTTCCCAGATTCTCGGTAACATTTCTAGAAAGCACAGATTTATCCAGTGTTTTCATTACTATGCTTCCATTATTTTTATGACTTCCATGAACGGTCACCGTCTCAATATCATGGCTATGATGCTCGAGGGTGATTACCAAATGTAAATCCCGATCAACTCCTATATTTTCAGTATAATCATTACAATCAGGATGTTTGGCAATGAGTATATATTTTCCCGAAGGAATTTTATTAAACGTAAACTTACCTTTACTATCCGTTGTAGCCGTGAATCCCCCGATTTTCACTACCGCATTTTCCAGCATGGTTTTATCGTGAAAATCCTGAACGGTTCCTTCTATCGAATACGATTTTTGTGCACTTATCGATGCCAGTCCACAAAAGACTAACATCAGACTATATATCAATTTCATTGTCTATAGATTGATTGCGTACCTTTTACAGGTACATTTTTTCGTAAAAATTTGTTGGATGGGTTTATTTTAATTGTGAAATGTAAAAAATATTAATGACTGATGAACCAGATGTCAGATATGAAGTTTCAGATATCAGACTGAGATATCAGACAGTTAATTCTGCCTCTATATTCTCAAATCCTAAAACTCTCAATCCCCCGAATCGCGAAATCCGGAATTCTGAAACGACATCTAACAGCTATCAACCAATAGATTTAAACCCAAAATATTGAACTTTAAATATAATTAAAGCCAATTAAAATCGTGATTATGCAATTGCGGGAGGCCCCCGGAGCTGAAAAGTGAATTTGGTCTGAGACCATACTTTTTCCTGAACAGCAATAACCTGTTTTACTTCGTGCGTAAAATGTTCGAAGGAAAAGCTGAACTCTTCAGGAACCAGTGTATGTCCTGTAGCTAAGAAATGACACGCCAGACAGTCGCCCGGCTTTTCTTTGGCTGAATTTTTAGCCATGGTGTTTTCTGTCTTTTTAAGATTGAAGATCTTAAAATTATCGACAGCATCATGATGGTGAAAACTTTGGGAAAACAGCGCAATGAAGTAGATCCCAAACAAAAGTTTGGAGATAAAGCTCTTCAGATTTCTGCTTTCCTTAAAAATCATCCTGTAAAATTATAAAAATAATTTAAGTTTTAAATTAAGTTTTCGTAAAACTATTCAATACGTTGGTGTAAGTATGCTTTTGTTACAAACTTATTCCCGGTCGAATGCGTTTTTATACTAAAATCCTTCGACTCCGCTCAGGATGACACTGTTAAAAAATAATACTGTTCGTATTAGATTAAGTATTAGCAATGTCATCCTGAGCGGAGTCGAAGGATCTGTATATTTTAATTCAAAAAAACTAAACCAATTGAGAACCTAAATGCTCCCATTCCTGTAAAGCAACTTCTAATTCTTCTTTAGTTTTATTATACTTCTCTAAAGTTTCTTCAGAAGGATTTTCCTTTGTGAATGAAGCTTCCAATGTTTCAATTTCAGATTCAAGCTCAGAAATTTTCTCTTCTACTTTCTTTAGTTTATTCTGAATATTTTTTTGTTCTTTGCTTACAATGGTTGATGATTTCTCTTCCACCTTTACTTCTTTCGGAACTGGTTTTACCTCAACTTTCACATCATCGCTGTGTAGCTTTGCCTTTTCAGCAGATATTTCCCGAAGGGTCTCTTTTTGTCTGTATTCAAGGTATTCACCAACACTTCCCAGGAATTCTTTCATTCTTCCGTCACGGAATTCATAAATCTTATCACAAAGCCCATCCAGGAATTCCCTGTCGTGAGAAATCACGATTAATGTCCCTTCGAAATTCTGTAAAGCCAGTTTAATGATCTCCTTAGACTGGATATCCAGGTGGTTGGTAGGCTCATCCATAATCAACGTATTGAAAGGACGAAGCAACAGTTTACAAAGAGCAAGACGGTTTCTTTCTCCTCCGGAAAGCACTTTTGTTTTCTTGGTTACCGCTTCACCCTGGAAAAGGAAAGATCCTAAAAGATCTCTTACCCTAGGTCTGGTTTCCTCTGTAGCTGCATCCTCAGCTTCTTCCAGAACTGTTTTATTAGGAGTCAGCACTTCTTCCTGGTTTTGGGCAAAGTATCCGATGTTTACGTTGTGCCCCAGATTCCATGTCCCTGTATAATCTTTGATGTCTCCGGCAAGAATTTTAGCTAAAGTTGTTTTTCCCTGTCCGTTCTGTCCCAAAAGGGCAATTCTGTCTCCTCTCTGAACAATAAAGTCTACATCATCAAAAATTTGTTTTTTCCCGTAAGCTTTTCCTAAATGATTGGCCTCAAAGATAATTTTTCCGGGAACCATAGACTGTACGAAACGGATATTGAATTTTGAAACGTCTTCGTTATCTACCTCAATACGTTCAATTTTATCTAATTTCTTAATAAGAGACTGGGCGAAAGATGCTTTGGTAGCACTGGCACGGAACTTATTGATGTTGTCCTCCATCTGCTTAATCTCCGCATCCTGATTCTTCTTAGCCTGAATCAGTTTTTCACGGCGCTCTTCACGCATCACCAGATATTTGGAATAATTGGCTTTATAGTCGTCAACTTTTCTATTATTAATATCAAAAGTTCTGTTGCAGACAGCCGTCATAAACTGCTTATCGTGACTTACCAGAACAATGGCTCCGGGATAATCTTTCAGGAAGTTTTCCAGCCAGATAATGGATTCCATATCGAGGTGGTTGGTAGGCTCATCGAGAAGCATAATGTCGTTCTTCTGAAGAAGAAGTTTTGCCAGCTCAATTCTCATTCTCCATCCTCCGGAAAATTCATCTGTAATTTTGTGGAAATCATCTGCCTTAAAACCTAAACCAAATAATATTTTCTCCATATCACCTTCCAGGTTGTAGGCATCATGGTTCATCAGAAGATCATTCAGTTCTGTCATTTTGTTGATCAGATCTGTATAGGCATCACTTTCGTAATCGGTTCTTGTTGCCAGTTGGTGATTAACTTGTTCCAGCTCATCTTTCCAAGCATTGATCTGTTCAAAAGCCTGCATTGTTTCATTCCAAACAGTTCTTCCTTTTACAAAATCTAGATCCTGCTTCAGGAAACCGATGGTAACATTTCCTTCAGGTACAACGCTTCCTTCGTAGAAGTTAATTTCTCCGGAAAGCATTTTCAGTAAAGTAGATTTTCCGGCTCCGTTTTTTCCAACGAGACCTACTTTATCATCCTTTTTAATGGTGAAATTTGTATTTTGAAACAGATAGTTTCCTGAATGATGTAATCCTAAACCTTGAACCGAAAGCATTTTATTAAATAAAAATTAAATGATGAATAATGAATTTTCGGGTGCAAAAGTACGGAAAAAGAAATGAATAGCCCAGAAATAAAAACTGCCAGCTCTGGAATACAGTAAAAAGGGATGCCCTGACAGACATCCCCTCGCAACCTAAATTTAAAACTGAAAAGTACATTTAATTCTGTCCTGCAACAAAGGATCTTAACTCTATTGTGCGGCTCCAGATATTATTATTGGGAACATTGGTCCCATACATAAAGTCTGCAGTAAAGCTGTCTTCGGGAAGATGCAGCTCGGTAAGAAGATTGGTATGGATCTCCTGATCTACAGATGTACTGCTGGGTACATTCAGGCCAATATTGATCAGTTCTGCTTCTATCTCATCAGCTGATTTTTGTAATGCATCATCATGGTACAGTCCGAAATTAGCCGAAATATGGGTATACCCTGCAAAATCTGCATAGTTATAGTGGGGTTTCATAGCAGGTGAAAAGTCTTTAATATATGCTGCAAGATTTGTATAAAAGTCTTCGAGAAAAGTATCATCCTTAATCTCAAGACCTGAATTGGCAAGATCTGTACTGAAAATTCCGGGGACGGCATTATTGGTTTCATCCAGCATTATCCTGCCATATACAAACGGAAGGGTATTAAGGACCAAGTCTCTGGAAACGTAAGCCTGGGTGAGAACAATTCCTTTTTCGATCTGAAAATCTGACAGCAGTGAATTCCAGATCTTGTTTCCTTCGGCATCGGTTTTTGAATTTCTCACCTCTGAAACATAGGCCTGCAAATCACTGACATTCATAAAATCTGTAGAAATATAAACTGACTGGGGAGCCTGAAGATAGCCTCCACCCACATCGGCATGAGCTCCGGGAACGAAAACTTCTTTCCAAACGGAACCAGCTGTCTCTGTTTTGGTGTCCTGCATATTTTTTGAATTTTCAAAAAATCCGGTGAGCGGGAAAAAGAACCTACATTCATTAACTGCACACAGATGAAGGGCATTTTCCACTTCCTGAGGCAGGTTCATATCGTATGTGTTAAATGGTTTGGATTCCACGGTATCAAAAACTCCCAAAAATTTTATAGTAACATTTGCTGTGGGATAATCTACAACCAGCCGGTTGCAGAATTCTCTTGCCAGCATGCTTCCTCTACTGAATCCGTAGATGTAAAAATGATAGTCAATATTTTTGTCATTGATTATATTCTGTACAAAAGCATTGGCTTTCTGCAGCTTGTCATCGGAAGAATATCCCCGTGCATCCGGAGGATTAGCGCAGGTACCCATCGCAAAATTGCTGTCTTCTCCGCCAGTAACCGTTCCTATTCCTTCGACATATAGTTTACTGTTTTGACTGAATAAATTGAAGAGTTTATAAACATTGGTCGGTGCTCCTTTATAACTTTCATTGTTTACCGAAGGCATATCGGGGGAGCCTGCATTGATCCCGTTATTTCCGGTTCCGTCAAAAAAAATTCCGACAGGCAATACTGTATTGTTTTCCATCGCTGTGTTTTGCTTTAGTGGTTGAAAGTTTTCAGTACAGCGTCTTGAATCTGGTTCTGCTTTGAAATCTGTAAAACTTATTTTTCAAATTAACGGAAGAAGGGAAAGCAATACTAGCGTGAAAAATACCAAATAAAAAATTCCGTATTTCTACGGAATTATATTTTATCAAGAGAGTATATGTTGTTCACAACGGCATAAATAACAATGCCTACGGTATTTTTGGCCCCGATCTTTTCCAGGATCCGCTGGCGGTGGCTTTCTACTGTTCTGGGACTGATGAAGAGCTTCTCCCCGATCTCATTATTGGTGTATTCCTGACAGATCAGCTTCACAACATCTTTTTCCCGTTCGGAAAGCTCGTCTTCCATTTCAAAAAGAGATTTCTTTTTTGTGGAACTGTTCATATAGGTAAACAGCATCTGATGGTCTTCTGCTGTAAAGAAAACCCCATTTTTGTAAACCATGGTAATGGCATCGATAAATGTTTTCCGGTCTGAATTTTTAGGAAGAAAAGCCGAAACCCCCAATTTAACCATATAGCCCAAAATGGAAGTTTTGTAATGGGAGGAAAGAATAATGATCCTTAGATCCGGATATTTTTCTTTAAGAATTTCTACAAGTTCAAAACCGTTCATAGGCTGCATCTGTACATCGACAAGAGCTATGTGGGGAAAATCATCTTCGGAAAGGCTTCCCAGCTTTTCAATAAAATCCGGGCCGTTATTGGAGGTAAGACATACGGATATATTTTTTTCATTCGAAAGCAGCATTTTTACCCCTTCCAGGATCAGCTGTTCGTCATCAATTAAGGCTATTTTGATTTGGGAGTTCATGATTGTTTGGAATTAAAATGATTAAACGGCTTCCTTTATTCGGGGTATTTTTCCATTTATGGACGGCATTCATGGATTTTATCCTGGATTCTATGTTTTTAATGCCCATTCCTTTTTTCACCAGATCATAATCAAATCCCTGTCCGTTGTCAGAAATAATGACGGCCATATGCCGGGGATAATCTTTAATGTAGATCCATAAGTCTGTAGCCGTAGAATGTTTGATCACATTGGTCGTAAATTCCTGGATGATCCTGTACAGCTGCACTTCTATAAAAATATCTTTTTTCTCGTGTCCAGGCATTACCCGCATAGAAATATTGATCTTATGGGAAAGGTTGGCAATCATTTCTTCTACATAGAGTACAAATCCTACCGATTCGAGGTTAACGGGATACAGGGAATGGGAAATACTCCGGGCGGCATCAATGAGAGACGACATCTGGCTGTAGATCTTTTTCTTGATGACTTCATCTCCCTTTGTATCAAGGTTGTTGAGCCACAGGGAAAGGATATTGAGCCTGTTTCCAATATCGTCATGGATCATTACGGCTATTCTCTTTCTTTCTTCTTCCTGGGCTTTGATATTTTCAAGCACAAGTTTTTTCTGATGAAGAACCTCAGCTTCATGCTGAACATTTTTTTCTTTGATAATCCGGCTGATAAAAGACCTGTAGGCTAAGAGAATAAAGGATACTATAACTGTTATGGTAACAATTATAAGGATGAGCAGGCTAATATTTAAGGTTACTTCTTTAATTTGATGAAGGTATATAAAAATGAACAGTATAAAATGCTTGACAGAATATTATTCACACTGAGAATAATTAAGTAATCATTTTCTGAAAGATCTGCGATCTGATGCTGGATAATAAAAATAAATACTGAAACTGAATAGTAGAAAAAAATACAGGCATCCACAAGAAGAAAACGGTTCTCTGCAGAAGCGCCTCTGATCTCCCGGATCAGGGTAAATCCTGAAAGGCAGATAATAATGATATTGGATATTACTTTTACAATATCACTGTTGAAGGGATCATTAAATCCATATTTCGAGATCATAAATCCAGTGGCGAGAAGCGCTGTAATGCCTAAAAGGTATTTTGGAAGCTCCAGTTTTCTGATAAATAAAGCAGTGACCAGGAAAAATTCGCCGGCGATATACAAGGGATACAGGAAAGAGGTATCATTAAGATTGAAGAGATAAGGCAAGGCCAAATTTAATAATTCGATAAAAAAAAGAAAAGCAATACAGTGAAAATATTGCTTTTCTTTGGTATTCAGTATACGGTATTTTGCTGCTCCCAAAAATACAACGGACAGAAGCAGTCCATAGTTTAGGAATAAAATGGCTTTAAAAAAATCTGTCATTCCTATTGATGCTACATATTAAGATCCAAGTTCAGGAATACGGCAGACAGGCGGACATGGTTTTGCCCAATCATACGTATTTGAAATAGTGGCCACGTTGCTTCCTTCCTGTAACATCTCATGGAAAGAAATAAAGATCAGTGTTACCAGCATTCTCTGGTAAATGTCATTATATCTAAGTCCAAAAGAGCATTTGATGCCTAAAACCTCCGGGCTCGGGTGAGTCAGGTCTTCCATAGAAATATAGAATCTTCTGAAAACTCTTTCTCCACCGAACTCATTACACTCACGGAAAAACCATTCCATTCCTTCATCTCTCCAGCGTTCAATAGCATCTACAGCAATGTCCTGGTCCAGAACCGGCTGTTCGGTTACCGGAACGGAGGTATTGGTATTGCCATCTATCTTGGTAAGGTTGCTGGAAAGAACTGCATTTTTGGTCACCGTAAATTCTTTAGTTTCCTGCAGTTTCAGATCATATTTAAGAGGTCCCAGGGTAGTATACTGATATTCAGTAATGCTTTTATCCACATGTCCCTGTGCATCCAGCGGAAGAAAAATCAAGACAAGACTGCCGTTGAATACGCCTACTTCTGCGCACACATCCACATATTTGTTTTGTTGTTTGATTTTATCGATCTGCTGTGAAGAAAGTTCGAAAATGTAATTGGTAGGAATTAAATTTGTGATTCTGGAATAATCTGACACGCAATTGCCCCATTCGGCAGCGGCCAGCCTGTAATCGTTCTCATTCATAATTTCATAGTTATTTAGTTGTATAAAATTATACAAACTAAACATCCTGTACAAATAATCGTATCATAAATTTATTATCCGTAAAATAAATTTAATTTTAATCCGTAAAAGTTTCAGATTATAAAGCAGTTTGTGATCAGCTGACCGTGCTAATAATTCCTCACCGTGATGTGATAACAGCTCTGCTGCCTTTCCCTGATGTAATAAATCCTGCCGGCATTGGCATAATACTTTAAAACTTTTTCCAGTGCTGTCTCCATTTTAGGATTATATTTCAGTACATCATTAAACCTGATATAGGAAATATCAAATGAATTACCGTAATTATGGGAGCTTATCCCTAAAGATGCATTGGAATTCACTCTTCTCAGTCTGCACTGATCTTCAAGTGTTCTTGTAATGGATGAAACGGTAAAAGTATGCCCTTTTGTTTCTTTACTGAACCTGGATGCCATGTTTTCCAAAGTAGTTTTTGCTTTAGAAACCATATAAGGCCTGCTGTAATCAAGTTTCTGAACCCGATAGCCTTTTCCGCTTTTTTTTATTTTATGAAACTTTCCATTACCTATATATTTTTGCACTGTTTTGGAATCTTTCAGCAGTTTTACATTAAAACTTTTTGAAGCATCCAGATGTGGCTTATACAGAGCAGTAGGTTCTACTTTCAGAACCGAAGTCAAATCATAGCAGGGAAGTGCTTTTTTTGCTGCCTGCGGGTAATAAAAGCTATACATAAAAGGCACGAAGGCTACACAAAAATACTTTCTCATTAACCACACTTTTAAATTACTAAACGAAAGATAAACATTTATGATATACTATTCAGTTTACCGATAATATCATTATGAAAAAATTCCCAACAAACATTAAACCAAATTACTAAATATGTAATTTTATATTAAGAAATCTTAAAAGATTTTTAAATTTTATCTTTTGATTTTAAAATTTAAATTTTACATTTGAGATACATTTAATAATAAACATATGATAAAAAAACTTTTTGCTGAATTTTTCGGCACATTTTGGCTTGTTTTCGGTGGCTGCGGAAGTGCAGTTTTTGCTGCCGGAGTTCCCGACATAGGTATTGGTCTTTTGGGGGTTTCTTTAGCCTTTGGTCTTACTGTTCTTACGATGGCTTATGCTGTCGGACATATTTCTGGCGGACATTTTAATCCGGCAGTATCTTTCGGACTTCTAGCAGGAGGGAGATTCTCAGCTAAAGATCTTATCCCTTATGTTGTAGCCCAGTGTCTTGGAGCTCTTCTTGCTGCAGGATGCCTGTATGTAATTCTTAACGGCTCAGGAGCTGTAGACTTTTCGAAACCGGGGGCATTTGCTACCAATTTCTATGGAGAAGCAGTTTACAACGGAAAAGCATTCAGCATGGGAGCAGCATTTCTTGCTGAGTTTTTATTAACAGCTTTCTTCCTGATTGTTATTATGGGAGCTACAGATAAGTGGGCTAACGGAAAATTTGCAGGTATTGCTATTGGTTTAGCTCTTACCCTGATTCACCTTATTTCCATTCCTATTACCAACACTTCGGTAAACCCGGCAAGATCGCTTTCACAGGCTGTTTTTACGGGCGGGCTTGCGATGTCCCAGCTTTGGCTGTTCTGGGCAGCACCTATTTTAGGAGGGATTGTAGGAGGATTGATCTACAAGTTCCTGCTTCAGAGAGACACTGTTGAAGTTACTGATTAAAAAAATCATAACATTAAATATAAAATCCTGTCGTCTGGCAGGATTTTTTTGTGTTAAAATACTTCAATAATGCAATACTCATTATAAAGTTTACTGAATAGAATCATATGTTTGCAAACAATTTTAGTAATTCTTTCCTTTTTACGAGACTGTTGCCGTTTTACATTTATGAAAAGAACAGAAACAGTTATTGGATAATCTTTCACATTTGCTAATTACTCTTTTGGCAGTCGGATAATAAGCTTCAATTTTAGTTAAGATTAATCGAAATAAATAAAATAATAATCTAAAAATTTAACTAAAATGAAAAAAATTCTCTTTTTACTATTCTTTGTATCAATTTGCCAAAACCAATTGGACGCACAAAAAAATACAACTCCCGCACCTACCTATAACATTACTGTTACCAGAAATGATATTTTTGCCGAAAATACCCCTGGCCATGCTCATACGGATGTTAAATTTGACATTAAAATCGGGTCCAATGAACGGGTCGCTACACCTTTTCCTCCAGATATCAGTACATTCAGAACTTATAACTTTCCTGTAACTTTCACACTTCCCGGAGGAACTCCCCCAATCAGATACGGCAAAGTAAGCTTTAGCAATCCCTCTACATTATATAGCGGATATTACCCGCTTCCAACTGCAATTGGAGACCACACTACAATTCCTTCAGATCCTACCATGATTTATTACCCGGGGCAGTTTGGATATGGCGTAGACATTACCTGCACAGGTCCCAATCAATATCTCATAGGTGTTACCAGGTTTGAATGTTATATATGCGTTCCCGGTGGTGGCACGGTATCAAAACAGGTAACATCACAGCCTAAAACAGCTATAGTATCCAATCAAAACATGGGAATAAGCGAGCTTTACTATACAGCCGCAGGCAGAGAAACTGTTTCAATACGTGTTATTGACCTTAACGGTAAAACAGTGAGAGCATATACTACGGATATAGGAGCCGGACAAAATAAACTGCCGATTGATCTCCAGAATCATCCGGGAGGTACTTATCTTGTTAAATGGAGTTCCAGCACCGGCGCAAACGGCACTTTAAAAATGGTGAAAAACAAATAACCGTGTTTAATATCTTTATATTCAACTCCTGTAAAAATGCAGGAGTTTTATATTTACTTTTTCCTGATATCAAAAGGATTTCTGAAAATAAGTTCTTCCTGTCTGCCCTTGATTTCCATTTTACGCTGCAGTAAATTCAGGGCCATTTTCCGGATAAAAAGATCTTTGTCAGTCAGTTTCCAATAAGGATCTTCATGGACTCTTTTAGGTTTGCGTATGAGGTAGAATTCCGTTTCCCAGGTATCTGCATTGTGGTAAAATTCAATAATCCCGCAGTGCTCCGGAATTAAATTATGCTCTATCATTCCCATGGGAAGCAGAAAGCTGAAGGCATTGCAGATATAGTCGCCACATGAGATTTTATCATGTTTCAGGAATTTTTCGCCGGTATCTTTATTGAGGTACGATTTTTTGAAATCGTTTTTAAAATCACTTTTTGAAAGCTTAATTTCAATTTCATGGCTAAACCCTTCAGAATCTATGAACAGCATATCCGCTTCCCAGTCGGCCTGGAAATAATTCGTCAGCACAATTTCTTTTTCGAAATCGCAGTGGGAATGGATATATGCGTGAACAAGCTCTTCTATTTTCAGCATTTACAATTAGTTTTTTGATTAAGTTTTACTTTTTTCAAGCTCTACTATCCCATAGTGCAGCCATATTCCAAAGACACCTGTTTTGGTAAAGTACTTTTCATCCTTTCCAAATGTAACGGAAGTACCGGGCTGTGTCTGGCAAATAAAAAAATGTCCACCATCTATGCAGTTCATTTTCCCGGATTTGTGCAGATCTGTCCAGCCGAATTCTTTATAGGCATCCCGGTTATTTTTCGCATCAAACAGGAATCGCTTAACCGTAATCTCATCGTTGCCTCCATCTCTTTTTGAGGTCATAGACCATCGAACTAAGTCGGATTTTTCTTTAGCAGGGATTTCATTCGGATCAGCATCTTTAATTCTCGCAATCACTAAAGTATCCGTAACTCTGGAAGCTCCATTATTGATTTCATTTACCAGGTAAGTTCCGGACCATATATCCTTTTCCGACTTTTTTTGTGCTGACAAAAGGCCGGATAAACTTATGAGCAGTAAAAAGAAGCTTTTCTTCCAGTCCATAGTAAGAAGTCTTTATTTTTTAGTAAGAAGTCTTTATTTTTTTATTTTTGAGATCAAGAGACCAATAAGCTGCATCCACGGATATCGGAGTGATCTATTCTTCCGAGCACCTGAAATTTATCTTCCGGAAGGGTTTTCCCCAAGTCCTGCGTTGCTATAAAACAGCATGAGTGGATATTGGCAAGATCTATAATGTTTATGGCTCCGGTTCTTCCCTCTTTTTCGTAAGAAAAGGGGTCTTCTGCATTCCGGACCAATATTTTCATCCAATTAGGACATTCATATTCATTATTTCCAAGAGAATAGGCTTGCGAAAGCAGTTCCGTCATTGAATATTCTGAGTAAATCTTTTCTGTTTTAAAACCATCCTGCAGAATTCTCAACAGCTCGTCTTTGGTCATTTCTTCTTTTCTTCCCTTCATACCTCCGGTTTCAATAATCGTCAGGTTTTGAGATCCGGAAACTGAAAGATTCTGAGATTCAACAGAATCCAGGAAGTCCAGCAAGGCGAAAGATACTCCGAAAAGAATGACCTTTTTATCTTTCAAAGTGTTTAAAAGCTGAAACAATTCGGAATGGTTGTAAAGAAAATATCCGTTTTCGGGTTTTGCGGATTTTTTCATGAGATAATCCACCATATAGATCAAAGAGGAGTTCTGCTTTTCCAGATAGCTTGGAAGCAGGCCCAGAAAAATAAAATCTTCCGGCTTTCCTATAAACTGTTCAAAGCTTTTATAGATGCTTTCTTCATAGACCGCCGGATCTGCAATAAAATGTTTTGAAAGATTCATCTGTGTAGTCCCTGAACTCTGAAAAAAAAGGTCAGCCGATGTGTTTTTGTCTAAAATCTGATGGTTTTTAAACATTTCTATCGGCAGGAAAGGAATTTTTTCCAGACTGTGAACCTCATCCGGATTTATTTTCAGAAAATCCACGAACTTTCTATATATCTCAACATTTTCATACTGATGACGAAAAGCTGTCAATGATGCATCCAGGAAATTCTGTTCTGTCTGTATGCTGAATATATTTTCCAATTTATGAAGACTATTTTAAGCTTATTACCAGCTCATAATGAGCCAATTATGTAAAAAGCATGTTTTTTAATATTTTTTTAACCGGATATTTACACTTTGGTAAACTTCTTGCAATTATAAACTCGGAATATGGATTAAAAACAAGAATGGACCTTGGTTCATTCGGAGATTACCTCTCTCAGGGGTAATTTTTTTTTGTTCCGTCCGCAAAAGTTTTAAGTTCAAATTCTTTCTCAAAGACTCCGTAGGTAAAGTAGGAAATCCAATCACCCAGATTGATATATTTTGCTTTGGGCTCAAGATCCAGCACCATCGGAAGGTGACGATGACCATAAATAAAATAGTCAATTTCCTGAGTCTTCAGCTTCTCTTTTGAATAGATGACGAGAAACTCTTTATCTTCTCCTAAAAACGCTTTATCCTCTTCTCCGGAGATCATTTTATTTTTCTGGGAAAGATACAGTGCCACTTTCATGGCAATATCGGGATGAAGCCATTTGAAAAACCACTGCGCCACAGGATTTGTGAACAGCTTTTTCATTCTTTTATACCCTTTATCACCAGGTCCGAGACCGTCTCCATGAGCCAGCAGAAACTGTTTTCCACCCATTTCAAAATACTGCTTTTTGTAAAAAACAGTGCATCCTATTTCTTCTTCAAGATAGTCTTTCATCCACAGATCGTGGTTTCCTACAAAGAAATAGATATGAATTCCCCGGTCTTTCAGTTCGGCAATTTTTCCGAGAACACGTACATATCCCTTAGGAATAACATGTTTCCACTCGTGCCAGAAATCAAAAAGATCACCCATTAGAAACAAAACCTGGGCATCTTCTTTAATTTCATCCATCCAGCGGATAAATTTCTCTTCACGCACTTTGCTTTCCTTCGGTGTAGGAGCACCAAAATGCTGATCTGAAGTGAAATATACTTTTTTTCCAGGTTCTAAATTAATAATCGTTTTTAACACCGGTCTGAATTTTTATTGGTCAATACTGTTTACTTATTGTCTTCTGCAAACCATTCTCCGTAGGAGTTTTCTGTTTCGTGAAGTTTAAGATAGGCCAGAGAAACCTCAGCCGGAAGCCTGGATTTTATTTTGGCAGCAATGGCATACAGCATATTCTCACAGGTAGGCTGAAAGCTGCAGTAGATCACCTTGTGACCTTTATTTTCAAGATCTTCGCCCAGTTCTTTATGGGGAGACAATGCGTTAACAAGAACTGCATGATCCCAAAGATCCACAATCTCAGATTTTACGATACTTTTAATATCTCCAAAATCCACCACCATCCCGTTTTTGGGATTTTCCAAATCATTAACCGGTCTTCCTTTTACCGTTACAAAGAGCTTATAGGAATGTCCATGCATATTTTTACATTTCCCATCATAGTTATACAGCACATGGGCCGTCTCGAATGTGAAAATTTTTGTAATACGTATCATAGTGCAAAGATATGACAAAACATAATGATAAGTTGCGTACGGGGAAAACAGAATTTAATGGAAAGTGTAAATTAATTTAATGTTTACTTGATTTAAATAATGGATGATTGTCCTATTAATTTTAAAATATTAGATATTTTATTAAAATCGTATCCTATAGCTTCCCTTTCTTTTCTTAAAACTTTTTGAAGAAATTCCCAGTCTTCCTTTATACTCCCAATAGTAAAATCTTCTGGCTTTTGGTATACATTATACAAATTTTCATCAGGAATATTCCAATATAAATCTTTTTCTAATGAAAACTTATTACTATTAGAGCTTTCTAGTTTATCAATTAAAATAAAAAGAATTTTTTTTAGATCTTCTTTTTCAATTTCTATATTATTTTCCATTTGTATTTTATGAAAAGTTATTATTATGTGTTCCAAATGCTTGATTCAGAATTGTATGATTTCATTTTTATCAACTTCATCATTACGTTGGGTTATAGGTACTCTTTCGGCTGGGTCTACAAAATTAACCAGATTATTGAAAGCATAATTATACGGGGAATGCCTTCTCATCTGCTCTGAAAAAGGATCTACAACACCCCATCGGCCAATATCAAATATCAGACATGTACATTCTGGCTCCGTAATCACTCCAGCCGGTTTCTTTCTGCAGCTCTTTGCCATTATATTGGTAATTGTAAGAAGGGTTTCCCGCTAAAGCATTATATCCTTCGTGCTTTAAGCCAAATGCGTAATAGTTGTTTTCTTCAAGAACTTCTGCGCTGCCACCTGAGTTTTTAAAATAACTTAATTAATTTAAATTAGAGCACTGAAATCAATGCCCTAATTATTTATAAAATCCTCTCAAATTAGAGAGTATAAGAAGTATAAACTTTTTGTTCTAAATAAGATAGTGGCCCCAAATTAATTCAAACACTAACTTTGGAACATGACCGGTTTAATAATTTTTTCGTGGAACAACCATTGCCATAAGAATTATAGTTAATACAAACAGCATGAATAATACTATATATCCTTTATAACTTTCTTTAAATCCATAATCTAGAAATCTTTCATTTTTTATAAAGAAATAGTACACCAAAGTCATTACAATTGGAATCATTAAGAAAAAAATATACTTATGGTGTATATGTAAATAGTTACCTAAACAAACATTATCAATACTTGAAGTATTTAAATTAATAAAAATAGAAATAACTACAACCAACCAAAATTTTTCTGTTCCTCTATCTTTATATTTAAATTTATCCATTCTTTTATAAAGACAATCCATATGAAAGATCAAATAATCTATTAGTTTTATCATTATTATCATTTTTTAGGACCTAGTCCCATATCATTAAAAATACTCCTTCCAGTTACTGCTTGATATCCCCCTGTTACGACTCCATATAACAATGCCGAGCCCATTGTCCAAGGGCTTGGAATGGCACCAACGCCTGTCATTATATGACTTACAATCCTTTCAGTATCAACTATTTGACCATCTCTATACTGAAGCTCTGTAGCATAAATGGCTGCTCCCGCTAGAGCATATCCTCCATATCTGGCTACTTTACTTAAAGTTGCAGCCGTAGCTGGCTTTAATTTAATGCCTGCCATAGTCGTTATTCTATAAGGTTTCGCTGCGTCATCCAAAACCGTATAATTTACAGAATAATCAGGCCTTAGGGCTTTGCTTAAAGAATACGCTCCAAAGCAAGCTACAGACTCACTTGCAATTAAATGCCCGGCACTAAAATACTGATTGTTTGCAACATCTGTAAGACTATTTTGAAGCCCATTAGCTAGATTTATCATATGCGCAACCATTTCCTGAGAAGTACTTCCATATCCTGCAGCTCCTCCTGTCCAATATGATAGATAGCCATTCTTCGAAATTTTGGTGTCTATACCTCTTGCTGCCCATCCTGCAATAAGATTATCCAGCAGATAGTCATTTGAGTTACCCAATGATGATAAAACAGAATAACCGTTTCCTCCTCCATATCCTCCTGATTCAAGGCTTCCGGTATTTCCTAAGCCTAACCAGTTTGGATTATGACCTCCCGAGTAGGCATCAGGGCGGGAATCGCCAGGCATCTTAAACTGATGCGGTGCCATCCCATCCGGATCTATAAAGCTTACAGGGTTATTAAAAGCATAATTATACGGAGAATATCTTCTCATCTGTTCAGCAAGAGGATCTATCACACCCCATCTGCCAATATCAGCCATATACATTCTGGCTCCGTAATCTCCCCAGCCAGTTTCTTTTTGTAGCTCTTTACCGTTATACTGGTAATTATAAGCAGGGTTCCCTACTAAAACATTGTAACCTTCATGCTTTAATCCAAATGGATAATAATTGTTTTCTTCAAGAGCTTCTGCGCTGTCTTAGCAAAATCTATTTTAAATTAAAATTAGGGTACTGATTTCAACACCCTAATTATTTTATAAAGCTCTCTTAATAAAGAGTCTAAGAAGGATAAACTTTTGTCCTAAATAAGGTAGCAATTACAAGTTTCATTTCAATGTTTTAATGATCCTGTATAAAGACTAAAAATAAATAACCCAAAAAATGAAATAATAATATAAATGATTAATAAAATATCAGCTATTATTCTTGTCGTTTTATCAAAACCCTTTACTTTTTCTCTAATTTGTTCATAGGAAGTAAATTTCCAATATCTTAAACCAACTAATAAAATAATAGGTAAACAATATATTATTATAATATACTTGTTTGATGGAATAGTATTTTTATTATAAAAATGATCTAAAAACATTAATATAAATATTAAATTGAAAGAAATTAAAGAGCAAGCTCCAATAATTCCGGATGCTTTATGAGTTCCATCTTTCTCATAATGAAGATAAAAATTAGTTATTTGATAATATAAATAATCAATGAGTATCATATATGTAATTTTTAGTAGCCCATGGCTTCGTTATATTTCCTTTGTTCTTCTGCTCTTACTCCGTCGTTATAGTATTTATTAACAGCTCCTTCAATATGCTGCCCTATATCTTTGCCTGTAACTAATTGAGTAGCAAAATTAGCCAAAAAATAAGTTCCTGCTATAGCTTGTCCCCAACCTGTTGGCGAAACGGCAAGTACCGACATTACAAGATCTAGAGAATTTGATGTATTGGGTCCTTTTTGATTTATATCAATAAATGCCAAACCTATTCCGATTCCACCCAAGACTCTTCCTGCAATTTTAGTTCCTGCAGCAAGCCTTTGCGCTTTTATTGAACTTATTTCTAATAAAGGCTGATATATCCTTTGACCAAGAATTGTTTTTTCAAAAACTAAATTAGTTGTTGAAAAGGCTTTACCCGCTCCATATAATGCTGCTCTGTCAGCTGCTGGCTGTAGGATAAATTCATTGACTGAATAAGCATTTCCAGACCATGACCTAAAGCCTTGAGAAGTCTTGTGCCAATCTATATTATCAATATAAGATTCAGAGAGTTTCAACATATGCGCAACCATTTCCTGAGAAGTACTTCCATATCCTGCAGCTCCTCCTGTCCAATATGATAGATAGCCATTCTTCGAAATTTTGGTGTCTATACCTCTTGCTGTCCACCCTGCAATAAGATTATCCAGCAGATAGTCGTTTGAGCTACCCAATGATGATAAAACAGAATAACCATTTCCTCCCCCATATCCTCCTGATTCAAGGTTTCCGGTATTTCCTAAGCCTAACCAGTTTGGATTATGACCTCCCGAGTAAGCATCAGGGCGGGAATCGCCAGGCATACTAAACTGATGCAGCTTTGGCGCCATCCCATCCGGATCTATAAAGCTTACAGGATTATTAAAAGCATAATTATACGGAGAATATCTTCTCATCTGTTCAGCCAGAGGGTCTGTTACGCCCCATCTGCCAATATCAGCCATATACATTCTCGCTCCGTAATCTCCCCAGCCTGTTTCTTTCTGTAGTTCTTTACCATTATATTGGTAATTGTAAGCCGCATTTGCCGTCGGGACCATTCCTGCACTATGCTTTAGACCAAATGCATAATAATTGTTTTCTTCAAGAACTTCTGCGTTGCCATTCAGGTTCCTGGAGTAGCTTAAACGCACACTTCCTAAATGGCCTGTATAGCTGTAAAAAATTTATTATTTCAAAAATTATTTATCTTTAACTTTATGAGAAATGATTTTCAATTATTTAAAGCGTTTTTCCAGCCACTAAAATAAGTAATAGCAGGCTATCCTGCTATTACTGTATAAACTTTTATGTTTTATCTTGTTTGATTCAATAAGCAAATAGTATTTCTTAATGTATTTTTTTTAATATAAATAAATTAATGAATATTAGACACCATGAAAAAATAATTGTTAAAATAATTATTAAGCCATTGACTGTTTTTTCTTTCTTTTTTTCACTAACCCATTTATTTCTTAATTCTAAATATTTATTCTTATATTTTCTTTTGTTGTAAATTAGAATTCCAATCATTATAAATAGAAAAACAATCCATCCATATTTAAGTTTCTCATTTTGAAAAAAAAGCTCTTTTATAAATAATAAAACATTAATTATAATCCACGTCTGAACTGCTGATACACTTATCAATGCAGTCGTAGCATCTGCTCCATCTCTTTTATAATAGAATTTTGCAACCCTATAATAATGGTAATCAAAAAAATCTTTAATCATAAATTAATTATTAAAATGGCTAAAAATATTATAATCTGTTCCTAGCCTACTATTATCTATACCTGAAGCAATCCTGTCTGTAATAGTAGTTCCAGTAATTGCTCCAACAGTCAAATCTGTAATACCATATACTATTCCTATGGGACCTGCATATATTAAACCAATACCTAAAGCAACTTTAGCTACAGTTCCCCAACCCACTTTATTGTCTGAAACATCTTCTATTATACTTAGACCTACACCTAGATAACCTAAATACTTTCCAGCTTTTCCAACCGTTTTTAAATTTTTTGATAAATTTCTTAAAGTACTTATTGAGCCTCCTTTTGCCCCAAATCTTAAAAAAGCTTCATATTTATTTAGATGAAGACCCGTATAACCTATTAAAGCAGACCCAGATAAAAAATTGCTCTTGTCTGAATATTTAATGCCTTCAATAAAGTCTCCAAAAAAGCTTGGTTCATAAGTATTTTGCATTGATGCTAATGATTCATTGCCCATTACGCTTATTCTATGTCCAACACCCCAATTACCCTCACTGTATATTTCGTTACCTAACCTATAAGTGGTTTGACTAGCATTTCCAGTCCACCAGATAAGATCGCCATTACTATTCATACTGGAAAATATTCCCTTATCTCTACTGGCCCATGCAGTTCTAAGATTATCCAGCAGATAGTCATTTGAGTTACCCAATGATGATAAAACAGAATAACCGTTTCCTCCCCCATATCCTCCTGATTCAAGGCTTCCGGTATTTCCTAAGCCTAACCAGTTTGGATTATGACCTCCCGAGTAGGCGTCAGGGCGGGAATCGCCAGGCATACTAAACTGATGCGGCTTCATTCCATCAGGATCTATAAAGCTTACAGGATTGTTAAAGGCATAATTATACGGAGAATATCTTCTCATCTGTTCAGCCAGAGGGTCTATTACGCCCCATCTGCCAATATCTGCCATATACATTCTCGCTCCGTAATCTCCCCAGCCAGTTTCCTTTTGTAATTCTTTGCCGTTGTACCTATAACTGTAAGCTGGATTTCCAGCTAAAGCATTATAACCTTCATGCTTTAAACCAAAAGCATAATAATTGTTTTCTTCAAGAGCTTCTGCGCTGCCAGATAAATTTTTGGAGTAGCTTAAACGCACATTTCCCAAATGGTCTGTATAGCTGTAAATACTTATTATTTTCAAAAATTATTCATCACTAACTTTGGAACACGAGGAATGATCTTCAATTATTTAAGATATATTTTATCCACTAAAAACAGTAAGAGCAGGATAACCTGCGCCTACTGTTTAAATTTTAATATTTAATATCAATTGATTTTCAATGAGTTAACTATTAAAATAATCGAATCACTAACTTTGATACATTACCTAATTATCGAAAATCTACTCATGATACCCTGTAATACTGACAAAATTAACTTTGGGTTTTTTGTCTAACTTCTCAGTTTTAAAATCAGATCTCACCCAAATACACTCGTTTTTACTATTAATGATGTAAATTACACTTTTGTTGTTATTTATATATACACTGTCTATATCATTAACTATTACTTTCCCATGGATAAAACTATCTTCTCTAATTTTATGCATAACAAGTATTGATCTTGAAGGTTGATTTAAATATATACTATCCTTTAATTGAAACATAAAACTTTCCATATTTTCAGGAAATATTTTATTGCATGATAAACATAGCAAACTAATTAATATTATTAATAAATATTTTTTTGTATTCTTCATATCTTTATTTTGTTTTTATCCATTGATAATTAAAATGAATAGTAATTGTTGTTGTTCCTAATGGTGTAATTGTCTTACCTCTATTAAATGAATCAGCGTCATTTCTAGATATCCCGGAGGAAACTGTATATTTATCAACAACATTTACATACAATCTGTTTCCTCTTTTTTGCATATTATAAACCATTCCCCCTCTCCAAATAGATTGATCTGCCAATCCTTTAAAGTGAGCGTCTATGCTTCCACTTATTCCAATTTTATCAGGACTGGAACCAATATAATATGTTTTAATTTCCCCATCTTTTATTTTTCCTGCATTATAGTCACTTGCAAACATTGTAGTCGCTCTTGCTGATGAATTTGACCATTTTATATCTTCAGTTAAAGCATCTCCGGGAAAAAAGTTTCTATGTTCCGGACCTGTTCCTGAAGCATACTCATACATTAATATGGCTGTCGTTTTTCGTGCACTTTGTTTAAATATACTTTGCTTTTCAGATTCTGTTAATTTATCCAATGTAAATGGAGAACCAAACAACTTATTGGCAAATGTAGATAAACCTTGAATAAGAGCATAATGCTTAGCTGTGTAAGTTGGTCCGGGGTCATTTAATCCAAAATTTGAAAAATCGAATTGTGAGAAATTATACTGAGGATTCATAAGTGTCCTGAATGCATCTGCAGCTGCAGCTCCTTCATACATTTCTAAATCTCCTCCTATTCCTCCACCAACAGATGCTAATTGATCATAGCTTCCACCTCTATCTCCTAATCCCAACCAGTTTGGATTGGTCCAGCCTGAGCTTACATCCACATTACCGAATCCATCGCCTGCCATTGCAAATTGTCTTGGAGCCATCCCATCCGGATCTATAAAGCTTACAGGATTATTAAATGCATAATTATACGGGGAATACCTTCTCATCTGCTCTGCTAATGGATCTTTATAAAATATTAGGGTACTGATTTCAATACCCTAATTATTTATAATATCCTCTCAACTTAAAGAATATAAGAAGTAAACTTTTAGCCTAAAGATAATAACTCTATATTTGAATTTTATTTTCTATTATCCTCACCATATATCTTTTTAAGTTTTTCAATTTGTTGCGCCTTCTGCAAAGAATCTTCCATTCTTTCTTTTGCCACAATTTCTGGTGCATAAGGCCCTACTTGGTCTTTTCTTGCTTTTCGGTCTAGGCAATAGAATGAAAAAATAAAGTTCACAATTATTATTAAAACTATTAAAACTACAATCCAACTCCCAATTGTATTCTTTTTCTTAGGTAATTGATCAAACTCTTGATTATAACTTTTCCATATATCTAAATAATCTAAAGTGTAATAATTAAAACCAATAATAATAATTAAAGGAATATACATTATAGGCATAGAAATAGATAATTCTACTTTATTTCCTGTTATCACTGTATAATAATTTATTATTGATAAAAAACTCCAAATTTGTAAAACTATTAAAACTAAACCAGCCTTAAAACTACTCAAAAAATCTCCAAAAGGAGTAGAAGTATAGATGATAGCTTTATATATTTTATAGAATAAATAATAGTATAATTTTTTAATTGACATAATTTAAAATTTTTGTGAACCATAAGGAGCTGTAATAAATCCATGAACAATAGCTGCATTTTGGGATTGTATACTTTGATAATCATTTCCATATCCTTCCCATCCTCCAGGATAAAGTGCATCAACTCCAAAATATAATAATGCAGGTATGGTGCCTGCACCAGTTAAACCATAAGCACCTATTGTTGTATTTAATCCTGCTTTTGCTGGGTGTACTTTATTTTTAGAATCTGGATTATTGTAATAATTATAAACTCCTATGCCATCCATAACTACTCCAGCTCCAAAACTTGCTTTCCCCGCAATACCTCCCCATTTCGCTAAAGAAGAAGCAGGCATAGATGCTTTTGTTGCAGGCATTTTCCCGAACAAACTAAGATTTCTCCCTGTTAACGGATAATTTCCAGATAACCCTCTCCTGATACCTTCTCCATACATTCGTTCTGAATTTAAACCTCCTTTTACACCAGCTAAAGCAGCCCCAACTCCAAAGAACCAGTTTCCTTGTCCTCCTAGTCCATACCAGTTATCCGATAAACTCTCTCCAAGCTTCAACATATGCGCAACCATTTCCTGAGAAGTACTTCCATATCCTGCAGCTCCTCCTGTCCAATATGATAGATAGCCATTCTTCGAAATTTTGGTGTCTATACCTCTTGCTGTCCACCCTGCAATAAGATTATCCAGCAGATAGTCGTTTGAGCTACCCAATGATGATAAAACAGAATAACCATTTCCTCCCCCATATCCTCCTGATTCAAGGTTTCCGGTATTTCCTAAGCCTAACCAGTTTGGATTATGACCTCCCGAGTAAGCATCAGGGCGGGAATCGCCAGGCATACTAAACTGATGCAGCTTTGGCGCCATCCCATCCGGATCTATAAAGCTTACAGGATTATTAAATGCATAATTATACGGAGAATATCTTCTCATCTGCTCTGCTAATGGATCTATTACTCCCCATCTGCCAATATCTGCCATATACATTCTCGCTCCGTAATCTCCCCAACCGGTTTCTTTCTGTAGTTCCTTGCCGTTATATCCATAGCTGTAAGCCGGATTTCCAGATAAAGCATTATAACCTTCATGCTTTAAACCAAAAGCATAATAGTTATTTTCTTCAAGAATTTCTGCGCTGTCTTAGCAAAATCTATTTTAAATTAAAATTAGGGTACTGATTTCAATACCCTAATTGTTTATAAATTTCTCTAATTAGAGAGTATGAGAAGTATAAACTTTTTGTTCTAAGTAAGATAGTATGTTCAACAATAAGAATCTTTTTCCTTTAGTTAACTCCTATATCTCTAATAAAAGCAGCATACAATAACATTAAAAAAATATATAAACAAAAAAGGCCTATTAAGGTAATAGGAACAAGTGAAACTCTCATATTTTTTTTATCATTATTACTTTTGCTTATGCTAAAATTCCAAATTGAAATGCCAATAAAAACGACTATTCCTGGTAAAAAGCAAAACAAATTAAATGTCTTTCTAATTTTTTCATAAAAATATTCATCAAATTGAAAAATTCTATTTCCTAGAAAATTAACTGATATGAATATTAATATAAATATTATAAAAAATATTAATATACGATTAGGGTTAAGTGTTTTTTTTATATCCATGATTTTTATTTTCCTGTTGTTAAAAATTTTCTCCCCTAAATATAGATCTTTGATCAGCAAGAATAACAACTTACTTTTCCATCAAATTTTAATTTTTATCCCATTTGATTTTCAACTCCTAACCACTGACATATTACGGCATATAGTACCATAAAAAAAATGTACAAAAAATACAGAATAATTAAAATTAAAGGAATAATAGAAATTATTTTATTTTTTAAATTATTCTCTTTATTACTTTTCTTTAGATTATAAATAAGCCCCAATATAAAGACAAATAAACCTGGTATGAAATATAAAAAAATTAAACCAACTCTTATCTGTTTATATTTATAAGAGTCTATTTGATAAATACATATAACACTAATAACAAATAATATAAATATTAATAATATTTTTGTCGGAGTTAAAAAATTAAATATTTTTTTCATAGCTAATTAAATTATTTAGATAAAAGAAATGCACGTCCATTAAATATAGATTTTGAATCCGCATTGGTATCTGCTCTACCATTATAAATATACTCATAAGTATTAACTCCACCGGTTACTTCATGATTAAGCAAGCCAATAAATTTTGACCATCCTCCCCACATAAAGTTGCCAGCATCCATTAGACTATAAATAGTATTCGTATTTCCAAATCTCACATGGTAAAAAGCATCATTCTGATTGGTATTATTACCAACATCCAGTTTTCGGGATAAATAATGCGCTGAAAAATCTGCTTCTCCATAAGTAGATTCATAACCAATCATAGCATAAGCTGAGAGTTGGGCACTTGGAGATATTACAGCATTCCCGAGTCTTCCCTGCGCTAGTAAAGCTCTAATTTTGTTAGTATGAGGAACACTTGCTATTGCCTTCAAAAATTCATTGTAATCAATCGGATTATACACTCGATCTCCTATATTATATATCTTCCCTTGAGCAAGTTTATCAACGTTTATTGGATCATTAAAGAACAGTTCCATTCCATCCACATCAAAAAATCTATTCGGTTTTCCATTCCTAACGTAACCTTTGACTTTTCCATCTTTACCTACAGTTATATCATCTCCAAATTTTGAAAAATCGAATTGTGAGAAATTATACTGAGGATTCATAAGTGTCCTGAATGCATCTGCAGCTGCAGCTCCTTCATACATTTCTAAATCTCCTCCTATTCCTCCACCAACAGATGCTAATTGATCATAGCTTCCACCTCTATCTCCTAATCCCAACCAGTTTGGATTAGTCCAGCCTGAACTTACATCCACATTACCGAATCCATCACCAGCCATTGCAAATTGTCTTGGAGCCATGCCATCCGGATCTATAAAGCTTACAGGATTATTAAAAGCATAATTATACGGAGAATATCTTCTCATCTGTTCAGCCAGAGGGTCTATTACTCCCCATCTGCCAATATCAGACATGTACATTCTGGCTCCGTAATCTCCCCAGCCTGTTTCTTTCTGTAGTTCTTTACCGTTGTATCCATAACTGTAAGCTGGATTTCCAGCTAAAGCATTATAACCTTCATGCTTTAAACCAAAAGCATAATAATTGTTTTCTTCAAGAATTTCTGCGCTGCCAGATAAATTTTTGGAGTAGCTTAAACGCACATTTCCCAAATGGTCTGTATAGCTGTAAATACTTATTATTTTCAAATTGTAATAGCCTTCAGCGGTAGGAACAAATTTTAGGATAAGAGGAGAACCTGCCGACAATCCCTGGAATCCGTCAAGGTATTCTGTTGTTTTAGAAGTCTCCATATTCTGCCTACCCATACCATAGGTATAGATTTTTTAAACTTTGGAAGTGATCAAAGTTTTAACAACAGAATTCAGCGTTTTGTTATTTCTCTTACCAATATAAAACTCGACAATCTCTTGGATGCTTATATTAATGGCGTTTTTGGTAAGTTATCATAATAAACTAGATAAGACTTCCATTCATTCCTAAACACAAATAAATAAAGATCAGGAAGGATTATAAACACTAAACTGAATAAAATTAATTGACCTTTTAAAAAATTAAGATCAAAATAATACATGACACTTATAAATAAGAAACTTTTCAATACAATCAAAGAAATTACTGATTTTGTATCACTCCAAAATTTTGGAATTGAAATACAATCCCAAAATTTATAAAAAGAATAGAAATAAAAATAATATACTTTTTTAATTAACATAATTAAAATTTTAAAGCTGAATTACTAAAAAGAGGATGTACAAAATTCAGCCCCTTATAATAATTATATTAAAGATTCGTCCTTATAGTATTTCAATTTACCATCTCCGTCTACAAATTTTAAAAATTTATCTAAAATAGCTCCTTTTATTTTAAAATTATCTTTTGCTTCTCCTAATGTCATGTGATTTACCTGGCTATACTTAGACTTATCATCATTTCCATCATCTTCCCAAAAGCACACTTTACAAATTTCATAATTTCCTTTATCCTTAATTGTTTTGTAATTACAGCAAGGACAAGGAAACAACTCTTTTGGAATACCATTAACATTAATTGATAATTGATATTGTGTTTTGATTTTTTCTTCAATATATGAAACCTTTAAACCAATATATTTTTCTTTTAAGTATTCAAAAATTTCCTCTTCTTCAATTCCTTCAAGTTCAATTAATTCTTCTTTTTCTTCAAATGTCATTTTTGAATAATCTTGCAATGATAATATTTCTATAACAGTATTTAAATCTAAACTTATCATAATTTTATTTTGTTAAAGTTGCAGCAAAATCAAGAGCATCTTGAAATGGATTTATTTTAGTCATGACTGGATTTGCCATGTAAAATGTTCTAATTTCTCTTAAGTCCATTCTTCCTACAAGAATATCTTGAGTATTTTTATTATATTTAATTAAAAATTTTCCAACAGTCTGTTGTTCGATATGCTCACCTGTTTCACTGGCAAAACCTTTAGCAAGTTTCAAATATTGACTTTGAGTAATTTCACCAAATTCCGCTCCATGTTTTAAAAAGTGAACATTTAACTCACCTTTAGAAAACCCTTTCCAAATAATATCGCAATCATTATGCACCAAAATCCCTTTCTCAGAAACATAATAAGTATGGTTATCCCCAACTTCAAAGTTATAGACTTTTACTTTCTCATCCAAGAATTTAATAGACTCTATAGGAGAACTTATTCCTTTTAAAATTATAAAAAAGAGCAGCTGGTAGCTACTCTTTTTTGTTTATGATTCTATTAATGGAATATCTTCGTAATTGTCAACACTAAGATTAAGAATATAGTCAATAACTTTATCAACTTCTGTTTCGGGACAATTTTTTCCTTCATTCCAAACGGGTTTTTCAGGATAAAATGATAGTCTACACTTATAATTTTTATCAAAAATAACAATAAAATTATATTTCACCTTTTTCTCATTTATACTTAACTCACTTACATCGCAACGAATACTTAAATTTTCTTCAGAATAATCAGGATAACTCCCTGCTAAACCAAAAGAAAAATATTCGTAATTAAGTTTTATTTCCTTTAATCTATATAAAAAATAGTGATATGAAGTATATCTTATATCAGAAGTTACTAATGAAAGATAATTCATATAATCCATTGCAGAAGGAATATCTTCGAAAGACTTTATAGTATTTTCTTTACTAATATATTTTAAATCTTTCGCTATCAAAGATTCATCCGGATCATAATAAACTGAAACTTCTTTATTAGTTGCCTTAATAATAACATTACTACGATAAATTGTTATACTATCATTAGTTTGAAAGTATCTTCTATAAATATCGTAATCAGGAATACTGAATAATGCATACTTTAATTTTTCTATCATCTTATTTCACTTTATTTATTACGACTTTACCATTTCTAATTATCTGAAAACCTCCATCCGCAAACACTTCGGTATAATTTCTCACACCTTGCTTGCCTGCTTGGTAAATTATTTTAGAACCGTTAAGTCCAGGATATACATTTGTTTCTCCTACTAATTTAATAACTATATCATCTGTTCTTGTTTTATCTAAAGCCTTAAAAACACTTTCTAAATGATTAATAGTAGCTTCTTGAGATGTAAGAGATTTAGTCTCAATATTTCCTGCATATTCCATAAATCTTGCGAGTCTTTCTGGCCAGCAAGTATTATGCACCAAAATCCCTTTCTCAGAAACATAATAATTATGGTTGTCTTCTACTTCAAAATATTAAAGAGTAGCCTTGACTACTCTTTAAATTTATTTTCTAGTAACAAATTGTAAAATATTAAATACAGCATACCAAGTTGAATTTTCAAGACTTAATTTAAAATCCGTATTATCATTTTTTATTATTTGTAGGCTGTTACACTCGTAATTACTTTTACCACCTATAAAAATTTCTGGAATGTCAATTTTTTCAATATCATCAAGCAAAACTTTTGTGAAATTATTAATTAATCTAAAGTTGGTAAGAATCCAGAAATTATCAATAGAAGAAAAATATCCTAAAACAGGTATTTCATCATCTAGATATGTAATATTATTATTTATTTGTTGTTGTATGTTATCTTCTAAATTTTCAAATAAATCTGTCTTAAAAAAGTCTTGTTTTATTCTTTTGAATTTAGATTTAACAATATTAACATTCTTTATCATTTTAAAAACTTTACTAATTCTATACTATTTTTACTAAGTTCCTTATAAGAATATCCCATAATCTCTGCTGCTCGTGGATTCATTAATCTTGTTTCTACAATATCAACACCTTTAATAACTACTTTATCCATTCCTGCATTTACAGCTTGACTTTCAAATGCCTTTACAAGTTCAAAAAGACTTTTACCTTCATAATTAGCAAGTCCTTGAACAGTTCTATTATAAACTCCATTCTCCATTGTAGTGATACCTCTGACATAAAATCCTTTTATAAACTCTGTGGTATATTCACAATTATTATGCACCAAAATCCCTTTCTCAGAAACATAATAATTATGGTTGCCTTCTACTTCAAAGTTATAGACTTTTACTTTCTCATCCAAGAATTTAATAGATTCTATAGGAGAGGTTTTTCCATCTAAAGTGGTAAGAAGCATTCCTTTAGTTAAGTGTTTAGCTTCCATCCAGCTTCCATTTACATAGAACGGATGTTCTGGTGTACAGGTAATTTCCGTACCGTTTACAGAAATTTTCACTAATGAAGAAGAAGTATTGCGGGATAATGCCACTACTTTTTTCAGTTCTTTTTGGGCTGTTTCTTCGTTATAGCTCCATACAAGATCGCCTTCCTTAATATCTTCAATCTTTTTGTTGCCTTTTTCTGTAGCTACTAAAGTTCCCTCAGTAAAGCAGATTTTAATTAATCCATTGGTCAATCTTCCCATAGGACCACATAGATATTTGGTAAGATTGGCTGCTCTCCATCCTGCACTTAGAAATTCACCTCCTACAAATGAACCCGGAAGTTCTAAAAATAAGAAATTCTCAACAGCTGCCACTTCACGGGACGCTTTGGAATGAGCGATTCCCCAACCCAGATTGGTACTGTTTGCATCATAGTTCGCTTCCATTAATGCTCCTGTCAGCTTACTTATCATAAGATACTGGTTCATTTCTAGAAATTCCTTATTCCATGTACTTCGATTTCCACTGGCATTGATAAATACTTCTGGAACATTAAAATGTAGCCCGTCATTATTTGGTAAGGAAATTCCAATGTCTTCATTATTGCTTCCGTTACCGCTTCCATCATCACCAAAAGGCTGACTTCCTAAAGTTCCTAAATAGTCGTAATATGGATTGCCTCCAACACCTAATCCTAACCAGTTTGGATTGGTGGCTCCAGAGCTTACATCCACATTACCGAATCCATCACCAGCCATTGCAAATTGTCTTGGAGCCATTCCATCAGGATCTATAAAGCTTACAGGGTTATTAAATGCAAAATTATAAGGCGAATATCTTCTCATTTGTTCAGCAAGAGGATCTATCACACCCCATCTGCCAATATCAGACATGTACATTCTGGCTCCGTAATCTCCCCAGCCTGTTTCTTTCTGTAGTTCTTTACCGCTGTATCCATAACTGTAAGCTGGATTTCCAGCTAAAGCATTATAACCTTCATGCTTTAAACCAAAAGCATAATAATTGTTTTCTTCAAGAACTTCTGCGCTGCCAGATAAATTTTTGGAGTAGCTTAAACGTACATTTCCCAAATGGTCTGTATAGCTGTAAATATACTTATTATTTTCAAAATTGTAATAGCCTTCAGCGGTAGGAACAAATTTTAAGATAAGATTTGTCCCTCCCTTTTTGCCTGCAGGTGTTTCATACTGAAAACCATCTACATATTCTGTAATTTTGGTTGATAGCGTGGTGGTAGTACCTAAAGGATCAACAATAGGAGGAGTATAGTTATAAATTTTCTTAAGTTTAGTTCCATCTGCACGATAGGTATAAGATGTATTTTCATTAATCATTCCCGTCCGTGTTGATAATCCCTTATCAAACTTGATATAATCAGGAAGATTAAGGAAATTGTAATCAATTTGTAAGACACCTTTATCTTTATGGTCCTTCATATTCCCGTTATCATCATAAGAAATGATAGTCCCGGAGGTATCAGGATAGCCACTGTAGTTTCCTGAAGCATCAGTAACGGTATTGAGCTTATTCCCTGTATAATTATAGGTAAGATCATCAATAAGCTGCGCTGTTCCTGAACTGCTTTTTCCATTTCTCTGCAGAGAGGTGATATTTCCGTTCAGGTCATAGGCTAAGGTTTCATTAAAGAATCCATTCTGCGGAACAGAAGCCACCGGTTCAGAATATATTCCTTTTTTAAGCCTGTTCAGGCCATCATACTGGTAATTATACTGTCTTAATACCTGGTCCGTAGCCGTTTTCCAGGTCACTTCCGTAATATTGCCGTTGTACTTCCCTGTAGAGCCCTGAGTGGTATTCTGGGGATTAAAATACTTCAGCTCATAACCGAAAAGTTTGGTTCCGAGTGCAGCCGGATCATTGATTTTGGTAAGTGCTCCACGGATGTCATACTGGTAATCGATGCTTTGAAGCCCGCCCCCAACTTTTTTATTGGATAGCTGCGACAGCTCATTATAGGTATTTTCCGTTAACAGTTCCACAGGACCGCTGTCTACCTGATGACGGTGCTTCGTTACCCGGTTCTGGTTGTCGTAATCAAAGCTTTGGGAGATTACTTTTTCGGTATCTGTTCCCAGTCTTTTGTGATACACCTTGGTCTGTTTGGCCATCCCTACAAAATCCAATTCTGATTCTGTTCTGGTGGTTCCACCCAAATGATTAATGCTGTACGTGCCTACTGCTCTTCCTTTTTTATCATAGTAGACATAATTTTTAGTCCAGTTATCATCTTCTATATTCTTTACAAGGCTCAGGGTAGGCATCGCCTGGGTATTCACCGGAGCATTCTGGGTATCGGTAATCACTGGCTCTCCCAATATGGTGGAAGGAAAAGCCGGGTTGAAATCATATCCGGGATAGGTATCGTAATAATTTAAAGATAATAAAGTGACCCATTTGGTAGAATTCGGGTAGGTACTGTCCTGGTTTCCATAATATACATTCATGCCCTGTCTTTCAAAAAGAGCCGCGCTTAACCTGTTTACATTATTGGAATCATACCCGTCTACAACAGATTGTTCAGTGGTTCTTGCAGCTCCAGTTCCTATCCCTGTAATGGCAATTCTCCCAAACTGATCATATTTTGTATACAGCCACTGTCCTTTCACTCTCAGATTGGCATCCTGAGCAGCTACTAACCGGTCCTGTTTATCATAAAGCATATATTCCCAGCCTTTCCCCGGAACTTTTTTCTCTACCAGTCTTCCCAATCCGTCGTAGCGGTACTGGTAACACAGCTTGTCCAGCATCGTCTGATCGGGAGCCGAAGTGCCTACGGCCAGTGGCGGAATGACATAGACCAGCTGCCCGTATTCATTGTACAGGTAATAGGTATCTACATTTTGGGTACCGTCATTTTTTCTGACCAGTATCGTCTGGCCTTTACTATTCTTGAATTC
>NZ_QNFY01000005.1 GCF_003290185.1 Chryseobacterium lathyri | reverse complement strand
AAAACGAATGCCAGGTTAATCTTATTATTTTTCAAGAAGAGGACGGCATACGAGAACCTCACGGTTCTCGTTGGCTCGGGAATGTGTAGATGAGACGGGCCCCAGGACACTTTAATTCCCCAGCCCCAGCCGCGGTTCATTCCCCAATAAGGACTATAACCGCCATACCATCCCCAAGGAGAACCCCAGGAATTATCATAATAGTTGGTCTGAGACCCGGCAAATGCACCCCAGTCTGAATCGGTAGCGTTCGTGTTCCAGTTATTATCGCTCCATGTACTGTATTTGTTGTCCTGTTCTCTGGAATTAGCCTGCGCATTCTGGATCACATTAGAGTCTTGATAATAATCATAATTTTCTCCTACCCTGTTACCGCCATCATGGATGATTACTCCTTCTGGCAGGGTATCTTTATTAGGGTCGTAGTATACCCCATCGGTCTCCGTGTATCCTCCCATTTGAGCACCACAAGACACAAGCAGCAATCCGCCTGATATTGCCAAAATCCCTTTGGATTTTAACACACCAAGCAAATTTTTATGTATATTTCTTTTCATGATAACGTAAAGATTTTTAATTTAAATTATATTTGCAATCTGTACCAAAAATGTACCAAAACACTGGTAAAAAAATCTATCAAAAATAGATTTTTATTTTTAGATTACAATAATGTACAAAAGTTAAAAAAATTAAAAAAAATAATGGCAAAATTAACCTCAAGAAGCGAAGATTACAGCAAATGGTATAATGAGTTGGTGGTAAAAGCTGACTTAGCTGAAAACTCTGGAGTGCGAGGATGCATGGTGATTAAACCATACGGCTATGCAATCTGGGAAAAAATGCGTGATGAAATGGATAAAAGATTCAAAGAAACAGGTCACGTTAATGCTTATTTCCCGCTTTTTGTGCCCAAAAGCCTGTTTGAGGCAGAAGAAAAAAATGCAGAAGGTTTTGCTAAAGAATGTGCAGTAGTTACCCATTATAGATTAAAAACGGACCCGGACAATCCACACAAACTTATCGTAGATCCGGATGCTAAATTAGAAGAAGAGCTTATTGTACGCCCTACTTCTGAAGCCATTATCTGGAATACATACAAAAACTGGATCCAGTCTTACAGAGACCTGCCGATCCTGATCAACCAATGGGCCAATGTTGTCCGTTGGGAAATGAGAACCCGTTTGTTTCTTAGAACAGCGGAATTCCTTTGGCAGGAAGGGCACACGGCACATGCTACCAAAGATGAAGCTGTGGAAGAAGCTGAAAAAATGAATGATGTATATGCAGATTTTGCAGAAAAGTTCATGGCGATGCCTGTTATTAAAGGACTAAAAACACCGTCTGAAAGATTTGCCGGAGCTGACGAAACCTATTGTATCGAAGCGTTAATGCAGGATGGAAAAGCACTTCAGGCAGGAACATCTCACTTCTTAGGCCAGAATTTCGCGAAAGCATTCGATGTGAAATTCACCAATAAGGAAGGGAAGATTGAACATGCATGGGCAACTTCTTGGGGAACTTCCACCCGTTTGATGGGAGCTTTGATCATGACCCATTCCGATGATTTCGGATTGGTGCTTCCTCCTACCCTGGCTCCAATTCAGGTGGTTATTGTTCCTATCTTCAAAGGAGAAGAGCAATTGGCCCAGATCAGTGAAGTGGCGCTTGATATTGTAGCTAAATTAAAGGCAAAAGGCATCTCTGTTAAATTTGATGATGATACCCATAACAAACCGGGATGGAAGTTTGCAGAATACGAATTAAAAGGAGTTCCTGTAAGAATTGCAATGGGACCAAGAGATCTTGAAAATAAATCTGTAGAAATCGCAAGAAGAGACAACCTGACTAAAGAAGTTCGTTCTATCGAAGGAATTGACACTTATATTCAGGAGTTGTTGCAGACCATACAGAAAGACCTTTATGAAAAAGCATTTAATTTCAGAAAAGATAATATCACAAGAGTAGATACTTATGAGGAATTCAAGAAAGTTCTTGAAGAAAAAGGAGGTTTCATTTATGCACATTGGGATGGAACTGCTGAAGAAGAGGAACAGATCAAGGACGAAACAAAGGCTACTATTAGATGTATTCCTTTAGATGATGATATTGAAGAAGGTATTTCTCTAATCAGTGGAAAACCGTCTAAGAGACGTGTATTATTCGCAAAAGCTTACTAGTAATTTTTACTGATTTTCAAAAACTTTGCTAGAAATTAAATAAATATTTAAAAAAAATGACTTTTGGACAGATTTTTGTTTAAATTTATGCAACATTAATCTAAAAAAATAATTTATTATGTCTTTAAATGTCATTGATTTAATTAAAGGACAGTTAGGTCCCGCTTTAATTTCGCAAGCAGCTTCTCAGTTTGGAGAAAGTGAATCCGGTATTTCAAAAGCAATTGGAGGATTGCTTCCTGCAGTTGTAGGAGGATTAGCCAATAATTCTGATAATCCGGGAGTTTTGGATGCAATTACCAACGCTTCATCAAGCGGAATTTTAGGAAATTTAGTAGGAGGTGCTTCTAGTAATCCTATAATTTCCAATTTACTGACGTCTATTTTTGGAGACAAGATCAGTGGAATAGTGAATGCTATTGCAACCTATGCAGGAATCAGTAATAATTCTTCCAGTTCGCTGCTTAATTTAGTAACAGGAGCTACGGTAGGTACTATCGGAAAATATGCTACTGATAATAATTTAGGCAAATCTGGAATTTCGAACCTGTTAGGTGAACAAAAAGGAATCATTTCTTCACTTTTACCGGCAGGACTTTCCCTAGCATCCCTAAATTTAGGAAGCTGGTTTGGAGGAAGCAGCTCTCATGCTGAAGCAGCTCCAAGACAAGAAGAGCCTAAAATAGAAGTTACAAGAAGTACTACATCTGCAGGAACCAATCCTGACAGAAATAATAATGATGGCGGAGGTTCAATCTGGAAATGGTTGCTTCCGCTTTTACTTTTAATCGCTGCAGCTTATTTTATTTGGAAGCAGTGTGAGAAGAAAGAAACAACTACAACTACCACAGTAGTGGACTCTACAGGATCAACCACTGATACTGCAGCTACCACTGCCCCTGGGGATACTTCCGCAACAACTGCAACAACAACCAGAACAGATGAAAATATTGATCTTAATGGTGTAATGCTGAAAGGATACAAAGGAGGTATGGAAGATCAGATGATTACTTTCCTTAAGTCAGGTGATTATAAAAATGCAGCTGATGATGCAGCATTGAAAGATAAGTGGTATGATTTTGACCATGTAAACTTCAAAATGGGAAGTTCTACTGAATTGGAAGCAGGTTCTCAGGGACAGCTTGATAACTTGGTGGCTATTTTAAAAGCATTCCCGGATGCAAAAATCAAAATAGGAGGATATACTGATAAAACAGGAAATGAAGCTTCTAACGTAAAACTATCTCAGGCCAGAGCTGATTTCATCAAAAGTGCTTTAGCAAAAGCAGGAGTTGGTGCTCAGGCTTTAGGTGCTGAAGGTTACGGAAGCAAATTTGCTACAGTAGATGCTAAAGCTTCCGATGCAGAAAGAGCTGCGGACAGAAAAATGTCTGTAAGATTTGCAAAATAGATCTTTAGAATCTTTAAAAATAGGATCCCGGAAATTATTTCCGGGATTTTTTTATTTACATACTTTCACATTTATATTTATTTAATTAAATTTGTTAGTCATTTCTAACATTTATGAATTTCAAATTAAACAGCGCTTGGCGTAAAGATAAAACATCCCACTCCCTCTCCGAGGTCTATTCCTCTATAAAAGTTCCCCGAAATGCTCCGTTTTGGCGGAAGTATCTGGCATTTGCCGGTCCGGGGCTCATGATTGCCGTTGGATATATGGATCCGGGAAACTGGGCTACTGATATTGCCGGAGGTGCCCAATTTGGGTATACTCTGCTTTCTGTAATTCTTATTTCAAATATTTTCGCAATGGTTTTACAGCATTTATCTGTGAAATTAGGAGTTGTTGCCGAAAGGGATCTTGCTCAGGCCTGTCGTGATCACTTTAATCCTACCACCAATTTTATTCTGTGGGTGTTTTGTGAAATAGCCATTGCTGCCTGTGATCTTGCCGAGGTGATTGGTTCTGCCATTGCATTAAATCTCCTGTTTCATATTCCTCTTACCTGGGGAATTGTGATTACCACAGTGGATGTTCTGATCATTCTTCTGCTTCAGTCCAAGGGTTTCCGATGGATAGAAAGTATTGTAGGCGGACTTATTTTTATTATTTTGGCCTGCTTCATTTATGAAATTATAATTTCAGAACCAGCTTTTAATGAAATCCTTGGCGGATTGGTTCCTCAAAAGGAAATCATCCAGAACCCGGCCATGCTTTATATCGCTATCGGTATTTTAGGCGCCACCGTAATGCCTCATAATTTATACCTGCACAGCAGTATCGTTCAGACAAGAGATTATCCGCGGGACCGGGAAGGTAAAAAGGAAGCCATAAAATTTGCAACTCTGGACAGTACCGTTTCATTGATGCTGGCTTTCTTTATCAATGCAGCCATTCTTATTCTTGCTGCCGCAACCTTTCATACTACAGGAAATAAACACGTGGCAGATATTCATGATGCCTACAAAATGCTGACTCCTATTTTAGGTGCTTCTATGGCAAGTATTGCTTTTGCGATTGCCTTATTGGCGTCAGGGCAAAATTCTACACTTACAGGAACGCTTGCAGGCCAGATCGTTATGGAAGGTTTCTTAAATATCCGGTTAAAACCATGGCTACGAAGACTGATTACAAGACTTATTGCTGTTATTCCCGCTTTAATTGTTGCTATTATTTATGGTGAACAGGGGACAACTGATTTACTGGTTTTAAGCCAGGTAATTTTATCCATGCAGCTGAGTTTTGCAGTAGTTCCCCTGGTTATGTTTACCAACGACAAGACTAAAATGGGAGAATTCGTGAATAAGCCTTTCTTGAAAATATCTGTCTGGCTCATTTCTATTATCATTATTATCCTAAATCTGTACTTACTATACCAAACGTTTACCGGATAGAAAAGATGAAATGTTAATGGTGAATTGTCAATCGTGAATTTTTACCATACCGGTAATTGACCATTAACTTGCGTAGCAAAATTGATCTTTCAAACTTTGAATCGGCAATTGTGAATTTTTACCACACCGGTAATTGACCATTAACTTGCGTAGCAAAATTGACCTTTCACAATTAAAAGTGTAGTGAATAGTGAATTGTCAATCGTGAATTTTATAACAGCCGGTAATTGACCATTAACTTGCATAGCAAAATTGACCTTTCACAATTAAAGGTATAGTGAATAGTGAATCGGCAATTGTGAATCTTATAACAGCCGTTAATTGACCATTAACTTGCATAGCAAAATTGATCTTTCACAATTAAAAGTTTAGTGAATAGTGAATTGGCAATTGTGAACCTTATAACAGCCGTTAATTGACTATTGAATTGCACAGCAAAATTGACCATTCACAATTAATCAGCTTCTTCATTTTCTGCCTTAATGTCCATTTTTTGTATTTGGCAGGTTCTTTGTCAATCAATTCTTTAAATAAATATTGAATTATGGAAAACCAGGATATTAACGAAGAAAGCATCAATAATCAGGAAATAAACAACATTCAGGACGAAGCGGTATCTGAGGACAATGTGACAGCTAAACCTTCTGCAGAAGAACTTTTGGCAGAAGAAAAGGACCGTTATATCAGATTGTACGCTGAATTCGAAAATTATAAAAAAAGAACATCCAAAGAGAAAATGGAATTCTTCCAGTATGCCAACCAGGATATGATGGTTTCTATGCTGGGTGTTTTGGATGACTTTGAAAGGGCTTTAAAAGAAATTGCTAAAAACGGAAATCCATCTGACCTTCAAGGTGTTGAGCTGATCTATCAGAAGTTTAAAAACAAACTCACGGAAAAAGGTTTAAAAGCTATGGAAGTTAATGCAGGTGATACGTTCAACGTAGATTTCCATGAAGCCATTACTCAGATTCCTGCTCCATCTGAAGATCTGAAAGGCAAAATCGTAGATGTTATTGAAACAGGATATACTTTAGGTGATAAAGTGATCCGTTTTGCAAAAGTAGTAACAGGAAACTAATATTAAAATAAATGATAAATGGTGATAGATAATTGATTGGCAGCAGGCTTTAAACCATATGCAATAAACATCAGTTATCATTTATCAGTAATCAATTATAATCAACATGTCAAAAAGAGATTATTACGAAGTTCTTGAGATCAGTAAATCTGCATCAGCTGACGAGATAAAGAAAGCATACCGAAAAATGGCCATCAAATATCACCCGGATAAGAATCCAGGAGATAAAGAGGCTGAAGAAAAATTCAAGGAAGCTGCAGAAGCTTATGAAGTACTGAGCGACGACCAGAAACGTGCCAGATATGATCAGTTCGGCCATGCCGGAATGGGTGGTAATGGAGGTTTCGGAGGCGGAGGCTTCGGCGGAGGGATGAACATGGAGGATATTTTCAGCCAGTTTGGAGATATTTTTGGTGGTGGCTTTGGCGGCTTTGGTGGAAACGGCGGAGGACGTCAGCAGGTGAAGGGATCTAATTTAAGGATCAGAATCAAACTGAATCTTGAAGAAATGGTGAACGGAACACAAAAAACCATCAAAGTAAAAAAAATGAAGATGGCGGAAGGTGCCACCTCAAAAGTATGCCCTACCTGTAACGGTTCCGGTGTTCAGCTTAAAGTGATGAACACCATGTTCGGACAGATGCAGACACAGACTACCTGCAGTACCTGTCAGGGAATCGGTAAAGTGGCAGATAAAATTCCAGCAGGAGCCAATGCACAGGGATTAATAAAAGATGAGGAAGAAATTTCCATCAATATTCCGGCAGGGGCAAGAGATGGTATCCAGCTTAATGTAAGAGGAAAAGGAAATGATGCTCCTTTCGGCGGAATTCCAGGAGATCTTTTAGTGATCATTGAAGAGGAAGTTGATAAAACAATTAAGAGAGAGGGAGATAATCTTCACCAGGAATTATATGTTTCATTTGCAGAAGCAGCTTTGGGAACTAAGAAAGAAGTTCCTACAGTAGGCGGTAAAGTGAAAATTACTGTTGATCCGGGTACACAGTCCGGAAAGATCCTTAGACTGGCAGGAAAAGGCCTTCCAAGCATCGACAGCTATGGAAAAGGTGATATGTTCATTCACATTAATGTATGGACCCCACAAAAACTGACTAAAGAACAGAAAGATTTCTTTGAAAAGCAGATGTCAAGTGGAGAAATGGTTGCAGAACCTTCCGGAAAGGAGAAGACTTTTTTTGACAAAGTAAAAGATTTATTCAATTAATCCGGAGAGGCTTACAAGGCCTCTTTTCATTCAAATATAAAAAAACTCAGCAGTACTGTATTGCTGAGTTTTTTTGTTGTTATATCTGTAAACAATTATTTTTTAAATGCCAGTGAGTAGATTTTCTTCCCTGCCGTAAAAATAGCTACAGCACCTAATCCTCCTATAAGACCAAGAATAATTTCCTTTAAAATAGTCAGAAATTCATTAGAAGACCAGGAAGGTAAAACATGGTGAAGAAATTCAATTCTATGGGCAAAAATACCACCAGCTACCATAATTAAGGCAATTGTCCCGATAACTCCCAAAGCTTTAATAACGATAGGGAGAGCTTTTACCAACAGATGTCCAAGCTTTCCAAAGAACCCTTTATCATTACTTTTTTTGATTAGCTTAAATCCTGCATCATCCATTCTTACGATTAAAGCAACAATTCCGTAAACTCCCACAGTCGCAATAAATGCTACCAAACTGGTTACTAAAATCTGAGTAATGAAAGGATGATTTTCTTCCAAAACTGTTCCTAAAGCAATAATTACAATCTCAATTGATAAAATAAAATCTGTAGTAATTGCCGATTTTACCTTTGCTTTTTCTATCTCTTCATCACTTTTTTCGTCCTCAATAATTTCTTCCACAACTTCATGACCTTCTTTTTCGCGGTGAAAAAGAAATTCTATAATTTTTTCAACCCCTTCAAAAGCTAAATATAATCCTCCGAGAATCAATACGTAATTAATTGCAGGTGCATACAGCCAGTTGAGCAAAAATACAACGGGCAGAATGATCAATTTGTTGATAAATGAGCCTTTTGTAATTGCCCACAAAACCGGAATTTCCCGTGAAGAAAGGAAACCTGTGGCCTTCTCTGCATTCACAGCCAGATCATCGCCAAGGATACCCGCTGTTTTCTGTGTGGCTATTTTACTTGTCACCGCTACATCATCCATCAGTGCCGCGATATCATCTAAAATTGCAAAAAAACCAGATGCCATATTATTTTAATGTTTTTTTAATATATGTTAAGTCGAGCAAAAATAATTATTAAAATCTATTTTCAATTTGTTTCTGGATATTAATTTAAAATATTTTCTGATGATGAGCGGTTTAATTGAAAAAACTCTGCTTACTTTTACCCTGTTAAAAAAAACGGCAATACCATGAACTGTAAACATTATATTTTCTTTTTAGGGTGTATGACTTTTATATCCAGTACATTCTGTTCTCCATTCAAGGCCCAAAATACAACGGATGTTCCCGTGGATAACTTAGAAAAGAAAAAAAAGGAAATAGATGGGATTATCAGGGCTTATTCTGCAATTAATAAATTTAATGGAACAGCACTGATCCATTATCAAAATAAAACCATCTTTGAAAAATCTTATGGCTGGCAGAACGCAGAAAAGAAAATTCCTAATCAAAACAACAGCATTTACCAGATTGCTTCTTTAACGAAATCTTTTACTGCATTAACTATCGTAAAGCTAAGCGAGGAAGGAAAACTCTCTGTAAAAGATCCTATTTCTAAATTTATTGCAGGTTATCCCAGAGGAAATGAAATTACAGTCGAGCATCTCCTCACCCACACTTCAGGAATTTATGAACCATTGCGAAACAAGGAATATTTCCGTCTTCTTCATACGGGAGAAAGCATTAGCCCAAATAAGGAAATTTCCTTTTTCAAGGACGAGCCTTTAGATTTTGAACCGGGAAGCCAGTTTTCATATACCAATTCGGGATATATTCTGCTTGGAGTTATTATTGAAAAAATTACAGGCCTTTCTTATGAAGATGCTGTGAGAAAATTCATCTTAGATCCCCTGAAAATGAATCATACCGGCTTTGATTACCCAGCTTTGAAAAGTCCGGACAAAACCGTTCCTTACGCTTACCTTTCAAAAACAAGACAGGAAAAAACAGAAATATGGAATCCTGAATTAACAGCCTCTGCAGGGCAGATTTACAGCACAGCTGAAGATCTTTACAAATACTATAAAGGACTCAGAGATTATAAGATTGTTTCTAAAGAAACGTTCAGGAAAGCAACAACACCTTTTCTAAGCGGCTACGGCTACGGCTGGTTTATTGATGACCTTTACGGAAAAAAAGTGATTAATCACGGAGGAAATATTGAAGGTGCGACAAGTTATTTGGCGATGATTCCTGATGATGACATCTGCATTATACTGCTCAACAATATTACCAGTAAAAAGCTGGAGAAAGCGGGCAATACGATTCTGGGTGCGCTTTTAAATCAACCTTATGAGCTTCCAAAGCCAAAAAAAGAAATACTCCCGGACGATTCTATTCTTAAAAAATATGCGGGTAATTATAAATTGTCGGAAGATAATACAATCCATATTTTGTATGAAAATGGGCAGCTTTTTATTCAGAATAACAACGAACCAAAAGTAAGAATGCTGGCTGAAAATGACCATTCGTTTTTTCTGCAGGATGACGACAGTGAAATTACCTTTATTTTCAAAGAGGGCGAGAAAGGTGTAATTACCATCAAAAAAGGACTTTCATCAAAGACAGGAGAAAAGCTTTAAGCCTTAATTTTTCTCATCTCTGTGTATGAATATTGGATTCCTACCTATCAAAAATCATTATCTAAAAGCCTTACTTACTATAATTTTTCTGTAATTTTAATTAATGAAAAAGCTCATTCTGAGATACCATTTCTTTGTTGTAGGATGCCTTAGTTTCGTGCTGCAGTCATGCAATACAAAATTCAGGGTCTGGGTAGGCACCGGCGGACAGCAGAAGATATATAATTTAAAATACGGGGAGCATAAAAGGCAGAAAATGGACGTTTTTCTTCCGTTGGATTATGCACAAGATGTACCTATAGTACTTATTGTACATGGTGGTGCCTGGACTCTGGGAAAAAAGGAACACATGATCCAGGTGCAGAAAATGCTTTTTGAACATAAGATTCCGAGCATCAATATGAATTACAGGCTTGTTTCAAAGCGTAAAAATATCACTTATAAGCAGCAGCTGGAGGATATTGGCGCTGCTATTGAAAAGTTTAATTCCCTGGCTGAAAAAGCAGAGCTTCAACCCAATAATTATATTCTGCTTGGGGAAAGTGCCGGCGGTCATCTTGCCCTGCTCTACGGATACAAACATCCTGAACAGATCAAAAAAATTATTTCAATGAGTGGTCCGACGGATTTTTACAGCCCGGAATACCTGAAATCATTTTATTCAAAATATACTTCTCCAACCTTCCAGAAAGTGGTAGGAACAAAATTTGACCGTAAAAATATATCTGAAGCATTTAGAGAAGCGAGTCCGATTGCCAATATATCCAACGTTCCCACATTACTTTTTCAGGGTAATAATGACTTTCTGGTGAATCAGCATCAGGGACTATCTATGGATTCTGCGCTTACCGAACAGAATGTAATCCATAAACTTGTTTTTATGAAAAGAACAGGTCACGCCCCGAGGTTTTTCAGCAAAATAAAAAGAGACAGCATTATCTATCCGAATATTCTGGAATGGATAAAAAAATAACCTGCCGGAAAGACAGGTTATCTATATTGTTTTATATTTTTTATTCAGGATCTTTGTCTTCGTATTTAGAGAAGTCTTCTTTCTTCCCAAAAACAAATTTGATGATTACCGGAAGTGTTGTTACTAACACGATGATGATGATGATCAGTTCCAGCTTCTCTTTTAAATTGATTCCGAACTGCTCCTGGAAAAGCTTGTCCAGATAATGTCCGGCAAAGATGAGGATGAATGACCAAAGAACTGCGCCGATAATATTATCTCTTAAAAATTCTTTTTTGTCCATTTTCACAATACCCGCAACAATTGGAGTAAAGGTTCTTACCACCGGTAAAAATCTGGCCATAATGATCGCCAGTGCTCCGTGCTTTTCAAAAAAGTCATGGGCCTGATAAAGGTATTTCTTCTTAAACAGCATGGTATCCTGCTTTTTATATAAAGCGGGACCTGTTTTCACTCCAAAATAATATCCAACCTCATTCCCAATAATAGCGGCAAGTGCTACACAGGAAGCCAGAATAGTCGTATCTAAAAAGTCGCTCCCAGTGGAGCCAAAAGTCTCTTTGATAATTTCAACAGCGTAAATTCCTGACACAAACAGTAATGAATCTCCGGGCAGGAAAAATCCTACAAAAAGACCTGTTTCAGCAAAAACAATAAATAAAATAAGCCAGAACCCACCCATTTTGATATAAAACTCGGGGTTCAGTAAATCTCTCCAGCTATTGAAATCTTCCATATATAACGATTAACAACAAAAGTAAGCGTAAAAAGTCTTAAACAAAAATTAATTATAAGATTTTAACTAAAATAAGGACATGATATTTTACAAGTCCATATCATCGTCTGAAACAGCGGTACCATCGGCCATGAGGTAAGCTTTCAGGAATGGCGTAAGATTTCCGTTCATGACGGAATCCACGTCTGAAGTTTCGTGACCGGAACGAACATCTTTCACCAGTTTATACGGATGCATCACGTAGTTTCTGATCTGGCTTCCCCATTCTATTTTCATTTTATTGGCCTCTATCTCGTTTCTTGCTTTCATACGTGCCTCAAGCTCCATTTCATAAAGTCTTGAACGAAGGAGCTGCATGGCTTTTTCTTTGTTCTGAAGCTGGGAACGCGACTCTGAGTTTTCAATAATAATTCCGGTTGGTGCGTGGCGAAGACGTACGGCAGTTTCTACCTTGTTGACGTTCTGTCCCCCGGCTCCGGAAGACCTCATCGTTTCAAATGAAATATCGGCAGGATTAATGTTAATTTCAATGGTATCGTCCACTAAAGGGTAAACATATACTGAAACGAAACTGGTATGGCGTTTTGCATTGCTGTCGAAAGGGGAAATCCTTACGAGCCTGTGTACTCCGTTCTCACCCTTCAGATATCCGAAGGCATATTCACCATCAATTTCCAGTGTAACGGTTTTTACTCCGGCTACCTCACCTTCCTGATAGTTAAGCTCACGGATTTTATAGCCTTGTTTTTCTGCCCACATGGTATACATTCTCATCAGCATCGAAGCCCAGTCGCAACTTTCCGTACCTCCGGCTCCTGCAGTAATCTGAAGAACAGCAGAAAGCTCATCTCCTTCATTGGAAAGCATATTTTTGAATTCCAGGTCTTCTATTTTTTCTACAAGCTGTGGAAATGTTTCATCCAGCTCTTTTTCAGAGTCCGGATCTTCTTTGGCAAATTCTGCAAGAACCTGCAGGTCCTCAAACTGGGTACTGATCTCTTCATAATCCTCTACCCATCTTTTTTTGGAACGTAACTGCTTCAGAAATACTTCGGCTTCTTTTGGATTGTCCCAAAATTCGGGTGCAGCGGTTTTTTCATCATCATTCGCTATTTCTATCTTCTTTTTTTCGATCTGAAGGTATTTATATAAGTCGCCAATTCTGGACTGAACTTCTTTTATCTGGTCGTTGTTGATCACGAATTTGTTATTTTATGCAAAAATACGGAATTCTTTTAGAGTGACGAGATTTTGAATTTTGAGTTGATCGTTTTTTAAAACCCTATTGGTAATATTTATTCACTGATTATTTTAGCATCAAAATTCTTTTCGAAGTATTCTTTTGATTTTTTACTTTCACTTTTAAAACCATACATCGTTAAAGCATAAACAAATAATAACATGAACATAGGCGAAAAAAATTCCAAAGATTTCAAATCTTCCATGACTAGGATGCCTATTAAAAACAATACAACAAATCCACACCAGAAAATCAAGAAAACAAATACAATCCAATGCAATTGCATGGTAATCTTTATCTGTGTTTCACCATTGTTTTTCTGAATGGTTCCGCTTATTTGAGGAAGGAAAGAATTTCTGTTTTTGATAACTCTTTGGATTTCAAAACTGTTATTATTCACAGATCCTTCATATTCCTTTATTGGGTTCCTTCCAAAACCAAATTTTCTGGGTTCAACAAAACTTGAAAGCCTTGTTATTACTTCCTGTTCGGACAAATTTGTTCTATAAATGATCCGTTCAAAAGGTAAATATTTCATTCGTCATAATTTTATATTTAAATCATTTCAGCCATTATTTCTCCTATTTTCGGGGCCAGCGCCACTCCCATTCCTGAAAGCCTTACGGCACAGAACTGCCTTTCTGAAAGCTGTTTTACAATCGGTATTTTTTCTGAACCCATAGCCATAATTCCAGACCAGCGAAGCGCAATCTTAAAGTCTTGCCCTGGTAAAATAACTTCTTTTAAAAAGTTTTCCAAATGTTTCTGTAGAAATTCTGTGGTTTCAAAAACGGTTGTTTCTTCGGTTTTAAAATCCTGATTTCTTCCGCCGCCTAAGAGAACCCTGCTTCCAAGGTTTCTGAAATAATAAAATCCTTCGTCATAATGGAATGTCCCTCTGAGCTTTAATCCATCAATTGGCTCGGTTAAAAGAATCTGTCCCCGTGCCGGGATAATTTCTTCTTTTTCAAGAAACTTTGCACTGAAAGCATTCGTACAGTAAATAATCTGATCCGACTTTACAGAAAGATTTTCCGAAAGACATATCTCAATTTCTCCTGTATTCTCATCAATGTTTTTCACTTCTGTTCCAAACAGGAATTCGACTTTCAGTTCATTGCATTTTTCTAAAAGCTTCTGCAATAATTTTCCGGAATGCAAACTTCCTTCACAGGGATTTTCTACCAAAAACTTAGATTTCCCAAGACCGAATTCTTCGATCTTCTTCTGGTTAAGAAAATAGGTTTTTTCGAGACCGGTTATCTCTTTCAGCTTTTTATTGACCGTATCTAATTGTTGTAAAGATTCATCATTATTTAGAATTTCATAGCCTCCATTGAGCTCAAAATCTATTTCGCTGTCCTTAAAATATTTTCTGATCTTCTGGAGCCCTTCAAACCTCATCTTAACAAGAGCAAGTGTTTTTTCCCAGCCCATGTTGCCGGAATCGGCAATGACTTCCGTTAAGCTTCCAAAGCAGGCAAAACCGGCGTTTCTAGTTGAAGCTCCAAGCGGAACGGTATTTCTTTCAATAATTAAAACAGATTTTTCAGGATATTTTTCCTTAATGGATATAGCAGTCCAAAGCCCGGAAAATCCTGATCCGATGATGACCATATCTCTTTTTCTGTAAAAGGTTTCCAGTTCCCAGATGCTGTTCATTTTTTGTACAATGTAGAATGTATGTATGTTAAAAGAATTTGAACCAAGAGTCAAGAGCCAAGATATCAGATTTCAAATTTCAGATTAAAGATTTCCATCCTCAAACGTTATCGCATTCAAGCTCTCTTACTCTAAAACTTTCCCACACTAAAAACTCTCAAACCCGAATCCCGCATTACCCTTTTTCAGGATCATGTCCCTCTTCACCATTATGCTGAAAACCGATTGCTCTTCTTGGCTCTTCAACGGCTTTATAAGTATCCAGCTCTTTTTTCAGAGCCTGAATCCTGAATTTAAATTCGTCGAAATTATTGATTACAGCATCTGCCAGGAATCTTGCAACCTGATCCAGATACTCCCCGGTCAGCTTTCCGGCAGCATCTCTCAGCGCTGCTTCCAAAAGTTTCTGATCGATCTTAAGATTTTCATTTTTGGTCTGCTGATATCGGTTTTTAAGACGTTTCTTCAGACTCTGCGTAAAATCAATGAGCATTGTATTGCTGAATGCCTTCATTTTAGATGAAATCTCATGCCAGAACGGAACTTTATCGGCTTTGTTATTTTTAAGAATTTTATACAAAAGAGAATCTTCTTCAAGCTCTCTGGTCATCGCATACAGAATAATCTCTGAACGCTCTGAAGCATTGGGAGGGAATATAGGAATCATCACATCAAATCTTCCCGGAGCGAGAATTTCTTCGTCAATCTCCGAAACAGAATTGGCGGACCCCACCATCAACAGCTCTTCTTTTTCAAATTTCCCGATATAATGCAGGATTAATTCCTGGGTTTCCAGATTACAGGAAGCAAGGTTTGTTTCCGCTTTTCTCTCCATCATAATCTCATCAAAATCGTCAAGAAAAAGCAGAACTTTTTCTTCTTTCATCATGGTGAGCAGAAAATCATTGAAGTTGGTTTTATTTCCGTCTATGAAAGAGGTTCCCAAATAATGTTTTTTGACTTCTTTAAATTGATATCCGATAATCTCGGAGATTTTGGTCGCCCAGAATATTTTCCCACTGCCGGGAGGCCCGTACAGAATAATGCCTGCCGGTTTGTGAATGCCCCAATCTTTGATCTGCTGAGGATTTAAGAATGGTTCTAAAACAGCCGATATATAAAAGAATAAATCTCTGTATCCGATAAAATCTCTATGTTGAAGAGTCGTTTTTTGCCCGAAATAATCATAGACAAACTGATAATTGCCACCCAATTTATTATCTATACCATAACTTGAGATTGAGGAACGGAAAAAGCCGTTATCAAAAATATTGGGATTTCCTTCTTTAATCGCTTCTTCGATCTTTTCTTTGGGCTGATTGATCACCTCTGCGATCTGCTCCAGGGTTTTATTTTTGTCCAGATCTTTTTCATAAAGCTTTAAAAAGTCCAGGTTTTCACGGGCAAACTTTTCGAAATCTTTCTTTACTTCAAAGTTTGTACTTATGCATACCCCCAGCTCAAGATCAAAATCCTGGATAAACTGTTTGATGGCTTCTGCTGAAACATTAAGCTCCTTAGCTAACTCAATTAACTTCATAAACTACCGATTAATTCTATCAAATTTAATATTTTAATCTTAAAATCTACGGGAAAATATATTAAAGTTTAACATAAACCCACCCTGGTCTTATGAAGAAGAAAAACAGGAAAGCAAGAGCCTTTTACTTAACCGTAACTTTTTTAACCATATCGTTTACAGCTTCTTCTATGATCTTCGGCTGGTCCTGATTAATATAATGTCCACTTTTTGGTACAATGATCTGTTTACTGTCGGTAGATAAATTCAGCAAATCTTTCTGCATTTTATCCCACGCTTGAAGCATTTCGCTTTTTAATTTCTGATCTTTAATAAAGGTATTATATCTTGTCTTATCACCTGCTGTAATTATACACAAAGGAATTGAGCCAAAAGAATTGATGGCAGCAGCTTCAGCTTTAATAGATTTCATATGGTCCTGTTCTTCCAGGGTAGCATCAGCACTTTTGTAAAGCAGCGCAGGCATCACAGAGTTTTGGAATTTATACTCAGTCGTGGCCGGAAACATATTTTCAAACATAAGCCTTGCCATACCGAAAGTATTTGCAAACTGGAGAAATCCTCCCGGAAGCCCTTGATTTACCATTTTATGCATTTCAGGTGACAGGTATTTTTCATCTGCCGGATATTGGCTGTCTACCAATATCACTCCTGCTACATCCGCCGGATATTTTTGTACGAAGAACCGGATAAGCATTCCCCCGAAGGAATGTCCGACAAGGATATAGGGCTTCGGGGCTTTTGATTTTTCTAGAAGCGTATGAAGTTCTTCTGCCATTTTTTCGCCTGTTTTAGGGTTTGTTCCCCGCTCACTCCACAGAATCCCGGATCTGTCATAAGAAAATGTAGTATAGGTTTTCGGAAGATTTTTCTGGATATGATACCACTGCAGATGACCCGCTGGATCGAAAGCTGTTTCGAAAACGACTGTAGGTCCGCCCTTTCCTTCCTGTAAATAGTGTATTTTATGGTTTTCAACTTCTACAAACTGGCCATCCGGCTGGATTTTTTCAGCTATTGAACGGGATATTTTTTCAAAAATAAATCCGGTAATTAGTAATAGGATGACGATTAAAAGCAAGGCCATTAACAGTCTTTTTATCCATTTCATAATATTCATAGTTTGTTTTTTTTGTTGTGATAGTTTCCTCAATAGGTCTGTACTCCATAAAAATAGTTACATCTATAAAACAATAAGACCGTGAATCTTGTTACAGTGAGTTTTGGTATTTGGCTAAATATTATCTAAAAAAAACAATAACGCTGTAACAATCCCTTAATTACATAGACTACTACTATGTAAAACAAATTACATGGAAAAAATTTTATCAGTAAAGAATTTAACCAAGAAATTCAAGAGAACTGTTGTCAACAATATCTCTTTTGATGTAGAAAGAGGAAATGTCTATGGTTTATTAGGACCAAACGGGAGCGGAAAATCCACGACATTCGGAATGCTGTTATCTACGATCAATCCAACCAGCGGAGATTGGTATTGGTTTGGGCAGAAAGGAACGGATCCGGATACCTTGAAAAAGATTGGAGCTATTATAGAACAGCCTAATTTTTATCCGTATCTGGATGCTGAAACGAATCTGAAGATCGTCGCTGAAATTAAAGGAACTCCTCACACAAGAATTGATGAAGTCCTGAAAACTGTTGGTCTTTTGGAAAGGAAAAAAGATGCTTTCAAAACATATTCTTTGGGGATGAAGCAACGTTTGTCCATAGCATCAGCCATGCTGAATAATCCGGAGGTGATGATTCTTGACGAACCTACCAACGGACTGGATCCTGAAGGAATTATCCAGATCAGAGATATCATCAGCAAAATTGCCAAGCAGGGTATCACTATTATCATTGCCAGTCATCTTCTGGACGAAATTGAAAAGATCTGCAGCCACGTTATTGTTTTGAAGGAAGGAAATTCCATCTATTGCGGACGGGTGGATGAAATAACGGCTAACAACGGATATTTTGAGTTAAAGGCGGACAACAATACACTTCTTTTAAATGCCCTGGAGGAGCTTCAGTGGTTCAGTGCTGTAAAAGCAGACGGTGATATTATCAAGGCTCAGATTCGAGATGACGCCTCTATATCTGCCTCAACTTTAAATCAGAAGCTTGCCGAAAAAGGGATTTATCTTTCTCATTTAACGAAGAAAAAACTGTCTCTGGAGTCTCAATTCCTTGAACTTGTAAAAAACACGAATACCCATGCTTAAACTATTAAAATTAGAATATTATAAAAACCTGAACTACAAACCGTTCAAGGTTTTCACAATCTTATATTTCGCCATTCTCATCGCTCTTCTTTTCATCGGGCTGGTGGATCTGAATGTTTTCGGAGGAACTGTTAATTTAAAAGAACAGGGCATTTATAATTTCCCGGAGATCTGGAATTTCACCACATGGATTGTCGCTTTGCTAAAGATCTTTCTTGGATTAATTATTGTTTTTTCAATCTCCCAGGAATTCACCAACAGAATGTTTAAGCAAAATACGATCGACGGACTGAGCAGAAAGGAATTTATAAGTTCAAAGCTTTTAACAATTACCATCTTTACAACAGTTTCCACATTGATTGTGTTTATCATTACTATGTTTTTGGGACACCAGTATTCCAAGGTTACTGATGCTTCAAAAATTTATGCAGAGGTTTACTATATCGGAAATTATTTTGTAAAGCTGTTTACATTCTTCTCTTTCCTGATGTTCCTTTCTGTATTACTGAGAAAATCTATGTTTGTATTCCTGGGTTTCTTCGCATACTGGGTTGCTGAAAAGATTTTGGCAGGGCTCGAAGCTTACCAGAAATTAACAGGAATGCAAGGGGCACAAAGAAAAGCAGTTCTTGAGAATGATTTCTTCATCACCAATCTTTTGCCTTTAGAAAGCATGTCAAATTTAATCCCGAATCCCCTGATGAGATTAAATATAATCAAAGTTATGGGGGTAAAATATGAAGCTCATTATCCTACAGAAAGTATGATAGCGTGTATCATTTGGTCTGTAATCTTTATTTTTGGGTCTTACTGGATCCTGAGAAAAAGGGATTGGTAGGTGTATGAGATTTAAAAATTGGAAGATTGAATAATTTAAAATGAAGTGGTCCTTTGGATCACTTTTTTGTTTTGATCAGGGAAAGGAGGTTTCAAATTCATTATTAAAAGGGTGCCCAAATATCCGCGCTATCCGCAAAAATTTGCATCTTGATCAAAAAAAAGACCGCCTTTCAGCGGTCTATCTTCATATTACTTTTTATCCAGCAGAGAGATATAATCTCCGTAGCCTTTTTTCTCCATGTCAGCTTTAGGAATAAACTTCAGCGAAGCACTGTTGATGCAGTATCTAAGACCTCCTTTATCTGCAGGACCGTCTGTGAAAACGTGTCCAAGGTGAGCGTCTCCTGTTTTACTTCTTACCTCCACCCTTACCATTCCGGCAGATTTGTCCATTTTCTCATCGATCAGTTTTTTGGTAATCGGTTTTGAAAAACTTGGCCATCCACAACCTGATTCAAACTTATCGGTTGAAATAAACAGGGGTTCTCCTGTGGTGATATCTACATAAATACCTTCACGGGTTTCGTCCCAGTATTCATTCTGGAAAGGTCTTTCCGTTGCGTTTTCCTGAGTTACTTTATACTGTTCTTCAGTCAGCTTTTCTTTCAAAACTTTTTTATCCTGCTTCTGGTATTTTGCTTTGGGAAGCGGGTTGGCATTTTTAGCCATTTCAAAAAGGCCCGGTTCAATGTGACAGTAACCTCCCGGATTTTTGCCGAGATAATCCTGATGATAATCTTCCGCTTTATAGAAGTTTTTCAACGGAATTGTTTCTACTACAACCGGCTTACTGAAATTCTTAGATAATTTCGTAACTTCTTCTTTTACAATAGCCTCTGTATCTTTATCTGTAGAATAAATCCCTGTTCTGTACTGATCTCCCCTATCATTTCCCTGTTGGTTTAAACTTGTCGGATCAATCGTTTTAAAATACAAATCAATCAGCAGCCTAAGATCAACCTGTTCAGGATCATATTTCACTTTTACCGTTTCAGCAAAACCTGTCGTATGACTTACCACCTGCTCATACGTCGGATTTTTAACATTTCCGTTTGCGTAGCCAACTTCAGTTCCTACAACGCCACGAATTTGTTGAAAAAAGTGTTCTGTTCCCCAGAAACATCCGCCTGCAAAATAAACTTCTTTTACATTTTTACTATCCATAATGGTCTCATTTTCTCTTTTAGTTTCAGTGGATTTCATTTTTTTTGAATCTCCACAACTCATTGCAAATACTCCTATTCCCAGAATCATTCCGAGTAATATTAATATATTTTTCATTTTTATCTTTTTATTTGTATTCATTTTTTTTGAAATATCAATAATCCAAATCCTAAAAGCATTAGATCTTTCAGAATAAAAAAATCTGTGACAGGAACTCCATCCACTATTTTCCAGATTCCGGGAGTGGTAAACAGATAGCTCAGTGTTACAAGAAATGTCATAATCATCCCGCCTCCGGCATACTTTCTTAGAGATGCAAATTTCACACTAAATATCAGTAATAAAGCAATGATAATTTCTATCACTCCGATAGCATTTGACACCATCTGGATGCCTGCTATTTTATATACGAAAAAAGTAAGGAAATGGTTTTCAACCAGAGGTTTAATGGCAGCAGCTTCTGTGGGTGTGAATTTAAATACGCCAATCCAGAGTAAAATAAACGCGGCACCAAAAAGCGAAATATAATATCCTGTTTTGTACGTCGGCGATTCTACGTTAAGTTGTAATGTTCCGTTCATGTCTTTAAGATTTTGAATGATCCTTTATTATTGTCAAAAGTATAGTCGGAAACATTTCAAAATCCTGACAGCATTTCTTCTAAAGATTTAATTTTTCTAAAACTTTATTTTTAACACCCTGAATATCAGAATCATTAATTTCAGCATTTTCTTTTTGAGACAGTTTACGTTTTAAAATATCATCCAAAATTTTAAGTTTCTCTTCATAAGCTCTACACCATTTACAGATCTTTATGTGCATGGAAAGCTGCCAGTCTTCCTTTTGGGAGATCGCTTTGGCATTCCTTTTTTCCATCAGCATTGTAGCTTTGCTGCATGGCAGGAACAGAATATGAATAAATTTTCTCAACATTTTATGATATGGTTATAAGTTGGCAAACCAGTTGACCTCAAGGCACTCCCTCAGCTGCATTCTGCTTCTCTGAAGAATCTTCCATAGATTGGTCGCAGAAATCTGCAATTCCTGACTCACTTCCGGTGCTTTTTTTTCCTGAAGATAATACATTTTCATCGGAATCTTCCATCTGGCGGGCAAATCCTCAATGCAATCTTCCAGCGTTTTATTGAAATCATTATTATCCAAAAGCTCCGGCTCTTTATCCGAAACATTCCAGTCATTCAAAACACTGTCATTCTTCCAGGAACCTGTTTCATCAAAAAAATGATCCAGCCTGATCTCCGGTTCTGATTTATATTTTTTACGGTAAAAATCGGCAGCTTTTCTGTTTAAAATAGCCATCAGCCAGGTTAGCGGCTGGCTTTTTTCTTCAAAAGAGTCATAAGACGAATAGGCCGCTAAAAACACATCCTGTACCAGATCTTCTGCTTCCACTTTATCTGAAAGCAGATAAGCTGCTCTTTTCAGAAGAGGCCCGGAATACTGTTCTACCCAGCTTTTCAGCACTTCATTTTTCGTCATTTTTTATTCTTTAATATCATAAAAACTCATTTTATCAATTGCGCAGAACATTATATATTGAACTTCGAAATCATAAAAATCTATCAAGGCTTTATTTAATATTAAAACGAATATAAAAAGTTAAATGATAATATACAAAGTTTTATTACGATCGTCATTGCAACTACAGGTAAAGCAATCTCAAAATATAAACACTTCCCGTCCTACACCATTCAAAACATAGCATAAAATTATTTACAAATCGCTTAAAAACATTAAATTTGCATCTTATCAAAAATTTGATAGTTTTAAAAGCAAAGCAATACTATGACATCACAAGAGATACGTCAAAAATTTTTAGATTATTTTAAAAGTAAAGACCACCTTATCGTTCCTTCAGCACCTATCGTTCTGAAAGACGACCCTACCCTTATGTTTTCCAACTCAGGAATGACACAGTTCAAAGATTTCTTCTTAGGCTACAAAACGCCTACAGCACCAAGAATTGCAGATACACAGAAATGCCTTAGAGTTTCCGGAAAGCATAATGACTTAGATGATGTGGGAAGAGATACATACCACCACACCATGTTTGAAATGTTGGGAAACTGGTCTTTTGGTGATTATTTCAAAAAAGATGCTATTGCTTTTGCCTGGGAATTACTGACTGAAGTATTCGGAATTCCAAAAGAAAATTTATACGTAACCATTTTCGAAGGAGATGCTTCTGAGAATTTGGAAAGAGATCAGGATGCTTACAATTTCTGGAAATCACACATTTCGGAAGACAGAATTATCAATGGAAACAAAAAAGATAATTTTTGGGAAATGGGAGAAAGCGGACCGTGCGGACCGTGTTCAGAAATCCACGTTGACCTTAGAACTGAAGAAGAAAAAGCTAAAGTTTCAGGACTTGATCTGGTAAATAACGACCATCCTCAGGTAGTGGAAGTATGGAACCTGGTATTCATGGAATTCAACAGAAAGGCAGATAAAAGTTTGGAAAAACTTCCTCAGCAGCATGTGGATACAGGAATGGGCTTCGAGCGTCTGTGTATGGCACTTCAGGGCAAATCTTCAAATTATGACACCGATGTTTTCACTCCGCTTATTGCTAAAGTGGAAGAACTTTCAGGTAAAAAATATACAGGAATTTTAGAAGACGAAAAAGATATTGCAATCCGTGTTGTGGTAGACCACATCAGAGCGGTTGCTTTTGCAATTGCTGACGGGCAGCTTCCTTCCAATGGAGGTGCAGGGTATGTAATCCGAAGAATTTTAAGAAGAGCAATCTCTTATTCTTACCGATTCCTAGGAATGAAAGAACCTTTCCTTTACAAACTTGTTGCTGTACTTCAAGAGCAAATGGGCCCTTTCTTCCCTGAGATCGAAAAGCAGGGGAAACTGGTTTCCGAGGTGATCAAAAGTGAGGAAGATTCATTCTTGAAAACTATTGAAAACGGACTGATCAGAGTTGAAAAGTTAATTCAGCAGACTATTGCAGATAATTCAAAAGTATTACCAAGCGAAGAAGTTTTTGAATTATATGATACGTACGGGTTCCCGGATGATTTAACGAGAATTATTGCAGAAGAAAAAGGACTTACCATTGATGAAGCGGGATTCAAAGTTGAAATGGAAAAGCAAAAACTCCGTTCCAAAGCTGATTCTGCTCAGAAAGTATATGACTGGGTAACTTTAGAAACAAAACCTGAAAACTTTGTAGGATATGATCAGATCGAGTCTGAAACCTATATTACACGATACAGAAAAGTAGAAAACAAAGACGGAGAATTTTACCAGGTAGTACTGAGCAGTTCTCCATTCTATCCAGAAGGCGGTGGCCAGGTGGGAGACAAAGGTATTCTGGAAAATGCCGTTGAAAGCTTTGAAGTTTTAGAAACCAAAAAAGAAAACGGACTGATCATTTCCCTGATCAATGGTCTTCCGAAAGATGCCGGGGCCGTTTTCTATGCTAAAGTTGATGCAACCGACAGAAAAAATTCTCAAGCGAATCACTCGGTAACTCACCTTTTACATGAGGCATTAAGAGAGGTTTTAGGAACTCATGTAGAGCAGAAAGGTTCTTACGTAGGTCCTGATTATCTTCGTTTCGACTTCTCTCATTTCAATAAAATGACGGAAGAAGAACTGGCATTGGTAGAAGAAAAAGTAAACCACAAGATCAAAGAAAGCATTGCTTTACAGGAGTTCAGAAGCATTCCTATTCAGGAGGCTTTGGATAAAGGAGCTATGGCTTTATTCGGTGAAAAATACGGTGACAATGTGAGAATGATCCAGTTTGGAAGCTCTAAGGAGCTTTGCGGGGGAACTCACGTAAAAAATACAATCGAAATCGGTCATTTCAAAATTACTTCTGAAGGTTCTGCTGCTGCAGGGATCAGAAGAATTGAAGCCATTTCAGGAGATAAATCTGAGGAGTATTTCAAAAATCTGGAAAATCAGATTCATGAGCTTTCTCAACTATTGAAGTCTAAAGATGTTGTAAGATCTATAGAAAAACTGATTGAAGAAAATACATCTTTAAAATCTGAAGTGGAAGCCCTTAAAAAGGAAAAAGCAAAAGGTGAGATCGGTGAATGGAAAAATGCTTACGAGCAGAAAGGCAACAAGCAGCTGTTGGTGAAGAAAACTTCCCTGGATGCAGGTTCTGTGAAAGACATTGTATTCCAGCTGAAGAGAGAAATCCCATCTTCAGTAACGATTATTCTTTCCGATGCAGACGGAAAACCAATGATCACCGTTGGAGTTTCTGATGATCTGGCAGCAGATTATCAGGCAGGAGCTATCGTAAAAGACCTGGCAAAAGAGATCCAGGGAGGCGGAGGCGGAAATCCGGGCTTTGCAACAGCGGGAGGTAAAAACCTTGACGGCCTGGAAAATGCTTACCAAAAAGCTTTGAATATTTAGGAATAATCCTTTTATCATAAAACATCAAAACTCCTGAAAATATCAGGAGTTTTTTTTCTGTATTTTTTCTATCTGAACCTTAGATGAAATCAATGTATTAACAAATCATAAAAACTTTCTCAACACAAGAAATATTACTACTTTTGACCTAATTCTTGCATGAAAAGGTTTTTAGTTTTATTGTTTTTGATGATCAGCTTCTTTGGTTTTACCCAATCAAGGATTAAGGTCATTGATGAAACCGACCAGAAACCAATATCCAACGCCAAAATATCCTGTGATGGAAAGGTTTTAGGCTTTACAGATATCCAGGGCATCCTGGAATTTAAGTCCTCCTGCAGTACCCTTGAAATCCAGGCAGAAAAATATCAAAATGAGACAGCATCTGTTGAAGCAGACATGGAAGTTTTGATGATGAAAAAAATATCAAAAACAACGGATATTGAAACTGTAATCATTGAAGACCGAAGCGATCCCCGGGCTTTGGAAATCCTTAAAAAGGTGAACAGGCTGTTCAGGGAGAATTCGCCAAAAAGTTTAGGCTCCTACTCTTTTAAATCTTACGAGAAAATATCCCTGGATATCGATCAGGACAGTATTTCGCAGTTTAATCAGTTTTTTAATGACACTCAGTTTTTCAAGAAAAAGAGGGAAAAAGATTCATTAAATAATATCTCCGCCAAACAGATCTTTTCAAAAAGCAAACTCTTTCTGTGGGAAAGAGCGCAGGAATTTTTATATTCCAAACAATATGGTGAAAAGATTAATGTCCTGGACAACCGGATTTCCGGTCTGAAGCAGCCGATCTATGAAATGATCGCCATTCAGCAAAGCAACAGAGATAAAATCCCCAACCAGATCAAGCAGGAAAACAGAGGGCTTTACCGGTTTTTTCTTTCGGATACCATTGAAGTGAACGGAAGAAAAACTTTCGTGATCCGTTTTCGTGAGGTGAACTATAAAAAACCAGATAAAAGGAGAAAATACAACGGTGCGATCTATATAGATACCGAAACCTACGGCATCGAGAAGATCGAAAATTTTAGCAAAAACAAGAACGACGGTATTATTACGAGTACCTGGATTTTTTATAATAACAAATGGTTCTTGGCTCAGGAAAAAGTAAAACTGAGAATGAGCAGGGTGGCCATGGAAGAGGAAGGCAAAGGAAAGACCGAAGAGCACCATGGGAAAAAGGATAGAACCAGTTTTGGGACGTATGCTTTTCTCACTTCTACTTATTTTGACTTCAAGTCGCCAATTGAGGAAAACCAGAATGATTTTAAAGGCTATACATTTTCAGTAAAAAATGCAGACGGACACCTTTTGGATCAATACAGAACCGATCCACTGACGGAAAGGGAAAGAAATACATATACTACGATAGACAGTCTGGGTAAAAAATACAATATCGATAGTAAAGCAAAAATCCTGACCGGGCTTATCAATGGGCAGATCCGAATGGGAATTGTAGATTTCGCAGTAGATGAAATTGTAAACTACAACCTGTATGAAGGCTTCAGATTAGGTTTGAAGGCAAAGATTAACGAAACTTTTAATCCTTATTTTTCACCGGATTATTATTTCGCGTACGGCTTCAAAGACGATAAATGGAAATATGGGATCGGTCTTGATATGAAGACCTCTTTGGATAAAAATTCATTTTTCAGAGCTGAATATTATAATGATGTGACGGCATCGGGAGAATTCTACAGACGACTGTGGAATTTCAAGATGAGAACAATGAATTACGGAAACAACATCAACAATGATAAATACTACCATTACAGAGGCGCTTCCCTATCCTATCTGAACGATGTTACAAACGGACTGACACTGGTTTTCGCAGCCAAAAGAAATGTTGAAGAAGCTAAATTTGATTATGAATTCCGGGGGAAAGGCGGTGAGTTTGATAATTTCAATACCTTGTTTACCTTAAAATATTCACCGAATTCTACGAATATCATGACTCCTCAGGGAAAATCTATCATCGATCAGAAATACCCCGAGCTGTATTTCAACTATGAGCAGAGTTACAAAGTTCTGGGAGGAGATTTCAATTACACGCGTTTTGATGCCCTGTTTGTGCACAATTTTAAAACGATGTTCGGAACTACAGGATTCAGGTTGTATGGCGGAATGGTATTGGGTGAAGCGCCTATCTGGAAACATTTTACAATGAATGGGCTGGCCTCTCCAAGAAAGGATTTTAATTTCAACTTTACGTCTTACCTGGGTTTTGCAACACTGGAGGGTGGAAAGTATTACAATGATAAATTCGTTGCCTATTATTTCACCCACAAACTTCCTTTGTATTTTAAAAGTTTCGGACAGAATATTTCGAGCTTTGATTTTGTACTGAGAGGAACAATCGGAGATATGAAGCATCCGGAATATCATGAGTTCAAATTCAGAAAACTGGATCATCTGTATCAGGAAGTGGGTCTGGAATGGAATAATTTCTTATCAAGTTATTTTAATTTAGGACTATTCTACAGAGTTGGATATTACACCACTCCCAATTTCAAGCAGAATTTTGCCATCCAGTTCAAACTGAAACTATTAGAATTTTAAATAATATTTATAAATACATAAAAACAAAGATGCAGCGAATAGAAATAAAAGCGGAACAGTTTTTTGAATTATTAAAACTAAAAGACACTTCAATGTGGGAGATTTTTTCGCAGATGATCGATGGTAATGAAAAGGAAATTATATTTCTTAACAATGAAGATAAAGTCCTTTTTAATTATATCCTCCCTGCAGAACAGGAAAAACTTGAGGAAGACAGAAAAGAATTTTCAAAACAGTTCTCAGATAAATTGGCTAACTTCAATTAAAAATTTTAAATGAATAAAAGCTACATATTCTCTCTATTGAGTATTTTCCTTTTCAGCTTTGGGACTGCTCAGAATTATAAAAAGCCTTTAGTTTCTGCCATCAAAGAAGCCGATTTAAGGAAAGACATGTATGAGCTGGCTGCAGATCAGTTCTGGGGACGTGAAGCAGGAACTTTAGATGAATTAAAAGTTTCGATGTGGCTTGCTGACAAAGCCAAAGAAGCCGGAATGAAACCCGCCGGTGACAATGGTACATTTTTCCAGTTTTTTGATATGTATAGGCATCAGGTGACCCCTCAAAGTAGTTTGAAAATTGGAAACAGCAGCCTTAAGCTCTGGAAAGATTTTCTTGTTGCAGAACCCGTCAATGCAGCGATTGAGACTGAAATTGTGTACGCAGGAAATACAGAGCCTGAAGAGCTTTCCAAATTAAACATCAAAGGAAAAGTTCTTGCAGTGAATGCCTCCGATAAAAACATCAACAAGGAAATGACTCTTTTTGTAAGAAGATATCCCGGTTTTGTAAGAACAAAATATTACAATAAAGCTCTTGAACTGAGCGCAAAAGCCGTGATTTTCATCACCGATGATATTTCTGAAAAAAGCTGGGTTGAAGTTCTTCCTCAAATGACAAGAGGAACCTACGGCGTGGAAGGTCTGAGAGAGAAAATAACGGATAATATTCCTGTTGTATGGATCAAGAGAGAAAATGCAGACTGGGTAAAAAACAATCCTAAAATTGCGCTGAACCTCATCACAGAAACCTACAAATATCCTTCTGTAAACATCATCGGAAAAATTGAAGGCACAGATCCTGCCCTTAAAGAAGAATACGTTTTGCTGAGCGGTCACCAGGATCATGACGGAATCAGACATCCTGTGAAAAATGACACCATCTACAACGGTGCCGACGATAATGCCAGTACATGCGTTGCCATGCTAGCCATGGCCAGAGCTTACAAGAAACAGCCCGGAAAAAGAAGTATTCTGTTTGTTTTCCATGGAGCGGAAGAAAGAGGATTGCTGGGTTCCAGATGGCATGCTGCTCATCCGGTCGTTCCGAAAGAAAAAATCGTAGCCGTTCTGAACGGTGATATGATCGGCAGAAATGATAATAATGAAGCCGCTCTTCTGGGAGGAAATGCCCCGCATAAAAACTCTGAGGAACTGGTAAAAATGGCAGAAGATGCCAATAATGAAAGTACAAAATTCAAATACCTGAAAGACTGGGATTCTCCAAATCACGCTGAATATTTCTACTTTAGAAGCGATCACTTACCATATGCAAAAATTGGAATTCCAGCCGTATTTTTCACCAGCGTACTGCATGACCAGTACCATACCCCTCAGGATGAATCTGAAAATATCAATTACAAAAAGTTGTATAAAATGACGGAATGGATGTACCGGACATCCTGGAAAGTAGCCAATGAGGCTGAACGTCCAAAAGTAATTTCTAACTTTACGCTTGAGAGATAAATAAAAGTTTCGGCGGCCCTCCGGGCCGCCGAAACTCATTTTTTATGTCATTGCGAGGAGAGCAGCGACGAAGCAATCTCTTTATTCTTTATTTTTCAGATTGCTTTACCATTGCTTACATTCTGCCAGATATTCTACATTATTCTTTTGTCTTGAAACAAAAGAATCAAAAATTCAAGACCTGGAAACTTCCGCTAAAAATAAATCCTGTTCTCTAAAAATTCTAAAACTTGCGCGGATGTATTATTTCTGCTTTGTTTTCAGTCACAGTCCCGCGCTTCGGACAGTAGAATTTTCTTAACGTTCACAGCATTTATTTTCTTAACGCTCCATTTTCCGAAGCCGGATTATAGTGGCTAAAAAAGCAATATTCAGCAAACATTATAACAAATCAACAATATTAAATTTTATCACAGATAAAATCCTTGCGCCTTAACAACGCATTCTATGAAAAAAATTAGCGTCTTTGTGATAAACCAACACCATACATACACCATTTTAAATAAGCAGATTCATCAAAGACGGATCATTATTCAGATAATTGACAAAAAAGTCATACTTCTTCATGTTATCGAGCAGCGGAGTAAAATCTTCACTATCTTTTAATCCAATTCCTAAAACAGCAATTCCTTTCTCCTTTGAGTTCTTTTGCGTGTATTCAAAAAAAGTAATGTCATCATTCGGCCCCAAAACATTCATCACAAAAGTTTTCAAAGCTCCCGGACGCTGTGCAAATCTAACGAGAAAATAATGCTTTAACCCTGCGTGGAGAAGAGCTTTTTCTTTGATCTCTTCCATCCGGGTAATATCATTATTGCTGCCACTGATGATACAGACCACATTTTTTCCTCTGATCTGATCCTTATATTTTCCCAGTGCAGCCACAGAAAGAGCCCCGGCAGGTTCCACGACCACAGCATCTTTATTGTAGAGGGAAAGAATAGTTTCGCACACCATTCCTTCATCCACTAAAGCCATATCGTGCAGCACATTTTTACAGAGCTCGAAATTAAGATCACCTACTTTCTGTACAGCCGCTCCATCTACAAAACGGCTTATTTTTTCAAGAAGCACCGGTTGACCTTTTTCCAGTGCCTTTTTCATGCTTGCCGCTGCAGAAGGCTCCACTCCTATAATCTTCGTATGTGGAGACAATTCTCTGAATACAGAACAAACGCCTGCAGCCAAACCACCGCCTCCAACTGGAAGAAAAAGATAATCAATGAGCTCATCCGACTGCTCAAGAATCTCCAGCGCTGCCGTAGCCTGGCCATTAATAATATCCTGATCATCAAACGGGTGAATAAATATCCCTTGGTTCTCTTTACAGAACTTCAATGCGGCATCCTTAGCTTCATCGAAAGTATCCCCGTAAAGCACAATATCTATATCATCTCCTCCAAACATTTTCACCTGTTCCAGCTTTTGTCCCGGCGTGGGCAAAGGCATGAAAATAGTTCCTTTCACCTTCATCGTACTGCATGCAAAAGCGACCCCCTGAGCATGGTTTCCCGCACTGGCACAAACCACCCCTTTTGCAAGATCTTCAGGAGACATCACCGCCATTTTATTGTAAGCTCCCCTGATTTTGTAGGATCTCACCTGCTGCAGATCTTCTCTTTTAAAGCTTACCTTCGCGTCATAAATGCCGGAAAGGTTATTATTAATAGCCAGAGGTGTTCTTACCACTACATTTTTGAGTCTTTTTGCTGCTTTATAGACATTGTCCAAAACAGAAGAATATGTTTCTTCCATTATTTTCGTGATTAATTGTTCTCTGGTCTGAGACTTCGGACCGTCTTCCCTGCTCTCCACATTTCGCTTTCTCTAAGCTCAGTCAGTTCTACTTCCAGTTTTTCCCTGTAATCGTGTTTGCTGTTGCTGTCGATGGAACGCTGGGCTTCATCTCCTTTGGCAACACTTTCATATAATTCTTCAAATAATGGGGAAGTAGCATCTCTGAAACGTTTCCACCAGTCCAATGCTCCTCTTTGTGCTGTGGTGCTGCAGTTCGCATACATCCAATCCATACCGTTTTCTGCAACCAGTGGCATTAATGATTGTGTAAGTTCTTCAACTGTTTCGTTAAATGCTTCGGAAGGGCTATGACCATTTTTCCTCAACACATCGTATTGGGCGGCAAATATTCCCTGTACGGCACCCATTAATGTTCCTCTTTCTCCTGCAAGGTCACTGAACACCTCCTTTTTAAAATCTGTTTCAAATAAATACCCGCTTCCGATAGCTATTCCCAATGCAGTCACTCTTTCTCTTGCTTTTCCTGTAGCATCCTGATATACGGCAAAACTGCTGTTCAGTCCGCGATCCTGAAGAAACATCCTTCTCAGTGAGGTTCCGGATCCTTTAGGGGCAACCAGAAACACATCAACCTCAGCCGGCGGAATAATTCCTGTTCTTTCATTAAAGGTAATTCCGAAACCGTGAGAAAAATACAGTGCTTTTCCGGGAGTAAGATGCTGTTTTACTTTCGGCCAGTATTCGATCTGGGCCGCATCACTCAAGAGATAGCAAATAATCGTTCCTTTTTGCAGAGCTTCTTCTATTTCGAATAAGGTTTCTCCGGGTACAAATCCATCTGCTACAGCCTTATCCCATGATTTTGAGTTTTTTCTCTGGCCCACAATCACATTGATCCCGTTGTCTTTCTGGTTCAGTGCCTGTCCCGGCCCCTGTACGCCATAGCCGATCACCGCTACGATCTCATCTTTTAATACTTCCTGAGCTTTATCTAATGGAAATTCCTCTCTTGTTACTACATTTTCTTCTACTCCGCCAAAATTCAATTTTGCCATTTTTTAAATTTTTATATGTTGTTAATGATATTTGATTGTTGCTTTATTCAGCTTGCGTGTGCAGCTGCGGTCAGGTATGGATTTTTATGGTAATGAACCTCAAGAACATCTACCTGTTTTTCCATCTGCCGGGTAATCTTCTGTACAGATTCTTCAGTTTCCCTGATAACGATGACAAACTTTTTTACTTTTTCAATATCGGAAGGCCCTGCATTAAAATTCACAATAGAGATTCTTCTCCTTGAAAAAATAGCATTGATCCTGCCGATCAGCCCCAGATAATCTTCTGTGTAGGCTGTTATGGTGTATTCCTTGTTTTCTGAATTCATCTTTTTCCTATTTAAATTGTTATGTCTTATTGTTGGTCAATACGATCTCTGATACGCTTTTTCCCTGAGGAATCATTGGAAAAACATTATGTTCTTTCCCGGTCATGACTTCAAGCAGAAAGGCTCCTTTATGATGAAGCATTTCACTGAGTCCTGCTTCCAGTTCTTCTCTCTCCGTCACTTTTCTTCCCGGGATCTTATATCCTTTGGCTACCTGTACAAAATCCGGACTCTGAATATCTACCGAGGAATATCTTTCCTCGTGAAAAAGCTCCTGCCACTGTCTTACCATTCCCAGATAGCAGTTATTAAGAATCAAGATCTTAATATCAGGCTGATACTGCATCAGTGTTCCCAATTCCTGGATATTCATTTGTGCACCACCATCTCCCATCACCGCAATAACATGACGGTTGGTGACTCCATAGGCAGCTCCTATTGCAGCAGGAAGGCAGAATCCCATGGTTCCTAGTCCTCCGCTGGTGATATTGCTTCTGGAATGTTTAAAGAATGAATATCTGCAGGTAGCCATCTGATGCTGCCCTACATCGGTTACGATCACAGCTTCACCCTGAGTCATATCATTCAGGTGCCGAATCACTTCTCCCATCGTAATTTCACCTTCAGAAGGATATAATTCGTGGCTGATCAGCTGATGATGTTCAATTTCATAGCAGTCTTTAAACTTTTGATGCCAGTCCGTATACGCTCCCGGTTCTATCAGCTGTGTTAAAAGTGGTAAGGTTTCTTTGCAGTTTCCGAGAACGGGAACCTCAACTTTTACATTTTTATTGATTTCTGCTTTGTCAATATCCAGATGGATGATTTTCGCCTGTTTCGCATATTGATCCAGTCTTCCGGTCACACGGTCATCAAAGCGCATTCCTACAGCAATCAATACATCACATTCATTGGTAAGGATATTGGGACCATAGTTTCCATGCATTCCTACCATTCCTACAGACTGTGGATGGTCCGTTGGGATCGCACTCATTCCTAAGACCGTCCATGCTACCGGAATTCCTGATTTCTCAGCAAACTGTAAAAACTCACTCTCTGCTTTTCCCAGCATAATCCCCTGTCCGGCAATGATGAATGGTTTTTCTGCATTATTAATGAGAAAAGAAGCTTTTTCAATAGCATCCATATGGGGAACCGGATCGGGTCTGTAACTTCTCAAAGAATCACAAGGTGTGTAACCTCTGTTGAACACCTTTTGCAGCTGGGCATTTTTCGTAACATCAATTAATACCGGGCCGGGTCTTCCTGATCTTGCAATGTAGAACGCTTTGGCCAATACTTCCGGAAGTTCATCGGCATCGGTTACCTGATAATTCCACTTGGTAACGGGACTGGTGACATTCATAACATCAATTTCCTGAAACGCATCGGTTCCCAGAAGATGATCAAAAACCTGTCCCGTAATGCATACAATAGGTGTATTATCCAACAGGGCATCAGCTAATCCTGTCACCAAATTGGTTGCTCCCGGACCACTTGTCGCTAATACCACTCCCACTTCTCCGGATACTCTGGCAAGCCCCTGTGCTGCATGGACTGCTCCCTGCTCATGGCGGACCAGAATATGCTCAAGCTGATCTTTATAGTCGTAAAGTGCGTCATAGATTGGGATAATAGCCCCGCCCGGATATCCGAATATTGTTTTTATCCCTTCCTGAAGAAATGCTTCAAGGATGATCCGGCTGCCGCTGATTTCTGTTTCTGTGGATACATTTAGATTCTTCATTGTCTTTTTATTGAGTGATTTCATCTGTTACACAGCCTTCTGCAGCTGATGATACGGTGAGTGCATATTTGTACAGCAATCCTTTTTTTACTTTAAGTTCAGGTTTTTGCCATCCTTTCTTTCGTTGCTCAATTTCTTCTTCGGAAACCTGGAGCTGTATGGTATTGTTGACGGCATCGATTTCAATAAGATCGTTATCTTTCACAAAAGCGATCAGACCGCCTTCATAGGCTTCAGGAGTAATATGTCCCACCACAAATCCATGAGTACCACCGCTGAATCTTCCGTCGGTAATCAGAGCAACACTTCCACCCAAGCCCGCTCCAATAAGAGCGCTGGTAGGTTTCAGCATTTCCGGCATTCCCGGTGCACCCTTAGGGCCTTCATGACGGATGACAATGACATCTCCGTGCTGAACTCTTCCGTTTTCAATTCCTTTGATCAAATCTTTTTCGCCATCGAATACTCTTGCCTTTCCTGAAAATTTTTCTCCTTCTTTTCCGGTGATCTTAGCTACACTTCCTTTTTCAGCAAGGTTCCCGTACAGTATTCTCAAGTGTCCTGTTTCTTTGATTGGATTGGATAAGGGTCTGATGATCTTCTGCTTTGTAAAATCAAGGCTTGGAACATTCTCAAGATTTTCAGCGATGGTTTTTCCGGTAACCGTTAAACAGTCACCATGCAGTAAACCTTCTTCCAATAAATACTTCATGACAGCGGGTGTTCCTCCATGGTTATGAAGATCCTGCATCAGGTATTTCCCGCTTGGCTTAAGATCTGCCAATACCGGTGTGATATCACTCATTTTCTGGAAATCGTCCTGAGTTACAGAAACGCCTACGCTTTTTGCCATTGCTATAAAATGCAGAACCGCATTAGTGCTGCCTCCAAGAATGATGATCAGACGAAGCGCATTTTCAAAGGCCTTACGGGTCATGATATCAGATGGTTTGATATCTTTTTCCAGTAATATTTTAATATATTTTCCTGCTTCAAGACACTCATTCTGTTTTTCTTCACTTAGTGCGGGATTGGAAGATGAGTACGGAAGGCTCATTCCTAAAGCTTCTATGGCTGATGACATGGTATTGGCTGTGTACATTCCTCCGCATGCGCCTGCTCCCGGACAGGAATTTTTAATCACTCCGTTGAAATCTTCTTCTGAAATTTCTCCGGCAATTTTTTTTCCTAAAGCTTCAAAAGCCGAAACGATATTAAGAGGTTCGTTCTTATAGCACCCAGGAGCTATTGTTCCTCCATAGACCATGATGGATGGTCTGTTCAGCCTTCCCATGGCGATAATGGTTCCCGGCATATTCTTGTCACAACCAGGTAATGCGATAATTCCGTCATAATACTGTGCTCCACAGATGGCTTCGATGCTGTCTGCGATCACGTCGCGGCTGACCAGTGAATACCGCATTCCGTCTGTGCCATTACTCATCCCGTCGCTTACGCCTATGGTATTGAATATTAATCCCGCAAGACCATGGTTCCAGGTTCCTTTTTTTACCACTTTAGCAAGATCATTGAGGTGCATATTGCAGGTATTCCCATCATATCCCATACTGGCAATACCGATCTGGGCCTTGTGCATATCTTCTTCTGTAAAGCCTATTCCGTAAAGCATTGCTTTTGCGGCGGGCTGTTCGCTGTTTTGTGTGAATGTTTTTGAATATTTATTTAACATATTATCCTGCATTTGCTGTTCTTATCCTCTCTGTGTGTATCAATAATTTCATTTTTTTGGAATTCATCACTGAAGCTTTTACTTAATTTTGGTCCAAAACTACAGCTTGTAATCTCTTTTTTATTTTCACTTTTAGGAAAACTACAATATTCAACTGTCTGAAAAATAGATACATTTATCTGATTATCAATAATTTAAATTCCTTAAATTTACAATGACAGAACTCTTACCAGTTTCTGATAGGCCTGCTGTACTTTTCCACTTGCTGTATCCTCCCAGTTTTTGGTAAAAGGAACATCATCCAAAGAATCCAGCGCTACAATTTCAGCTGCTGTACCACAAAAGAAAGCGGCATCAGCTCCTCTCATTTCTTCAGGCTTAAAGAAGGTTTCTTTAACGGGAATATTCAATTCACTGCATATTTCAAACACAGTCTGCCTTGTGATGCCCGGCAGTATGCTCCCTTTTGCGGGCGTAAATAATGTTCCGTCTTTTTCGTAGAATATATTGGCTCCTGAGCTTTCAGCAACATTTCCGTTTTCATCAAGTAACAGGGCTTCATCGTAGCCTTTGTCTTTGGCATCCTGGCAGGCAAGAATAGAATTGACGTAGTGGCCGCCTACTTTGGCTTCCACTTTAAAGGCCTTAGGATTTGGACGTTGAAAACCTGAGGTCATGATTTTCATTTTGTCTGCGAGATAGCCGTTGCTCCATTCCCAGGCAAGCAGAGAGAGGTAGGATTTTTTTCCTTTTGAAAGGGACATATTCGGCGAACAGGTTACCAGTGGGCGGATATAAGCATCGCTGAACCCGTTACGTTCCAAAAGCTCATAGGTGAGATCTGTAAGCTCACTGACTGAATAATCAAACGGGATGTACATCAGCTCTGCTGATTTTTTCAGCCTTTCATAATGTTCTTCTGCTTTAAAAATTCTGGTTCCGTGATCCGTATTGTAGGATTTTATACCTTCAAAAACGGAATAGCCATAATGAAGTGATTGTCCATAAAGATCCATTCCGGCCTCTCCGGCCTTGAGGAAGTTTCCATCAAAATACACGATAGTTTTGTCGTTGTAATACATTGTATAGGGTTTAAAAATTAACAAATGGGTATAAAAAAAGCCCTCTCACGATGTGAGAGGGCTCAAATATGTACAGTCATACTCTATCCTTCTCACCAACGCAAGGGAATAATAATGACGATAATAATTACTGTTAATAACTGATACATAAATTCTGAAATAAAAAAAGCCGCTTCAATATGAAACGGCTTATATAATTTTAATTAAAATATTTACACTGCCGCTTCTATACTGTTGTTAATCACAACAATAATGCTAGAAATGACAATAATATTTTTCTGATTCGTAAAATTCATACTGCAAATGTATTCATTTTTTAATATTGAGCAAGCTTTTTTAATACTTTTTATTTTTTTCGCAAAATTGTCTGATGGTTACTGCGGTTTCAGCTATATCATGTACTCTCAGGATTTTAGCTCCCTGTTCCAAAACTGTCCTATGAAGTTTTTGCGTTTCCTCATTAATGTCCAAAGGAGTTTTCCCAAGCGGCTTATAGATAAATGATTTTCTGGAAATTCCGATAAGTAAAGGGAATCGCCCAAAACCCAAATACTCTGTTTCATTGATCATTTTCATCTGATCTTCCACCGTTTTTCCGAAACCAAAACCGGGATCAAGGATGATATCTTTTACTCCTTTTTCGAGAAGTTCAGTACTCTTTTTAGAAAAATAACGATTAACTTCCAGTGTAATATCTTCAAATTTCACTTTGTCATGCATCGTCTCATAAGATGGGTTCACATGCATCAGGATGTAGGGAAGTTTTGTTTCACCCGCAACTTCAAACATGGTATTATCAAACTGCCCGCCTGAAATATCATTGATCATATCAATTCCTTCATTAAACCCAAATTTCACGGTTTCAGCATAGAACGTATCCAGCGATATCAATGCTTCCGGAAATTCTTTTTTGATTTGGGAAATTATGTTTCCGATCCTGGCTATTTCTTCTTTACTGCTCAGAAATTCAGCATTCGGACGTGTGGATTGCGGTCCGATGTCGATGAATTCTGCCCCGTCTTTCAAAAGTGTCTCTGCATGCTCCAACGCTGATTTTTCACTGTTAAATTTCCCCCCGTCTGAAAAGGAATCCGGGGTAAGATTGAGGATACCCATAATCTTTGGGATGTCAAGTTCTACCAGTCTTCCATTGCAGTTAATAGAGTGGAAAGGTTTGAGAGTCGGAGCGTTTGAGGGTCGGAGAGTTTCGGAGTTTGAAAGCATGTCTTATTGATGATTGATACGTGATGATATCCTGCAAAATTAAGACTTATTGTGGAATGTTGCTATTTGTCAGTTGCTAGTTACTGGTTGTCAGTTGCTGGTTTGTTATTGGTTGATAAGGGCTTGTTCGGAAACGAATACTCTTTTAGATAGAAATTAAATTTAGAATCTCTTCCTTTCAAAATTTCCTGACAAGAACCAGCAACTCACAACCAGTAACCAACTCTCTTACTCTCAAACCCTCTCACCCCGAATCCCACAACTATAAAACCCACTCACCCTCCGACTCTCCCCACTCTAAAACTCTCCAACCCAAAAAACCCAAACTCTGACAAAAATCAATCCCCGATTCCTGCTACCTAAAACCGAATTCGTATATTTGGGAGATTAAGAGAATTTATGTCAAAAACATCAGTACAGTTCGGGAAAGTGATCAGTCAGTGTCGTGATCTTTTCAGTAAAAAATTGCAGGATTACGGGGCAGCATGGAGGGTTTTGAGACCCAGTTCTATTACGGATCAGATTTACATCAAAGTGAACAGGGTGCGTACGCTGCAGATGACGGATAAAAAGATGGTGGATGAAAGTGAAGAGGATGAATTCATCGCGATCGTTAACTATTCTATTATCGGGCTTATTCAACTTGAAAAAGGACTTTCGAATGATTTTAATGAAAATAAGGAAGAGGTTTTAAGTCTTTACGACAAATATGCGAATGATGCTCAGGCTTTAATGGAAAAAAAGAATCATGATTATGGTGAAGCTTGGAGAGATATGAGAATTTCTTCCATCACTGATCTTATTTACCAAAAAGTACTGAGAACAAAGCAGATAGAAGACAATCAAGGAAAAACTATTGTTTCTGAAGGGCTGGATGCGAACTATTTCGACATGCTGAATTACGCTGTTTTCTGCCTGATCAAGTTCTCTGAAAAAGAAAATAGTTCCGAAACTCAAAAATAAAATACTATGATCAAAGGTTTATTACGCTTTATTATTGCTGTTATCTTCATTCTTTCAGGCTTTGTAAAGGCTGTGGATCTGGTAGGATTTTCTTTCAAAATGGAAGAATATTTTGCACCACCGGTTTTCAATATGCCGTTCCTGGAAAAATTCGCGCTTCTCTTCTCGATCATTGTGGTCGTACTGGAGCTTTTCCTAGGATTTATGCTGTTGCTGAAACTGAAGCTTAAGTTCACTCTTTCAGCGTTAATTGCCCTTTGTATCTTCTTTGGATTCCTTACTTTTTATTCTGCTTACTTCAATGTGGTAACAGATTGCGGGTGTTTTGGAGATGCAATAAAGTTTACGCCATGGCAGAGCTTTATTAAAGACATTGTGCTTCTTGCCGGTCTCATTATCCTGTTTATACTTTACAGAAAGGAATTCCGTAAAAAAGACGAATACAGCAGTACTGGTACGAAAGAATCTTCCAACAAGTTCAGATATGTTCTGTTAGGCCTTTTTTCTGTGATCATGGTTTACATTATGGCTCAGGGAATCATGCATGAACCGCTAATCGATTTCCGGGATTATAAGATCGGGACGAATATAAAAGCTGAAAAGGAAAAGATCAATAAAAATCCTTCAGAATACAAGACTTTTTACTCTCTTAAAAACCAGAAGACGGGGGAAGTTTTAAAGGTTAATCAGGACGATTATATTAAAGAAACAAAATACTGGGCAGAGGGTTCTCCATGGAAAATTGAGGAAGGAAAAAATGAATCTGTTTTGACGAAAGAAGGGTATAAATCCGAGATCGTAAAATTCAAAATTGAAGATCCAACGGGCATGGATTTGACGGATGAAATCATCAATGCACCGAAAGCTGTTCTGGTATTCTCTTATCACCCAAAAGAAGTTTCTGCTGATCTTATTAAAAAAGTTGAAGCTAAAGTGAATGCTCAAAAAGGAGCTGTGATCTATGGTGTTTCTACGGATCATAACACTTTTAAAACCATTAAAAATGCTATGATGGACGCAACAGCCATCAAAACAATCGCGAGAAGCAATCCGTTTATACTGATATTGGAGAAAGGGAAAATTGTGGACAAGCAACCTGCAAAAGATTATATAAAATAAGGCCATGGAAAAGAATTTGAGATATATTAACGAAAATTACATTACTGAAGATAAGGTCTGTACTGTAACAGGTATTACCAAAGATGAACTTAATATACTTATTCAAAACCATTTAGTTCCGGATGCCTCTTATGTGATTTCTCAAAATATAAAAATCACTTCATCTCTGAATGATGAATTCCAAAGCGAAATCACTGAAAAATATTTCAGTAAAAATTGTATTCAACTGATTCAGGAGCATAAAAACCTGGAGAACTCTCTACAATATAAAGCTGAATTTAAAGAGAAATTCATTCGTGACTTAATGAAGCATCCCGATAAGAATTTTGCTTACCATCATATTTCGGAAAATGATCTTGAAGATCAACAAAAGATAAATGAAATTTTTGAGGATGAATGGGATGCTTATTGTAAAGGTATTTATGGAATCTGTACTCTCCATTCAACTGAAGAAGAAATCGTAAGAAAGGAAATTATTGTAAAGAAACTCATCCAATTCAACTCCCTGTTTTCTCAAAAGACACTTAGCAATGATGAAAAAGAGGAGCTAATGAAATTAAATGAAGAGTTTAACGAAGTAGCTTCAAAATTTGCACCTTATCAAAGGGAAGCCAGCAGCAGAGGAAAATATCTCGATAAAATTTTAGAACAAAATAATTTAGATCATTTAATAAAGAATTACTAATATGCAAAAATCAAATAAATCAATCGCCGGCTATCATCTTTTAATGATTCTTTCTTCTGTAGACGGAGAATTTGCTCCTGAAGAAGGGATGCTGATTCAACAGTATATGGCGGACGAATTTCCTTTCAGAATGAATCTTGACAATGAACTGGAAACCCTGGCTCTTTTACAACCTGAAGAATGGAAAGACCATTTTGAATTCCACGCAAGATGTTTCTTTGATGATTCTAAAGCCGAGGAACGCGTAAAATTCGCAGAATTTGCTAAAACACTGATCAAAGCCGACAATAAAGTCACAGATGAAGAGCATACTTTCTACAAGCTTCTGAAAAATCTGTGGAATTTGGCATAAAGCCCATACCCAAAAAGCAAAATATACTATGAAAAAATTTTATCTGGGAATATTAATTATGAGCGCATCTACGATACAATCTCAAAAATTTCCTGCCCTTAAAGCTCCGATCGCTGAAAAGCAGGAACATATCCGGGAAATTCATGGTGATAAAGTAAACGATCCCTATTACTGGATGATCGATTATTTTAAAAAGGGAAAAGATTCCACGAAAGTCGTTGATTACCTGAAAGCCGAAAACAATTACTGGGAAGGCATGATGAAAGACACGGAACCTTTCAGGGAAAAGCTTTTCCAGGAAATGAAAGCCCGCATCAAGGAAAAAGATGAATCTGTACCTGTTTTTGAAAACGGATACTATTATTATACCCGTACAGAAGCCGGAAAACAATATTTTAAATACTGCAGAAAAAAGGGAAGCCTTACCGCTCCTGAAGAGATCCTTCTGGATGTGGATAAGCTTGCGGAAGGACATGCTTATTATTCTGCAACAGGCTTCAGCATCAGCCCTGACAACAGTAAACTGGTATATGGAGTTGATGATGTTTCCAGAAGGCAGTATACTTTATTCTTAAAGGATTTAAAGACCGGGAAAACGACCGATCTTGGCATTAAAAATACAGAAGGTTCCGCAGAATGGGCCAATGATAATAAAACCATTTTTTACACAGAGAATAATCCGGTAACCCTTTTGTCTGAGAAAATCAAGAAACATACGCTGGGAACCGATCCAGGCAAAGATGTGACAGTTTACGAAGAAAAAGATAAGACCAATTATATTTCAGTATATAAATCCAAAAATCACAAATACCTTCTGATCTATTCCGGTGCTACCACTTCTTCTGAAACGAGATATCTTGATGCTGACCAACCCAACGGAACATTCAAGGTTTTTCAGCCGAGAATGAAGAATGTATTGTATACGATCACACCTTTGGAAGACAAATTCCTGATCAGAACGAATAAGGATGCGCTTAATTTTAAAATAGCAGAAACTCCTTTGGATAAGACAGGTGTAGAGAACTGGAAAGATTTCATTCCGCACAGAAGCGATGTTTTAATGCAATCTGTAAGTGCCTTTAAAAATTATCTGGTTTTCAGTGAAAGACAGAACGGGCTTACCCAATTGGTTATTTATGACAGAAAGACCGGTAAAAAGGAAGCACTGACATTTGAGGAGCCGGCTTACACCATTTCTTCACTGGAAAATCCTGAATATGATACAGACAATTTCCGTTTCGGGTATACTTCAATGATTACGCCTGTTTCTCAGTTTGAGCAGGATTTAAAGACTGGTAAAAGAATACTACTGAAACAGCAGGAAGTTCTTGGTGGTTATGCTAAAGATGATTATACTACTGAAAGACTTTTTGCAACGGCAAAAGACGGTACGAAAATCCCAATCTCCATTGTTTATAAAAAGGGATTCAAGAAGGATGGAAAGAGTCCGTTGCTTCTTTATGCATATGGATCTTACGGAAGCTCGATGGATGCTTCTTTCAGCAGTACTAGACTGAGCCTTCTGAACAGAGGTTTTACTTTTGCCATCGCTCACATCCGTGGCGGACAGGAAATGGGAAGACAATGGTATGAGGACGGAAAAATGATGAAAAAGAAGAATACTTTTACCGATTTCATCGATGCCGGAGAATATCTTGTTAAGGAAAAATATACCTCACCAAAACATCTTTATGCACAGGGCGGAAGCGCCGGAGGCCTTTTGATGGGTGCTGTAGTGAATATGAGCCCGAATTTATGGAATGGCGTTATTTCGCAGGTTCCATTCGTTGATGTTGTCAATACCATGCTTGATGAAAGTATTCCGCTGACTACCAATGAATATGATGAATGGGGAAATCCGAATAATAAAGAGGCATATTTCTACATGAAATCATATTCCCCCTATGAAAATATTGAAAAGAAAAACTATCCTAACATTTTGGTAACTACAGGGCTGCATGATTCTCAGGTACAGTATTTTGAGCCTGCAAAATGGGTATCCAAGCTTAGGGATATGAAAACTGACAAAAACGTATTATTATTAAAAACTGATATGGATTACGGCCATGGTGGTGCATCGGGAAGATTTGATTATCTGAAGGATATTTCTCTGGTGTATGCTTTCATGTTTAAACTAGAGGGAATTACTAAATAATATCGTGCAGATTATTACTTAATAAATTTGCAATATAATATCAACAAATAACATTTTAATAAGACTATGAGAAGAAAAATAGTTGCAGGAAACTGGAAAATGAATAAAAATGTCATTGACGCACAACAGTTGATGATTCAATTACTGAGCTATAAAAACAATAACACCACCAACTGCGAAGTATGGATTGCGCCGCCTTCCTTATATCTGATGATGGCTAAAGATATCTTCGAAAAGGATGAGATCGGTGTATTTTCTCAGGATATGAGCGAGCATGAAAGCGGTGCTTATACCGGTGAACTTTCTGCAGATATGCTGGAATCTATTGATGTAACAGGTTCATTGATCGGGCACTCTGAAAGAAGACAGTACCACGGTGAAACAGATTCTCACTGCAACAGAAAGATAAAATTAGCACTTGACAAAGGCCTGATTCCTGTATACTGTAATGGTGAAACGCTTGAACAGAGAAAAGCGGGACAGCATTTCGAGGTGGTGAAAAACCAGACTGAAGTTGCTCTTTTCACGCTTTCTGCGGAAGAGATCAAAAAAGTGGTGATCGCTTACGAACCGGTTTGGGCGATCGGAACAGGGGAAACAGCTTCTCCGGAGCAGGCTCAGGAAATCCACGCACATATCAGGAGTATCATCGCTGCAAAATACGGACAGGAAGTTGCTGACGAGGTTTCTATTCTTTACGGAGGTTCTGTGAAGCCTGACAATGCTAAGGAGATTTTCTCTCAACCGGATATTGATGGTGGATTAATCGGAGGTGCGGCTTTAAAACTGGAGGACTTTTCTAAGATTATTGAGGGATTCAACTCATAGGTTTTGGCTAAAATCCATTCCTATTTAATTTAAAAATATACAATCAAAAGCGGCGGCATCTTCGATGCCGCCGCTTTCTTAAAAAAATCTAATTATTGAATATCGACTACATACATTGTTCCTTTGTCTACTTTTCCGGTTTTAGGAAGAATCTTGGCTTTTGGATTTCCGTTTCCGTCATCTAAGATTCCAAAATCATCATCATTGAAGACGGCCAGTTTATTATTTCCCAAATAAACGATTCCTTCAAATTTATCATGCTCATATCCTAATTTTGCCACCAAATCCACGGCTAAAATTTTGGACACCGGCTTGATTCCAGCATTTGTAATTTCATCCCAGGTAGACTGTTCTAAAGTTTTATTGTTAATCTTCATTCCGTCAACGGCTGTAATATCGGTTCCGTTTACATCTGAAGCGCCGGTTATATTAATCCTGTATACTTTTTTAGTGCCACCCTGCGAACCGTAATTCCCGTCTCTTTCGATCACGAGGAATTCTGTACTGCTGATGGCTGTAATATCACAAACCGAGTCTGAACCACCGCCATTTTGTTTATACAGATACTGTTTCGTTTGTCCCGTTGCAATATCGAAGGTTACAATTCTTGTTAAAGTTGTATTGGTTGCCAGAGCCTTTGTTGGAACATACATGGTAGACTGTATCGTTCCTACCAGTGTTTTGCCGTCCGGAGTGATGCACAAGCCTTCCATTCCTCTGTTAGCTCTTCTTTTGGCTAAAACGGCAGGAAGTTTACGTGGTCCTGTATTAACACCTATCGGACTTATTCTTTCCAGTTCTACCCCATCTGCATTGTAGTGAACAATATGTGGTCCATATTCATCCGAAACCCAGAACGTTCCGTCTGCTGCTGCCACAATACTTTCGCTGTCCAGTCCGTAATTATCTGTTCCTAAAACATTTCCTGATGAATCATAGGCCGTTTCACCAGTACTTCCCATTCCTGCAGGATTGGGTAAGCCTGTAATCGGTTGGCCGGAAGGATTCTTAAGTTTAATATATTTAATGACCTCGATATTTCCTTCTGCATTGATCTTAAAATGCATGATGGTAGGCGTAAAATTCGGGGCCGAAAATTTCTTCCCATTCAGGTAGTCTGTATTCGGGCCACGATCGGTGATCACATAAAACTCTCCTTTTCTGGTCGGATGTGCCGCTGCACCTGAACCAAAGCCGCCGTTAATTACATCTACACCATTGACCGTTACTAATTTGGAGAAGGGAAATTCCTGGGGAAGTTTAGCATAATTGATATCCTGGTTATTCATATGGTTGTCATCATCTTTACATGATGCAAGCGCTGTGAATACGATCGCCGATAACAGCAGTTTTTTCATAATTACTTTTATGCCGCGAAAATATACATTGATTGTAAACTGATCTTGAATTTAATAATAATTGTATTTTAACAATACATTCTAAAGAGTATTCATTGTTAATCGTTTTTAACCACCCCGTCAAAAATTCTCTGAATTTTTGCCACCCCCCACTAGAGGGGAATATGAACCGACGAAGTTTTCGTCAATATCAAAATCTTTGATTTTCATAAGACTTAAGTGATCTTTTTCTTCAAAGCTTTTAAACTCAAAACAACTAAAGTGTTTAAAAACTTTTGTCTCTTTTGTGGTAAAACAAAAAAACGCACCGAATCAGTGCGTTTTTCAATTATTCCTAAAAAGGAAATTATTTTTTCTCTGTAGATCTCTGTAAAACTTCGTCTACCATTCCGTAGCCTTTTGCTTCTTCAGAAGTCATCCAGTAATCTCTGTCAGAAGACTTCTCTACCCATTCGTAAGTCTGCCCTGAGTGGTGACCAATGATTTCGTAAAGTTCCTGCTTCAATTTCAACATTTCTCTTAAGTTGATCTCCATATCTGAAGCTACTCCCTGAGCACCTCCTGAAGGCTGGTGAATCATTACTCTTGAATGCTTAAGCGCAGAACGTTTTCCCTTTTCTCCTGCTACAAGTAAAACCGCTCCCATTGAAGCTGCCATTCCTGTACAGATTGTAGCCACATCTGGCTTAATGATCTGCATCGTGTCATAGATTCCTAAACCTGCATAAACGCTTCCGCCCGGAGAGTTAATGTAGATCTGGATATCTTTCGATGGATCTGCACTTTCTAAGAATAAAAGCTGTGCGGTTACGATGTTCGCAACCTGATCGTCAATTCCGGTTCCTAAGAAGATAATTCTGTCCATCATCAGACGCGAAAATACGTCCATCTGGGCAACGTTTAATCTTCTTTCTTCCATGATATATGGCGTAAGATTCGTTGGACCATACATTCCCATATACTGATCGGTAACCAGACCGCTGTTTCCTAAATGTTTTACAGAGAAATCTCTGAAGTCTTTTTTAATGTCCATATTTCTATTATGTATTATTAAATATTTTTTTCGAAGTTTAAATTACAACTTTTATTCCTAAAATTTTATAGGACTTTTTGTCACAGAATAGCCGTCTGATCATCAGTATTATGTCTGTAAATTTATCGTTTCCTATCAATGTAGATTCCTTTGATCGGTGAATATTCAATAATATTGCTCAATCTGATAGATGCTTGTTTCAACAGGGTGATCTTTTTAATCAGTTCATAATACTTTGTCTCATCAGAGCCTCTGTATTCATCCAACTGTCGCGCTGTTTCTTTAATCAGATAATCTATATACCTGTATTTGTGCAACAGAACATCACCTTGCACCTGTTCTGCTATTTTGTCGCCGTAATTGGGAGGATAAATGTTTCTGGAACCCCAGTTCTCCAATTCATCAGGAGGCATCAGAGCATCCACTACTTTAGTGGTGATCTCTTCATCCATGAATGTCACAAAAAAGTTCCCGCTTCTCAGCTCGTCTTTCTGAATACCTTCCTTTACCTGATCAATGATAATTTCATTGCCTTTTACTAAAAAACTGTACTGCTCTTCTTCAAAATGCATCAGGATTTCTTCAATAACCGTGATCTGGTATTCCTCATTTTTTTCATTGGTTCTTTTCAGAACGATATCTCCGAACATCAGCATATGGTCTACAAGTTTGCTTTCCATAAACAGAACATCGTACAGATAAGGATCTTCCTTTTCCTCATTCAAAGGTACAATCTCCAGTTTTGGCTGAACCTTTTCTTTCTGTTGCTGAACATGCTGATGCTGGTTCTGTGTGATCTGTTTCTGAACATCCAGCTCATTGAAAAGACTCTGCTCCGAAAGTCCGAATTTATTGGAAACCTCCTTCAGATAAACTTCTCTTTTTAAAGCATTCTGCACAAAACCTACGGATTTTACAATATCTCTGATCGCTTCAGCTTTTTTAATCGGATCATTTCCGACTTCCCTTAAAAGAATTTCAGCTTTAAAATCAATAAAATCCTTCGCTTCATTTTCAATGAATTTCTCAACATATTCCTGCGGATGTTTTCTGGAAAAAGAATCCGGGTCATCACCATCCGGAAACAGCAGGACACGGATATTCATACCTTCGGTCAGAAGCATGTCGATACTTCTGAAACTGGCTTTGATCCCCGCATTGTCGCCGTCAAAAAGAATCGTTACATTCTCAGTAAGTCTTTTGATGAGTTTGATCTGCTCTGTTGTCAGAGACGTTCCGGAGCTCGCCACTACATTCTCAATCCCTGCCATATGAAGGGCAATCACGTCCATATAACCTTCTACAAGAAGGCAGATATTTTTTCGTGAAATAGCCTGTTTACTCTGATTTAAGCCATAAAGTACATTAGACTTATGGTAAATTTCCGTTTCCGGAGAATTCAGATACTTGGCCGTTTTGACGTTATTTTTAAGAATTCTGGCTCCGAACCCTAAAACCCTTCCCGAAAAACTGTGAATCGGGAAAATAACCCTTTCCCGGAAACGGTCGATCCCGGAAGGTGTATTCTCAGGAAATATGGAAAGTCCTGATTTCTCAAGGATTTCCTTCGAATACCCTTTTTCTTCAGCATACACTGTAAAGGCATTTTTCTTTTCCGGTGAATATCCGAGCTGGAATTTCTTTATGATATCATCCTTAAGCTCACGTTCTCTGAAGTAAGCCAGACCAATACTTTTTCCTTCTTCCGAATCCCAAAGAATATCCTGATAATAGGAGTTGGCAACCTCATGAATCTTATACAGCTGATCTTTTTCCGTCTGTGCATGTTTTGCCTCTTCAGAAAATTCCCGCTGATCTTCTTCAATTTCAATTCCATACTTTTTAGCGGCGTGACGAAGGGCTTCAGGATAGGTGAAATTCTCGATTTCCATAAGGAAAGAAATGGCCGTTCCCCCTTTTCCTGTTGAGAAATCTTTCCAGATCTGCTTACTGGGCGAAACGACAAAACTCGGAGATTTTTCCTCATGAAAAGGACTGAGTCCTTTAAAATTAGACCCTGCTCTTTTCAGCTGAACGTACTCTCCCACTATTTCTTCTACCCGTATCGTTGAGAAAATTTTATCTATGGTCTGTTTGGAAATCATAGTGTAAAAATAAGTAAATTTATAGAGATGGAGAAAGTGTTTTGCATTCGAGTCGGAGTGTTTTAGAGTTGGAGTGTAGGAGAGTTTTAGGGTTTGAGAGTTTTTCAGAGTTTAACAATGACTATATTAAATATGAAAAACAAATATTTCTACAATTAACAAACAAAAAACCATATTTCCCACAACAACCCGCCACTCTATCACATTTCCACACTCCCCCCTAAAACTCTCCAACTCTCAAACCTTCCCAGTCTCCAACTAAATTGCTTATTTTTGCACAAATTACTTTTATGCAGTTCACTATACAAGAGATCAAAGACTGGCAGGAAGTTGTCGATAAGATTATTCCTGACTTAAAGCATAACATTCTTCTTTTAAAGGGAAACCTGGGTGCAGGAAAAACAACATTTACTCAGTTTCTTCTTAAAAATATGGGAAGTAATGATGAAGTCAATTCTCCTACCTACTCTATTGTCAACGAGTACAGCACACCGGAAGGAAAAATTTATCATTTTGACCTTTACCGTTTAAAAAACATTGAAGAGGCGTACGACATTGGCATCGAAGAATACCTGGATAATGCTTTTTTATGCATCATAGAATGGCCGGAAGTGTATGAAGAAGAGCTCCACGGGCTTAACTACCACACAATGAGCATCGTGAATACAGGGGACGAAAGAGAAGTTTCATTCGAGTAAATATTATGTATCTTTGCTTATTAATTCATTGTAAAATAACAACCTGTAAGACCTAATTTAATTAAAGAATGAGTACTACAAATATTTTTACTCCTTTCACTGAAGAAGAATTGATGCCGAAGGAAGAAAAGTTGGAGGTTATAAAGAAAGGAAAACAGTTCAGCATTGGAATTCCTAAGGAGACCTGTCTTAACGAAAGGAGAACATGCATTACTCCGGATGCAGTACAGGTATTGGTAGAACACGGTCACGAGCTTATTATAGAAGCAGGTGCCGGAGAAGGTTCTTTTTTTACAGATCTTCAGTATTCTGAATCCGGGGCGAAGATCACCAATGATCCCAAAGAGGCTTTCGGACAGGATCTTATCCTAAAGGTCAACCCTCCTACAGAAGAAGAAATAGACTATATGAAACCCAATACGTATTTGGTTTCAGCTCTTCAGATCAACTTGAGGGACAAAGATTATTTCTTAAAACTTGCAGAGAGAAAGATCAATGCCATTGCTTTTGAATTTATCGTAGATGAGTATAAGCAGCTTGCCTTAGTAAGACTGATCGGTGAAATTGCAGGGACAGTTTCTATTTTATATGCGTCAGAACTTCTTGCTCTGTCAAACGGCTTAATGCTGGGTGGCATTACAGGAGTAAGACCGGCAGAAGTTGTTATTTTAGGAGCCGGTATCGTAGGCGAATTTGCCACGAAAGCTGCCATCGGACTTGGAGCCAGTGTAAGGGTTTTTGATAATTCACTTTCAAAGTTGAGAAGGCTTCATACCTTAGTAGACAGCCGTGTTCCGACTTCCATTATTGATCCGAAAGAATTGAGCAAAGCTTTAAGACGTGCAGATGTTGTTATCGGTGCCCTTCCAAGATTGAATATGACCCCGATCGTTACTGAAGAAATGGTCGCAAAAATGAAAAAAGGAAGTGTAATTATTGATATTACGATCGACAACGGCAAGGTAATCGAAACCTCTGAGCTTACGACCATGGATAATCCTTATATTATCAAACACGGTGTAATCCACTGCGGACTTCCGAATCTTACGTCCAGAATGCCAAGAACGACTACAAAAGCGATTTCCAATTTCTTCCTTTCCTATATCCTGAATTACGATGAAGAAGGAGGTTTCGAAAATATGCTGATCCGCAAAAACGAAATGAAGCAGAGCCTGTATATGTACAAAGGAAGACACACCAAAAAAGTGATCTGCGACCGTTTCGGACTTACTTACCATGATATCAATCTTTTAATTTTCTAATGAAAAAAGTTAAATTCTTTTTAATAGGCCTTATTCCGGGTCTGATTCTTGTATTTTTTATTCTAAACAAAAAAGGGGCGAGCTGCAGCGGATATCTTCCCAACAGCCGTGTGATTGCAGAAACCCTGTCCAAAGAATTCAAGTATTCTGAAGACGTTAAAAACGGGATGAGTACGTATAAAATTGATGAAAAATTTATAAAAGACAGTATCATTACCAAAGGAAAAATAGATTTCGACAGAAGTCACGCACAGAAGAAGCCTTGTCCTGACTATGTTCTGACCTATCCTGAGAAAAATCCTTCTTATGAGATCACCTTTGAAAAGTGTGAGGAAACGGTTAATGTAAACAGTCTGAAAAAACTGAAATAATCCTAAAGATCTTTTACTAAATTTGTAGAAGATCATTAAAGCTATTTTTATGGAAGGCAATTACTACATGATCCACGATTATCTGATATTCATTGGAGTTTTTGCTATTTTCTTCCTGCTTACGGTCAGTATTTACCTTTTCAGCCAAAACAGCAGGATTAAGAAGAAAAATATCCGCCTTTCCGAAACCAACAGGATTATCGAACAGAAACTGAATGAGGTTCAGCTGGAACATATCGGTACGAAACTGAACCCCCATCTGTTTAAAAATATTCTTAATTCTGTGCAGTCGCATGCTTATCAAACCTATATGTCTCTTGATAAACTTGCGAATGTTCTGGATTATATCCTGTATGAAAGCAACAATAAATTTGTCAGCCCCAAAGAAGAACTAAACTTCGCCCTAAGCCTCATCGAAATCAATAAAATAAAGATCAATCCTCTTTTTGATTTCAGGATCAAATCAAAGATCAATAAGTCTGATGTGGTATATGAAGAAAAAGTCTTTGCCCCGCTGATCTCCGTTGATCTTATTGAAAACGCCTTTAAACATACTGATTTTCTGGCCCAGGATTCTTTTATTTCAATCTATCTGGAGCTTGAAAACAGCATTTTCACCATGAAAGTAAGCAACAAAGCTTCATTGAAAAATATTCTTGAAAAGGAAAACAGCGGTTTCGGAAGCCAGTCACTGGATCAAAGGCTTAAAATGATTTACAGCAATCATTACCAGCTGGAAAAAAGTTCGAAAAACGGTATCTTCACGGCAGAATTACAAATCAATTTAGGAGAGTTCTATGATAAAATGCGTTATTCTCGATGATGAACTGCTGGCAATCAGCTATTTAAAACTTCTATGCGAACAGATCGAAAATGTAGAAGTCGTAAAAGCATTCAATGATCCTAAAATTTTCCTGAGCGAAATAGACAATATCGACTGTAACCTCTGCATCCTGGACATTGAAATGCCGGGTATGACAGGACTCCAAGTGGCAGAGCTCATTTCCGGTTCCAAAAAAATCATTTTCACGACCGCTTACAAAGAATATGCAGCAGAAGCTTTCGACCTCAATGTAGTCGATTATGTCAGAAAACCCATCAAAAAAGAAAGACTGATTCAGGCCTTTGAAAAAGCAAAAGAACTGGTAGACATTCCTCATAAAAAGGATTTGATTGAATGGAACACCAATATCGGCAGAACTGTGATTTTTACTGAACAGATCGCTTATATTAAAACCTCAGAAATCGATAGCCGCGACAAAGATATTATTCTGAATGACGGAACCACGATCGTCTTAAAAAACCTCAGCTTTAAAAACCTCCTTGAAATGCTTCCTCCAAAGGATTTCGCACAGGTGAATAAAAAAGAGATTATTGCCCTGTCTTCCATCAAAGTGTTTTCTACCAACGAAATTATTACTACAATTCAATCGGATGGCGATAATTTTCTTAAGCTCCAGATCGGAGAAGCTTATAAACATTCATTAATGGAATTGTTCGGAAAGTAGATCTTTCAGACATTTAAGGTTTCATTGCAGAATCTGGTGGTTTCATTACACCCTCCCACTTTACATTAGCTGTACAGCGTATTTTTGTTGCAGATTAAATGATTTTATAATGAAAAACATTATGTATGCAGTAGGAATTCTCATATCCGGACTTTGCTTTTCCCAGGAATCTGGTCCAAAGGTCAAGGCCTCCTTTTTTGATGGAATTGTAGTGGCCGGATATGTAGATCATGGAGCTTTTATCAACTTTACAGGCCCTAATATGAGCTTTACCCATAAAGGCCTTAAACTTATTGCCGGAATGCTTCCTTCACTCCGGATCAAAGAGGACCATTCTCCCGGAACCAAAAACAGCCCGGTTACGCCTAATCTGGGAGCTGGTCTTACGGTAGTTTATAAAAAAATTGCTCTTCAGATACCCGTCTATTATAATACAAAAACAGCCGCAGAAAGCGGAACCTGGAAAGTTGGAATCGGATTGGGGTATTCGTTCAGATAGACTTTTTTGAAGTAAAGAAGATGGAGGCCCGGAGAGTGAAGTTATTGAGGTCTGAAACATAACTGAAATACAGTTTTATTAATTTCCAGAGCTGCTTTATACTAGCTACCCTTGTCAAGGTTTTGAACCTTGACAAGGGTAGGAAATCAAATTTTAAAATAGATATTAAAATAAGTTCTCAACAATAACGTCCGACCTCCCTTTTCCAGCTTCCCAACCTCTTCCGGTTTTTATTACATTTTTTAGAACATTTATTACATTTTAAAAAGAATAGTATTTAACATCAATATATTCTTATCAACTTTGCATTAAAATATTAGGAATCATGAACTGGGGAAAATACAGAAATTTAATTTTTTACATAGCCACCATCGCCTTTTTTTCCTGTCTGATGTACTTCTTCATCATAGAGGGACAGACGCTGGAGATCAAGGAAAATATAGTAACAAAAACCAACACGGGCTCTACCTGGGAAAATTTCCAGGAATCTTTTAAAGCAAATCTTCATCATCCGCTCGCACTTCTTCTGGCACAGATCGTCACCATTATCCTTGTCGCCAGGCTTTTCGGGTGGATCTGTATGAAAATCAAGCAGCCTACGGTAATTGGTGAAATGATCGCGGGGATTGTTCTAGGCCCTTCATTGCTGGGTATGTACTTCCCTGAGTTCTCAGCTTTTCTTTTCCCGAAAGAATCTTTAGGTAACCTACAGTTTTTAAGTCAGATAGGCCTTATCCTGTTTATGTATATCGTAGGGATGGAGCTTGATCTTAGTGTGTTGAGAAAAAAAGCACATGATGCAGTGGTAATCAGCCATGCAAGTATCATTATTCCTTTTGCACTGGGTATCGGGCTTTCTTATTTTGTATATCAGGAATTTGCACCGGAAGGTATTCAGTTTACCTCATTTGCCCTGTTCATAGCAATTTCAATGAGTATTACCGCATTTCCGGTACTCGCCAGAATTGTTCAGGAGAGAAATCTTCAGAAAACCAAACTGGGAACAATCGTTATTACCTGTGCTGCAGCAGATGATATTACAGCATGGTGTATTCTTGCAGCTGTTATTGCCATTGTAAAAGCAGGCTCTTTTGCCAGTTCCATCTATGTGATCATTATGGCTGTCGCTTATGTCTTTTTAATGATTAAAATTGTAAGACCGTTCCTGAAAAGGATCGGAGATCTTCAGGCGGGTAAAAACACCATCAGCAAGCCAATGGTCGCTATTTTCTTCCTGACACTTATTCTTTCTGCATATGCTACTGAAGTTATTGGTATCCATGCATTATTCGGGGCATTTATGGCAGGAGCTATTATGCCGGAAAATGCAAAATTCCGTACCCTTTTCATCGATAAGGTTGAAGATGTGGCTTTAGTGCTTCTTCTTCCATTGTTCTTTGTATTTACAGGTCTCCGTACACAAATCGGGCTATTAAATGACAGTCATTTGTGGATGACGGCAGGGTTTATCATTTTAACAGCTGTTACCGGTAAATTTATAGGAAGCGCACTTACCGCACGGTTCGTCGGAATCAACTGGAAGGAAAGTTTAACGATTGGTGCCCTGATGAATACCCGAGGATTAATGGAGCTTATTGTCCTGAACATCGGGTATGATCTTGGAGTATTAAGTCCAGAGATCTTTGCTATGCTGGTGATCATGGCTTTGTTTACCACTTTTATGACAGGACCGGCTTTAGACTTTATTAATTTTATTTTTAAATCTAAAAAAAGCTCAGATGAAGATAGTCCCGGCAATAACGATTCAAAATACCGTGTACTGCTGTCTTTTGATAAGCCTGAATCCGGAAGCACACTGCTGAAGCTAGCCCATGATTTCACCAACAAAATGAACGGCAACAAAAGTATCACAGCCATGAATATTGCTCCGGTAGATGAAATGCACGCTTATGATATCAATGAATATGAAGATGCACAGTTTAAAAACGTTATTGAAACTTCTCACGACCTAAAACTTGAAGTCACTACTCTTTTCAAAGCTTCCACGGATATTGAAAGTGACCTTGCAGGCATTTCAAATAAAGGAAATTACGACCTTCTTCTGATTATGCTCGGCAAATCTATGTATGAAGGAAGTTTACTGGGAAGGCTGCTAGGATTTACGACAAAGATCATTAACCCGGAAAAACTTCTGAACACGGTAAAAGGTAAAGGAAATATTTTCAACAATTCTCCTTTTGACGATTTTACCCTCCAGATCCTTGATAAGACCCATATTCCGGTAGGAATTCTGGTAGAAAAAGATTTCAAATCTGCAGATAAAGTATTTATCCCTATGTTCAACCTCAGCGATTTTTATCTGTTGGAATATGCTAAAAGACTGATCAACAATAACAATTCCCAGATCATCATTCTGGATGCGGCCGGACAGATCCGCAATAATATCGAGGTGAAAGAACTGATCAGAAGCATTGAACAGGTAGCCCCGAATCATATCACTTTATATAACGAGAAAAAGATCGAGAAAGAATTCCTGAACTCGCAGGATCTGATGCTGGTGAGCAGCAAAAGCTGGAAAAACCTGATCGATACTAAGAGCCTTTGGCTGTCTGATATTCCTTCGACACTGATTATCTCGAACCCATAGAATTAATATAACAATGTAGCAGTATAACAATGTAACAATAGAATAATCCCAGGGTATTATAATAGATATTTGTAGTATCCGGCCTGATTAAATGATTGATAAACTGGTACATTGTTATATTGTTACATTATTTTTCCTTCCTGAGTTTTAGAAGTTTTTGAAATGCCTCAAAAATTCTTTTCTGCTCTCCTTCAATATAATCACTGCTGAAAGGTGCACCACAATCCAGACTATTGGTTACATGAACCAATTTTCCTTTTTCAAAATAATTCCGGTTTTCTTCAACCTCTGATTTTTTAAAGTCAAAAGCTTCCGTATCATGATTTTCTTTCATGACTTTGACATCATAAAACATCGGACGGTTGTAGGTATATATCTTCTCAAAAACAAAAGACAAATGTCCGTTAAGCAGATAATATTCGGTAAGTACCTGCCCCATTTCTCCGTAAAGTCTTGCCGTTATTTTTTCTAAGCGCCCTTTCTGTTCATAAAATACAGCTTCCCCGCCTTCTGCGGATTCCCCTTCTATGTCTTTCTTTTTGATGGAACTCCATTGAGTAATGGAATTGATTCTTTTAAAATTGGCTCGGATCGGTTTCAGCCTGTCTGTTAAATATTCGTTGACGGCAATATCATTTTCTCTGAAAGATTCTTTGATCTTTACCGTATCAGATGATATGACCTGTAAAGAAGCAGGAAGCTGATGCTTTCCAATTTCGGGTGTGAAAGTTTCCGCATTACTCCAATGTATGGCAGCAATTACTACCAGTAAAGTATAAAAACAATTCTTCATGATCATTGTATTTTGCCGTGATATTGATTTACTGCTCTGTAACAAAGCTAGTTAATCTTCATGATAATGCAACTATGTAGGGTGGCTCATTGGTGCATTCTATAATAAAAACCAACTTTTAAAAGTTGGTTTTTATTTTTCCGGGAGTGATTCAATAAGTTTATTTTGTGTTAATTCACGAATCTATTTCACTTTAAGAAAAGTTCCTTCTAACGTTGCATTCAGTCCAAACTCACAATCACGCGACTGCTCAGATGGGACTGATGTAATTGATATAAATCCATTATAAAATGTAGCGAGGAATGAACATGATTTATTGATTTCAATAGTAAACTGATTATTTTTAATCATCACCTCCCCCGACGCATCTGCAATATTTCTGCCCGGAGCCCTGGTCACAGAGCCAATATCATAGGAATACATCTGACCTTTTATCTTTTTAATAGTAATACTTCCCTGATACCCATTTTCTCCATATTGATAGGTATACGTTCCTTCAAAATGATCAGACGGAACAGGTGAAAATATTTCCGGCTTCGGATTTACGTTAGTTTGAACATCAAGTGTCATGGGATAAACGGCGTCAGACTTTGTGGAAGACCAGTCTCCCTCTAATTTTCCATTTTTTAAGACCCCATCAATAATTCCGCTGATATTCCCATCGTTTTCAAATTCCTCCAGATGATAATGATTTCCAGAATTCAGTGTTCCTATTATTTTAATGGGTTTCTTTTCTTTAGTTTTTACATATCTGATGTTCCCTAAAACGACATTCTTTGAAACGCTGACATTTAGTTCAACAGGAATTTTTTGGTCAATAAGACCGCTAAAACTATAATCCGCATCAGTATTCTTTTGCTGAGCTTGGCAGATGCCTGCAGCAAAGCATATCATGAATGATATTTTTTTCAGATAATTCATATTATTAGATTTTAATGATAAAATGGATACGATTCAGTGAAATCATTTTTTTTCACAAAAAGGCCTCGTTATACAAAAGTACAAAAAGGCGGCCTAGTATCCATCAGGTATAAGGTTCTCTAGAGAAAAACAGATATTGAGTTTCAGTTTGAAGGTTAAGCCGGCAAAGAAGCACCATAATAATTAAGTCAAAAATATCCTGAGTTTAAAAAATATTTTATACCTTCGCTCTGTGAATTTCAATAACGGAACATATTATTATAGAATTTTTAACTCAAAACTGGGCTAGGATTCTTATGAACATAACTTAAAAACCTCGTCCTTGACGGGGTTTTTTATTTTAAAAAATTTTAAAAGATGAAAATAAGTATTATTGGTACAGGGTTAATCGGAGGCTCAATGGCTTTAAAATTAAAGGAAAAAGGCATTGCAGATTTTATCTACGGAATCGACAATAATCAGCAGCATATTACGGAAGCATTGAATCGTCATATTATCGATGCCGGCACGGATCTAGAATATGGAGTTAAAAATGCAGACTTCATCATCATTGCCGTTCCTGTAGATGCGGCCAGAAAACTGCTTCCGGAGGTTCTGGATCTTATATCAGACCAACAGACCGTTATGGATGCGGGATCAACCAAAGCCGGAATTGTAAATGCTGTCAAAGACCATCCGAAACGTTCCAGGTTTGTAGCATTTCACCCAATGTGGGGTACAGAAAACAGTGGTCCAGGATCTGCTGTTTCTGACAGTTTTTCTGGAAAAGCCGGAGTGATCTGCAATAAAGAGGAATCTGCCCCTGATGCGCTTCAACTGGTTGAAAAAGTGGCAGAAAACCTGGATATGCACCTGATCTATATGAATGCGGAAGCTCATGATATTCATACGGCTTATATTTCACATATTTCACACATTACATCATATGCTCTGGCCAATACTGTTTTGGAAAAGGAACGGGAAGAAGAGACCATTTTTCAGCTTGCCAGTTCCGGTTTCTCCAGTACAGTACGTCTTGCAAAATCTCATCCTGAAATGTGGGTGCCTATCTTTAAGCAAAACAAGGAGAATGTTCTGGATGTTCTGAATGAGCATATCACACAGCTCCGAAAATTCAAAGCCGCATTAGAAAAAGAAAATTATGAATACCTTGAAGAACTGATCAGCAATGCCAACAGGATCAGAGGTATTTTAAGATAAAAAGTACTAAGCTGAGCTTGACTTGTCCTTAACAAGCAATTGATTTTGTCTTAATTTCCTTAATCGTTTCATAGCTCTTAATGGTTTAAAATTATTAAGCTTTAAATACATCATAAAAAATCCTTAGATTGATTTCTAAGGATTTTATATATAAAACAGTATCATTTTCTTCTTAACATTCAGGAACATTGACCGCAATGGCAAGTCCACCTTCTGAAGTTTCCTTAAAACGGTCACTCATTGATAAAGCTGTTTCCCACATGGTCTGAATTACTTCATCCAGTGTTACTTTTGCTTTAGCAGGATCACTTTCAAGGGCAATATTAGCTGCTGTGATCGCTTTCATGGCCCCCATTGTGTTTCTTTCAATGCAGGGAATCTGCACCAATCCTTTGATCGGGTCGCAGGTAAGTCCAAGGTGATGTTCCATAGCTATTTCAGCCGCCATCAATACCTGGCCGATACTTCCGCCTAAAATCTCTGTAAGTCCGGCTGCTGCCATCGCTGATGAAACTCCGATTTCAGCCTGGCATCCACCCATTGCAGCAGAAATGGTTGCATTTTTCTTGAATAAAGTTCCAATTTCTCCGGCAACCAGTAAAAACCTTACGATATCATCTTCGCTGATACATTCTGTAAATGCCTGCGAATACATTAAAACTGCCGGAATAACACCGCTGGCTCCATTGGTAGGTGCTGTAATGATTCTTCCGAAGCTCGCATTTTCTTCATTCACTGCCAAAGCAAAACAAGCAATCCATTTATTGATATTGGTGAAATTCTCTTCTGCATCGACCACCAATTTAAACCATTCATCGATATTTCTATAGATCTTGTCTCCTAAAAGCTTTCTGTTGATGCCTGCAGCTCTTCTGGTCACATTTAAACCACCTGGAAGAATGCCTTCTTTATTGACGCCTTTGTAGATACATTCTTTAATATTCTTCCAGATATTCAGTGCTTCCTGCCTGGTTTCTTCCTGGGATCTCCAGCTTTCTTCATTAATCAGGATCAGATCTGAAAATCTTTTAAATCCTAATTTTTCACAGTATTTCACAATATCCGAACCGTGATGGCAAGGATATAATGTTCGGACGCAGTGCTTTTCTATGGAATTTTTTTCCTGGCTGGCAATAAAACCGCCTCCTACAGAATAAAAATCCTGAACAAGCTCGGTGCCGTCTTCAAAAACAGCTTTAAAGATCATTCCGTTTGGGTGAAAATCAAGTGATTTTTCCATATTCAGGATCAGGTGATGTCCGTACACAAAAGGAATTTCTTTTTCGCCACCCAGATTCAGGATCTGGGTATTTTTTATCTTATCGACTTTCTCATCGATCTTTGTTGTGTCTATTGTTTTGAAATCTTCTCCATTCAGTCCAAGCATTCCGGCAATATCCGTCCCATGTCCGATTCCGGTTTTAGCTAAAGAGCCAAAAAATTCAAGGAAAACTTCTTTCACCTCTGCGATTGATCTTTCCCTTTTTATAATTCTAATAAATGCAGAAGCTGCATTCCATGGGCCCATCGTATGCGAACTGGATGGCCCTATTCCTACTTTAATAATCTCAAAAACCGATATTGATTCCATAGATAATTCTTCATTTTCCTCTTAAAACAAAGATACGCGATAAATCCCAATAAAAGTGTTCCCGGATCTCAGAATTAATAACAGTTCATAAATCATGGAATGCCTTTATAATAGGTATTTTTGTAAATTAGCAGTTATAGTGGTCACCTCAATCCATTTATATAGGTTTCTCTCCTTTTAATCACTTCAAATGGAAACATTAATTAAGAATATTGCACAGCATGTCAGGTTAAGTCCCGAAGAAGAAGCTGTTTTCAAAAGCTTCTGGACAGAAAAAACATTGGAAAAAGGTGAATTTCTTTTAAGAAACGGAGAAACCTGCCGCTATGACAGCTATATTGTTTCGGGTGTTTTAAAAGCGTTTTGCATCAATTCAGAAAACGGAAATGAGGAGATTCTTTTTTTAGCTATTGACCATTGGTGGGCAACCGATATCTCCAGCTTTTCTAAACAAAAGGCTTCCATTTACAATATACAGGCCGTAGAAAAAACAAATCTTTTACAGATCAGTCATCAGTCTTTTCAAAAAATGCTGCAGGAAATTCCTTCCCTGGAAAGATACTTCAGGATTATTTTAGAAGGCTACCTGGGAACTCTTGAGAAAAGAATTGTATTTAATAACATGTACAAAGCTGAACAGAAATATTATGATTTTCTAGATACTTATCCTGATATTGCCTCCAGAGTTCCTCAATATTTAATTGCATCCTATTTAGGCGTGTCAGCCGAATTTATAAGCCGAATCCGGAAAAAAAATAAATCCTCTTGAACTAGATCAATTTTTCAGAAATGAATAATCAGGAATTTTGTTATTATAAAATTCATCATAATGAAAGTATTGATTATTAACGCCAGTGTAAGAAATGAGAGGTCTTACAGCCGAAAATTAACCCAGCTTTTTATTGAAAACTGGAAAGCCAAATATCCCTCAGATATATTTACGTACAGAGAAACAGGTATTGACAGTATTCCCAATATTGACGAATCCTGGATTGCAGGAGCCTTTAAAAAGCCTTCAGAGAGGACAGAAGAAAACCAAAAGGCATTACGGCTAAGCAATGAGCTGGTACAAGAGCTTAAAGAACACGATATGTATGTCATTGGAACTCCAATGTATAACTGGGCTGTTCCAAGTGGGTTAAAAGCTTATATAGATCAGGTAATGCGCATCAATGAAACCTGGAAATTCAGATCAGGGGCTCCCGATGGCGACTACGTAGGTTTGCTTGAAAACAAAAAAGTATTTATATTATCTGCCCGGGGCGATACAGGATACGGAGAAAATGAAAAAAACGGACATATCAATTTTCAAACAGCCTACCTAAAACACATTTTCGGAATCATGGGAGTCAAAGATATTACCATTTTTTCGTTAGATAATGAAGAGTTTGGGGGCGAAGTATTTGAAAAATCAAAAAACAAAATTTTCAGCGCCATCCAATCCATTGAATAAGCTCGGGAAAAATCCCTTTTGAGTATTTATCAGGGCATTCAACTTTACTGCCTATGCCCTGTTTTTTTTAGTAATCATCACTTGAAACTTTCTTCATGCTGGGAAAGATCCAGCCCAATAGATTCTGCTTCTTCGGAAACTCTAAGGGTAATTATGGAATCTGTAATTTTATACAATAGCAGCGAGCCAAAGAATGTAAAAGCTGAAACAAGCACCAGAGCAGCCATATGATGTGCAAAAACTTCAATACCTCCATGAAGAAGGCTGGCATTTTCACCATGGGCAAAAACAGCGGTCAGGATCATTCCCATAATTCCCCCTACTCCATGACAGGCAAAGACATCCAGGGTATCATCTATTTTTTTCAACGCTTTCGAGTTTACCATAAGATTGGAAACAATAGCAGCTGCAAATCCTATAAAAAGGCTTTCCGGAATGCTGACAAAACCACAGCCGGGGGTAATGGCTACCAGCCCCACTACAGCCCCGATACAGGCTCCCAATGCAGAAACGCTCCTTCCATTGATCCTGTCAAAGAATATCCAGGTCATCATAGCAGAAGCAGAAGCAATGGTCGTTGTCCCGAAAGCCATTGCAGCAGATGCATTTGCGCTCAGAGCGGAACCGGCATTAAACCCAAACCACCCGAACCACAGCATTCCTGTTCCAAGAAGTACGTAAGGAATATTGGAAGGCTCATGGTGTGGATTTTTCCTGTTTCCCAGGACCATAGCTCCGGCTAAAGCTGCAAAACCGGCACTCATATGGACTACGGTTCCACCGGCAAAATCTTTTACTCCAAAAAATTTATTCAGAAGCCCGTCCGGATGCCATACCATATGGCAAAGCGGTGTATAGATAAAAATGCTGAAAAGCACCATGAACAACAAATAAGAGATAAAACGCACCCGCTCAGCGAAAGAACCTGTGATCAGTGCGGGAGTAATAACGGCAAATTTCATCTGAAAAAGGGCAAAAAGGACGAAAGGAATGGTGGAAGCCATCATTTTGTGAGGTAACACTCCTACATGGCTGAAGAATGGATAACTTAAGGGATTTCCAATGATTCCGTAATGTATACCATTGATCTCAAAACCTAATGAATCCCCAAACGATAAGGAAAATCCTACAACGACCCATAAAATAGAAATAACCCCGAGCGCAATAAAGCTTTGCAGCATAGTGGAGATCACATTTTTCTTTCCTACCATGCCTCCATAAAAGAACGACAGTCCGGGTGTCATCAAAAGTACAAGCCCTGCTGCTGCAAGAATCCATGCTACATCTGCCCCTACGATTTTATCTTCACTGAGAAATTCTCCGGTATTGGGAAGATCAACAACCGGACTCCAAAATAATCCTCCGAATGCCACCAGGGTAATGACTGAGAATGATACGATCCACTTTAAACCAATTTTCATACAATTTACATTTTACCCCATCAAAATTAAATATAAATTTTATAAAAACATATATTTTAATCAAATAACCCTTAAATATTACACCTAAATTAAAATGCAAGCAGTTTTAAATAAAAACCTCCTTTAATATTTTAGATACTTCTTTGTGTTTTGTAGCAGGAAAAAGATGGGTTCCTCCTTTAATCACATAATCCGGTTTTGAATATTTAATAGGAAAAACAATGTCTTTATCTCCCAATATCTGAATAACTTCCGGAGTTTCTTCAAATTTCCATTCCGAAACTTTTTCTACAGACCATTTGAGGTAATAGGGATCTCTGACTCTGAAATATTCAAGGATTTTAGGATTTTTAGGGTCAAAAAGTTTTCTGACTACAGAATACACATTGGCAGCTTTGTCATTAAACATCCCGACAGGAAGTATTCTTGGAATCTTTGTAATCTCACCGGTCCTGATAAATTTAGATTTTTCTTTATCTGATTTAATGCTTCCCATGATGACTACTTTTTGTGCAGGCTTCAGCTTATTGATCTCCTGCACCATAATGCCGCCAAAAGAATATCCAAGCAGGCAGAACGGCTCAGAATCATCTACTTTTTCTGCCATTCTTTGGACATAGGAATGAAAAGGCTCGTTTTTTTCGGGAATGAGCCAGTCTATAAAAATTAATTCACAGTTCTCGGGAAATTCCAGTCTTTCCAATACTTTAAAATCGGCCCCGAGACCGCTTACTACATAAATTTTCATAGTACTAATTTATGAAAAATGGAGGAAAAGACAGTGATTAAATTTTGGTTGTGCATTATTGGAACCATTAAGCTTATTGAAGGTTTTTAGAATGTTAGATTTGGTACATACGAAGTTTTTAACGTGAAGCCTTTATTCATCCTTTTATTTAAGAGAGGCAAAGGATCGTGCCTACGCCACTGAATAAACGGTCGAATTGCAAACCGAATTAAAGAATAATTAATCTCGACACCCTGTTTATACCACCAAAAAAGGGCAGTTTATAAAAACCGCCCTTTTTAATATTTGAAGTATATTGTACTTATTTCTTTTTCTTTACAGGAACCCTGTTTTCGTTATCAAGCTTTTCTGTAGAAACCCTGAACTGGATATCCATTTCGTTCTTGATGAAGTAATCTTTCAATGAAGACTGGTAGAATACTTTAAAATCTCTTCTGTTCAGAGAGAACTTGGCAGACTCTACCACTACTGTAAACTGGGTTACATATACATTGGCAGGAAAAGTAATTGTTTTTCTTACTCCTTTGATGGTAACATCACCATACACCGTTGAATTGTACTCACTGTTTGCTAAAGGAATGATTTTAGTCAAGTGAAACTTTGCGATCGGGAATTTTTTAACTTCAAAGAAATTGGTGCTTTTCAGATCATTGGTAAGCTTAATCTGATCTTCATCGGAAACATCTCCCGCCATTATGCTTCTCATATCTATAATGAACTCTCCATCTACAAGGACTGTTTTATCAAAATTGAATTTCCCGCTTTTCAGCTTTACCGTCCCTGAATGCGAAGAAGCTTCAGTTTTTACAACTTTATATCCCCACCACCTGATCTCTGATGAAGTCACTTTTGAAACCTTATCAAATTTCTTCTGTGCAGAAACAAATGATATGCTCACACACATCATAGCAAACAATAGTAATCTTTTCATTCTTTTTTATTTACAATTCAACAAAAATAAAAAAAAGTGTAGAACTTCTACACTTTTAATAATCTTTTTTTGATTAAATTATTTAGCAGTTACCTTTACAAGCATTTCGATGTCATCTTTCACAAAAACATCCTGCATTGTAGATTTGTAAGCCACATCAAATTTCTGTCTGTCGAAAGAGAATTTTTCAGAAACCAGACTTACCACTCCTTTGCTATAAGCAATTTTTGCAGGGAAAGTAATAGGATTTGTCTTTCCTTTAACGGTAAGGTTTCCAGTTACTAAAGAATTATAGATTTTATCGCTGTTTTTCTTTACAGAAGTGATTTTGAAAGAAGCAGTTGGAAATTTTTCAACCTCAAAAAAGTCACCGTTCTTAAGATGTCCGTTTAATTTCTGCTGGTATTCTCCGGTAAGGTCGGTTGAGTTGATGGAAGTCATATCCAGTACAAAGCTTCCTCCTACAAGGTTATTCCCCTTCATGATCATGTCTCCGGATTTTACTTTCACTGTACCGTCATGAGAACTTGCCTCAGATTTTGCTACTTTGTATCCCCACCAGTGAACATCAGATGCCACTACTTTTTTTGACTGTCCGAATGCAAGGCCACCAGCTAAAACCGCTAATAAGAATATTTTTTTCATTTTGAATAAGTTATTTACTTGTTTAATGGTGCAAATGTAGCCAACTTATCTGATAGATTTCATTGATGTATATCAATAAAATCAATTATTTTTATGAATAATATCAGTCCATAAAAAAACTCCGAAAGTTTCGGAGTTTTGTATGTTAATTTTGATAGTAGGCAGTGTACAGAGCGGCTCCTTTTAATGCCGTATGATTCTGTTTAATCAGATAAATGGGTGTGCTTTTCAGTAATGCTTCCATCTTATCGCTGATCTTGAACTTATCATAGAATTTACCTTTGTCGATATATTCTCTGATCACCTGCGGGATATCTCCTGCGATCAGAAGTCCTCCGGTAGCCTTAAGTTTCAGTACAAGGTTATTGGCTTCTCTTGCAAGGAATTCCACGAAGGTGTCTAAGGCAATTTTACAAATCAGCACATCATCTTCCACCGCAGCTTTGTAAATTTCCTCTACAAAGTTTCCTCCGTTAAGACGTTCTGCAAGCCATTCCGGTTCGGGATGCCTTTTTACGTCTCTCAAGAATCTGTAGATATTGAAAAGACCGGTTTTAGAGAGTACATTCTCCCAGCTTACAATACCATAGATATTATTTAAGAACTGATAAAATTCTACCTCAACATTTGTTCTTGGTGAGAATTCTGAGTGTCCTCCTTCTGTTGCAAAAGGTCTCAGGTTTTTTCCGTCAAAGAAATATCCGGCTTCACCCAGTCCGTTTCCGGGAGCAAGGATCGCTACATTTCCTTTTTCAAGATGTCCGCCGGTATAAATAGGATCCAGATCGCTGTCCTCAAGAAGTCCCATTCCATAGGCTGACGCTTCAAGGTCATTCAGCATATCCCCTTTCTCGAATCCGAAGTCTCTGGTATATTCTTCAATATCCAGGTCCCAGCCCAATCGTGCAGGGCTACTTTTGCCATTAATTACAGGTCCCGGTACAGCCACTGCCAGACGCTTCACATTGTCCAGTTGGTTATCTTGTATGAATTTTCTTAGTATGTCAGAAAATGAAGTGTAATCTTTAGTGTTATACTCATTCTGAATTTTAATCTCAAGGCCTCCGTTACTGGAAACAAAATAGCCTAAGATTGTTATATCTTCACGGAGACTTGCTCCAATGATAGTGACATTATCATTATTACTGTTCTCTACTCCTGGTAAATAAAGCGGAAATTTTGGATTCAAAATCATAACCTCAAATTTTATCAAATATAATAATAGTTTTCGTAAATCTTGCAGGGAAGCAAAAAACCTTTTCATTTTCATAAAAAGGTTTTGGCTAATAATTGTTTATATAAAAATCTAACTACTTTCCTAATGGAATATTGTATCCGAATCCTACTCCGATATTCCCCACATTATAATCCTGTCCTGCAATATCTCCTTTATCTCCTACAAAAACCTTCTGATACTGTACGAAGAAATTCCAGTCTCTGTTGTGGTATCCGATCTCCGGCTTGATGTAAAAACCTCCGTCCGGTCTGTCAGCAGAACTGTTGGAAGCTACTTTATCATCTCCTACAAGAAAACCATATCCTAAGTCTGTTCCAAAATAGAAACCAGTCTGTTTAGGATAAATTCTTATTAAAGCTCCTACAGGAATTACTCCTACATCGTTGTTATCATAACCGTTGTTGCTTTTTCCGAAATAGTGAGTATACCCTGTTGCAATACCTAATCCAAATCCTGGAGTGATCAAATTCTGGTAAGATACATCTACACCTGCTGCTGCAGAAAGATTATCCGCAGGCACTGCTAAACCAACATTCGCACCTACTTTGATCATATTATTCATCTTTGAGTTCTGTGGGCTTGCGATACCTGCTGTCAAGATTGCAGCCAGTACTATTGCTTGTTTTAACATTTTCATAACTCTAATTTTAATTTTACTATTCCAATAAGCTGTAAAAATCATGCCAAGGGAGGCCTTTTTTTCGACTTTAACATTCAATTGCATTACAATATAATGATTATCAATATGTTAATTTATAATAAATTCAAATGATTGTTTAAATTAAATCTTAAAAAAAGATAATATTAAGAAATCTTAACCGTTATTATTTTAACCTTTTCCGTTCTATTTAATCAAAAAATTAAATCTCCACCATGCCTGATTCATTATTACATAATAAACATCTTCTCTGGCGTGCCGGTTTCGGAGTCGGAATCAACCAGATCGGTGATCTTAAAAACAAGAGTATAAAGGTGCTGACTGATGATTTATTTAAAGAAGAAAACTTTACAGAAGTTAATTATAATACTCCCGACACTTTTATTCAAGAGGATATGATGGTCGGTAAAACCCCTGCAGAACAAAGAAAAGAAATGCAGCGCATCAGCAGGCAGCAAAATAATGAACTGAACCTTAATTTTCTGGACAGAATGGTGAACAGCAAGGAGCAGATGAGAGAAAAAATGTCATTTTTCTGGCATGGACATTTTGCAACAAGAATCAATAATTCAAAATTCAATAAACAGCTCCTTAATACGATCAGGAAGAATGCGTTGGGCAATTTTAAAGATCTTCTCTTTGAAGTAAGCCAGTCGCCGGCAATGCTGAATTTCCTCAACAACCAGCAAAACAAGAAAGGCCACCCAAATGAAAACTTTGCCCGCGAAGTGATGGAATTATTTACCATGGGAAGGGGAAATTACACTGAAAAAGATATCAGGGAAGGCGCAAGAGCATTTACAGGATGGGGTTATGACAAAGAAGGCTATTTTAAAGAAAGAAAAAACCTGCATGATGAAGGTTCTAAAATATTTTTAGGGAAAACCGGAAATTTTACCGGAACTGACATTTTAAATATTATCCTTGAACAGAAAGCCACAGCCAGGTTTATTACCACAAAAATATATAAGTTCTTCGTTAATGAAAATGTAGACAGTCCTATTGTGGATCAGTTAAGTGCAGACTTTTACAATTCCGGATATGATATCAAAAAGCTTATGACTGAAATTTTCTCAAGTTCATGGTTCTACACGCAAAAGAATATCGGAAACAGAATAAAATCTCCTGTAGAACTGATGGCCGGCATGATGCGGATGCTTCCCATGAACATTCAGAATCCGGAAAATCTCATCGTTTATCAGAAGCTTCTGGGACAAATGCTACTCTACCCTCCCAACGTAGCCGGATGGCCCAACGGAAGGTCATGGATAGACAGCTCTACCCTGATGCTGAGATTGCAGATTCCACAGATATGGTCCGGATTACGCCCTTTAGAATACAGCCCCCGACAGGATGACGATATTGACATGGGCATGAAATCCCGTGAAACCGCTTTGAACAAATCATTTAAGAATCCCAACATCACGATAGACTGGAACAGGCTGGAAAAAGTATTTGCTGATAAAAAATGTGAAGATTATCTGATTCAGAATGCCCAAACACTGGATATGGATTCTGTGAAAAACTTTTCTGATAAAAGTATAAAAATGAATATCATCAATCTGATGTCTACCCCGGAATACCAATTATGTTAAGTGTAGATAGTAGGTTGCAGATAAAAGGTTGCAGTAATAGTAACCGCCGTTTGGCTCTGCAGCCTTTGATTTATTATTTGTCACTTTAAAATATTAATAAAAGCTTCCAATATTAGTAAAATCAAGATTCAGTCCTGCTACCCGTCATCTATTATCTGCTACCTTTTACCTAAAAAAGCAAAATTATGTTAATCAAGAGAAGAGAATTCCTCAAAATAAGTTCATTAGCTACCGCATCGTTCATGATGCCCAATTTTCTGAAAGCAATGGCGTTGGATGAAGCCTTAGTGTCTAATCAGAAGATTCTTGTCGTGCTGCAGTTTACGGGCGGAAATGATGGACTGAATACAATCATTCCTACAAAAAACGATGTTTATTTTAAAGAAAGAAGCAGTATTGCCATCAAAGATTCTTTACCGCTTAATGATGAAACGGGAATCAATCCGGCACTGTCCTTTTTTAAAGAACTTTTCGATAACGGTGAGCTGTCGGTGATGAATAATGTAGGATACCCGGACCCTGACAAATCGCATTTCAGAAGTATGGATATCTGGCACTCTGCCAGCCGCAGCGACGAATTCCTGGAAACAGGCTGGCTGGGTCGTTTTCTGGATGAAGAATGCTACCGCTGCGAACATCCCACACAAGCTCTTGAAGTTGATGATATGCTGAGTCTTGCATTGAAAGGGGAAGACAATAAAGCATTTGCTTTCAAAGACCCGAAAAGACTTTACCAAACAAGCCAGGAGAAGTATTTTAAATCTCTCTACGATCATCATCATGAAGATGAAACAGTTTCTTATTTATATCAGACTTTGGGTTCTACCATTAATAATGCTGATTATATTTTTGAAAAAAGTAAGTCTAAAAAAACAGAGCAGACTTATCCAAACTCCCAGCTGGGAAAGGATTTTAAAACCGTCGCCTCCTTGATTAAATCTGATATCAATACTCAGGTTTATTATCTTTCGGTAGGAAGCTTTGATACGCACGTCAATCAGAATGACAGGCAGAAAAAGCTCTTCAGCGACATTAATGAAGCAGTAAAATCTTTTGTAACCGACCTGAAAAGCAATGGAATTTTTGAAAATGTGCTGTTAATGACTTTTTCAGAATTCGGACGCCGTGTGGCTCAGAATGCAAGCAATGGAACCGATCACGGAACAGCCAACCAAATGTTTTTTATAAGCGGAGGTCTTAAAAAGAAAGGACTTCTGAATGCGCTTCCCAACCTGCAAAAACTGAATGAAGGGGATCTGATCTATACGGAAGATTTCAGAAAAGTTTATGCTACAATCCTCAAAAACTGGCTTAAAGCAGATTCTTCCAAAGTATTGGGCTGGAAAAATGGTGTGTATGATTTTATATAATTGAATCTAAATAAAACGGCCACCCTGATTGTATTAATCAAAATGGCAGTTAATTAAATTTTACAGGTTTTTATGTCTGTAAAATTTGAACATCGAAATGTTTTTATTGTTTATCTCATTTAAAATCTCTCGCAGATTTTGCAGATGCCACAGATGTTTACGCTTTATTTTATATCTACTTAAAAATCTTTATGAAGCTGTCTTTTTCAAGCGTTTCCAGTGAGAAATCGAAGTCGGCTTCCGCTTTTTCTGTTGTAATCTCTGCTCCAAGCTCTTTTACAAGCTCATTGAAAGACATGGCTTCGTACCATTGCTGATACAATGCAGTTGTTGCCATCATGGAAACCTGATTATTTCCTGAAACATGAGAATGTCCGGCTCCGAAATTCAACAGTACGAAACATTGCTTTTCGTTTTTTGCCACCAGCATTCCCAGAATCATTTGCTTCTGAACAGAGTTACATCTGGCTTCAGCAAAGAGATTGTTAGGATTCATCATATAATCGTAGGAAATGTTATCTCCTTTTCCGATAACGATTTTATATCCGCAATCTGCATTTCCGCTGAAAACATTATTCATAACAAGTGTTGGAGTACACAGTCCTTTATTGGCATAAAGATATTCAACGGCACCGTTAGGAGCTGAAGTCATATCTCCTGAATACATCAATTGTCCGTCACCATGATTATAAGCGGCATTCCAACCTATTTTTCCGGAGATATTTAATCCTGAAAGATCAAGGTCACGGGCACCCCATCGATCTTCCCAATAAATACCTACAGCCAGTCTGTCGCCATAAAAACGGGTTCCGGTAGGAATATTTCCAACAAACATTTTTTCAGAAGTGGGTAATGCAAATTCTACATTCTCCGGGAAATAGAATTTCTTTCCGGATAAGTTATCATATTTCAGTTTCAGATAATCCAGAATAAAATCATAGTTGAATTGATTCACATAAGTTTCCTTACCTTTTTTCACCCAGGATTTTCCGTTTCGGACTCTGTACACAAAAGTATCCTGGCCATACATTCTAGAATAGCATGCTGACAATGCTTTGAATAGTGCAAACGGTGTTGCATTTTCCAGCCAGTGCCAATCACTGTTTTCGAGCAATGTATTCGTAGCATCATTCAAAGGATTTGAAATCAATGGTTTATGATGTACTTTAGACAGCTTCGAAATTTTATTGATGGCTTTCGGAGCTCTGTTTTTATAGGCAAGAAATAACGGCTTGAACCTGTTAAAAATTTCCGCCAGTTTTTCCAGCCCGAAGCTTTCAAACAAATAGGTTGGGTTAAACTTACTTTGCTTGATTGAATCAATCAGATCATCACTTTTAATTAAAAGCGTAGTATTGGTCGTTTTATAAATAACATAACGGAAAAACTCAACAGGATTTTCAGGATAGATATCGTACAGATCAGCTATTTTTATAACAGCTTCCTTATTTCTGATGTTTTCTTTTCCCGTAAAATCATATTCCAGCTCTGTATGTAAAATATAAAGCAATTCATCAATAGTTTCTTCTTTTAAAGCAATCCCTGATCTCAAAAGAGAAAGGCACTTTTCCTGCATCTCTTCTGCAGTATAGGCTTTGATTACTTTAAAAACCAGCTTCATATCCGGAACATTCAGTATTTCAGCAGGAATATAGATTTCATTCTGGAAATCGCTTCCATATGTTGAAATATAATGTTGAATCTGTTCAAAAAACAAATCAATTCTGGAGGTATTTTTTATTTTCTCCCAGGATTTATGAAAGGTTTTATTCAAATCATTTCCATTTAATTTTTCCTTTGCATAATAAGAGATGATCTCATTTTTTGCCCATAAAGCATCAGGTTCAATGATAAAACCGTCATTAGAAACAAATGGCTCTGCATTCGATTCCTTAGCTAATACTGCATTGAATAATTTTAGTGTTTTCATTGTTTTTAATTTTAAAAATAAGTGAGGAGTAGGTTCATTAAAAGTGAAGTGTATAGGAACTCCTTTTACCTATAGTTTATAAAAAGCGGGAAGTAATTTACCGAAAATATAGGAACTCCCTTTGCCTTATAATTTGTAAAAAGGCGGAAAGTAATTCTAACTTATAGGAACTTTCTTTGCCTTATTTTTTATTTTGAGGAGCAGACAGGACTCGAACCTGTGACCCACAAACCTGGTGATTTATAGGAACTTTATGTGCCTGCAGCGAAAAGTAATTTTTGTTGCTCTACCATCTGAGCTACTGCCCCTGCCTTATGAAAAAAGTTTTCATTAACCTTACAGGCTTTTATACCCGCAAGGTTTGGTTATTAGTTCTTATAAACCTTATAGGTTTTGAAAACCTATAAGGTTTGAATATTATATTAATAATTATGCTTTTCTGAATTTCTTTTTTTTCTTCCACGGCGCATTTTTTCCTACATCACCTGCCATGATACATCCATAAGGCATCACCTCATCCAGAACTTCGCAAAGTCCATATTCTTCAATCTGCGCTCTTACGTTTTTGGCACTTTTATAAGCGCTTGGCAGTTCGGAAATATCAATTTCATTGGAGAAAAAACGGATATCTAATCCTTGAGTTTCCTCATCGAAGATTTCTTCAACCGTTTTATGGGCCAATGATCTTTTATGCTGTGTTCTGCTGAAATTTCTTCCGGCTCCGTGAGGGGCAAAACCCAGATTTCTCTCGTTAGTTTTTCCCTGAACAATTAAAACTGGTTCTGACATATTCAAAGGAATCAGTCTTGGTCCGGTGATATCCGGCATAAATTTATCATCCAGCGGAGTGGCTCCTTTAGCATGATAAAACAGATCACCATCTCTGAAGACGAAATTATGCTCGTTCCAGTATCTATCTTGTTTTTCAGTACCTAGTTTGTTTAAAACCGCATCATGAATATTCGTATGATTTTCCTTCGTCCATGTTCTGATCAGCTGAAGAGCATCCCAATAGGCCTGTCCTTCTTCCGTATCGAAAGGGATCCATGCATTTTCTCTTAATGTTTCAGGGGAAATATCCTGTCTGAAACGGTTGGCCACCTTCATTCCTTTATCGTAAAGTGCCGCACCCGGAGCTCTTGATCCGTGATGGGTAACCAGCATGGTATTTCCTGTATTTTTGGACTTCCCGACAAACAGGAAATGGTTTCCGTCTCCCTGGGTTCCCATATGAGAACGGGCAATGCTGATTAATTTTTCATCATTTAAGAAATAGTTTTCCCTGAACGCATCCATCAGTTCCTGGGACATCGACATCTGCTCACCTCTTGGTCTTCCTCCGTATCCGAAATGCGTTACTGAATGGGCAGCATCCAACAACTCTTTAGGATTGGCATCTCCAAAATCTGTCAGCATCACGGAACAACAGATATCTGCGCTATGAAATCCAGGGTGGATGGCATTTTTGGCGACCACCACTCCACCTACCGGGATCAACCCTTCAGGTCCTGTAGGACATGCATCAGGCATCAATGCTCCGGCAGTAAGCGTAGGTGTTTTCATCAGAACTTTCATTGTGTTGATCACTTTCTCTACATTGTCATTTTCACTTTCATGTTCAGCTCTGATGTTAATGATAAAATCTTTCGCCGTTTCATGAAGCGGAATAATATCCGTCTGTTTGAACTGATCCAGATATTCTCTGATCTGAACTTCATCCAGATTGTTTTCGTTGATATGTGTAATGGCATCTTTAAACCATTTGGCTGGTCTGTATCCTAATTCAATTAAATTATTTCCGTTAAATTCCATTTGTCTTTTCATTTTGATAGTGCAAAGTAAAACCACAAGTGCGCAATAATTCTGCGCAGATAAAAATATTTTAATTATTTTTGTAAAAAGGGTCAAAAGACCTGTTTATTTTCATTTGATTAAAATTTAGAATATGTTATTAGAACAATTAAAAAACAATCCTGAAACCATTCAGTTCAAAGAAGTTATTGCTTATATTGATGAGCATCACGATTTTATACCTACTTCTTTTAAAAACGGCAATACCGTCAATGAAGCTGGTCAGAATAATGGTTCGTGCAAAGTTTTCAGTTTTGCAAAACTTCAGGGATTGTCAAAGGAGCAGACACTTCCTCTTTTTGGAGAATTTTACAGGGAAGATGTATTAAAAAACCCGGAAGGAACAGATCACCAGAACATCAGAAACTTTATGAAATACGGATGGGAAGGGATTTCCTTTGAAGGGGAAGCGTTGAAACAGAAGTAATTATACGGGTCAATTGTGAATTTTGCTTCGCAAGTGAATCATTTTATAAGTCAATGGTCAATTTTACCTTGCAAGTGAATGATTAGTTTGAAAAAAAGAATTGACACATTAAAAATTGAATTGCGAAGCAAAAATTGACCTTTCACCATTCACCTTTTCACTCTCTCTATAAAAAATCACAAAAAATGTCATCCAATAAAAATGCCCTGATCCGCTACAAAACATTAGACAAATGTCTTAAGAACAAATACCGGAAATATACACTTGAAGACCTTATCGATGCCTGCTCTGATGCCCTGTTCGAGTTTGAAGGAAAGGAATCTTATGTAAGCAGACGTACCGTCCAGCTGGATCTGCAGAATATGCGAAGTGAAAAATTCGGGTATGAAGCACCTATTGAAGTATACGATAGAAAATACTACCGCTACAGCGATCCTGAGTACAGCATCCATAATATTTCTGTGAATGAAAGCGACCTGAAAGCGATGAATAATGCGGTTCAGATCCTGAAACAGTTTAAGGATTTTTCTATGTTCAAAGAGATGAACGGAGTCATTCAGAAGCTGGAGGATTCCATCCATTCTACCGGACAAAAATCCATCATTCATCTGGATAAAAATGAACAGCTGAAAGGGCTAGAATATATTGATGTCCTTTATGAAAGCATATCCAACAAAAAGGTACTGAATATTCTGTACCGCAGCTTTACAGCCAGGGAATCCAGCAATTATGTGGTTCATCCGCAACTTCTGAAGGAGTTTAATAACAGGTGGTTCCTGATCTGTCAATATAAAGGTAAAATGTACAATTTAGCCCTGGATAGAATGGAAAAGATTGATGTGGAGGAAGGCATACAGTATATCGACAAAGATCTGGACGGCGATGAATATTTTAAAGATATTGTAGGGGTTACAGTTTCCGATACGATGGCTCCCAGAAATGTTGTTTTCTTTGTAGATTCTTCCAATGCGCCTTATGTAAAAACAAAACCGCTTCATAGAAGTCAGGAAATTATAAGCGAAACGGAGGATGGCACATTATTTAAGATCTGTGTACAAATTAATTTTGAACTTGAAAGGCTTCTGTTGGGTTTTGGAGAATGTCTGGTGGTCCATCAACCTAAAAAACTGAGACTGAAGCTGCAAGATAAATTTAAAGCAGGATTAAAAAACTATGAAGATTTAATAATTCCGGATGAAAACTGATCTTTTTCAACCATAAAAGCTGCAAAATTTTTTGAACACTTTAGTTATTTTTAAGCTTAATAATGTTGAAAAAAAGATCACTTAAGTTTTGTGAAACTCTTTGATTTTCATGATGATTAAATTCGTCGGATCAGAATTCCCCCCTCTGGAGGGGTGGCGAAAATTCATAGAATTTTTGACGGGGTGGTAAATAATCACTCCATACCCTCTACAATATTGATCAATCCCGACATTTTTAAAATGGCTCAGAAATTGTATTAATTTACACATTAAAAAATCTTACTATGAAATCAAGAATATTTAAAGCATTGATTGCCATTATAGCACCTATTGCGATAGAGTATATCGTAAAAAAAATATCTGAGAAATTAGATAAAAAAGAAGAAGATAAAGGAAAAGGACCTAAGCAGATTACTGCTTAAACGTAGAAGTAGTTAGAATTTAATTTTATTGAAAAGAGACTGTCATTAATCATGTACAGTCTCTTTTTTTGTTCAACAGCTTCAAAATAAAACTTCCAGCGGAAAATCTACGCAAAAACACTGCGCACTACTGCTTTTACTTTGTTTTAAAATTGAATACAATGACACCAAAAATACTAGAGAAAATAAAAGAAATAGAGAAAACACGCGGTGTAGAAGTCCTTTTGGCCGTAGAATCCGGAAGCCGGGCATGGGGTTTTGCTTCTCCGGACAGCGATTATGATATACGATTTATCTACCGCCATGAAAATGATTGGTATCTTTCTCCGTGGGATAAAGACGAGACTATAGAATTTATGACGGAGGACGATCTGGACGGTTCCGGATGGGATTTACGAAAGACTTTCCATTTGTTACTGAAGTCGAATGCAGCTTTACTGAGCTGGTTTTATTCTCCCATCGTTTACAAAAAGGACGACAAGTTTGTGGAGCTGTTCAGGCCTTTGGCTGATGTCTGCTTTTCACCGATAGCGGTTTCCTATCACTATTTGAGCATGAGCAAAAAGTATCTGGAAGCCTGCAGAAACGAAGAAATAAAACTGAAAAGCTATTTTTACTGCTTAAGAACTGCACTGACCGGTAAATGGATCATAGAAAAAGGAACGGTTCCTCCAGTTTTATTCAGCGAATTGTTAGTTTTGGTTGATGATTATACCCGAAAAAAGATAGAAGACCTTATCGCATTAAAAGCTACTAAAGGAGAATCCTATTACCACCCGAATGATTGGGAGCTTTTTGGGTTTTTAGAGAAAACAATACTCGATAATGAAGAAAGAGCAAAGAGTTTGACCGGAGGAAAATCTGATAAAAATGAAATGGAAAGGGTTTTTAGGGAGATATTAAAGGCCTAGAAACTACTACAATGTTTAACTTTAAAGAAAGGGAAGAAACTCATGTATCCAAAGAAAAAAAACAAATTATGACTATTGAATTTCTAAAAACTAATAACTTCATCCTCCTCGAAGCCATCTCCGGAAGCCGCTCTTTCGGGTTGGCCACTGAAAACTCTGACACAGATATCCGTGGGATATATTATCTACCAAAAGAAGACTTCTTCGGTCTGAATTATATCCCGCAGATCTCCAATGAAACCAATGATGTTACCTATTATGAGATCGGGAGATTTGTAGAGCTTCTTCAAAAGAATAATCCCAATATTCTGGAAGTTTTGGCAAGCCCGGAAGACTGTATTCTGCAAAAACATCCGCTGATGGGTCTTCTCCGTCCGGAAGATTTTCTTTCCAAATTGTGTAAGGATACTTTTGCCGGTTATGCCGTTTCTCAGATTAAAAAAGCAAAGGGACTGAATAAAAAAATCCTCAATCCTGTAGAAAAGGAAAGAAAGTCTATTCTTGATTTCTGCTATATCCTTCAGAACGATACTTCTGTTCCATTGAAAAAATGGCTTTCAGATAACGGAAAAATTCAGGAAAAATGTGGATTGGTAAGCATTGATCATACAAAAGGTATGTTTACCCTGTTTTATGATGAATCGGGAAGTTCAGGTTACAGAGGAATTATTCAGAATGAAGAAGCCAATCAGGTATCCGTATCTTCAATCCCGAAAGGAGAACAGTCTGTTGCCTATTTATTTTGCAATCTGGATGCCTACTCCACTTACTGCAAAGATTATAAGGAATACTGGAAATGGGTTTCCGAACGCAATGAAGACCGTTATAACGTTAATCAGGAACACGGCCAGAATTATGACAGTAAGAATATGATGCACACCATCCGTTTATTACAGTCCTGCGAGCATATATTCAAAACAAATTCGTTAAATATCCGTGTAGACAACAGAGAGGAATTACTTGATATCAAAGCCGGAAACTGGTCCTATGAAGCAGTTATGCAAAAAGCAGAAGATCTGATAAAGTCTATAGAACATGAGTATGCAGCTTCTACCCTTCCCGATTATCCGGATGTAAAAAAGACGGAGAAAATCTTAATAGAAATACGCGAAAACTTATACGTTTAAATCTTAATATTCTTAACAACTAAACTTTACCTTAATGGTTAAATTTTAAAATGTCAGGAATATTAAGGTTATTTTTTCTTTGAAGCTTTGGCTATCGAATTATACTCCAGGCATATTTTAATCCAGTATTCAAAATCATCAGGTTTTTGAAAACCTGCAGGTTCCACGTAACAATATCCTTTAAGCTGCTTTCCTTTCATCATCATCGGAAGAAAACCGTTTTTCTCCGAAACTTCTTCTTCCAGATCAGGATCATAACGGCACATCAGATTATCATGGCTTACATTAATACACATTTTACCATTCACCAAAAATGATAATCCGCTGAACATTTTCTTTTCACTGACCTCAATTCCGGCCACTTCAGAAAGCCTTTCCCGGATTCTGTCCGCAAGATCTGTACTGTAAGCCATAAAATAATTTTTAGAATTAAATTTAGCAAAAAACGCCTTAAGAAGGCTTATTTTCATTGTTAATAAACTTAATCAGATCTATATAAATAAAATTTTATTTAAAATAATTATTGTTTTACGATAATTAATTATACATTTGCAATAGTTAAATAATTATTGATATGAACCAGACCAAAATTATTTCGAAGGTACTTTACTATATCTGCATCCTATTGTCTGCAGGGTATCTGATCACTTTAGCCTACTCGGTTTTTTGCCTGACTACAGGTTTTTCTGTTACACCTTACAAGAATGATCAATACCTTCATATCAATTATCCTTTTACAGAAAATCCGTTTATGAATATTGAAAATAATAATTCGTATATCATTTTCTCTTTTTTGTTGGTTTTAGTTTCTTACGGAATTTTTTTCTGGCTTTCAGCTTTAGTTTTCAGAGTATTTTTTCAGTCAAAACTGTTTACAAAGGAAAATATACTTCACCTTAAGAGATTTTACATGTATAATATTTTTATTCCACTGCCTGTGGTCATTACGGCAAGCTTTTTTGTGGAGGTCGAAAGTATTGTCTGGGGATTGGTTTTTATCCATTTCATGTTGGGAATTTTCTGTCTGTTTCTTGCAAATATCTTTAAGCAAGGACTACATTTGCAAAACGAACAAGATCTATTTATATAAAATGCCAATTATAGTCAACTTAGATGTCATGCTGGCCAAACGAAAAATGCAGAGTAAGGAATTGGCAGAAAAACTGGGAATCACCCCCGTTAATCTTTCCATTCTTAAAACCGGCAAGGCAAAAGGGGTCCGTTTTGATACCCTGGAGGCCATCTGCAAAATTCTGGAATGCCAACCCGGCGATATTCTTGAGTACCGGGAATAGGGTTCGAGTTGCGAGGTTTGAGAGTAAAAAAGTCTTAAATAATCTCTTAATCTTAAACAAAAATCTTGATTCTTGGCTCTTGATTCTTGACTCTTGACTCTTGATTCTTGACTCTCTCGATAACGTCCCCCCCCATCTTCCTTTTTCATCTTTTTAAGCAACCGTACAGGTCTGCTCTACCCTTCTATTATCCAAACCTTAACCTATGAATACCTTAACAATCAACAATCTCAGCCTTATCTACAAAAATGGATATCAGGCAGTTAAAGACCTATCGCTTGAAATATCAAACGGAATGTTCGGTCTGCTTGGACCCAATGGCGCCGGAAAATCATCTTTGATGAAAGCTATTGTAGGATTGCAAAAACCTACTTCCGGAAATATTATTTTTAATGGGACGGATGTTTTAAAAGATCCTGATCATATTAAGCGAAATCTGGGTTTCCTTCCACAGGATTTTGGGGTTTATCCAAAAGTGTCAGCTTATGATCTCCTGGAACATATTGCCATATTAAAGGGAATCACGAACAGTGCGGAACGTAAAAAACAGATCCTGAGCCTGCTTGAAAAAGTTAACCTTTCAGAATTCAGGAAGAAGGAAGTCCATACTTTTTCCGGAGGCATGAAGCAGCGTTTCGGGGTGGCCCAGGCTCTATTGGGAAATCCGAAGATTATTATCGTGGATGAACCTACCGCCGGTCTAGATCCTGAGGAACGCAACCGTTTCAATGCTCTACTGAATGAAATCAGCCAGGATGTTATTGTAATTCTTTCCACCCATTTGGTGGAGGACGTCAGAAACCTCTGCTCGGAGATGGCAGTCATGAACAAAGGTCAGATTCTCCGGAAAGGAAAACCGGCAGTATTGATTTCCGAACTGGAAAACAGGATCTGGTCGAAACCGATCAGCAAAGATGAGCTGGAAAGTTACTATTCCAGCCATGAGATCATCAGCAGGCAGCTGATTGAAAGAGAACTCCACATCACCATATTTTCAGAAGAAAAACCTGAAGATTTTGATCCCGTAAATCCACTACTGGAACACGTTTACTTCCATACCCTTACCCAAAAACCTTAACTATGAATGCTTTATTTTTATTCGAAGCCGGACGCATTTCCAAGCACTGGCAAGCCTATCTTATAGCCCTGATCCTGGTAAGTACAGGTATATTCTGCGGTAACAAATTCAACCTTACCGTTGGAGACGGGATCTATCTGAATTCACCCTATACCATCGGTTTTATGACAGGAATGCTGAGCCTGTCCATCCTGTTTATGGCTGCAATTTATGCTGTTCAGTTTCTTTTTAAGGATTATGATTCAAAATTTGATCTTGTATTATTTTCATTTCCTTTTTCCAGATGGACTTATCTGAGTGGAAAATTCCTTGTCTATTTTCTGCAGACTTTCCTTAGTTTTTCTTTTTTAATGACAGGCTTTCTCATAGGCCAGGTTATGCGGACCGGAAGTGAGATGCAGACTTACTTTAATATAGGATATTATCTTTATCCCATGCTGATTTTCGGGTTTATCAACTGTTTTTTTGTATGCAGCTTTCTGTTTTTTGTTTCATTCACGGCTAAGAAAAAACTGCTGGTCGTTGTAGGCGGGCTGCTTTTATATGTACTGTATATGGTCGTTTTGGTCTTTTCCAATTCTCCGTTTATGGCAGGAAGCCTACCCCAGTCAATAGAAACACAGCATCTTTCATCCATTTTGGATCCGTTCGGATTATCGTCTTATTTCTTTGAAGCAGGAACATTCTCTGTTCATCAGAAAAACACGTTAATTGTTCCTCTTTCGGGATATTTATTACTTAACAGGGTAATTTACCTGCTCATTTCTGCCGTATTTCTTTTGCTTACCTATCGTTTATTTTCTTTCTCAGATCATTCAAAACAAAAAGTAAAAAAAGCATTACCGGAATCCGAAATCACAAACAGGCCAACATTTTCTTATATGACATTGCAAACAGATTTCGGTCGGAAAAACGCCCTCAGATCGATGCTGTCCTTTGCAAAGATTGATCTGCTCTACCTTTTCAGGGGCATTATCATTCCTTCTGCTTCCATACTTCTGCTTTTCTTTATCGGGATGGAAATGTATGCTGAGATTGAAAAAGGCATCCGCCTTCCACAGAAATATACCGGATCAGGTCTTATGGCAACAACCATTTCAGAAAATTTTCCTCTGTTCGGCTTTCTCCTTACAGCTTATTTTATCAATGATTTATACTGGAGAAGTCATTCATCCGGTTTTTCACCCATCGAAAACACAACATTTTTTTCGGAAAACAAACTTACAGGCCATTTTATTTCCATGAGTATTCTTCTTTTTTTCTTTACCGGAATCTTAATAACCGAAGGCATCTTATTCCAGGCATCATATCATTATCTTCATATCGATTGGAATGCCTATCTGTGTGTTTTTCTTTTTAATACTTTTCCGTTAATGCTTTTTTCAGGATTGATCCTTTTGGTTAATGCTTGTATCAGAAATAAGTTTATTGCTTTGGGCGTTTCCGTTTTAGCAGTATTCCTTCTGACCGGCCCGGTTTCCGGTAAAATACTTCCTTATCCTCTTTTCAGAATATTTTCAGATTTTAAAGGGACTTACAGTGATTTTAACGGATATGGACCTTACGTTCTTGCTTTTGCAGAAAGACTTTTATTCGGTGCCGGAGTTATTGCATTTCTTTGGATGATCAATAGAATTTTCAGAACTAAAAAGTTCAGCGCTATTGTTCTTATTGCCAGTATTCTATTGCTCTCGTCAGGGATTTTTTCCGGTATATTTTTCACGAAAGGTTATATCCCTGAAAATGAAGAAAAAGCATTAACAGAAGCTATCCGATACGAAAAAGCGTTTAAGAAATATGAAAACCTGCCACAGCCTGAAATTTCAGATGTTATCACCGAAATCAGGTTGTATCCTTCAGAAAATGCATACGAGATCATTGGAAAATATACTTTGGTCAACTTTACCGATCAGCCGATCAATAAAATTCTCATTCATTTCAATCCTGATCTCAAATTAGAATCCGCTGTTTTTCAATCCGGCTCCGAATCTCTGAGAATTAATAAAAATATATCGGAAGTTGAATTAAACCAACCATTGAAACCCAACGGAACCGCTCATCTTGAATTCAAACTATCTTATAAATGGTATGCCGTAAACAGGCATCAGTCTTTCAATGCAATCATAGGCAACGGTTCTTTTATGAGGATCAGCAGATACTATCCGATGATCGGATACCAGAAATCAGAAGAAATTCAGGATGAAAAGCTAAGAAAAGAAAATCATCTCGGAAAACTGGAAGCATTGAAAAAAACAGAAGCCCCTGAAGTCTTTAAAAAGGATTTTATTAATTTAAACATGATCATTTCTACAGAAGGAAGCCAGACCGCAATAGGCACAGGGGATCTGGTTAGAAAATGGGCAAAATCAGGACGCAGCTATTTTCAGTACAAGGCAGGAAATATTCCGTTCCGGTTTGCCGTCTCTTCAGCAGATTATACCATGAAAAGTGTTTTATACAAAGGAATTACAGTGAATATATTTTATCAGAAAAACCATTTTGAAAATACAGATCATCTCCTTGAAAATGCAAAAATTACATTGGATTACTGTACAAAGAACTTTGGAAAATATCCGTTCAAAACAGTCAGTTTTGCTGAAATTTCATCTTTTACCAGAGGATTTGCAGCTACCGCTTATCCGTCTGCTGTTTTTATGCCTGAGGATATGATTTTCCATGTCAATATTCATGCAGATAAGAAGCAGGATGTGATCAACGAACTTGCCGGGCACGAGCTTTCCCATCTGTGGTGGGGAAATAACCAGATTGATCCTGATGACAGGGAAGGCGCAGTAATGCTTACCGAAACACTCGCTATGTACACCGAAATGATGCTCTACAAAAAAATGCACGGCAGAGAAAAAATGTTGGAAAGAATAAAAATGCACCAGCAGATCTACGACAGTGAAAAAGGTTTTTCTGAAAATATTCCGATTTATAAAGTAACGGGAGACGCCACTCATATATCTTATTCAAAAGGGGCTGTGGCCATGGTAAAATTAAGTGAATTGATCGGGGAAGAAAAAGTAAATAAAGCGTTAAAGAATTTTCTACAGAACAATCAGTACCCTAAAAAGCCTTCTTCTCTGGATCTACTCAATGAATTTTATAAGGTCTGCCCTGATGAAGCCACAAGAAAGCAGGTTGACCTATTATTTAAAACCATATAAATCATTCACCAACAAAACTTTACACAAACATCTGCTTAATCTGCGAGAGATTAAAATATTTTTTCGCAGATCGAGATTTCTTTTTTCTACTATTCAAACTGTATGACTTCAAGTTTCTTCAACCTAAATTTTTTTAATCAGGGAATATCAGCTGAAGAAAAATAGAACAATTCAGCTCCGCTCCGCCCAGCGAAATCCTCATTAATTAATCGTAGGAATATGAGTTGTAATGATATACATGTAATGCAAAAAAAAAAATCCCTCAATTTTTTGAGGGATTCATTATATATAAGATTTAGTCTTAAGCTTCAGAAGAAGGATTTTGATCTCCGGCAGGTTTTTCCCCTTCCGGTCTTGTATTCTCTTCTCTTCTTGCCGGTCTGTCAGGTCTACCCTGTCCTTCCGGTCTTCTGTCACCTTGTGGTCTGTCCTGTCCTTCTGGTCTTGGTTTAGATTCAGGTCTTGCAGGTCTTGGTAAAAGAACTTTTCTTGAAAGTTTCATTTTCTTACGGTCATCGTAACCCATGAACTTCACTTCTACTTCGTCACCTTCGTTATAAGGTACCTTATCCAGACGAGCCCATTCAATTTCAGAAATATGAAGAAGTCCTTCAGTTCCTTTTGCAATGGCTACGAAAGCTCCGAAATCCATTACTTTTACCACTTTTCCTTGGTACACTTCACCTACTACAGGTACAAATGTAATCTCGTTGATTCTTGCGATTGCCGCATTGATTTTCTCTCTGCTTACACCAGAAATCTCAATTCTTCCGATTTCTCCTACTTCTTCAATAGCAATAACAGTATCTGTATCTTTTTGAAGTTGTTGAATGATTTTTCCACCAGGCCCAATCACAGCACCAATGAAATCCTTAGAGATCTCAAGCATTACCATTTTCGGAGCGTGTGGTTTCACATCTTCTCTTGGAGCAGAAATAGTTTCATTTAATTTATCTAAGATATGAAGTCTTCCGTTTCTTGCCTGTAGAAGAGCTTTTTCCATGATATCCATAGAAAGCCCCTGGATCTTGATATCCATCTGACAAGCCGTGATACCGTCTGCAGTACCTGTAACTTTAAAGTCCATATCTCCCAGGTGATCTTCATCTCCTAAGATATCAGAAAGAACAGTGAACTTTCCGGTTTTAACGTCTGTTACCAATCCCATTGCAATCCCGGAAACAGGTTTTGCAATCTGAATACCAGCATCCATCAATGCTAAAGTTCCTGCACAAACAGTTGCCATAGAAGATGAACCGTTTGATTCTAAAATATCAGAAACGATACGGATTGTGTAAGGGTTTTCTTCAGGAATCATGTTTGCCAAAGCTCTCTGAGCCAGGTTTCCATGTCCTACTTCTCTTCTTGAAGTTCCTCTTAAAGGTCTTGCTTCACCCGTTGAGAACGGCGGGAAGTTATAATGTAAGAAAAATCTTTCGTCATAGTTTACCATCACGCTGTCTACCATGTTCGCATCTTTCACTGAACCTAACGTTACCGCTGTTAAAGACTGAGTTTCACCTCTTGTAAAGATTGCAGAACCGTGAGCTCCAGGTAAATAATCAATTTCGCTCCAGATTGGACGAATCGTTTCAGGATCACGACCATCAAGACGGATTTTATCATTCAAAATCATCTGACGCATCGCTTCTTTTTCCACATCGTGGTAATATACTTTAGCGAAAGGTGTTACTCTTTCTAATTCTTCAGCATTATCAACATATTGAGCTAAAAATTCATCCAGAACAGCTTTGAATTTTTCACCTCTTTCTTCTTTTCCTGAAGGAGTTTTCGCTACCTCGTATACTTTATCATATGTTTCTTTCCACACTTTCTCACGGATAGCTTCATCGTGATTTTCGTGGCTGTATTCTCTTTTTGGGAATGATTTACCTACCTTTTCAGCTAATCTTTCCTGAGCTTCAACTTGTTTTTTGATTTCTACGTGAGCAAATTGGATAGCTTCAAGCATTTCCTGCTCAGAGATTTCTTTCATTTCCCCTTCTACCATTACGATAGAATCTTTAGTTGCTCCCACCATGATGTCAAGGTCAGCAATTTTAAGATCTTCAAATTTAGGGTTGATAGAAAGCTCACCGTTGATTCTTACGACTCTTACTTCAGACATTGGCCCGTTGAAAGGGATATCTGTAATAGCAATCGCTGCAGATGCTGCAAGACCTGCTAAATCGTCAGGAATCGACTGTCCGTCATAAGAAATTAATGAAATCATTACCTGAACTTCAGCATGGAAATCTTCTGGGAATAATGGTCTAAGAACTCTGTCTACCAAACGCATTGTTAAGATCTCCTGATCTGACGGTCTGGCCTCTCTTCTAAAAAAGTTTCCAGGAATTTTTCCTCCTGCGTAGAATTTTTCTCTGTAATCTACAGTTAAGGGTAGAAAATCTACTCCGTCTTTTGCTTCTTTACTGGCTACAACAGTTGCTAAAAGCATTGTTCCACCCATTTTTACGACTACAGAACCATCAGCCTGTTTTGCTAATTTTCCTGTTTCAATTGTGATTTCTCTGCCGTCTGCAAGAATAATCGTTTCTGTAATTGCTTGAGGTATACTCATAAATTGTTTTGTGTTGCACTCCGTATTGAGTGCTTTAATTATTGATATTTCGTCTAAATTTTCGTGTGCAAATATACCATATAATAATGAGATATTAAATTTTCAGTCTCAGAAATACTACTCAGAATCGTAAGATTTCCCTTCCTTTTTTATCAAAGATGTAAAAATTACTGACGGTATATTTGAACCTATTCATGATTCGGAATGATAAAAAATGTTTTTTTAAAGAAAATTGATTATTAAATCCTGTTGTTTTCGTATTATTGTCTCAAAAAGTGTAAATAATATTTTTCTATCGGAAAAGTTGATTTATTTACATAAAAAATATTGAAAAAGTTGCAGAAAAACACTTTGCTAGCTTATATTTGTCCTGCTTCTCAAATATAGATGTACGAGGAAAATCAACTGAGAGAATTTAATCATTCTTTTCAAATAAATAAATGTTTATGATCAATAAAGAAGTAAAAACACAGAGCAAGAATTACACCATTCCTTTAATTACAATTACTTTGCTCTTTTTTATGTGGGGATTCATTACCTGTATGAATGATATCCTGATCCCCTATCTGAAACAGCTTTTCAAGCTCACCTTTTTCGAATCGATGCTGGTACAGTTCTGTTTTTTCGGAGCGTATTTTATCGGTTCTCTGATCTATTTTCTAATCTCCATTTCAAAGGGAGACCCTATTAATAAAGCAGGCTACAAGAAAGGAATCATGTTCGGTATTTTTCTGGCCGCCTTTGGATGTGTCTTATTTTATCCGGCTGCGACTTTTTCTTATTATCCTTTATTTCTTGGAGCTTTATTTATTCTGGGACTAGGCTTTACCGTGCTTCAGATCACGGCTAATGCTTATGTTTCATTACTCGGCAGTGAAGAATCTGCTTCCAGCCGACTGAATATGACCCAGGCTTTCAATGCTTTCGGAACCACGATTGCACCGGTTCTTGGGGGCCATCTGATCTTTGAATTTTTCTCGGCTCCGGACGGCTCGTTCAGTGCTGTGGCAACAAGAATTCCTTACCTGATCTTTGCAGGAATCCTGTTATTGGTCGCATTACTGATTTCCCGAGTGAAACTGCCTTCTTTCCAGACCCAGGAAGAAGAGATCGTAAAAGGCTGGGGTGCTCTTCAGTTCAGCCATCTGAAATTCGGCGTTTTTGCCATGTTCTGCTATGTAGGGGGAGAAGTAGCAGTGGGAAGCTTTATCATCAGCTTTCTGGAACAGCCTCAGATCATGGGCTTTAATGAGATCATCAGCAAAAATTATCTTTCTCTTTATTGGGGCGGAGCAATGATCGGGCGTTTTTTAGGGGCAATTTCTTTAAATCAATCATTAAGCCAGGGGAAAAAAGCAGTCTATATGCTGGGTGCAGCTGCTGCTGTTTTTCTGGTTATTTTCAGTATTGTGGACCTAAGCTTTGCACAAATCAGCTTTTTCCTTGTATTTATTGTACTTAACTTTATTGCTTTCTTTATTGGTAAAGCAGCTCCGGCAAGGACATTATCTATTTTTGCCGGCATTAATGTCATTCTTCTTATCTCAGCAATGGTTAATCACGGTGAATTGGCAATGTACAGCATTTTGGGAATCGGAATCTTTAACTCAATTATGTTTTCCAATATTTATACTCTGGCCATTTCAGGTTTGGGTAAATATACCAGTCAGGGATCATCTTTGGTGGTAATGGCTATATTGGGTGGTGCTATCGTTCCTATTTTCCAGGGCTACCTTGCCGATCAGTTGGGAGTGCAGCATTCATTTATCATTCCGGTATTCTGTTATCTGGTGATTCTTGTATTTGGGGCTTATTGCAGCAAATATTTAGGGCATGTGGAAAGCACTGACGCAAAATCGGGACATTAAAGAATTATTTTTGTACAGAATTTTAATTCATAATTGAAAGTGAGATGTTTAAAAACGTCTCACTTTTGTTTTTAAATACAATTTAAGCTGTAACTTTTACATTGAATCAGACACCTATCAAATAATCAATATTTTTGTCATGAAGATTCAATTACAGCTGGAATATTTTGCTTTTTTAATACTGGGAATATTTGCTTTTAGCCAGACTGGCCTTTCCTGGTGGTGGTTTGCCGGACTATTCCTGGCTCCGGACATTTCCATGCTGGGATATACTGTAAACAATAAAATTGGCACTTTTTGCTATAATCTTTTCCATCATTTGGGTGTTGCTCTTATGGTATACCTTGTGGGAACAGCATTAACACTTCCCTATTTACAGATGATTGGGGCTATTTTATTTGCGCATTCAGCCTTCGACAGAATATTAGGCTATGGACTGAAGTATCCTGACAGTTTTCAAAATACACATTTGGGAAAAATCGGAAAAGACAAAAAATAAGAGCACAAAAAAAGCAACTCCTTTCGAAGTTGCTTTTATTTGAAAATCTCTGTAGATTATTTTCTTAAACCTAGTTCAGCAATGATAGCTCTGTATCTTGTAATATCTTTTTTCTTAAGATAATCCAATAAGCTTTTTCTTTTACCTACCAATTTCACTAGAGATCTCTCTGTATTGAAATCGTGACGGTTAGCTTTTAGGTGCTGAGATAAGTGGTTGATTCTGAAAGTGAAAAGAGCTACTTGTCCTTCAGCACTTCCTGTGTCCTGTGCAGATTTTCCATGTTTTGCGAAAATTTCTGCTTTTTTTTCTGTTGTTAAGTACATTCCAATATTGTTTAATGATTATTATGTAACGGGTGCAAAATTACGACTATTTTTTGATTCTGCAAACATTATCGATTTCATTTATTGAATTTGATAGAAAAAAATGTTAAAAATTTCTTAATAAATTGTATGTCATCCGGTGAAAAGGCAGTAATTTTGCATACGAATTACACAATGAGAAAATTTATATTCTTTACAGCTCTTGGAACTTTTTTATTGGTCGGTGTTATTTCGGTAAAAGCGCAGAAAAATGCTGACAACAAGACAAAAAAAATCCTATACTTCAATCCCGAGGTAGAACCTGATATTGAGGAAATCAAAGAGCCTACAAACCTCGCGTTCTTCAGTGCTGTTTCCGATAATTTCAGCGGGAGAAAGAATAAAGTACTCAGAGCCGAGGTGCAGATCCCTTTTGACAGCGTTGAAAAACAAACCATCACCGATTACTGTGTCAATAACGACGCTGATTTTGCTATTGTTCCTAAAGTAAGGTATTTCAAAGTAGGCATCGGTAAATATGTGTTTTCCAACCAGGTTGTAGTAAGCATGAAGCTTTTTGATGCAGGAGGAAATCTGGTTACAGAAACCGATTATGACACTTACCGGAAAAATATGCGCCTTCTAGGTTCCACAGAAAATTCTATTAAAATAGGAACTGATGGTGCGATCAAGGGGATTTTGAAAAAACTCAGAAAACTTAAATCCGGGGCTGGAGCAGAGCTTTAAAGTGAATGGTGAATTTTGCTTCACAAGTCAATTGTTAATGGATAAGCTAAGCAGTTGAATTTCACCATTGACGATTCACTATTCACAAACTATATCTCTAATGGTCAATTGTGAATTTTGCTGCGCAAGTCAATTGTTAATGGATAAGCTAAGCAGTTGAATTTCACCATTGACGATTCACTATTCACAAACTATAGCTCTAATGGTCAATTGTGAATTTTGCTGCGCAAGTCAATTGTTAATGGGTAAGCTAAGCAGTTGAATTTCACCATTGACAATTCACTATTCACAAATTATATCTCTGATGGTCAATTGTGAATTTTGCTGCGCAAGTCAATAGTCAATTGATGTGTTAAGCAGTTAAGATTCACCATTGACAATTCACTATTCACAAACTATATCTCTAATGGTCAATTGTGAATTTTGCTGCGCAAGTCAATTGATGTGTTAAGCAGTTAAATTTCACCATTGACAATTCACTATTCACAAATCAATCACTATTTTTAATGGTCATTGGTCAATTTGCTCCGCTATCAATTTTTAGCACATAATTAATTTAAGAACTAACGATTCATTTGCGTAGCAAAACTCACCATTCACAATTCACTTCCCCAACGTTTTTTCCATTTACATTTTTTAATAAAAACTGATAAACTTCCAGAACAAACTGATTACTAGATAAATATTTTCACCAATAAATGAATAATTAAATATTTTTTACTATTTTAGTTTTACAAATTAAAACTTATATAATATGAAAAATTTAAAGAAGCTCAACAGAGAGCAACAAAAACAAATTAATGGAGGAGCTATTAACAGATGTAACAATACCAACAGACCCTGCTCTATAGGATGGTGCTGCAACGGAGTATGCTCACCTTATGCATGTATTGATCCTGAGCTATAAGTATTAGATCTTTTATCTTAATGATTAAATCTATTGGTATGAAAAATCTAAAGAAATTAAACAGAGAGCAGCAAAGCCAGATCAATGGCGGGACTATCGCAAGATGCAGTTTAACCAGACCATGCACTGTTGGATGGTGTTGTGATGGAGTATGTAGCCCACAGGCATGTATTGAATTCTAAAAGCCTTATCTTTTATTGAACTAAAAAATATTTATCATGAAAAATTTAAAGAAACTCAACAGAGAACAGCAAAGAAAAATCAACGGAGGAGCTATTGAAAGATGCAGCGCAACCAGACCATGTTTTATTGGTTTCTGCTGCCGGGGAGTGTGCATGGAATACGACTGTATTGAAGAATAAATCAGTTTTTTACTTAATACAAGATATCCATGAAGAATATAAAAAAGCTCACCAGAAAAGAACAGCTGACGATCAACGGCAGCGGACTGGGCAAAAAATGCCAGGACCACACTCAGTGTGGATTTGGGGAATGCTGTGACGGAGGCATGTGTATGCCTTCTCCATACCCTTTATGCGGACCTATTCTTGAATAATATAGGTATTTATGAATTAAATTTAATTTTTGAACATCCGCTCCGGCGGGTGTTTTTTGTTTCTAAAAAACGTTCTAATTGATTTTAAGCTTTAATTAATCCTTAATTTTGCCGCTTTCCTTCATAGTCTTAAATTTTTGAATTATTTTTGCATATCCAAAAAATTCACGTTTTGAATTCCAGAGACGAACTTATCTTTAATCCTGCCGATATCGCCGAAACTCTCAGCAACCTTCCCGCTGATGAGAGGCTTTTGGCATTTTTAAAAGTTCCGAAAGAATATAAAGCGGAAGTTTTTTCCCATCTTGATCCTGATTTCCAGGAAGAAACGATCAGAAGTATCGGAAGCGAAGAAGTTTCAGAAATCCTGAACGGAATGACTCCGGATGACAGAACCTCTCTTTTTGAGGACTTTCCGGATGAGCTGATCAAGTATTCCATCAATCACCTTAATCCTCAGGAAAGAAGGATTGCCCTGAAGCTTCTTGGCTATGACTCAGACTCTATTGCCCGTCTGATGACGCCTTATTACATCCAGATCCGTAAAGAATGGACGGTAAAAAGATGTCTTCAGCAGATTAAAAAGGTCGGTAAAAGAGTGGAAACCATGAACCATCTGTATGTAGTGGATGAAAGAAACCGACTGATTGATGATATTGCTTTAGGAAGCCTTCTTTTGGCTGAGGAAGATACTTTGATCTCGGACTTGACCGACAATCATTTCGTTGCGATAACCACCGTTACTTCGAAAGAAGATGCGGTAACGTATTTTGAAAAATATGACCGGACTGCTCTTCCCATCATTACAGAAGCCGGCGTTCTCGTAGGTATTGTAACGATTGATGATATCCTCGACCAGATCGAACAGCAGAATACAGAAGATATCCAGAAATTTGGGGGTCTTGAAGCTTTGGATGATCCTTATACGCAAACTTCTCTGGTGGAGATGATCAAAAAAAGAGGAACGTGGCTGATCATTCTTTTCTTCTCAGAAATGCTGACTGCTTCTGCGATGGGTTATTTTGAGGATGAAATTCAGAAAGCTGTTGTATTGGCTTTATTTGTTCCGCTAATTATTTCCAGTGGAGGAAATTCCGGCTCTCAGGCAGCAACTCTTATTATCCGGGCTATGGCTCTTCAGGAAATTGGTCTGAAAGACTGGTGGTATGTCATGAAAAAAGAAATCTTTACCGGGCTCGCTCTGGGTGGTATTCTTGGTGTGATCGGCTTTTTAAGGATTATGGTGTGGCATGAAGCAGGATTCTTCAATTATGGAATGTATTGGCCATACGTAGGTTTAAGTGTTGGTGTTTCTCTCGTGATGATTGTTCTTTGGGGAACACTCTCAGGATCTATGGTTCCTTTTATCCTGAAAAAGCTCAACCTAGACCCCGCTACTTCTTCCGCTCCATTTGTCGCCACTCTGGTAGATGTTACCGGGCTTATTATTTATTTTTCTGTAGCCGGGCTTTTCCTGACAGGAAAACTTTTGTAATTTAGGCAGAGAAAGTCTGAATATGAAAGTTGTTTCTTTAGTTCCCTCTATTACAGAGGCGTTATTTGATCTTGGTCTTAGTGAAAATGAAGTGATCGGGAGAACAAAATTCTGTATCCACCCTGAAAACAAAGTAAAAAATGTTCCGGTTATTGGCGGAACAAAAAATATCAATATTGATAAGATCAGGGCATTGCAGCCGGATCTCATTCTGGCCAATAAAGAAGAAAATATCAAAGAGCAGGTAGAAGCACTGATGGATGATTTTAAAGTCATCGTGACTAATGTGGAAACCATTGAAGATAATTATTACCTTCTTAAAACACTCGGGAATCTTTTTAATAAAGAAGAAAGGGCACAACAGTTCAATCTTAAGATTTATGAGGTCCTGGAACAAGCAAAACTTAATTCAGCAATAAAAGCAGCTTATCTTATCTGGAAAAATCCTTATATGACCATTGGTTCGGATACTTTTATACACAGAATTCTGTCAGAGATTGGTTTTGAAAATATTTTTAAAAACAGAACCCGTTATCCCGAGATTCAAATGGAAGATCTTGCTGAAGCGGAAGTCATTATGCTTTCTTCGGAACCATTCCCTTTCAAAGAAAAACATATTGAGGAGATGAAGGCTTTTTATCCTGACAAAAAGATCATGATCGTGGATGGAGAGGCATTTTCATGGTACGGAACGCATATTGCAAAATGCGGGGATTATTTTAAAGAATTACTAGCTGAAATCCATGCAATGCAGCGTTAATTTTAACCACAAAAGGGGTAAAAGTTTTAAACACTTAAGTTTTTTATAAGTTGTAATAAAAGCTGCATAGAAGAGCACTTAAGTTCTCTGAAAATCTTGATTTTCATATGGGGCGAAAATTCGTCTGAAGGTTCAGAATTCCCCTACTCTGGAGGGGTGGCGAAAATTCAAATAATTTTTGACGGGTGGTCAAAAGAATATCCATATTTCTCAGCAATCTCTTGAACCAATCAATTTGATGGGTTCGGGAACCTCAGCCGCCAATTGTATTTAAATGCAACAAAAAAGCCCCAATTTACATCGGAGCTTGTATTTTATCTGTAGAATTGAAATTTCAATTACAAAATCTTTGACACCTCATTACAAAGCCATTCCAAAAGTTCACGGTCCTGAGCAGTAAATGGGTCTACAGTATGGGAATCGATATCAATCTGACCCACATTCTGACCATCTTTGAAAATCGGTACCACAATCTCAGCTTTCGTATCAATAGAGCAGCTCAGATAATTGCTTTCCTGATGAACATCCGGAACTACGAATGTCTCATTGGAAACAGCAACCTGTCCGCAGATCCCTTTTCCATAAGGAATGATAGTATGATCGGTAGGTGCTCCTACGTAAGGACCGAGTTTCAGCTCATCTTTATCCCCGTTTTTAAAGTAGAATCCTGTCCAGTTGAAGTAGGAGATTTCCTGGTCCAGCAGGTGACACACCTTCTCAAGCTTTTCTTCTGTATTATGTTTTGGACTTTCAAGAATGGAAGAAAGTCTTTTCTTTATTTCTGACATTTTATTTTGTTTTAGGAGAATTGTTTGAAGGAAAGCTCTTCTTTATAGCCGAACATTCCACGTTCTTTTATCATTTCTGCCACACCTTCAGGAACCTGGTTTTCCCAGCCTTTAACACAGCATGCAATTTTTCTTAATATTTCTCTGGAATAAATCTCCAGGAACTCCGGATTATGATTGGTAATATCTACAATACGGTTGTTGTGCTTGAAATATTTGTAAAGTTCTTTTAAGTTTTCTTCTACTTTAAGGTTTGAAGAATCCAGTAATTCATGGGTTTCAGGATCTTTGTAAGGGTAAAGGTACACCCTCATCCCGTTTCTGAAGAATTTTCCGAATGCTTCAAGAATTCCACCTGAAAGATCTTTGTAATATTTCTCGTCAAATACCATCAGAAGGTTATTCACACCCATTGCAACACCAATATCTCCGCTCGTATAGGAAGCAAAATAATCGATCAGCCTGTAGTATTCCGAGAAGTTGGAAATAATAACGGTATATCCCAGTTTACCAAGAATATCCACCCTGTCCATAAAATCTCTCTCGTCAATATCTCCATCCGCCCTAAGGTTTGAAATGGTGATCTCAATAAGGACTTCTGTTTCTTCATGGGTACAGGTTGCATCTTTCTGGAACATCTCAAGGCCGTTTTTAAGCATATCAATATTCACTTTCGTTACGGGCCTGAAACTTCCTCTTACCGCGAATATATTTTTCTTGTATAAAACATCGGCAGGCAGCATATTGCTCCCCTGGGAATTGAAAATCACCGCATCTGTCATTCCGTGCTTCACAAGCTGCAGCGACATTAGCCTGTTATCAACATAGTCAAAGGCAGGACCACTGAAATCGATCATATCAATTTCAAGACCGTCTTTTGCAATGTCATCGTATAAAGATTCAATTAAATTTCTTGGATTGTCGTAGTAATGAAAAGCTCCGAAAATAAGGTTTACTCCCAGATTTCCTAATGTTTCCTGCTGTAAGGTAGCATCATTTTCCTTAAATTTTACGTGGATTACGATCTCATTATAATCTTCGTTTTCCTTTGTCTGGAATCGGATTCCAACCCAGCCGTGGCCTTTAAGTGTTTTATCGAAATTAATGGTAGTTACCGTGTTTGCATAAGAGAAAAATTTTCTGTTGGGGTTATTTTCCCTTGAAATCCTTTCTTCAATTAACGCAACTTCATAACGGAGCATTTTACGAAGTCTGTTCTGAGTAACATACCTGTTTTTTGCTTCTTTTCCGTAAATGGCATCACTAAAATCTTTGTCATAAGCAGACATCGCCTTAGCAATTGTACCTGAAGCCCCTCCTGCTCTAAAAAAGTGACGAACAGTCTCCTGCCCTGCTCCAATCTCTGCGAAAGTACCATAAATAGTAGGATCTAGATTAATTGTTAATGCTTTTTGTTTAGGAGTTAGTTTCTGATACATTAGGACGTGAAATTTTTCGTAAATTTACCAAAATTAAACCAACCTCAAAAGAAAATGAAGTTGAAATTTTTAGGAACCGGTACTTCCCAGGGTGTGCCCGTTATAGGCTGTACATGCGAGGTATGTACTTCCAAAAATCCCAAAGACAGGCGTTTCCGCTCTTCAGTAATGATTACTACTGAGGAAAGTAAAAAAATACTCATCGACTGCGGTCCGGATTTCAGGGAACAGATGCTTCTCAACCACGAAAACACTGTAGATATTGCTCTTCTTACCCATGAACATAATGACCATGTGATCGGGCTTGATGATATGCGTCCGCTGATCTTTAAAAGTGGAAAAAACATGCCTATTTACTGCTTCCACAGAGTTGGACATGAGATTAAAAACCGCTTTCCTTATGCCTTCGCTGATATAAGATATCCGGGAGCGCCGGCTTTTGATCTCCATGAAATTGAAAATAAACCTTTCCACGTTTTAGATACCGAAATCACGCCTGTTGAAGTAATTCATTATGAAATTACAGTCTTCGGATATAAATTTAAAAACCTTGCCTACATTACGGATGCCAATTTTATTTCGGATATAGAAAAGGAGAAACTGCAGAATCTGGATGTGCTGGTTTTAAACTGCATCAGAAAATTCGATCCGCATCCAGCTCATTTTATCCTTCCTGACGTCATTGCCCTGTTTAAGGAGCTTAAGCCTAAAAAATTATTTTTAACTCACATCAGCCATCATCTTGGGCTGCATGATATTGAAGATAAGGATCTTCCGGAGGGAATGCATCTGGCCTATGATGGTTTGGAAATAGAATTTTAAAATTTTTCTCTTAAAAAGCTTTTGAACATTAAAAAAAGTTTCTATATTTGCACACCAATTTAACACTTGCCCAGGTGGCGGAATTGGTAGACGCGCTGGTCTCAAACACCAGTTCTTAGGAGTACCGGTTCGATCCCGGTCCTGGGTACTAAAAACCTCTGGAATCATTTGATTCTCAGAGGTTTTTTATTAAATTAAAAAAATTAGCTCTTCCTGCAATCACCATTTTATTTTCGGCAGTACTTTTTTTATTTCTTTTGCGATATTATTTCCTGCTTTTCCCAGCTCGTTTCCGACATTGGTAAAGACCTTTACCGCTTCATGGTTTTTACCCGGACCATACTGAATGTCGTGGACAGTATTGTTCCATGTTTTCACGATGTCATTATTAGGACCAAATTGATTCTGTAGCTCTAAACCAATTTTATTCAAACCTTTTACAATGTCATTATTTTTACCAAAGCAACCGGAATCTCCGCCTACTCCATTGGTAAGGCATTTATCCAGCTCTCTTGACATCAGCTGCCCACCGGCACAACCGGCAAAAACATAAGGCTGCCCGCCTGATGTTACAGCACACTGCACTACGATCTGAGATTCTGTATTCATATTAAGCCTGTTTGCTCCATAACACATGGCTGTATTCATAAAGTTCACCTGTCCAAAACTGCCCTGCTGCTGCACGCAGGAAAGAAGCTTTTGAAGCTCAGGATCCGAGGATTCACCTGCCAGGCATAACGGATATTTACTATAGTCGTTTCCATACTGCTTATAACATTTCAGCAGAGATCCAGATATTCTTCTTTCATTTGTGCCTCCCATAGTGCCAACAAGACATAAAGCCTGCTCTTCCGGTGTTGAAGCATTTTTGACACAGTTATAAATTTCATTCTCTTTTTTCCCGGCCATATTTTCAATCATGCAGTCGCCAAATTTCTGTTGGTCCAGAGCACCATTAAAACCAACTGACCGGTCGTAACAGTTTTTAGCAGTCTGCTCGTTTGTGATCATCAGATCACCATACGGATTGTTGATGTCTATAATCTGCTCCGGTAAAGGCTGGAAACCGTTCGCTGTCTGAATACCAACATTAGGGTTGTATGCCGGCGGAACATAATTAATCATCGGATTTGGTGGTGGCTGAATGTCTGAATAACCAATAATCCTGGCCCCCTGGATATAATCAATCTCAATAACATTCCTGTTGTAATCCAGGAAAAAAGCTTTTTGGTACGGATTGGCAGCCGGCAGCCTTAAATACATCATTCCGGACGGATCACGATACGCCATACCTCTATTCATGGGATTGCCATCTTGCACCGTCATTCCGTCACTATACAAAACAAAGCTCTGCTGGTGCGCCTGGTCATAAATACGGCCAACAGGTACCGGAGGCTGTGAATACAGGCTGGTAAACAGAGTGAGCAGGAAAAAGCTCACGAGAATCTTCAGACTTTTTAAATGTAGTGTTTTCATGGTAATTTTGTTTTTATTAGCAGTATGAGTACAAATCAAATTCTACAGTAGAGTCTTCGGCAGAAATGCCGTTGATATACTGTTTATACTATTAATTTCATAGTAAAGCTGGTGATAAAAACAAAGCAGGTCAATTACACTTTTGGGTAATATTTTTCTATAATTAAGATTAATAATTAAAAAAAATCCTATCCTCAGAAATTTTCTAAGGATAGGACTCACACCTAAATAATAAAAATTATCTCAGACAATAAACAGACCCCCAATTGCCTGAGCTTCAATTCCTACTAAAATCTCATCATAAGCCGCAGAGCCTGAAGCTGCTCCAAAAGCAGTACTGGTATTGGACCCTGCTTGATTCACTTTAGAGGATGAAGATCAAAAAGATATTCCCAAGAATTGGAAATCTCCATCCAGTAGTCTTGCTCTTTTTTGGTCAGAATGAATATGCAGACTCTATTCATTCTACTCTGGCACATTGGAAGATGCAATTCCATATTCCGGCTTTGGAAATGCTCCAGGCACTGTATAGCGCGAAGAAGTTCCTTTATAATACCATGCACCTAACCCTGTAATCATTAGAATCATATAATAAATATACTTCTCCACATCTTTTTGATATATGCCAAAGTCTGGGAGATTAGCTTCCATATCCTGTAACTCTTTAACATATTCATCATGTATCCGTATTGTTTCTACACATGCCTCTTCCAGGGAAATTTTGTACTGATGTTGTATTACCAAGACAATGTTTAATATTTCAGTTTCTACTGCAAGTTCTTTTTGTAAAGAAGCAAGATCATTTTGAATAGCAATAATCCTGCACATCAACATTTTTATACGTTGAATAGCCGGATGCTCTGCAATATATCCTGGCATTATAAAATCAATAGTTAATTCTACCGGTTCACCAAATGTATACATAGATATGGAGTATTCACGGATAAGCAGAAGATTATTAAGAGTAGGCATTTTACCCGACAGCTTATATGGTGTTTCTTCCATAAGACCATATGTGGTATAGCGGTAGAAAGCCTGTGTCCAACGATCAAACCATTCATTATTAGCATAGGGGCGAAATTCATCCCTGCAATAGGCTACCTGCCTTATTAATCCTATATCATCGGACTTGAGCGAAGCTCCCAACATCACTTCCATAATGCGATCTCTAATGACTGCCAGTTCATCAACTGGACATAATTCATAATAATCATCATACAAAGTCAGCCAGATCATAAATCGACATATGGGACGTATCTTTTCTATTGTGTCTGCACCGGGAAACATATAAGATGTTGCCTGTGCTAGACCATGCTTTTTGTATTTCTCTCTTGTTGCTTCAGACATGAATGTAAAGTCTGTGTCGTACCAATCAATTTCATCCTGTGTAAAGGACTCTACAAAGGGGCCTACTAAATAGGGCCACGGGTACTTGGGAATTGGAACATTAATTGTTTTCATAGTATTTTAAATTGTAGTGTTAAAAAAGTGAATATAGAAGGGAAATTTCATAAGACCCCTATCGGCAAACTTCCATTCTAGCTGTAAATTTGAATATTTTAGATCAAGTATTTTAATAAGATTTGTATTGACTTAACTTTTCTTTCAATTCTCTGGTTTCCGGAAATTCCATAGCATTGTAACGAGAAACCATTGAGCAGAAATATGTGCTGTTTTGGTTTTTTTATACTTTTTGCGGAGTTCGGGGTTTTACTCATAAAGCCATAGATATTCTCTATCCATTTTTTTCGGTAATCTCCTGGAGCTGTTTGGCATGAGGGCTTTCAAAGTTGGAAAAGGATACTTAAATTGGTCATTGAGCAACTCAAATGGGTTAAAATTTTCATTGTCCATGATTTCATGGTCTTAGTGTTTTTGATATACTAAAATTAAAAATTTATTTAATATAACATAATTTTATTTCATGTAATTGGGGTTTTAACGAATAAAAATTAAAAAGAATTAATAACATAAAAATATAAATCATCCAGGATGTTTTTGTGAAAATCTGGAATGCTGTCCATCAGTACGATTCTTCAAAAGGAAGATTTTATACATGGATGATTAATATTGCAAGAAACACGGCTATAGATTATTTAAAATCGAAAGGTTTTCAGAATGAACTTAAAAACCAGCCGCTTCCTGATTTCGTATATAGCTCTGCAGAACTTTCAACGACTAATAATTCATCTGATTTTATTGGATTTAATAATGTACTGAAAGGTCTGGAGATTGCTAAACAGAAACTTATCGACTTAGCATATTACCAGGGCTATACGCAGAACGAAATATCGGACAAGCTGAAAATACCTCTTGGAACGGTGAAAATCAAAATGCGAATGCATTGAAGAAAAAGACAGCAAAACAGCTCTTGCCCATATTCCGAAAGCACAGGTCTTCGCTATAACACTTGAAAAGCAAGGTGGCAGTACAGTTCCTACCATGGAGAATATGTATGTAATGAGCGAAATCTAAGACCTCTATTAATATTTTGAGGAAATACAGAAGTTAATTATCCTGTCTTTTATCAATTTTCAGCTCTCTTTCTACTTCATCTATGTTCGGTAAAGGAAGATCGTAGCTTTCTTCAATATATTTCACAACTTCTTCTTCTGTTTTCTCATTTATTTTCCTGATGAAAAGGTGGTTCGTAGCTTTCAGAAAAAGAATAAGCTCATCTGGTGTCTGTTTTTTACCGAATATTGGTTTTTCTATGACGGCTCTTTTATCATCATTTACAATAAGATCGTTAAAAGAAGTATTCATAAGAACAGTCTGGAAAAATGATTCTGCGGGCAGAAATGTATGAAGGTAATAATCTTCAAAATTCATTACTCTTTTATTATTGGCAAGAAAAGCACAGGTATCTCTGGTAAAAATAACCCACTTCCCTCCTATATAAGGCGTAACTCCTTTCATAAATTCTCTTTTGTACATAAGAGACGAAATCTTATAAGAAAGCTCCGTAAAATGGTTCTGTATTCTCTTAAGAGTATCCGGACGGTAAAACTTCTGATCATAATAGAAAAGATAATTCCTTCCATTATTCGCTGTAAGGAACTTCCTGATGATATTCTGAGATTTCAAAGGGTAATCTTCACCGCTCAGATTAACAAAATAATCCCATTCCTGGTTGACGTTAAGCAGAAATTCCATGGCATCAAGTTCAGCCTGGATCATACTGAAGCCTCCGGAAACAATATTGATGCTTTCCAGAATATAAACATTGGGAAACTTGATGAGATACATCTGGATCTCATCGGTAAACTCCTCCTTAGCTTTACGGTCTATGTGGATGAGGTAAAATTGATCTCTTGTATAGATCTTCTGAAACATTGCTTTGAATACTTCCGGCTTATGATGAAGCATAATGAAGTATGCAATTCTCACATGCTGGTCTGTGTGAGATTGTAAAGTTTGGGGTTGGGGGCTGGTTGTAGGAACAGAGGTCTGCATAAGTACGGATTTAAAATCATCCGCTTGGGTGCAAACAATTCAGTTAACGTGCGAAAGCTACGAATAATTTTTTGATAATCAATCATTTAAATCAATTAATATTCAATTTCTTTATTGTAGCTTTGCAAAGTATTTATAAAAACAGGTCTCTGCCTTTTGCTATTCTGTAATAGTTTAAAATCTTCATTTTTCTCTTTCAGTTTTGCTTTTTCAGCTGCCCAATTAAAACTTATTTTTAAATAATTTTTAATACTGCTTCCTTGGTTTTCAGGTTAGAAGTAGTTATAAAGCTCAGAACGGTACGGATTTAAAATCCTGCCCCTGAGAATAAGAACGATATGATATTGCAAAGCTCAGCAAATATATTCCCAACTGAATTTATTGTCAAAGTTAATGCAAAGTAAATAATAATTAAAGATAGTGCTTTATCAGAGCTGATATTCATTATTTTGATACAAGACAACAATTCAGATCTTAACCGATTTGGCCACTCAGAACCGGATGTTCCGGTAGAATATGATGAGTTTTAAAAATTTAAATTTAATAAATCCTATAGTCCGTGCCGTTACAGAAGCCGGATATTCCAAACCTACAGAGATACAGTATACTGCTGTTCCCCATATTTTAGCAGGAAGGGATATTATAGGCTATGCCCATTCCGGCACTGGAAAAACGGCGGCATTTGCCATGCCCATTCTCCAGTTATTAAAAAGAAACACACCAGATCATAAAGAAATACGAACTTTAATCTTAACACCAACCCGGGAATTAGTCCTGCAGCTGGAAGAAAGTTTTAAAGTCTACAGTAAATATTTACCATTATCACAGCTTTCCATTTTTGGAGGTGTATTATCCGGAAGCCAGCTTGCTGCTCTCAGAAAAAGAGTGGATATTCTTATTGCCACTCCCGAAAGGCTACTGGATTTGGTAAGCCAACGATATATTGATCTCTCTAAAATTGAAATACTGGTCCTTGATGAAGCTGACAGAATGCTTGATATGGGATTTGCAGAGGATGTAAAAAAAATCCTGAAGCTGGTTTCACAAAAACGACAGACCTTGTTCTTTTCTGCAACTTTACCGCCGGACGTCCAAAAATTTGCAGATGCCATGCTGAAGAACCCTGTAGAAATTACAGTAAATCCGGTTCCATCATCAATGCATACCATTAACCAGTCTGTTTATTTCGTTGAAAAGACCCAGAAAGCTGATCTGCTTATCAATATACTGCAGGATGTATCTATTTTACGTTCACTGGTTTTTACACGTACCAAGCAGGGAGCCGACAGACTGGTGAAACAATTGGAGCGTACAGGAATTTTTGCAGCAGCGATCCATGGAAACAAATCTCAGATGGCAAGACAACAGGCCGTGGAAGATTTCAGAAACAGTAAGATCCGTGTTCTGGTTGCCACTGATATTGCCGCCAGAGGAATTGACATTGAGGAACTTCCTTATGTAGTTAACTATGAACTTCCGGATGTACCAGAGACTTATGTTAACCGTATTGGAAAAACAGGAAGAGCAGGAACCCAGGGAACAGCCGTTTCTTTCTGTGATGAAGGACAACGTTCCGACTTAACGAATATTCAGAAGCTGATAGGATTTATCATGCCTGTTGAAAAATTCCAATATATACATTAAATCACAATAAAATAGATGGATGGTTTCTCTAAGAAATTTAAGAAAAAAATCCTCAAAATAATTAATACAACAATTTTTAATACCCATTACAATGCAAGAAGGCACAGTAAAATTTTTCAATGAAGCAAAAGGCTTCGGATTTATTTCTCCATCAGATGGAGGTAAGGACATTTTTGTACACTCTTCAGGTTTAGATTCAAGATCTATCCGTGAAAACGATAAAGTAGTTTTCGAAGTACAAAAAAGCGACAAAGGTTTAAATGCAGTTAACGTAAAGTTAGCATAATTTGAATATAACGTTTAAACGAACATTGACTGATAAGTAGCAATACTTTTATTTGATGTCCGTTAAAACCTCTTACTTAATGTGAGAGGTTTTTTTGTATCCTTAAAAACATGATATATTCCCCCAAAATATCCTAAAGTCTCACTTATGTTCCTTAAAAACGGCTATATCCTGCTATATTTGTCCCCTAAAAAATAATTTCACAACCATCATCAATGAATTTGCTATACGTTAACTGGGATGTAAGTCCTGAAATCTTCAATATTTCCGGATTTCCCCTTAAATATTATGGGGTGCTATTTCTGGCTGGACTTGTTCTGTGCTACACAATCCTAAAAACCATTTATAAAAAAGAAAATCTAAGTCAGCAGGCACATGAAGCACTTTTCTCTTATGCATTTATAGGAATTTTAGTAGGTGCCAGATTAGGGCACTGTCTGTTTTATGATTTTGATTATTACTCCCAGCATCCTATTGAGATATTCCTGCCGATCCAAAAAGGAGCTGACGGAGCCTACCATTTTTCAGGATATGCAGGATTGGCAAGCCACGGCGGCGGAATTGGACTTATAATTATGCTTCTCATCTATGCAAGAAAATTTTCCATTAAGTTTATGACTGTTCTGGATGTAATCGCTATTGCTACTCCTCTGGCCGGAGCATTTATCCGGTTGGGCAATCTGATGAACTCTGAAATTATAGGCACGCCTTCCAATGCACCATGGGCTTTTATATTCAAACAGATAGATAACATTCCGAGACATCCTGCCCAGCTGTATGAGGCGGTCTGCTATCTGATGATCTTCCTTCTTGTGTATTTCATTTATACCAAAAATATCTTTAAGGTCGGGAAGGGCTTTTATTTCGGCATCACTACTCTACTCATCTTTATCGTGAGGTTCTTTGTAGAATTTATAAAAGTAGACCAGGTTGATTTTGAAAAAGGAATGAGCCTGAATATGGGACAAATTTTAAGCATCCCGTTTCTGTTCCTGGGGCTTTTCTTTATTATTAAAAGTATCCGGGACAAAAAAGAAATGAAAGTTTCATAGTCCTTAAAATATAACCAAAACCTCCGGTACCAATTGTAATACCGGAGGTTTTTTTTCGGATCATTCCAAATAAAAAATTGGCTTAATATGATTAAGCCAATCCGTATTCCTCAGAATACTAACATCCACATATATTCTAATTATTGCAATCGGTTTTCCTCTTAAAATCTTTATTTACTGCTATTTAACAGTTCAAAGTTGCTCAAAATAAAAGTAAAAGAAAAGAAACAGCTATCAAATAAAGCTTTAAGTCTATGAAGGCTTACAACTCAATGGAAGGCTTGTATGTCCTGCCAATCGGAAGTTTTTTGCCCATCACCTGTATCATGCTGGCAGAACGTACCTCAATTTTAGACTTGGAAATAATGTAAGATTTGTGAATCCTCACGAATATTTTAGGATCCAGATTTTCTTCTATCCTGCTGATCGGCATTTTCACTGTGATCGTTCCTGCTTTGGTGTGAATGTGAATATATTCTCGTAAGCTTTCAATAAAAAAGATGTCATGAAGAACAATTTTAATTTGTTTTTTTCCACTACTGATAAAAATATGTTCCCGGTCCGCTGCCTCCAATAAAGCTTCCTCAGCATTCATCAGGTATTTAAACTTTTCAATTGCTTTGGTAAACCTCTCGTAAGGAACAGGCTTCATCAGATAATCTACAATATCAAGCTCATAGCCTTCTACCGCATATTGGTGATAAGCGGTAGTCACGATAACAAGAGGCGGATTTTTTAGTTTTTTCAGGAAATCAAAGCCTTTTACCACCGGAAGATGAAGGTCCAGAAACATCAGATCAATATCATGCCTGTTTAAAAGGGTTCCGGCATAAACAGCATCGGAACATTTTGCCACCAGCTGAAATTCTTCATCCCTTGAAACAAAATTTTCCAGGATTTCTGCGGCTATCGGCTCATCTTCCACGATGAGGCAACTGTATTTTTTAGAAGCGGAATGTATCATTAAGGTCAATAATTAAGGTTACAATAAAGCGTTCACTGGTACTTTCAACGGTGAGAATGTGCTTTGGATAAAGCAGTTCAAGCTGTCTTCGGATATTTTTCAGTCCTATTTTTGTAGAATTTCCGTGAGGTTTTTCTTCTTTTGAATTTTCAATATGATAATGAAGAACACCATTGTTCAGCTGGATATCAATATGAATAAAGCTCTTTCCAAGGGTTTCTGAAACACCATGTTTAAAAGCATTTTCAACGAACTGGATCAAAATAAGCGGCGAAATCTCCTGGGAAGGATTATCTACATTCTCATTAAAACGGATGACAAGGCCATGGTGCCGGATCTTCTGGATCTGGAGGAAATCTTTGATATTCTCTACATCTTTTTCTATAGAAATATACCGTTCAGCTGCTTCATAAATATTATACCGCATCACTTTGGAAAGCTGTAAGATCACATCAGGTGTTTCATCAGCTTTTTTAAGGGCCATTCCGTAAATATTATTCAGTGTATTGAACAAAAAATGGGGATTGATTTGGGCCTTCAGCATGGTAAGTTCCTGATCCAGCTTTTCTGATTTCAGCTTTGAGATCTGTTCTTTCAGCAGATTCTTTTGCCTTGTAATTTCAACGCCGAATATAAGGCCTGCCATAAAGATCAGATCCATAAAGGAGTTAAAAGCCACGAGTCCGTTGATAAATCCTGAAGGCTGTTTGCCATCCAATGTTTCAACAATTCCATAAATATGGGGATAAATGATATAATGAGTAAAAAACCTGTGGGCAAGAACCGCCGCAATAAGAATAATAACAGAGAGAATGCAGGCAAGAAATCTTTTGAGACCAGTTCTTTCGTACACATACAGAAGAGCATAACCCAACGGAATTTTAATCAGAAGATATCCAAGTTCCAGAATAATAGTATTCTGAAGCCTTATCTGCCATTTTGCATCAGGAAACTGGTATCTTGACCAGTAAAAGTCCAGATAAACTTCCAGAATATAGTACAGTATCCAAAAGAGTAAATGGATATATAATTTTGATTTTCTGCCTGGCATTGAGTGTGATAGGATTTACTATGCAAAATACCATCTTTCAGCGGAAAATAAAAATTTAAACATTTAACCCACAGCAATGGTCTATGAACTGCAGTTTTCTTCCTTTCTGGTAAAAATAAGCTGTAAAAAACAGCAAATTAAAAGAATATTGAACTCAATTCCATTGGTTCCGCCGCCTACAACATACCATCCATTTTGCCAATGCACAAAATAAATTCCAAAAATCAGGATAATCATATTGCAAATAGAAACTGCCTTTACATAGCGTTCCGACCAGATCAGAAATACTGAGAAAAGATGGATCAGCTTCACAGCCCAGGCCAGGTAAAGTCCAAAAGGACTGAAGCCTATGGTATCGAGGTAAAGACGTCCAAAATTATTAACATCGCCACTGAAAATAGATACTACACTGTGCATCAGTAAAATAACCGACAAAGCTGCGCGGAGATAGAAGTTTTTTTTCATGAATCTAAATTAAAAAAGCACAAAAAACAATGATGAACATCAGGTACCAACAGCTTAAAAGTGCATATAAAAGTTAGATTAGACAGTGAATTCCGAATTTACCATATCTAATGCATTATACATGAATTATTAAAATATTACTCATGTAAAGGATATATCACATTACATACCAACCGGATACGCTCTTCAACTGCTCTAAAATTGAGCTTCCACACAAAAAAAATCCAAAATATGTGATTTTTAGGCACAACATTTGCTGCTGTATGAACATATTATACACCACTTCATTTTTATAATATATTATTTTCCACAATCCTCAGCATGCTGAGGATTTTTATTGCTACTCAATAGTGAAATCAGTTCTCGTTTTTAAATGAGAAAATACATTTTTGATAATCAGTGATTTAAAATAGGTTTATTCAGTTAATTATCGTATATTTGTATATTAATTAATAGGCCGCTGCCTTTGCCCTCTGTTACAGTATAGAAATTCTTTCTTTTCAGTTCCCGCTTTTCAGATGCCTCATTTTTTAAAAATCACTTCTTTTACTGATGAACGCCCAAACAAACTGCTTTCGACGCTTCATTTCATAAAGAAGAACAGACGGACGACTGCAGCTTTATAAGACTTGGCAGATCAGGTAAACAAATACAATATAAAATTTAAATACTAGAATAATTTATGGCAGACTCTTTTTCTAAAAAAGAAAATTTCAAGAAAAAAATTCAAAAGCAAAAAGAAAAAGCGCTGAGACGCGAAGATCGTAAAACGAATAACAACAAGGGTGCAGAAGATGTTTTCATGTATGTAGATGAATTCGGAAGACTTACCTCTACACCTCCTGAAGACAGAGAAAGACAGGAAGTAAACATTGATGAGATCCAGCTTGGTGCCGCTCCTATTATGGCAGAAGAAATCAGAAAAACTGGGATCATCACTTTCCACAGTGAGAAAGGCTATGGCTTCATTACTGAAGACAACAGCAAAGAAAATGTTTTCTTTCACAACAACAGCTGTGCACATCCTGTAAAAAAGGGGAACAAAGTATCTTTCGAGAAAGAAAAATCTCCAAAAGGATTCTCTGCTGTTAATATCGAATTGGTTAAATAAATAACATTCTGCTTTATCATGCAGATGTTGTCAGATAATAATAAAAGCCGCTCCACAGAGCGGCTTTTATCATATTTTACACTTTATTGAACATTTTTTCCAGGACTTCGTTGCGGTAGTCGAAAATATGTTCCAGTTTCTTTTTAACGAAAAGTGGATGGGCTATTTCACCCAAAAATCCCATTGGAAGTTCATAATCAATGGTATCTTTCATGAGTACGCCCTTTTCGTTGGAAATGAATTCATGATGATGATGCCATAGCTTATAGGGTCCTTTTTTCTGAAAGTCTATAAAGCTTTTCTGAAAATCAACTTTAATAATTTCTGTCTGCCATTTCATTTTTATTCCGAATAAAGGCGAAACGTAATAATCGATGAGCATTCCTTCATAAATTTCATCATTTTCCATTGTAGTCAGGACGATAAAATTCATGTCTTTCGGTGTGATCTCGGAAAGATTATTAGCTGAGGAAAAAAATCCCCAGGCGGTTTCTATATTACAGCTGAGCTGCTGTTCCCGGACAAGGCGGTGCTTCATAATTTTCCTGTATATTATTGATAGATCCACATCAGAACCGGTTCCCCGGTCTTTTGAATCATAGGATCTATTTCTTTCATTGCGTTGTTAGAAACAGTAGGACACCCCCAGCCTTCGGGAGAACCTTTTGGAAAAACTTCGTCGTCGCTCATCTGATCCCATGAATGGAAAACGATATATCTTTTTAAAGCATTAGTGTTTGTTTTTTCCAGACCATGCATCAGATACTTGATATTGATTCCCCAATCACTATATCCTCTTCCCTGTACCTTATATTTTCCCAAAGATGAAAGATGGCTTCCGTCTTCGTTGCTGAACTGTGGACTGTCTTTTGAACCATCTGAACTCCAGGGATTTGAGCCACAGCCATGACCCACAAGATATTTCCTGACCACTGATTTCGTTTTAAAATCCCAGACAAAAAATCTTTTAATTCCCGAATGAAGGCTCATATCGATCAGGATACAAAAATCTGTATTTAGCTTTTTTGAAACACAGAATTTCAAAGCTTCTTCAGCCTTTGCTGTAATTTTAGACAGATCCGCTTCCGGCCTGTTGTCTTCTTTAATGAAAGAATTTGCTATAACGGAATAGTCTCTTTTAGATTCATTATTACATGAAAATATAAGATGTAAAACAAAAATTACAGCAAAAATCTTCATTGAAAAATTATTTATAGTGTCTAAAAATTCCAAAATCGGAAGGTGTCCATAGGGCAGCCTTCTGCCCTGCGGCTTTCAGTGCATCATTTGCCCAGGTATTACAGGTATTCAGGAAGCTGTACTTTCCTTTGGCATCATAAAAAGCATCGTTTACATCATAAACAGCATTGGTGGGAATCAGGATAAAGTTTCCGTTCTGATCCCTGTCAAATTTTTCTTCTATAAATTTCACCAGACTCGTATATTGATTTCTGCTGATCATGATCTTTTTGCAGTCTTCGCCTTCTTTCATGCTGTTGTAATAGGAACAGTGCATGGCTGAATCGCTGAGCCAGAAGGCAGCTTTAAAAGCAGTGGAAAACTTCAGATCTGCCCACGTCGGAGTATCCAGATAAAACCCTTTGTCTCCCCATCCTATTCCTATATAATTGTAATCTGTACGTTTTGATTTTGTATTGGAAAACGGAACTTTTGCGCTCCAATCCTGAAGGTCATTTTTTACAGGCATTACAATATCTGTATGCACACCGTTGGTATAAATATAAATTGGAATATCTTTCGGTTGTCCGTCATTATCTGCAGAAACTTCTATAAGCGGAAGTAAAAGGCCCAGAATAACATACAAAGCAACAATTCCTAAAATAATTCCTATGGTTTTCAGGACATACAGCAATACAATTTTCACACTCATGTTTTAATAAAATTTAATCTTCAATTTTCTGTAAAAGTATTTGTTTTAATCGAAAAAATGATTAAATTTAGTTACGAAATATTCACAAATATGCGTAAAAATACAAAATCACAAAAAAGATTTAAAGTACGGGTAAAAACAGCTCCAAAAAGAGTACAAAAAAAGCGTTGATTTTCTGTGGGACATTGGTCTCCTGAAAGTCAATTTTCTTTTTAGGAAAAGTTTTTCAGAGATTCTTACTGAATTAAATCTTAACCTCCTTAAGACCGGCAGCTTAAGGGATGGTCATTTATCCTCCTCAAATTTGGGACCCAAAATTCCAGACCAGGATTTGTCACCAAAAATTTATCCTAAAGTTTATCTGAAGAACGTTCCAAAAATTCAATATTCCGCTTCAGGCCGGCAAATTTGGTTCTCTTTACAGGGGATTTCCTGAAGATCTCAGAGAATATTTCCTGGGTAATTTCTCTCCACTCTTCTTTTTTGAAATTTTTCAGGGATTCATTCGGAGCAAAACGACTCTGAAGGTTAGGTGAAGAAAATCTATTCCAGGGACATACATCCTGGCAGATATCACATCCGAACATCCAGTCTTCCATTTTATCTTTAAAATGATCGGGGATTTCGTTTTTGAGCTCTATAGTTGCGTAAGAGATGCAGCGGCTTCCGTCAATAATTTTTTCTGAAACAATAGCATCCGTAGGACATGCATCAATACACTTCCTGCAGGTACCGCAATGATCTGTAGTGGCATGATCGGGGATTAATTCAAGATCACAGATGATTTCCGCCAAAAAATAGAAGGAGCCATTTTGCTTTGTGATGAGATTGGCATTTTTCCCTACCCAGCCTATTCCTGATTTTCTGGCCCAGCTTCTTTCCAAAACGGGTGCAGAATCCACAAAAACCCGGAACCCGAACTCTCCTATCTCCTGCTGCAGTTCTGAAACCATCTCGCGGAGAATTTCTTTTACCACTTCATGATAATCTTCTGCGTAAGCATATTTTGAGATCTTATAATTTTCCAGGGCCGAAATTTCTTCTTTTGGAAAGTAATTATAAGAAAGTGAAATAACAGATTTTGAGCCTTCTACAAGCAGCCTGGGATCCAATCTTTTGTCAAAATGGTTTTCCATGTACTTCATTTCGCCATGAAAATTGTTTTTAAGCCATTTTTCAAGATTAGGAGCATCTTCTTCTAAAAATCCTGCTTTCGAAATGCCACAGCTTTGAAACCCAAAATGTTGTGCTTTGGATTTTATAAGCTGGGAATATTTTTCGGCATCGCCATTCAGGATTTCCATTCTGCAAAATTAAGCTTAATTTATGAATCTTACGGTCTTTGGTAAGAAGTGAATGAGCCTTAAGTTTTAAGCATTTTTGGGAAAATTTAAGTTTAGATAAAGAGTTTTTTCAGGAAAAAATTGCGTATTTTCGTTCTTATTTTTAATCTTAAATTACACAGTTATGTCTTTAATAGAAGTTATACAGTCTGGAAATTATGAATTAATTGATGTTCGTGAGCCTATGGAGCTTGAAATGGACGGAAATATAGACGGAGCCCAAAATATCCCTCTTGGTGAAGTAGAAGACAGAAAGGAAGAGATCTTATCTATCGAAAAACCTGTGATCTTATTTTGCAGAAGCGGAAACAGAAGCGGAAAAGCATTGGAATATCTTAATGGGCAGGGCCTGAAGGATGGTTATAACGGCGGAGGCTGGGCTGATCTGAAAGCAGTGTTGGAAGCAAATCAGGGAACTTTTTAAAGTTCCTTTTTTTATACTCATTCATCATGCATCTGAAAGGAAACTTCACAGATCTTTGTCTTCATTTTACAGAAGACAGGAGTCTTATTGAAAATCTGTGGCAAGAAATTGAAACCCAATATTCCGGAAAAGGCAGGTATTATCATGATCTTTTTCACCTTGAGAATATGTTCATAGAACTGGAAAGTGTAAAAAAACTTATTGATGATTTTTCTACTGTTTCATTTTCTGTTTTTTACCATGATGTTATTTATGATGCTTCTTCAAAGTCCAATGAAGAAAAAAGTGCATGGTATGCTGCAGAACGGCTTCATAAAATGGGATTGCCTCAAACTATAATTTTAAAAACAGAAAATCAGATCTTAGCTACAAAATCCCATCAAAAGTCTGATGATGCGGATACAAACTATCTTCTGGATGCAGACCTTTCTATCTTGGGAAAAGATTCTGCAATATATTTTGATTATACCCGGAAGATCCGGAAGGAGTATGCTCTTTATCCTGACCTTCTGTACAAACCGGGAAGAAAGAAGGTATTGAAACATTTCCTGGAACTGGAAAGTATTTTTAAAACAGAGCATTTCAGGGACAAATATGAGCAGCAGGCAAGAGAAAATATAGCTGCAGAAATTCAGCTTCTATAACTGTAATAATAAAGGAGATGTGGCTTTGCTGCATCTCCTTTATTAAACCACTCATTCAAACACAACTCATCAATTTGTACAGAAAATATAAATAGACAATTTAAATTAGATATTGTTTAATTACATGACTGAAAATAAAAAGCACCTTGTAACACAAGATGCTCTTATTACTGATTATGCTTACAGCTATATTTTTTCTATAAATTCTGATACCTTAGCCAAAACAAGCTCTGGATTTTCTTTATGCGGCGTATGCCCTATTCCCGGAATAATATATTTTTCTGCAGGACCGCTTACCTGAGAAACTGTTTTTTCAACCTGATCCAGGGTGCCATATTCATCAGCATCCCCCTGAATAAAAAGTAAAGGGCATTGAATATCTTTTAAAAGGTATTCAATATTCCAGTTTCTATAATCTTCACGAGTCCATGTTTCCGTCCAGGCCCTGAAAAGCATTTCCACTTTTTCTCCATGGTATTTGGCAAGACGTTCGGCAAGATTGGTCGTTTTATAAGCATCCCAGGCTTCGTAAACTCCTTTTAAAGTAACTTCTTCTACAAAAATATGTCCTGCTTCACAGATTATGCCTTTTATTCTTTCGGGATATTTTGCAGCTGTAATGAGGGCAATGGTTCCTCCGTCGCTATGCCCGAATAGGATGGCATTGTTGATATTAAGCTCTGTCAGCAGCTCATTCAGTAAATCTGCTTCCAGTTCCATATAATTAACCGGCCTTTCGTGGGTCGGCATAGGTCCGGATTTCCCATAGCCTGGTCTGTCATACATAAGAATATTACAGTCCGCAATTTCAAACAGTTTTGTCGGAAGATCTCTCCAAAGTTGTGCGCAACCCAAGGAATCGTGAAGAAAAATAATAACAGGTTTTTCTTCGACTATGTTATTGTATGTGATATAAAGTTTCTGACTTCTTACTTCTATTATCCTCTCTTCCATTCATTCGGTTCTATAAGCCTGGAACTTTTGCTGCTTCAAATTCCTTTAGTAAATTACTGAAAACGGTTTCTACCGGTAATATATCGTTGATCAAAGCAGAAACCTGTCCAATCTCCAGCTCACCGTCTTCCATATCTCCTTCGAACATTCCACGCTTTGCTCTTGCACGTCCCAATGAAGCTATTAAAGCTTCTTTATTTCTTCCTGACTGGTAGATGTCTTCCAGCTCACCAAAGAACTTATTTTTCACCATCCTTACAGGCGCCAGTTCTTTTAAAGTAAGGTGGGTGTCACCTTCATTCAGTTCTGTAATTTTCTTTTTCCAGTTTTCGTGAGCACTTGCTTCAACGGTAGCAGCGAACCGGGAACCTATTTGTACACCGTCTGCACCGAGGATCATGGCAGCTTTCATCTGAGAGCCCAATGCAATTCCTCCGGCAGCAATCAATGGTTTGGAAATATGTTTCTTTACATTCGGGATCAGACAGAAAGTCGTGGTCTCGTCTCTTCCGTTGTGTCCCCCTGCTTCAAAACCTTCGGCCACTACAGCATCTACTCCTGCTTCTTCGCATTTTACAGCAAATTTAGTAGATGAAACAACGTGGGCAACTTTTATTCCTTCTTTTTGAAGCGTTTCCGTATAGGTTTTGGGATTTCCGGCTGAAGTAAAAACAATCTTCACACCCTCTTCCAGAATGATCTGGATGATCTCTTCAAGGTTAGGATACAGCATAGGCACATTAACACCAAAAGGTTTATCTGTAGCCAATTTACATTTCTGAATATTTTCTCTCAGGATATCAGGATACATGCTTCCCGCTCCTATGATCCCCAAGCCTCCACAATTGGAAACCGCCGAAGCCAGCCTCCATCCTGAATGCCAGATCATCCCTGCCTGAATAATAGGATATTGTATGTTAAAAAGCTTTGTAATTCTATTTTGATCTGCCTTCATTTCCTGAAGTTTTTTTGCTGAATTGAAATCTATAAAATTGCTCATGCGTAAAAATAATAAAAAACGTGGGTTCTAAAGGAAATATCCTGACTTTTTGGTATAAAAAAACCTTCAGAATTTCTGAAGGTTTTATATTTTATTTTTTGATCGATTCTTTTTTCCAGTTGGCTTTGAATTTACAGTTATCATAACGCCCGTCAATTGATATAAAGGTTGTCGGTAATTTAGAGTTGACAAACTTCTCAATCATTTCATTACGCTTTTTGTTGAGCGCCATCTGCTTGATTCTGTTATAATCTGTTTCCAGCGTGATCTGGTGGGCAGGAATAACATCTTCTAATTTGATGATCTTCACTACTTTTCTTTTATTGTCTTCATCCTCGAAAGCAGAAGTAATATCTCCTTTGTTCAGACCAGCCAATTCATAAGTGATAGATCCGGGAATACTTTCTCTTTCAATTTTATCAGAACCGTCTGCACCTGAAATAATTCCGGCATTGAATTTCGTTCTTTTATCATCTGAAAATTTAAAAGCAGCATCTTTAAATGTTATTTTCCCGTCAAGAACAAGTTTTTTGATACTGTCCAGTTTTGCTTTTGCTGTCTTTATTTCATCGTCTGTAGGAGTCGCTTTCAATAAGATATGTCTTGCGTCGTATACTTTTCCTGATTTTTTGATAAGCTGTATGATATGGTATCCAAACTCGGATTCAATGGGATCTGAGATCTCATTTTCCTGAAGGTTCAGTGCAGCCGCTTCAAACGGCTTTACCATTTGTCCTTTGTTTATATTTTTATAAAGTCCTCCATTCGCAGCAGATCCTTCATCTTCAGAATAAATTCTTGCCTGGCTTTCAAAAGTCTCTCCGGCGGCAATATCCTGCTTAATTTTATTTAATCTTTTGATAAGATCTTCTTTATGCGCATCGGTCAGTTTAGGGTATATCATGATCTGTGCTAAAGAGATTTCATCCTTTACTTCCGGAAGCTGCATTTTGTACAGGTTATAGAAGTCTGTAACCTCATTTGGAGTTACGTCTGCCTTTTCAGTGATACGCTGATATTTTGCCTGCCCGTAATATTGGTCTACATCTATCTTTTCAATAGCGTTTTTCATTTCATACCCATTTCTGAATTTATATGCAGCAAGCATCGTTTTTTCGTCAGGGAACTGAGAAAGCAATTGACGGTATTTTGCATTGGCCTGCTCTTTAATGGCAGCAGAACGGTTTTCAATTAATGTATCTTTTTTGGCTTCGTATACAAGAAGCTTGTTGCTGATCAGGTTTTCAAGGAAGTCACATTTGTCAGTCTCAGAGGCTCCCTGTTGTTTGGCATAGTTCATCTGCTCATTCACATCCGATTCCAAAACAATTTCATCACCGATAACAGCAGCAATACCATCCACTAGTTCTCCCGGTTTTAGCTGAGCATTCATGTTTGAAGAGAATATCATCATGAAAATCCCAAGAAGAAAAGTGATTTTTAGTTTATTTGTCATTTTACTATTTTAAACAAGTTGCAAATTTAGAATACTTAACGAATTAGTCTAAATTTTTTATTATAAATATTTCTTAAAAAGACTTATTTATTGCAGTTCAACATCGAATGTCGTTAATTCTTTGAATTGTCTTAATCTGCTGAACATATCCGCTTCATTTACTTCCTGAATTCTTTCTGTTCCGAATTTCTCAACCGTGAAGGAAGCCATAGCCGAACCTACGATTAAAGCAGACTTCATGGTCTCGAAATCAAACTTACCTTTTTTGGCAAGATAAGCTGCAAAACCTCCTGCAAAAGTATCTCCGGCCCCGGTTGGATCAAAAACCTCTTCTAATGGAAGTGCAGGGATAGCGAATACTTTATTGTTGTGGAAAAGTAAAGCTCCGTGCTCTCCTTTTTTAATGATTACATAGTCAGGACCCATGGTATGGATTTTTTTAGCTGCTTTTACTAAAGAATATTCTCCTGAAAGCTGTCTTGCCTCTTCATCATTGATGGTAATAACATCTGTTTTAGCAATCATATCCATCAGGATATCCCATGCTGAATCCATCCAAAAGTTCATAGTATCAAGGATAACAAGTTTTGGACGTTTGTTCATTTTTTCCAGTACGGACAGCTGAACACCAGGGTGCAGGTTACCAAGCAGAAGAATTTCTGCATCTTGCATAGAATCTGGAATTTTAGGATCAAAATTTTCCAAAACATTCACTTCTGTAGCCAAAGTATCTCTGGTATTCAGATCATTATGATATTTCCCGGACCAGAAGAATGTTTTTCCTTCTTTTACGATCTCAATTCCTTCAATATTTACATCTCTGTCTGTGAACATATCAAGGTGCTCCTGTGGGAAATCTCCTCCAACAACGGAAACAATACCAGATTTAACGCCTAAAACGGATGAAGTGATGCTGATATAAGTAGCTGCCCCTCCTAAAATTTTATCAGTTTTACCAAATGGCGTTTCGATTGCATCAAATGCAACGCTTCCTACAACTAAAAGTTTCATATATTTTTCAATGTATTTTAAAGTCAATTATTTTTTCCATTCAAAAGTGTCCAACAGATGCTTCATATCATCTTTGATATAGTTCACTGCCGGGGCCAAAGAATCAGGTTTTGGCCTTGTATTAAAGTATAAATAAGCAGTCACAAAATGTTTTGTGCTGTCTGTAATGTAAAATTGAAGATTAGAAGCGCTCTGCCCCTTAAGCTCATAGAAGTTTCCGTACACTTTTTTGTCCGGGTATTCAAATGATTTGGTATCGATGGAACTTGCTTTAATGGTATGCTCATAAACCATTTTCTCAGCTTCTTTGATATGATCTGCAAAATCATTCTGTATCGGATAATAGGTCACAAAGACCTTGGCTTTCATTTTTGGATAATTTATATAATACCAGCACGGCTTTTTAGCATCGGAAATCGATGCAAAGTCTGAATATTCAAAAGTATAGGCACAGTTATTCTCAAATTTCTGATATTTGGGTGCCGGATACTCCAGGCGGAGTTCCCCGTAAGGTTTTGGAACATGATCTTTTCCGCAAGAAATTAAAAGCAGTGATACAAAAATAAAAATGACGTTTTTAATCATTTTGCAAAAGTACAAATTAGATTTTAGATTTTGGGAGACAAATTTCAGTCTTTCAGTGAGTTTTGGATGTAGTTTTCCAAAGGTTTGGGAAAAGATTTGTCGTGAGAAGCTTCAAAGTCTGTAATGAGGTACTGATTTTCGGCTATAAAACTATCCCAAACCGCTTCTGAATCAACCCCAACATTAGAAATTTCAATGGTGAGATTCTTATGGGTAAGCTTATGGTTGATGGTTTTTACATTCCTGATAAACGGTTCCAAATCGGCAGAAATTACCGGTGGAAACTCAAATAATTTCTTCCAGATGAAATCGTCTTTTCTCTGCCGGATCAGAAACTGTCCGTTTCTGTGCACAAAATAATATTTCAGGGCAAGATCTTCTGTTTTTATCTTTTTTGTCTTGACAGGGTACTCTGATGTTTTCTGCATAGAAAATGCAAGACAGTCATCATTTACCGGACATTCGCCACAGAGAGGATTCTTAGGCTTACAGATTTCTGAACCGAGATCCATCATAGCCTGATTAAAATCGCCTACATTCTCTGGCATGACCAATGTTGCCAATTGAGAAAAATAGGAAAAGGCCTTTGAATTGGAAATATCAAAGTCATCGGCAAAAATACGGCTCAAAACCCTGTAAAAATTACCATCAACAGCCGGCATTCTACCTCCAAAACAGATGCTTGAAACTGCCGCAGCGGTATATCTCCCGACTCCTTTTAATTTCAAAATCTCTTCATAATCAGCAGGAAAAACACCCTGATAATCATTCATGATCTGCTGTGAAGCTTTATGGATATTAATGGCTCTTGAATAATATCCAAGTCCTTTCCAATAGAGCAGCACTTCATTTTCGTCAGCTTCAGCCAGTGTCTTTACATCTGGAAATCTTTTAATGAAATTATTGTAATGATTGAGCCCCTGACTGATCCTCGTCTGCTGAAAAACAATTTCGCAGATCCAGATTTTATAAGGATCTTTTGTCTGTCTGAAAGGCAGATCTCTTGCATTTTTCCCGTACCAGCTCAGTAATTTATTTCCAACATGGAGAAATTCTGAACTTTTATTATTTTTTTCCAAAAACCTTTGTCTGTTTAAATGATTTGAGGGAATTCTTAACTGCAACTATTTTTATGATGCTTCGATTTCGCTCAGCGTGACACCTCTAATGCCATATAGTTGCAGATTGTCATGCTGAGCAGAGTCGAAGCATATTTTGCAACCTCTTTTTAAAAAGCTTAAAATGCTGTCAGTTCCCGTTCTGCAAAGATAAAATTATTTATCCTTTTTAATGGAATATACGGGAGCAGCTTTCAGCCATTGATATTTGAGATTTCTTTCTGCAGCAATAAACCGGTAGCCCTCAAGTTTTTTCAGATAAAGGTAGATTGAATCTGGCTTAAGCTTCAGTCTTTGATCAGAAAGAAACATGAACGGATAATCCATCACTGAATCTCTTATTGTTTTCAGTACTTTTCCGGATCTTACTTTGTAAAGAAAGAATGTTTTCCCTCTTCCTTTTGAACTGTCAGTCAGTTTCACATTGGAACTTGCAATAACCAGCTCGCTACCGTCAAAGCATTCTTCTTCGTTCATGATATAGGCTTTTCCCTGCTGCCGTTCGTCTTTAAAAAGATCTACTGCATAATGGTCCGGTGCCTGGTATTTTTTCTCACATCCCGACAATATAATCAGCAGGAGTACAGGCAGAAAGAGGCTTAAACTATTTTTGATCACATTAATTTTCATATGAATTGGCAGTAAAAAACCGATGTAAAAATGCATCGGTTTTGTTATTAAAATTGGGTTGTTGTTATTCCTGAGTATATTGTGCATCCCACTCGTTACCATCATCTCCTTTATGTCCGTCCAATTTAATAACGAAACTTTTTGTAGGGAAATAAGGGGTCATACGGATATCAAGCCATACTCTGTCTTTATTGACTCTGTCCTGCTCGAAACGAACAATTTTGAACTTTTCAATCAATTTGTCCGGACCTTTGATATTGTCAAGGAAGGTTACAATCTGCCTTCTCAAATCGTCTTCGTTCTTGGCATTCCAGTTTTCGAAGGCTCTTCTGTTCAGGAAGTCAAGTAAAACTTTAGTTACGTAGTCGAATACACGTACTACTGAATAGGTCTGAAGACCGATGTTATCTCCTGTAAACAGTGTTTTAGCAGAGAATGCCATGATCTTACCATATTCGTTCACCATTGGAACAAGACCCATTTTTTCTAACTGAGAAATTTCGCTTTTCTTCAATTCGAATTTTACGGCATCTACTTCGTTGATATTACCATGCTTTTTACCTGCTGCCACCTGAGACATCAAAGTTTTGTGGATTTTTCCAGCTAATGAAGTGGAAGGCGGAAGCTCTACATTTTCTTCTTCTCCTACTTCTTCAGCTCTTCCTCTGCCCACAAGCCAGTTGCACGTCATAATAACGTTACTTCTGTGAAGCTCGCCTCCCGTAAGGTTTGCAGAGTGGAATAAGTCGACTACGTCATCTGGCTTATCCAGATTGGCGAAATCGGTGACCATCATTACTTTGTTCTCATTACAGATCTTTGCCCATTTTTCAATGACTTTGTTTGAGCCTAAATATCCAGGTATTGCCAGGATAGAATAGTTGTCTCTAAGATCTAAACGGTCATAATAATTTTTGAATTCTTCGGAAATAGCATCAATGAATAAAGGATTATCCAGATCTGAAACCTGTTCAAGGCTTGCATTAACGATGCTTACATTATCCACTTTATCCAGTTCTGTATTTTTATAGAACTGAGCTACAGTTCTGTAGTTGGTTTCCAACAGACGTACTGCATCAAGTGTATTTTTCAGGTTGGTCTTTAGATTCTGATCTGCTGCCTGCGCTTTGGTTTTGCAGGTATCTGCCATTTTATCTGCAGACTCATTTCCTTCTAAAAGACTCACCCAAAGGTTTATTTTTTGAAGAAGCTCTTTTCTTTCGTCTGATTTATTGGTGTCCGTCAGGAAAATTTCTTTCCTGGCTTTTCTTGTAGGGTTCATATTGGCGATACCGTCTACAACGGATTCAACAAAGCCAAAACCTCCTATTTTATTAAGCTCCGCAAGCGGGTTACCTTTCGGCTGCCCTGAGTGCTGCTGCTGACTCTGCTGTTGGCTTTCTTGTGCCTGTAATTTGCTATCCATGATTTGATTTAGTGTAAATAATTATTTTTCAAGTTCTTGTGCCACATCTTTCAATACTTCGATGAATGCAGCTCTGGTCTGTTCATTCTCAAGCATATTACGCAGAATCTTATTGGTCTTCAGCTGGCGTACGATTTTATTGTACTGCTCCTGTTCCATGCTAAGCTGCTGTAAATAGTCTGATTTCTGAGTAAGATTTCTAGGGGTAAAGTCTGCAAGATTCTGAAAACGGAATTCCTCCTCTACTACTCCACCATCTTCCGTCTCGTGCTGTACAGCTACGGATGGTTGAAAATGTCTGAAGACGTCGTCTACAGTTTTTAATCCTGTTACGATTTCAGGGGTATAAGATTCTTCTGTAGTAAGCTGGCTCACTATCAGCGATTTGTTTTCCTGTATTTCCTGAATAGCTTCATTAGCGTCTACTTTTACCTCGTTGCCGCCAACACCATAATTAAACATTGCCATATTATTGTTATTTTGAGATTTCTGATTTTGGTTTGGATCTGTCTTTGAGTAATTTACTGATGAATCAAATAAATTACCAATCCAATGTTTAAATTTAAAAAAAAACTGTAACATACAAAATTTTGTAAAGATTTTTCTTGAAATATTTAATTTAAGCTAATTTATATTTAACGTAAAATCATGACTTTACGATATCACTAAACTATGAAAAATAAATAAAATAAGCTGTGGGAAAATAAAAATAAATCTTTGTATGCTTTGCATTTATAAAAAAGCATCAACCACGTATTAAACTAGGAATTCTTCCGGTATGAGGAAAAAAATTCTTTATATTTAAACAAAGTAACAGAGTCATGAAAGATGTAAAGATCGCGTTTAGAAAACCAATATATCCTGTTTCAGAAGCATTAAATCAGTATTTGGAAAGACATAACAGAACGACTAAGATCCAGTTCTTATATGAAGATCTGCTGAGATTCAGCGACAGTGTAAATATTCTGGATAAGGAGGGCAAAGATACTTTGTGGCTTGGTGTATTGTATTCTGAGTATGAATTTAAAGAAATAGAGGCTAATTTAAATAAGATTTACACCCTTCTTCATTCCGATGGAGACGAGGCAACTTTGCCTTATCTGAAAGTGGATACGATCGACTTTTGCACTTTCGGAAACTCTAAGCCTTTTCGGATTCGGGTGAGAAATATTCTCAATGACAATCATACTAATTTTTATATTAAACAGGCCGATGCTTCCCGTATCTATGGGCTGGAAATTGAAGATCTGCTTTCTCCCAATCGAATTAATTTCCTTATCCATAAAAATACCCTGATCGAAGAGCATATCTTAGGAATTCCCGGAGATATTTTTATCCAGAAACATTTACAGAACTGTACAGAACTGGAAAAAGCCCAGATTTCCAAGGAGTTTGTAAAATTCAATGAACGTTGCCTCATAGGACTGCTGGGTGACATGCGCTCTTATAATTATGTTATTATTCCCATTCACGATTTCGACCAGGTTATTTATAAAATTCGCCCCATCGATTTTGACCAGCAAAGCTATGAAGGGAATTTGAAAGTTTATCTTCCCCAATATTTTAAAGAAAACAACGCGATGGTTAGCATGGTACTGGAAAAACTGAAGCCTAATTCTATAGAGCAGTATCGTAAAGAAGTACGTTCACAAATTGTAAAAAGAGTGACCAGCAGCAAAAGCAGATTCAATGAACTTATTGCCATTATGAAAAAAGAAGATATTGCGCCGGAAGCCAATGTTACAGAGCTGAAAACAGCTTTGCAAAAACTTACCTACGACGTCAACTTCAAGTATTGTAAAACCATGGGGGACATTATTGAAACCGGAATAAATTTTGTCCTCCGGAATTATAAGAAAGCATATTAAAAAAAGAATCCATCTCACATTTAATGGGGATGGATTCTTTCTTTTCTAACAATTTTTGGTTATTCTACCAAATTTTTATTCTGTCCTGAGGCGCTTTATACATTTTGTCCCCAGGTTTAATATCAAATGCTTTGTTGAATGCGTCCTGATTGACCAGCGGCCCGAATGCCCTGAACACTCCCGGAGAGTGCGGATCGGTCTTCACCTGGTTAATCATATACTGGTCGGTAGATTTTGTTCTCCATACGGTTGCCCAGCTCATGAAGAATCTCTGATCCTGTGTAAATCCACTGATTTTCCCAGGATTTCCTTTGTCTTTCAGATACATCTGAAGGGCATCGTAGGCTACTGCTACTCCACCAAGGTCACCAATGTTTTCACCACTTGTAAATTTACCGTTTACAAAGCTTCCTTTTACCGGTTCATAAGCGCTGTACTGAGCCGCCAGCTGTGCTACTTTCGCATCAAAATTCTTACGGTCTTCATCCGTCCACCAGTTGTTGAGGTTTCCGTCCCCGTCAAAACGCGAACCGCTGTCATCGAATCCGTGAGAGATCTCGTGTCCAATAACAGCACCGATTCCTCCGAAGTTTACGGCAGCATCAGCTTTAGGATTATAGAAAGGAGGCTGAAGAATGGCCGCCGGGAAAACAATCTCATTGTTTGATCCGCTGTAGTAAGCATTTACAGTTTGCGGAGACATTCCCCATTCTGTTTTATCAACCGGTTTTCCTACTTTATCAAGGCTTCTCTGATATTGCCACGCAGCTACGTTCTGAAGATTGGAGTATAGTGTTGCACCCTGTTTTGGAGATTCCACCTTTAACTGGGTATAATCTTTCCATTTGTCGGGATAAGCAATTTTCACAGTGAATTTAGACAGTTTTTCCTGAGCTTTCACTTTAGTAGCCGGAGACATCCAGTCCATATCGTTGATATGTGTTTTGAATGATTTTAAAATATAGTCAATATACATCTCCATCTGAGCTTTTGCTTCAGGAGTAAAATATTTTTCAACGTATAATTTTCCGAAAGCCTCACCAAGGACTCCATTCACAAGACTAAGCCCTCTTTTGTCCATCGGGCGCTGCTCTTTCTGGCCCTGAAGATACTTTGAATAGAAATCGAATCTGATCTGCTCAAGCTTATCATCAAGATTGCTGGCATTCCCGTTAATTAAATGGTATTTCAGATAATCTTTTAACAGAGGAAGATTTTTTTCAGTGATGAACTGATCCATATTCTGATAATATTTCAGTTCTCCGATGATTACTTTATCGGTATTTACACCTGCATCCTTCAGATATTTAGCCAGGTTGACATTTTTAACCAGCCCTGGAAGTTCAGCTACATTTTTAGGGTTATATCTCAGGTTGGCATCTCTGTTCTGCTCCAGAGTCAACAGGTAGTTAGCAAGCTGCTTTTCAAATGCCACTACATTCTGCGCAGCCTGTGCTGAATTTTTATTTCCTAAAACATCGAATAATTTCCCGACATATATCTGGTATTCTGCTAAGGTTTTAGTATTGGCATCATTTACTTTCTGATAGTAATCTCTTCCTAATCCAAGATCCGGACCGCCAAGATATACTGCATTCATTTTAGAGTTCTTCATGTCTGCGCTTACCCTCCAGCCGTAAAAGGAATTGTCTCCTAACTTTGTGGCTTCAAGAAGGTATTTCTGCAGGTCATTAAGGTTTTTGATCGCCTCAATTTTTGATAAATCTCCTTTGATTGGAGCCAATCCATCTGCATTCCTTTTGTTTACATCCATGAAAGATGCGTATAGATTCTGAATTTTCTGGCCTTCTGAACCTTCAGAATATGTTTCGGATAAAATTTTATTCAGAATATCCAGAGAAGCATCATCTACATTTTCTCTCAATGCATTGAAAGAACCCCAGCTCGCTTTATCGGAAGGAATCTGGGTAGTCTTCACCCAATTTCCGTTCACATAGCTAAAAAAGTCATCCTGCGGGCGAACGCTTTTATCCATATAAGATAAATTGATTCCTTCTTCTTTTAATTCTTCTTTCACAGGCTCTGCAACAGCAACCGTAGTTTCAGTTTTTGTAGCAGCAGTTTTAGCCGTTCCGCATGAGTTTAAAAATACAATGCCGGAAAGAGCAAGTATTCCAATATTTAGCTTTTTCATTAAAGATAATTTTTGATTTAACACAAACTTACCAAATATACAAAATTATGTTAATCCTTATTTAGTTTATTTCAACACTTTACCATATATTCTAATCTAGAATTATCAAATAATTAACCCTGAATAAAATAATTATTCAGGGTTAATAACTTAATATAATATGCTTTAAATTAAACGTACTTCACCTTTTACACTAATTACATCTCCGCTTTCATAGCTGCCTCCTTGTATATCAATAAAGCCATCAGAATTAACAATAGATTCCAGTCCTCCGGTAACAGATATTCCACTGCTTCCAAATTCATAAAATACATTTCCTATAAAAAATCCTTTATAATACTTTACCACTGAACCTACGTATACTTCTAAATTGACATATACAATCTGGGTCCATGTATGCTTAATTTTAGTTTTAACGTGTACTAAATTAGATAATGAAGAGTCTACTTCAAAGCCAGAGGTTCCATCATAACCATGGGTATATTGGCCTGAGTAGTTTCCAGGAATCAATCCTTTTGCATTTTGAATATTGGCTAAGTAGGTTGGGAATTTTGCTTTCCCATTAATATTAAAATTAGCTCCGAAATCATCGGTAAGAAGATTATTAATAGAATCCCCTTTAATAGGGTTGAAACTCATTTCCATACCATATCCATAATCATTTTCTGTGCTTACATATAATTGCCCATAATTTGTAAATCCGACCATATTATTAGTGGAAAGAAGATGGATATTATTTAATGGCAATCCTATATACTTTATGAGTCTGCGTGAAGGATCATTTCCAAAATTAAGATAGTTATTATCTAATGTAAAGCTATCAATGTAGCTATTGAATTCAAAAGCTAATTCAAAATTTTCTATGTAGGAATTAACGACTGAGCAATTATTGATTTCAGAGTTAAACTGCATTCCCGTTGTAACTCCTTCTACAGAAATTGCATCAAAATGACAGGCTCTTAATGGCCCGTCAAACTTATACCCTGTTAATGCATTTGATGCCACCAAAGCCCTAAAAACATTTAAATTCATCTCTCCGGAAAAAATAAATCTTTCTCCCAATCTAGCATCATTCTCATGACTAGTCCTCAAATCATTAAATACAGTATAATAATTATTCACCGACTCTAATAAAGTCGAAAACTTGAAAGAAGATATATTAGATATTTCACAGCCCTGATGCCAGTCTTTTATAACCAAAGCTGGAGAAGTAACATTATACAAAGATGTCAACAAAGAAAAATTTCCAAATTTAATCCCAAAACAATTATTAGTATCATTAGGTCTTCCTATTGCACTGACCAATTCTCCCTGATCATAATATCCTGATTCAAAGACAGTAAAATCAGATTGTATCAAAAACGCAGATTCGTTAAAATCATATGTTTTAGACAAAAAAAACAAATCAGGATTCTGAGGAATATAAATTGTTTTAGTAACAAGATAAGTACCTTTACCCGCAGTAACTGATAATTTAAATTGATCTGCCGAAATAAAAGCCTGCTGAATTGCATCTGAACAATCAGTAACACCATCCGGCAGCGCTCCAAACCATCTGATATCGACTCTGCTGTCTTCCAAAACTCTTCTGTAATAAACGCTTCCAACCTTTTTGTAAAGAATATCGTCACAATATGCATCTATAATAATGTCGCCATTATACGTTTTATCCGTTTCTATAAAAGTTGTCCATTCTCCTATGTAAGGATCATTAATTTCAATTGTATTCATTTTGTTAAATTTTAATGTTGATAAAATTCTTGCAAGAACTTCTGAAATCAAAGGTATAGGAGTGTAGCGACAGAACACGTCGTGTAATAAACTATGACATAGCCTCTTTTAAAAACAAAAACCGCTCATTGCTGAGCGGTTTGTTATTTTACCAGATTTTGATTCTGTCTTCCGGAGTTTTGTATAATTTGTCTCCTTTTTTCACATCAAATGCTTTATAGAAAGCATCAACATTGATGAGTGGACCGAAACTTCTGAAGTATCCCGGAGAGTGCGGGTCAGTTTTTACCTGGTTCACCATATATTTTTCACTGGATAAAGTTCTCCAAACGGTTGCCCAGCTTAGGAAGAATCTCTGATCCTGAGAGAATCCGCTGATCTTCCCTGGATTTCCTTTATCTTTCAGGTACATTTGAAGCGCATCGTAAGCAATATTTACTCCTCCTAAGTCAGCGATATTTTCACCGTTTGTGAAGGTACCGTTTACGAAAGTTCCTTTTACAGGCTCGTATTTGTCATACTGAGCAGCAAGAGCTTTAGTTGCTTTCTCGAAGTTGGCCTTATCTTCCGGCGTCCACCAGTCTACCAGGTTTCCGTCTGCATCAAACTGGGCTCCTGAATCATCAAATCCATGGCTCATTTCGTGTCCGATAACAGCACCGATTCCTCCGAAGTTTACGGCAGCATCAGCTTTAGGATTGAAGAAAGGCGGCTGAAGAATTGCAGCAGGGAAAACGATTTCGTTATTTACCGGGTTATAGTAAGCATTTACCGTTTGCGGCGTCATCCCCCATTCTGTTTTGTCCACAGCTTTACCGATTTTTGCAAGATCTTTATTGTACTGCCATTCGGAAATATTTTGAAGATTGCTGTATAGATTTCCACCTTTAGCTTCAGAAACGATATCTAATTTTGAATAGTCTTTCCATTTGTCCGGGTAAGCAACTTTTACTGTAAACTTGTTCAGTTTGTTCATTGCTTTTTCTTTCGTTGTAGAAGACATCCACGCTAAATTGTTGATATGAACCGCAAAGCTTTTCTTTAAATAGTCAATCAGTTCCACCATCTGTGCTTTCGCTTCAGCAGGGAAGTATTTTTCAACGTATAATTTTCCGAAAGCTTCACCAAGTGTACCATTGATCAATTCAAAACCTCTCTTGTTCAATGCTCTCTGCTCCTGCTGACCTCTCAGGTATTTACCATAGAAGTCAAATCTCATATTCCCCAATTTCTCACTCAGGTAAGATGAACTTCCGTGAATCATATGGAATTTTAAATAATCCTTGATCACAGGAAGGTTCTGAGCAGACACCAATTTATCGAATTCTTTGTAATATCCAATTTCTCCGATGATCACTTTATCTGTAGTTACTCCTACTTTTTTAAGGTAAGCAGGGATATCAACACCTTTTACCAATGTTGAAAGCTCAGCCATTGTTTTAGGGTTGTACTGCAGTGTATTGTCACGGCTCTGTTCGTTGGTAAGATATGTTTTTGCAATGCTTTTTTCGTAATCAACGATTCCTTTTGCCGCTGCATCAGCATTTTTGTAGCCTAATTCTTTAAGCATGGAAGCTACATATTTCTGATATTCAGCAAGAGCTTCAGTATTTTTTTCGTTTACTTTCTGATAATAATCTCTTCCTAATCCCAGAGAAGCATTTCCTAAGTACACGGCATTCATTTTAGAATCTTTAAGATCTGCATCAACACCCCATCCGTACAAAGTATTTTCTCCGTCTTTTGTTACAGATATCAAATAGTTCTGAAGATCAGCCAGATTTTTAATCGCATCAATTTTATTCAGGTTAGCCTGAATAGGTTTGATTCCGTCTGCATTTCTCTTCTGCATATTCATATAAGTAGCATACAGATCCTGGATCTTCTTACCCTCGCTTCCATCTTCAAATTTATCTTTCAGAAGAGAGTTCAGAATAGTCATTGAGTTATTATCTGTATCTTCTGCCAGTTTGTTGAAACTTCCCCAGGTCGGCTTATCGGATGGAATTTTAGCGGTTTTCATCCAAGTTCCGCTTACGTAGTTATAAAAATCATCCTGCGGACGTACAGAAGTGTCCATAAGGCTAATATCCAAGCCTTTATCTGTGCTGTTAACTGCTGTTTTCACGGCTTTTGCCTGTCCGTTCACTGTATTAAGTGAGCAAACTCCTGCCAGTAAAAACAAAGAAAGCGTTAGTTTTTTCATTATGATAGCAAATTTATAGTATATGTCTGTTTTTTTTATAATCTGTTACAATTCTTTTCAATAAAAAATTAACAATTATAATTTTTGATTATTTTAGTAAAAAACTACTCCGAAATCAATAAGCCTACCAGATCCTGAATGATCTTCTGGGAAACGAAATTCATAAAATCAAGTCTGTCCAGATGAGGCATGTACAGTTTTGAAGTAACTTCTTTGTCTTTGATCCGTATGGTATAAAAAATGGTTCCCACTTCTTTACCGTCCTCACCTTTACCAGGGCCCGCAACACCTGTTGTGGACATGGAAATATCGGAGTCAAATAATTTCTGGCATCCTTTTGCCATTTCGCTGGCCACCTGCTCGCTTACCACTGTAAATTCATCTACAGTCTGCTGGGAGACTTTTAAAATTTCTATTTTCTTTTCTGTGGCGTAAGGTACAATTCCCCCTACAAAATATTTTGAGCTTCCTGAATTGGATGTGATCATTCTTGCCAGCTCACCTCCGGTACAGCTTTCTGCAGTGGAAATAGTCAGTTTTCTATCGTTAAGCATTTCTGCCAGAATTTTTTCTATTTTGTCTTCCGACACGGCGATAACGTGATCACCTACCAAAGGAAGAAGCTTCTGGATTTCATCTTCTGCCTGCTGTTTCAGAGCAGCTTCGTTATCTCCTGAAGCAGTCAGCCTCAATTTCACACGTGTTCCTACCGGAAGATAAGACAATGCAAGATTTTCAGGAAGGGCAAGCTCCCATTCTTCAATAATATCTGCGAGAATACTTTCGGGAATGCCTACTACAGAAACTATCCTGGTATGGATATAGTAAAGATTGAATTTTTCTTTTAAATAAGGAATGATCTGTTCCCTGATTAACGGTTTCACTTCATAAGGAACCCCGGGAAGACTGAAACATAATTTTCCATCCTGATTCATCATCATACATGGTGCGGTTCCGAAATGATTTTGAAAAACAACCGATTTTGTAGGAACAAAAGCCTGTTCTCTGTTTCTTTCAAGGATATCCAGGCGGCCGCGTCTTTCCATATAGTTTTTAAGATGGTTGAAGGTTGCCTCATCCAGTGCAATTTCATCATTAAAATATTCAGCCAGTGCTTTTTTGGTTTTATCATCTCTTGTCGGGCCCAAGCCGCCTGTTGTAATGACAAGGTCTCCAATTTCAAAAGCAGTTTTTAAAGTATTTTTAATAATGGCAATCTCGTCTGAAATTGTAAAAATCTGTGTAACCTGTATGCCTATGTTTTTAAGTTCTGCGGCAATAAAATTAGAATTGGTATCAATGGTGTTCCCGGAAAGGATTTCATCACCTATAGTAATCAGAACAGCTTTTTCCATATATAAATTCTTGAAAGAAAATGTCCTGCAAATGACGTAAAAATCTGCGGCTATGACAACATAAAATGATTTTTTTTATCTTTGGCTGATACTGTTTAAAACTATAACTATTTTGCTATGGTAAAGGTATGGGGTCTGAGTGCTATAGGATTTTTAAAGTAAATTTGAGTTATGAATTTTCATGTTTGGATTCGAGCTTTTTGGTTAAAGAGTCTGGGCATGTTAAATAATCCTCTAAACCCTAACTTCAGTCTGGGATCTTGGCTCTAAAAAGTTCACACTTGCAAAGCAAAATTCACAATTGGTATTTTCTCTAAAATAGTGATTTCTAAATTACTGATTATGCCTTACCCAAATAAGCTCATCGGTATTATATCCTAATCTTTTCGCTTTTTCGAGGAAACGCTGTCTTATGCTTTCAGGAATAGAGGTTGTCCTGGATAGAATCCAAAGGTATTTTACGCTGCTTCCTGCTATCAAGGCGTATTGATAATCTTCATCGATATCAATTACATTATAACCGGCCCAGATTGGTTTGAAGAATGAAACCTTAAGGCGGGCTTCGGTTTTATCTTTTACAAACCTGGCTTCTCCGATGGATTCTTTCCATTCTTTTTTAACATAATCATAGCCTTTATTGCGGACACTGATGGAACCGTTTGAATTTTCGGAATATTCGGCGGTGACGTTATCCATATGTTTCTCAAACCTGTAATCGAAACGGGCAATTTCGTACCATCTTCCAAGATATTTTTTAGCATCAAAATTATTGACGGCAACAGCTCCTTTTGTAATTCCGGGAGAACAGGAATTGTAAACAACCAGCCCCAGAAGACCTAATGTAACCGGAACCGCAATTTTCTGAAGAGTTTTCATAATTGGATATTTTGCGTGATTGCGGTGAAAACTTCAAAAATAATGCCTTTAAGCTGTTAAGGAAAGAAATTCTAGGAAAAGACTTTCAGGAAATTATCTTTAAAACTGCCTGAAACCTCAATTTCCGTATCATCTGAAAGCATTACAGTTCCACTTTTATGGTAAGATTTTACAAATCCTGCATTGATGATATGGGAGCGGTGAACCCTTACAAAAGGATTTTCCAGCAGGTCATCGAAATGTTTCAGGAAACGGCAGACCATCTTTTTTGAGCCGTCGGTAAGGTAAACCTGTGTGAAATTTCCGTCTGCCTGCAGCCTTAGGATATCTTCAGTTTTTACAACATCAAATCCCTGAAGTGTAGGAAGAATGAGCTGTTGTTTTTCAGGTTTCAATTTTAAATTTTCGAGAAGTATTTTATTACGGTTGAGCTCTTCTTTACTTTCAAGGCTTTCTGCTACTTTATTTACTGCAAGAATGAGTTCCTGAATATCTATCGGTTTTAGAATATAATAACTAGCCGATTTATTAAGTGCCTGTAGTGAATATTGAGAAAATGCTGTAATGAAGATAGTTTCGTAGGAAAATTCTTTGGTAGCTTCCAACACATCAAAGGCATTTCCGAAAGGCATTTCTACGTCCAGGAAGACCAATTGCGGCTGTTTTTCAGCAATCAGGGGAACGGCTTCTTTGATATTTTCTGCCTCTCCTACAATTTCTACCTGCGGGCAGTATTTCGTGATATAATTTCTGAGAACTTCTCTTGCAATGATCTCATCGTCTACGATTATGGATTGTATTTTCATTTTTTCAGGTTAGAGATTACAGATATTAGATAACAGGTCTTAAGTGGTGGATGGATTTACTGATATTTTCCGTTTTTGAATTCAGGATCTGACAGGAAGTTTTTTTAAGGCTTTCATTGCTTTAAATAAGATTAATTTTTAAGGTAACCAAAACGCCACTGCTATTTTCTTTGTCTTTTACAGAGCAGGTAATATCTTTTTTATACAAATCATTCAGGAGCTGAATTCTTTCGAGTGTATTTTTCATTCCGCGGCCTTCTCTTGCTTTCTGGTGTTCGGTTTTTTGCTTTTTACTTTCTTCAATCCCTATTCCGTTGTCTTCAATGGTGATTTTTAAATGCTGGTCTTCTTTTTCAAAACTTAATTTCAAAAATCCTTTTTCACTTCTGTAGCGCAGTCCGTGCCAGACCGCATTTTCAAGGAACGGTTGGACAAGCATTCCGGGAATTTTCAGGCTTTGCATATTCAGGCTTTCGTCTACCCTAATTTCATAATCAAATTTATCGACAAAACGTGTCTTTTCGAGAGCAAGATAATTCTGAAGCAAATCCAGCTCCTGCTGAAGAGGAATGAAATCTTCGGTGGAATTTTCCATGACGCCACGCATTAATTTAGAGAATTTCGTAAGATACTGGTTAGCTTCCAGTTCGTTATTTGTCGCGATAAAATGATTGACGCTGTTTAAGCTGTTAAAGATAAAATGCGGATTCATTTCACGCCGTAATGACTGCAGGGCGATTTTTTTATTTTTAATCTGAACTTTCTTCAGCGTTCTGAAGATAAAGATAATCAGTCCGGTTAACAGGATCAGAACTCCGATCAGGCTATAATTAAAGACATTTTTCTTACGGATCAGCTGATCTTTCAGCTCTTTTTCCTTTTCAAGCTGTGAAATTCTCTGCTCAGTATCTTCCAGAATTTTATTATCTATCAGGCTTCTGTCTTTGGACACAATATCCGGAAGTCTCCCAAGGAAATCGCGATACAGCGACACTGAGGCATCCGTATTTCCTGTTATACTGTATAGGCTATCCAGTCGTTTTACGCTTTTCTGAGCTTCAAGTGTATGCCCTTTCTCCAGAGCGATTCCGTAAGCATTTTTTAATAATACCACAGCCTCTTCCGGATCATTCTTCTTTATATAAATATCAGCCAGCTCCTGGATCTGGTTGACCTTTTCCTGTGAATTTTCTTTGACAAAATCTTCTTTCAGGACTTTCTTTTTGGCCTCAATGGCTTTTTCAAAATTCCTGTTTTCAACATAGAAATTGGTCAGTTTCTGATTAATTTCCAATGCCTGCTGAGGAGCTTCTTTTTTAGAAAGAACATAAGCATTGTTGAGGTTTTCTTCTGCTTTAGGAATATCTTTCTGCTGTATATTAACATCTGCCATCTGGCTGTAACTTGCTGCCAGATCGCCTTTATCTTTTGTTTTAAGACCTATATTGATATTATCCTGAATGGCCTCTACCTTCTGTTCAGCGTTGGGGGAAGAAAGCCTTGCCGCATCATTGGTATTGACCGCTCTGCTTTTTTCATTGTAACTCATCTCGGCCGCCATGCTGTAATTGCTGATGGCCGGAGTTATTTTGTTTTGCTTTTCCTGTGACTGGGCAATTTTCCGGGTGACAGATTCCAGATTTTTCTTATCGTTAAGGTTTTTGTAAATGGTTCTGGCTTTGACTAAAAACTCTTCGCTCTTGGCATAATTCCCTTGATTGTAGTAATTATTAGCAATTCCTACATAGGTATCGGCAACACCTTTGTTATCGTTATTGTCTACTGCTTTTTTGAGTCTGGCCGCAGATTTGTAGGCCTGAGTAACCTGCATGGAATCCTGTGCTGTACAAAAATTTCCTACAGCAAGCATGAAGATAAACAGTATTTTAAAAACTAATTTCACAGATTTCAGATCTTGCATGCAAAGTAAGTAAAACTTTAGGTATCCTTTCCTATTCTTTACCAAGTCAAAACTTCATTTCACCCAGTTTGCCCAATTAAAAATCAATCTTTCCTCTTTACATGCTCCTTAAAATTCTGTAACAGAGGGCAGTTCACCTTTTCTTATATTTGTATTGTTACTTTATCCCAAACTCATGAGCAAAAAATTCCAGATCGCATTGGCAGCCTTTTTCTGTATGAGCATTTTGCATGCGCAGATTTATATTGAAAATGTAACTGTTGTAGATGTTATTCACAAAAAACTGACTCCTGCCCAGACTGTTGTCTTTTCAGGAAAGCCAATTACAGCAATAAAACCCAGCAGACAGATCAAAATTCCGAAGAATTCCCATGTTATTGATGGTAAAGGTAAATACCTAATGCCTGGAATGACGGATGCACACGTCCATTTTTTCCAGAGCGGTGGTCTGTATACAAGGCCGGATGCCCTTGATCTCAGAAAACATGTTCCTTATGAAAAAGAGATCAGCTGGAGCCATCATAATATGGAAGGTCTTCTGCAGCGTTATCTTAAAATGGGAATGACGTCAGTGATTGATCCCGGGGCAACGTATAATTTGCTAAAACTCAGGGATTCTTTGAAAGAGAATGTACGCCTGCCTTCAGTGTATATGTCGGGACCACTCATTACTACTTATGAACCTGAAGCTTTTAAAAATCTTAATAAAGATGAGCCTTTCAGACTGCTTTCGTCTGTTGATGAGGCTAAAAAACTGGTTCAGGAACAGATTCCTTATCAACCTGATTTTATTAAGATATGGTATATTGTAACGGGAGATGTGCAGAAAAAGAAAGAACAGGCAAAGGAATTGGAACCTGCTATAAAAGCAGTTATTGATGAAGCTCATAAAAATAATTTAAAGGTTGCCATTCATGCAACAGAACGCTTCACCGCAGAAACAGCTGTACAAAACGGTGCCGATTTCCTGGTACACAATATAGAGGATGAATTGATTTCTGATGATTTTATAAAGCTTTTAAAATCAAAAAAGGTTATTGTATGCCCTACCCTTACGGTAATGGATAATTATTATGATACTTACGGACAAAAGAAGACCTACAATACTTATGAGCTGGAAAATTCCCATCCTGAAAGCATTGGCTCTATGTACGACCTGAAGCACCTTACACAAACTTCAGACTCTGTTATGCTTAATAAGCGTAAAACAAGGTTTAGCGAGCCGAAGACCAAAGCTTATATTTCAAAAACGGACTCCATCAGAACTGTCAATCTCAAAAAAATGGCTGAAGGAGGTGTAACAATCGCTGCTGGTACGGACGCCGGAAACATCGGAACGCAACATGCATCATCATTTATCACAGAACTTAAGGCCATGAAGGAAAGCGGGATGGATGAATGGCAGATTCTTCAGTCGGCAACCATTAATCCTGCGAAAATCCTTAATAAAGAAAAGGAGTCCGGCAGCATTGAAGTGGGAAAAGCAGCGGATCTTGTTTTACTGAATTCAAATCCTGTTGAAAATCTGGACCACCTTACTGATATTGATATGGTTATAAAAAGCGGACTTCCTATAGACCGGGAAAGAATTGTAAAAGTGACGCCGGAATCTCTGGCTCAGCAGCAGGTGAATGCTTATAACGCAAGAAATATTGAAGCATTTCTGGAGCCTTATGCAGAGGACGTAGAACTGTATTTGTTTCCCGGAAAGCTGATCAGCAAAGGAAAGGAAGCCATGAGAAAATCCTATTCCAATCTGTTTGATAAATCTCCGGATCTGCATTGCGAAATCAAGCAGAGGATTGTGAATCTTAATTCCGTTATCGATAAAGAGAGCGTTTCGGGCCTGAGACCTGGTGTAAAGACTGAAGCAACAGCTATTTATGAAATTAAAAACGATAAAATCTCGAAGGTTTACTTTATCTATTAATCATTTTTGAACCATTCCGGATAGTTTAAATCACATTTAAAAAATTTGAAAAGACGATTCTCACAGGGATCGTCTTTTTTTGTGACCATCCACCAAGTGAAAACCTTATTTCACCAAGTCTCTCCATTTTCGGTTTCAGATCGCAGTAATTTTACTTCAGAATTTAAAACAAGAAATTATGAAATTGAGACATTTTTTATTGATCGGAATCTTTACCCTGGGAACTTTTGCAAATGCACAGGAGATAAAGAAAAATGCAATTGAAGTTACAGGTATTGCAGAAATGGAAGTGGAACCGGATGAGATCATCTTCAGCATCGGCATCAAAGCGGATAACAAGAATGAGTTGGCAGACAATGAAAAGAAGCTGTTTGAAACATTAAAGAAATACGGCGTGAAGAATGAAGACATCAAATTTAAATCCATGTACCAGAATGTGTATGCTAAAAATGGAAAATTCACGAAGAGCTACCAGTTCAAAGCCAATACAAAATCGGATATCAACAAGATATTTGAAGACCTCAACCAGAAATGGGTAAGCAATCTGAATGTGGCCGAAGTGAAGAACACTAAAATTTCTGATTTTAAGAAAACCGTTAAGATCAATGCCCTAAAAGCAGCAAAAGAAAAGGCAGATTATCTGTTGGAGAGTATGGGCAAAAAGACAGGAGCTCCTCTTGAGATTATCGAAATTGAAGATTACACCAGCGATACGGTTCTTCCTGTAGCCTATAAAAGCAGCATCAGAAATGTACAGCTGGAAGCGGCAGATACTGCGGTAGATTTTTCTTTTGACAATATCGAAAATATCAAGCTGAAATACAGCATCAAAACGAGATACGAAATCCTTTAGAATTAACAGATTTAAAAGACAGTCCGGAAGGGCTGTTTTTTTGTCTTAAACAGTTTTTAAAGTTCACCAAGTGAAAGTCTCATTTCACCAAGTCTCCCAATTTTCAGCCTTAAATACAGATAATTTTACTTCAGGAATTAAAACAATAAACCTGCAACGACATTTATTACTGAAGCATACAGAAACATCGACAGTTAAAGTTCGGTCCGAAAAAATGGGTTCAATATTATAACAGATAACCAATAAAAATAGAATTATGACAACTTTAAAAATCTTAGCATTAACAGCTGGTAGCGCATTTTTAAGCTCAGGCAGTTTTTCAGACATCCGCTGCTCAAACAGTAATAAATCAGGCAGGGAAGCATTTATACAAAATGCTTCAGTAGTACAGCCTGCAGTAACATCAAAGGATAATAAAATCCAGGTTGCCCTTCTGCTGGATACTTCCAACAGTATGGACGGGCTGATCGATCAGGCCAAATCAAGGCTTTGGAATATTGTGAATACTTTAACCACCCTAAAGTATAACGGACAGACTCCACAGGTTGAAATTGCCCTTTATGAATATGGGAATGACGGGATCCGCGATGAAAATTATATCCGCCAGGTTACTCCTCTTACGCAGGATCTGGATCTGGTTTCCGAGAAATTATTTGCCTTAAGAACTAATGGGGGAAGTGAATATTGCGGTGCTGTGATCCGCGATGCCTCGATGAATCTGAACTGGGATGGCAACGAAAAAAGCATGAAACTGATTTATATCGCCGGCAATGAGCCGTTTGATCAGGGAAAAGTAAATTACAAGGAAGTCATTTCCAAAGCTAAAAACAAAAACATTTATACCAATACTATCTTCTGCGGGAATAGAGAAGAAGGGACACAAACCTTCTGGCAGAACGGAGCAGTAGTGGGCGGCGGCAAGTATTTTAATATTGACAGTGACAGAAAGGTGATTTATATTGAAACGCCTTATGATGTAAAAATCTCAGAATGCAATACAAAGCTGAATGATACCTATATTTATTATGGAAGTCATGGCTCTGAATATAAGCTTAAGCAGGTTACCCAGGACAGGAATGCAGAAGTTCAGTCGGCTTCCAATTACGTAGAAAGAACCGTAGCCAAGTCTAAAAAAAATGCTTATAAAAATGACCACTGGGACCTGGTGGACAAAGCTGAAAGTGATGCAGGATTTATTGCTACTGTGAAGGATGATGCGCTGCCAGCTGAATTAAAAGGCAAAAGCAAGGAAGAAATTAAAAAAGCTGTTGCTGTAAAATCTGCAGAGCGTGAGAAAATCCAGAAGGAGATTGAAGAGCTGTCAAGAAAACGCCAGGAATATATTGATACCGAAATGAAAAAACGGGGCAATGCAGATTCTGATGATCTTGGGAAAGCAATTGAAAGATCTATTCTGGAGCAGGCAAAAACGAATGGATATACTTCGAAATAATAGGAATGGTGGCTTCGCAGCCACCATTTTTTATTGCATTTTTCTTAATACCCGCTTACACTGGCGACAAAGGTTCCAGAAGCTACCAGTTTTATCTCCCGAATTGAAAATATTCAGACAACACGTGTTTTTTATTTTTCATAAACTGTGAAGCCATTTCCATCCCTGTCACAGAAAAAGTGATTCCATTTCCCCCGAAACCCAGGACAAAATAAGAGTTCTTAAATTTTTTATGCTCCCCAATATAAGGCAGCCCGTCTTTGGTTTCCCCAAAAGTTCCGGCCCATACAAAATCTGTATAAAAATGATAATCGGGTTTTATTTTTTTCAGGTTTTTCAGAATCTCTTTTTCTTTTTTATCGAGAAGAGCATCACGTTTCGCAGCATCGTTGAAATCTTCATCTCCTCCACCGATCAGAAGTCTTCCATCATCTGTTGTACGCATGTAAATATAAGGATCATCAGTATTCCAGACCAGCGTACTGTCCATATTTTTGAATTTGTCGTCATCGATTTCTGAAACGATGGCGAACGTACTTTTTAAATCAACAAAGTTTTCTTTGATCAGGTTTTTACTTTCATACCCGATACAGTAGATCACTTTTTTAGCTTTGATCTGAAAACCGCTGTCTACCGTGACCAGATTAAAACCTTTATGGTATTCCATCTTTATCATTTCAGTCTTATCAAATATTTCTAACCCTTTTCTTACATTATGTTTAAATAGTTCATGAGCAAACTTAAAAGCATCAATACTGGCTCCCTGTCTGGACACAATTCCCCCATATGTATTTTCAAGTCCAAACTTTTCTACAATTTGATCTGCTTCCAGCCATTTTACATCAAAACCGGCATTTTTTCTTGCAGCATATTCATCCTTAAGCCAGCTGACATCTTTCTTTTTTGATGCGAAATACAGAGATTTCTTTCGTTTAAATCCCGCATCAGACCTGATCTGTTTTGAAAGTTTTTCGAGACTATCTATTGCATCAGAACAGGCTTTGTAGCTCTCTACAGCTCCTTTCTTACCAATAAGCTCCTCAAGCTCAAAAAGAGGAACATCTATTTCATACTGCAGCATGGAAGTAGTTGCTGAAGTACTGCCGTTACAGAGTTCACGTTTATCAATCAGGATCGTTTTAAAGCCGTCACTAATCATTTGATGGGCAATAAGGCTTCCGGTAATGCCGCCTCCTATAATTAATACATCACAATCTTTATTTGATTTCAGAGACGGATAAGAAGTTATTAGTCCGTTTTTTAAAAGCCAGAAAGGTTCGTTTGATTTTAGATCCATAATTGAATATTACATTTAAAACAATAACATTTATAAGTATTTTAACGATTTTTTATCAATTTATGGTGCAATTATTGTACCCAGTTTTAAAAGCCAACCATTTAAAATAATTAGTATGATAACGATTATTCCAGAAGCTCCGGAAAATGTTGCAGCGTTCAGTGCAACCGGAGATGTGACGAAAAAAGATTTTGAAAACCTTGTCATTCCTCATGTAAAAGAAAAAGTAGATCAGTTTGGTGAGCTGAATTACTTATTGTATTTGGATACTGATCTGGATAATTTCACCATGGGCGCATGGCTTGAAGACGCATTTTTAGGATTAAAAAATCTTACAAAATGGAACCGTACGGCTATTGTTACAGATAAAGAAGGGGTACAGAACTTCACGGATATTTTCAGTGTTCTGATGCCGGGAGAATTCAAATCCTTTCCTAAAGAAAACTTATATAATGCACTTTACTGGTGTAAAAACGGTAATGAAGTAGAAGTTTAGCATTATACTATAAAGAGAAAAGAGGCTTTGTTCTGTCGTTGAACAAAGCCTCTTTTGTATGTATACAGCTGGTTATAAACCTTTAAGCTGTCTTATAAAATAATTAACTCATCTACATTTTTTGACAAAATTTAGAAATTGATTTGAACTTAGTCTTAGCTTTACAATTACTTATCACAAGGCACACATTCTACCGCTGTTTCATCATCAGGAGCTTGTTTGCCGTACAAATATCTGTATCTTAAACTTATTGCCAGACCGATGAATGTCATCCCCACTCCTACTAACGAAGGATATTTGAAGGAAAACCCATATTCCAAAGGAATTCCTCCCAGAAATGCTCCCATCGCATTTGCAATATTAAATGCAGCCTGCATAAATGCTGCAGCCATCATTTCACTCTTTGGAGCTGCTTTCATCATCATGATATTAATAGGTGCTGCAACGGACATCGACAGTGCTCCGCAAACAAATGTTAGTATGAGTGCCATATTCTGGTTATCTGCAAAGAAAAACACTCCTGCCAGAGAAATCATCATCAGAAATATCAATAATGCACATGTTTTTTCGGGCCCCAGCCTGTCAGAAATAAATCCTCCTGCAAGGTTTCCAACAACCATTCCGGCACCGGCAAGGATCATCACATACGCCATCTGGTTGCTTTGGATTCCCGCTACGATCGTCATTAAAGGAGTAATATAGCTGAGCCATGTGAAAAGACCTCCAAACCCAATCGCTGTAATTCCTAAAACCAGCCATGATTGCTTATTTTTAAGAAATTTCAATTCCTCCAGGAAGTGGGTATCTTGATTGGCCTCTGTAGCAGGAAGCCATAATTTAAGAAACAATATGGCAAAAAGGCCAATGAATGCTACAATTGCGAAATACAGTCTCCAATGATAAGCATGCCCGATATAGGTTACCAGCGGAACCATGATGAGGTTGGCTATCGTAAGTCCTGTAAACATTAAAGAAATGTAAAATGCCTCTTTCCCTTTTCCTGCCATCCGCGATGCAACTACCGTTCCTACACCGAAAAATGCCCCATGAGGAAGCCCGGACATAAACCTGATGATCAGCATCGTAGTGTAATCAGGAGCTACCGCAGAAAGTCCGTTGAAAAGTGTGAAAAGGATCATCAAAACCATCAGTACTTTTTTAGGCGGAAATTTCACTGAATACCCGATCAGGATCGGTGCTCCAATTACAACTCCCATGGCATAAGCCGAAATCAGATGCCCGGCCTCAGGAATGGTAATCTTTAAGGTGTTGGCAATATCAGGAAGCAGCCCCATTACGGTGAACTCTGTAGTTCCTATTCCAAGACCGCCTATAGCCAGCGGTATTATTCTTTTATCAATCTTCATTATGAGTAAACTTCTTTTTCGAATTAATTTTAAGTGATTTTTATAAAAAATAAAAACAGAATCCCATCTTTACTTTGAAAGTGCAAAATTCGAGAGAAATATCGGTTTTTACTTCTCCTGAAATGATAAAAATTTGCTCCATATTAACCTTTTTATGTAAATTTAAAATCAGAATCAATCAAATCAGAACAGAATGAGAATCCAGAAAGAAGTCATAGAGTTTGAAAACGGAAAGTCTTTCAAGCTTTTTTCACCGTCTTTAAAGAACTGTTTTTTCTGGCATCATCACCCGGAAATAGAGCTTGTTTATGTAGAAGCCATCAACGGAATCCGGCATGTAGGCCGGGATATTTCTGTTTTTACAGAAAGCGATCTGCTTCTGATAGGATCCAATGTTCCTCATCTTAATTTTGATTATGGTATCCAGACGGAATGCAGACAATTAGTGCTTCAGATGCGGGAGAATTTCCTTCAGGATATTATTGTTCCCGTTCCTGAGTTTGAAAACATTAAAAAGCTCCTGGAAAAGTCTTATTTAGGGCTTTCATTTTCAGGAGAAACAAAAAAGCAGGTTGTCGAAAAACTTCATGAAATCAAGGATAAAAACTCTTTTGATTCTCTTATAGGATTAATTGAAATTCTGCAGATTCTCGCCGCCTCAGATGAAGTAAGAGAACTGAATAAGGAAGACACCAGGATAAAATGGTTCCTGAATGACAAGATCAGAATGGGAACCATCTACGATTACATCCATGGAAATTATGATAAGAAGCCTAATGTCAACGAAATTGCAAAGATTGTAAGCCTTAGTACGCCTGCTTTCTGCCGTTATTTTAAAAAGCAGACCAATATGACGTTCACGGATTTTGTTAACAATTACAGGATCAATCAGGCTAAGATATTTCTGCTTAAAGATTATTCTGTGACGGAGGTTTGCTTTCAGGTAGGTTTCGAGAGCCTATCCTATTTTAATAAACTTTTCAAGCAGCATACGGGTGAAACGCCTTCAGAGTTCAGGAAAAAGCATTTGAAGAATATTGAGGTTCGGAATTGATTATTTTTTTAACCACCCCGTCAAAAATTCTTTGAATTTTTGCCACCCCTCCAAGGGAGGGGAATATGATCCGACAGATTTTGTCAGGAGGAAAGTGATCAATTTTTTAATTTAAGAGATATCTCTCATCACCGAGTTCATTACTCAAAATATTAAGTGTTTAAAATAAAAAAACCGCTTCGAGTGAAGCGATTATATTATTAAGTTATATTATTAGTGAATATGTTTTTCAGCATGGTAGGAACTTCTTACCAACGGTGAGCTTTCTACGTGTCTGAAACCTAAGCTTCTTGCAAAATCTCCCAATTCATCAAACTCTTCCGGCGTAATGAATCTTTTTACCGGCAGATGTTTTTTAGTAGGCTGAAGATACTGTCCAAGCGTGATTACATCTACATTGGCATTTCTGATATCCTCAATGGTCTGGAAAACCTCATCTTTAGTTTCACCCAAACCAAGCATTACCCCGGTTTTGGTTCTTCTCTGGCCAGCTTCTTTTAGGTATCTCAGAACTTCTAAGCTTCTTTCATATTTAGCCTGGATCCTTACTTCTCTTGTCAGACGTTTTACGGTTTCCATATTGTGAGAGATCACTTCAGGAGCCACTTCTACCAATCTGTCAATATGTTTGGTAAGCCCCTGGAAATCCGGAATAAGAGTTTCCATCGTCGTTCCCGGAGAAATTCTTCTTACCGCATTTACAGTCTCAGCCCAAAGGATGGAGCCCATATCTTTTAAATCATCACGGTCCACAGAGGTAAGAACAGCATGCTTGATCTTCATTAATTTAATAGAACGGGCCACTTTTTCAGGCTCATCCCAATTAACATCAAGTGGTTTTCCTGTTTTTACACCACAGAATCCGCAGCTTCTTGTACAGATATTTCCTAAGATCATGAACGTTGCCGTTCCTTCTCCCCAGCATTCACCCATATTCGGACAGCTTCCGCTCTGGCATATGGTATTTAATTTATATTTGTCGACCAAAGTCCTAAGCTCTCTGTAATTCTTTCCGGTAGGAAGTTTTACGCGGATCCACTTTGGTTTTTGAACGGTAGTATCTTGAACTAAATTCTCCATTTATTTCTCAAATTGAGCTTCAAAGTTAGTGATTTTTTTATCGAAACAATCAAAGACAAACATTGATGAAACATATAATTTAGTAATTTTAAACCACCAAAATTAAATTATGAAGAAGATCTTTTTTACCCTATCCCTTATTATCAGTACATTTTGCTTTGCCCAGAAAGAACTTCAGCCGGCAGGTTCAGAAATCATTGACACTGTGGAAGGCGATCTGGATGGTGATAAAATTCCTGAAAGAGTGGTTATTTATACTACAGCAGATGAAGGTGAACTGGGTAAAATCCGTGAGATCCAGATTCAGAAAAGAAGTGGCGGAACATGGATGATCCTGAGTAAATCAAGGAATGCCATTCTTGAAAGTGCCGGCGGAGGGATGATGGGCGATCCCTACCAGGAAACAACTATTGAAAAAGGAGTCCTGAATATCACCCAGGCAGGCGGCAGCAGCTGGAAATGGAGCTACACGGATAAATACAGGTTTCAAAACGGCCATTTTGAACTGATCGGCCATTCTTCAACGTATGGCAGACCCGGAGATTATTGGGCAGACATAGACTTTAATCTTTCCACAGGGCAGCTCAATTATAAAAAAGAAGTTGAAAATACTTCTGAATATGGTAAATCCAAGCAGGAAACCTATATTAAAAAAGGATTGAAAATAGATCTGCAAAACAGGAATCAGAAGGAGCCGAGGAAAATTGTTCTTCCTAAGACAAAAGAGGAAGTTTATTTGTGAAAATTTTGAATCATTAAGATTCCATTAAGCCTTTAAGATTATTAAGGTAAGCTTTGCTTTTAAGACTGAATGAAACTGATTATCTTACTTAATCATTTAATTATCATCAAATTCATTATTTTTTAGCAGCTCGGCAAGGACTTTCTTAGCACGCATCACCCTTACTTTAGTATTGGCGACGGAAATTCCAAGCTCTTCTGCAATTTCCTTGATGCTTTTTTCTTCAAAAAAACGTAGTTTAATAATATCCTGGTAATTGGCATCCAGCGATTCAATGGTTTTGATGATCTTTTTCTGCTCTTCATTGGAGATCATCAGCTCTTCCGGAGATTTTGCGAACTGGTTTTTAACCTCATCCAGGTTTTCGGTAGGATCCTGGTTTTCGCGGCTTCTTTTCCGCCAGAAATCAATGACTGTATTCTGGGCAATGGTTAATACCCAGGTCTTAAATTGAAAATGCGGATCGTACATATCCAATTTCGACAGCACTTTGGAAAAAACATTCACCGTAATCTCATCTGCATCATTTTCATCTTTTACTTTTTTCATGACAAAAGAGAAAACATCCACCCAAAAAATATTGATGAGCTTGGTCTGGGCCTTCTGGTCCTTTTCTTTTGCCTTTTGAATAAGCAGAAATAGCTGTTCTTCGTTCATTATTAACAAATATAATTTTTTTAAGTGAAAGCACAAAGGTGCAGACAGGCCTTTTTATCCTTTGATTTTTTTACCTTCTGACATCTCTTCTCTATACTCCTGAATTTACTATCTTTGCATCGTAAAATTTTAAAGAAAATTATAGATGAATTCCTTTATAGAAGAACTAAAATGGCGTGGTCTTTTTGCCGATATGATGCCAGGAACCGATGAACAACTGAATAAAGAGGTAACTACTGCATATATTGGTTTTGACCCGACTGCTGATTCTTTGCATATCGGAAGTCTTATCCAGATCAAAATTTTAGCACATTTCCAGCAACACGGACACAAACCGATTGCTTTGGTAGGTGGTGCTACAGGAATGATCGGAGATCCCTCAGGAAAATCTGCCGAAAGAAATCTGCTGGATGAAGCCACTCTTCTTCATTATGTAGACTGTTTAAAGAACCAACTTTCAAGGTTTTTGGATTTTGATGGTAATGGTCCTAACAAGGCTGAATTAGTCAACAATTATGACTGGATGAAGAATATTTCTTTCCTTGATTTTGCTAAAAACGTAGGGAAGAACATCACCGTTAATTATATGATGGCTAAAGATTCTGTGAAAAAGAGATTTTCCGGGGAAAGCGGTGCAGACGGGATGAGTTTTACGGAATTCACTTACCAGCTAATCCAGGGATATGATTTCCTTCATCTGTACCAAAATAATAATGTAAAGCTTCAGATGGGAGGTTCTGATCAGTGGGGAAATATCACTACAGGTACTGAACTGATTCGCAGAAAGGCCCAGGGAGAAGCATTTGCATTAACAGTTCCTTTGATTACTAAAGCCGACGGTTCTAAATTCGGGAAGTCTGAAAGCGGAGAAAATTACTGGCTGGACAAAAAGAAGACATCCCCGTATAAATTCTACCAGTTCTGGCTGAATGCCACCGATGAAGATGCTGAAAGATTCATTAAATTCTACACATTCATTGGAAAAGAAGAAATTGAAGCCTTAATTGAAGAGCACAAAGCAGCTCCACATGAAAGAAAACTTCAAAAGAGACTGGCTGAGGAAGTAACGGTATGGGTACACGGCAGAGACGAATATGAAAAGGCAGTAAAAGCTTCGGAAATTCTGTTCGGACGCTCTACAGCTGAAGATCTGGTAAGCCTGGATGAAGAAACTTTCCTTGAGGTTTTTGACGGTGTACCGCAAAAAGAAGTTGCCAAAGCTGATGTCCTGGGAATTAGTATTGTTGATCTTCTTTCTGAAAAATCAGGATTTTTAAAGTCTAAAAGTGAAGCTCAAAGGGAGATCAAAGGAAATGCAATTTCCGTCAACAAAGAAAAGGTAAACGATACTTATACCGCCAATGAAAGTGATCTTATCGACGGTAAATTTTTACTGCTTCAAAAGGGTAAGAAAAGCTACTTTATTGTGAAGGTACTGTAAAAATTTTCAATAATATTATTCAAAAAAGAGAGACTCTGTAACCTGAGTCTCTCTTTTTTAATACAAAATTTAACCTGAAAAGTTACTCCATCTTTGAAGAGAGTTAGAGATAAAATTATTAAAGCTTTCCTGTATATAAATAATCATTTAATTGAATGAATAATGCTTCGTAAAATCGGCCCCGTTGGTTGTTAAATTAATATTTTCATCAACTACTGCGGTTCCGTTTTTTTCTATTTTATAAGTTCCCGTAATGGAAGAGTTAAAGTTCACCACCTGAATGGAAGCTGACAAGCCTGCAATAGGGGAATTGGTCTCAATAATATAGGTTTTGGTAGAACCGGTAAAACTATTGTCGTTTAATCCTACAGCTGTTTGTCCGTTTTGAATGGTCCCATTAATTTTCCATATGGAAGTGCTGTTTTGATGATCACTTCCTGAAGCAACTACCGAAACATAATCATCGGTAGAATTTACCCCGTTCAAAGTAACTGTTATTTTATAATTGGCGCCTCCACCTACAACTTCTCCCCCTGCATCAACATCGTCATCATCTTTGCTGCATGAAGATACAAAGCCTAAGAGAAGCGCTGTCATCAAAAAAGCAACTGCATTTCTGAATGTTCTGTGTAAATTGATTTTTTTCATAATTCTCATATTTTAATTTTTAAACTAATTCTTATCTGCATTTATTTCTATGTTTTTTCATCAAACCTTTCAATGTCTTTATTATTCATGCTTTAAAGTTGATTCAGATATGTATCACAAAACTATTCTGTATGTCCGGAAGGAACAATACATAAAAAACAGTATTTACATCTACCTATTTTTAGGTATTTCATGCTTATCTCCAAGTAGCTATCTTAAGAAAATGAAGTACACTACAGGTGCATATTGTTTTTTTTAATAAATTCATAATATAAATCATGATTACACAGAAAGCATGGGAAAAGAATTACTTGCATTATTAATCTCGTTTTTCGGCATACTCAATATTGAGGCACAATCTCTTTATTTCTATTCTTTAGAGAAAAAGAATAGTAATTTTGACAGTCTGGTTCTGGCTGCCAACAATGAAGCTGTGGATACGGTAAAAGCCATTAAGTCTTACCAGATTGCTGCAACCTATTTTACCAAGCAGGATATTGAAAATTATCAGAAGTACCTGAAACAAGGTCTGGAAAGCTCTTCCAACAGTCCGGTGTACAGAGATATAGGACTTTATTATCAGTCCATTATAAACTATACAAAGACAGATGCCGTTAATCTTCTGGAAAAAGATTTCACAAACATTGAATCGCTTTTGAAAAAATACAACAGTAATGAAGCCAAAAAAATAAGGATCATCATGTTCCAGAATAAAGCGTTATTCAAGATCATTCAGAATAAGGAAGTAGAGTCTATGAACATCATCACGAATAAAGCAATACCCCTGGCTAAATCCCTGAAAGATTATGAGCTTACAGGAGCTTTATATAAAAGTATCGGAGTCTTGTTCTATAACTCCAAGGACTATCCCAAAGCAATAGAATACATGAACTTGGCTGAAAATTCTATCAACAAACTGAAAAGACAAACAGCACAGTCCAAAGCTATTAAGGGAGAAGCTGTTTTGTTTAAGGCAGATGCTCTGATGAGAGAAAACAAAATGCCGCAGGCAAATACAGAATTAGAGAAAACCTATTCCATCATCAAAGATTATCCTGAATCCAATTTTTATTCACTCTATTACTGCACTTTAGGATATTATCATATGAAGCAAAAAAATTACCCGGAAGCCGTAAAGCTTTTTGCCAAAGGGCTGAGCAATGCAGAAAAATATAAAAATACAGTTATTGCAGAAAGAATAAAGCTGTTTGAAGGGCAGCTCAACAGTGAGCTGAAAGACTATGGAAAATCCAATAAGATTTTTAAAGAAGTTTATGCCAGCACTCCCTATCAAAAAAACAGGCAGGAAGTTTTAAAAGAACTTTCTAAAAATTACACCGCACTTAAGGATACAACTAAAGCCAACCTGTATGCTGAACGATATATAGATTCTTTTGACAGCCTGAATACGGTTTCTATCCATAAAAACATTGCCATTCTTGAAGCAAAATACAGAAAATCCGAAAGAGATAAAGAATTAGTACAAAAGCAGCTGGAAATCAGCAAGAAAAACAAATACATGTGGATTCTGGGACTTGCCTCCCTGTTATCAGCCGGCTTTATCATTTTAGGTCTTTTAAATTTTAAAAAGAACAAAAAAATTTCGGAACAGCGCGAAATAAATCTTCAACAGGAAATAAAAGAAATTCAGCAAAGAGAAGAACTGGCCCTTACAAAAGCTATTCTGGAAGGAGAAGAAAGAGAAAGAGCCCGTATTGCCAAAGATCTTCATGACGGCTTGGGCGGAATGCTTGCCGGAGTTAAAATAAATTTTTCTACCTGGTCTTCAACCCACCTTGAAGCAGGCCGGCATAAAGATTTCTACAAAATCCTAAACCAACTAGATAATTCAGTTACCGAACTGCGACATGTGGCTAGAAACCTGATGCCGGAATCCCTTTTGAGCTTCGGACTGGAAACCGCTCTTAAAGATCTGTGCGAGTTCTATATCCGAAAAGATCTTAAGGTAGACTTTCAGCCTATTAACATTAGCAAAAGTACTCCTTTATCCATACAGCTTAATATTTACAGAATTGCACAGGAATTATTGGCCAACTCCGTTAAACATTCGGAAGCAACCAATATACTGCTTCAATGCTCACAATCTGATGAAAACTTCATGATCACTGTAGAAGATAACGGAAAAGGATTTAAAGAAGAGGATTACAGGAAGTCTCAAAGTATGGGCCTTCATAATCTTAAAAACAGAGTAGATTATCTTAAAGGCAAAATGGAGATCAATTCGGATAACGAAGGAACAACTATTAATATTGAATTAAATACCCATGCAGTCTCATAAAATAAATATCGTTATCGTAGATGACCACCCTATCGTTATAGAAGGATTAAAAATGATGCTGAAAAGCCAATCATTTCTTACTGTTTCGGAAACTTTTACATCCGGTTCGGACCTCATCAGTTTTCTCCGGTCCAATGAAATAGATATAGTTCTTCTGGATATCACACTGCCGGATGCCAACGGAATAGAACTTTGCCTGGAAATCAAAAAAATATCGCCAAAAACTTCCGTGATCATGTTCAGCAACCGTTCGGAACGAAGCATTATCATGCAGGCTATCCAGAATGGGGCCAGCGGATATATCCTTAAAAACACATCAATAGATGAACTGGTAATGTGCATCAAAGGGGCTCTTTCGGGAAATATTGTTTTTTGTGAGGAAACAAAGCAGATCATCAGCAGACCTTCACAGAACGATCTTCCTGTGCCAAGGATTACAAAACGGGAAAAACAGATCCTCCGGATGGTAGCGGAAGGAAAAACAAGTGCCATGATTGCCGAAGAACTTTTCCTCAGCCCACTTACTGTAGATACACATCGTAAAAATTTATTACAAAAATTTCAAGCAAAAAATTCTACGGAGCTTATTAACCGTGCCATACAGCTCCAATTAATCGAGGAATAAATGCTGATAAAATTTTAATGAAAACTTTTGAACAGAAAAATCAATTTATAAAACAAAAAAACCGCTTTTATAAAAGCGGTTTTTTATATATAAGTAAGTTATTCTATAATTCTAAGAAGCTGTAATCAATGGAAGCTACCATAGGACCTGCCCCTTTTTTCTTATCAGTTCTTACGATCTCGCCGTCTATCCAAAGATTAATGACCAATTCTGAATCGGCATCCGGAAGATCGGCTTTCGCATCAAGGTTTAACTGCGCCTGGCTGGAATTCACAAAAAATTCGCCACTTGTCCAAACAGTTCCTACAGGATCGAAAATGTCAGTTTTAGATGTTCCTACCTGTGTTACGATAGCTCTGATAACTCCTCCGGTAGTTGTTTTCACTTCAAACTGAACAACATGATCTGCGAATTCTTCTTCGTCGTTATCCTTTTTACAAGAATTCACCACAGTAATTACCGAAAATAATAAAACGAATAAAAAAGAAAGTCTAAGTAAACTTTTTGATTTGTAAAATTGCTTCATTTCTCCAAATAGATTTTTAATGTTTCAAATATAAGTTTTTTATTAATATAAAAATAACTTTTATGAAAAATTTCCAATAAAGTTTTCTAAATAATATCAAATCAATAAAAAAGCACAATTACAGCAGCAGCCTATATTTGAGCGTGTGCTTCCCTAAATTATTAAGTATAAAAACCAGGTTTGTATTTTAGATTTACAATATGATTTATTAATTATATTTGCTGTATGAATTTAGATTATATAGTAAGAGAACCGGAACATATCACCTCAAATACTACCGTCCTTTTCATGCTTCATGGCTATGGCAGCAATGAGCAGGATCTTTTCAGTTTCAGGGAAACTCTTCCCGCCGACTGGCTTATTGTAAGCTTCAGGGCACCCAGAGATACCCAGTTTGAAGGATATTCCTGGTTTGATATTGATTTTAACAATCCTGAAAACTTCATTGACATTTCCCAGGCCAAGGAATCTTTAAATGCAGTACTAGAAAATATTCTGAAAATTGTGAATCATTACGGACTTATTGAAGGTAAGGTACATTTGTGCGGATTCAGCCAGGGCGGAATACTTTGTTACGCTTTAGCTTTAAAGCACCCTGATCTTTTCAATTATGTGGCATGTTTAAGCAGCTATCCTGAGGAAAAGCTTCTGGATGGCATCGTAAAAGATAAAAAGAAGCTGGAAAGACTCCGTTTCTTCGTATCTCACGGAACAGATGATGCTGTTATCCCAATGGAATGGGGAAGAAAAGCAGCAGACCTTCTGTATGACCTGAGCTGTTACTTTACGTTCAGAGAGTATATGAGCGGACATGGTGTGAATCAGAAGAACTATATGGACCTGATGGATTTTTTCTCAAAATAAAACCCAACCCATTTCATTTTTCTTCAACTAATATTACTTCTTCGTTGAAGTTTATATAAACATTCCTGTTTTTGGAATGTTTTTTTATAGATAGTAAGGATAATTTCAGTAAATTCAGTAAATGAAACTTCTGCTTTCTTTACTGACATTATTCTTAAGCATTTTTATAAGTGCACAGAATACTTTTGAACTGGTTAAAGTTAAAAAAGCGGTTATTCCTTTTAAGCTTATCAATAACCTTATCTTCATTCCCATCAATGTTAATGGTGCAGAGCTTACCTTTATGCTTGATACCGGAGTTGCGGAAACTATTCTTTTCAGCCTGGACAATAAAGAGATCAGGCTGCAGAATATTGAAAAGATCAAATTTTCAGGGCTTGGAGGAAATGTAAGTATAGACGGTCTTAAATCCGATCGTAATATTGCAAAAATAGGTGATAACATCATCAATTCTTCTATGCTTCTGTATATTGTCATCGATGAAGAATTCAATATTTCACCTCATATAGGAATTCCTGTGAACGGAGTAATCGGGTATCATTTTTTTAAGAATAATCCTATTTTGATAGATTATACAACCAAAAAAATAACGGTCTATCAGGATACAGATGCATTCAAAAAGAAAGTCCGAAAGTTTGATGAGTTTCCTATGAGTGTGGAAAAGGACAAACCTTACATTAATGCTGATATAGAAATGACCAGGGAAAAGAAAAGCTCAAAACTGCTGATAGATCTCGGTAACAGTGATGCTATTTGGCTATTCCCTACCCTTATTAAAGATTTTGTGTACAACAGACCCAACATTGATGATTATCTGGGCCGTGGCTTCAATGGAGATATTTACGGTAAAAGAAGCCGTATCCATAATTTCTATCTCGGAGATTTTAAATTTGAAAAACCGCTCACAGCAATGCCTGACGAGTATTCTATTCAGCATGTTAATCTGGTAAAGGATAGAAAGGGATCCGTCGGGGCTGAAATAATGCGTAGATTTTCTGTCGTTTTCGATTATAAAGGTGAGAAATTGTATCTTAGAAAAAACAGGAATTTTGATGAGCCGTTTCATTTCAATATGAGCGGACTGGATTTTAAGCAGGATGGATTGGAATGGCAGGAAGACCGGGTGAAAATAGAACCAAAAAAAATATCGGAAGCAAGCAGTGAGATTTCCGTGGTCAATAATTTTCAGTATAAGTTTACATTGAAACCTATTTTTTCCGTTGCTGGAGTAAGAAAAGATTCACCGGCATTTATAGCAGGGCTCAAAAAAGATGACCGCATAATCACGATCAACGGAAGCCGGACTTCCGATATGACCATGGAAAAGATTATGGAGCTGATGAAATCTGATGAAGGAAAAAATATCACAATGGTGATTCAGAGAAAAAATAAGGAAATGACATTTAGTTTTGTGTTAGAAGACCCTATACCCTATCAAGATTAAAATATGAAAACCGAAGAAAGCACAATAGATAAAATAAGAACCCGCCCAAGATTCAAGATGTTTACGCATCTTACCAAAGAAGAATATGCGGAAAATCTGAAAAAGTATCTTGCCGACCATAAGGATGAATTTTCCGGAAATATCAATAAGGAAATGGCCACGATCTGCGTTGAAACTGAATATGACAATTACTGGAAACCCAGGCTGTCTTTACGGATAGAAATTGAAGATGACGAAACTGTCATACGGGGAGTATTCGGCCCCAGCTCTGCTGTGTGGACTTTCTTTATGTTCCTCTATTTTTTCTTTTCTATCCTATGGATGACTTTCTTTACAATGTATTACGTGGAGAATCAGATAAAAAGCGCTGAGTTCCCGTGGGCCCTGAGCGCTTCATTTGTTATGTTGTTCTGCATCTTTCTTACCTATGCAGCTGCCAGATTTGGGCAATACAAAGGCAAAGAAGAAATGCTTAAGCTTAGAAGGTTTGCGGAAGAATCTACTTCACAGTTTGAAAAGAAAATCAGTTAGCAGGAACTTCTGCAGGTTTTTCTTCCTGGATTGGAGCTGCCATAGCTTTAGCTGTTTTAATGGAATCTGATACTTTTTCTCTGTTGTCCTGTTCCTTGATCATTTTATCAATATGAGGCTCCAATAGCTTAGTCATTTCTTCCACTGAAATATTATTGGCATTGGGATCATCCAGAAGCTTTCTCCACGGCTTTCTGCCACCCCATTTGTAATCTCCGAATACCATTACAGGTGTTCCTTTTGCTTTGGTTGTGGCACCTCCGGGATTCAGAATCCAGGTATCTGCATAAGAGTACAGCCACTGGGCATCTTTCATCAATAAACGTAAGCATGAATGTGATGCCGGATAACCGGGAAGATCATACTGGTGCCATCCAATACCTCCGACATTGTGAATATTAAAATTATAAGGAAGCTTCCACTCACTGCTTACCGTTGAAATCGAAAGTTTCTTTTTCCAGTTGGCAAAAGTAAGTCCACGTGTTGTCTGCGCAGCTTTTTTTCCCATACTTGTTGGACCCCATTTGACAAGGCTACCATTGGAATAAACACCGTAAGCCTGTATTGGATAGGAAAAGATGACGAATTTTTTCACCCCGCTCAGTATATCAAGCTGCATTGGAAAAGGTGAATATTCCATAAGTGTCGTATCTATTTTTGCAGGAACAACCAACGTATCGGCATTCCATTTATTTTTAGAATCAAGTCTGTTTAATGCAAGAATCGCATAACGCTCCTTCTCACTGTATTTTTTACTGAATTCTGCATAGATGGAATCTCTTAGCTTTTTATCTTTGGGAAGTACTAGGGCATTATAAAAACCGTTTTCCTGCATTGCCGGTGGTACAGATTCTTTTTTTACAACAGAATCTTTCTTAATGGAATCTTTTTCTACAGCAGAAGTTTCTGACGAAGAAACCGTATCTTTAAAAGTATCGCTTATTTTTTCAATTTCTTTCTTACAAGAAATCAGCATTGCAGCACAAAAAAGAGCATATAAAAATGATTTTTTCACAGATATGTTTTTCATAAATAAAACAGGTCATTTAGTTGGGTTACCCATTGCAAATATCAGACCTTAATTTGAATCCCAAAAGACATTATAAAAAATACCGTAAAAAAACGGTATTAAAGTATATTATTTACAATAGCTTATTGGTTTTAGCATAGACAAGAGCTTCAGCGATTATATTTTTAACGGTTACACTCAGAAAATAATCTGTATCCGGTTGATTTTCATCTTTGATTTAAGAATAAAGCGTTGTTTCTATATATTTTTTGGAGGATCTCATATTCGTTATTATGAAATTTACGGACATGATCAGGGATAATATCTTTAAATGCATTTTCTTTGCGACATGGAATATGTTTAATTTGTGCCTGATAAATCAATTTCAAACAAACTGAGTTCAGCGTTATGATAATGTCCGGGAAGGCCATCAGTATCTTTAAGTTGTACCAATCCTAGAAAAGCAAAGCCGCATTTTTTATAATGATTGATCAGAGGAGTATTCTCTCCAACCGTATCCATCCTTATGAACTGTTTATTATGCTCTTTCGAATATTTTTTTGCCCAGCTCACAATTTCAGAAACCATATTCCGGCCTCTAAATTCCGGATTGGTAGCGATACGATGAATATACATTGCCGGGTCAGCATTTTTTTCTGCCCAAATCTGCGGGTCACTGAAAGCAACTGCCCAAATACAGGCTATTTCATTATTTATTACAATCTTCCATTGTCTTTTTTCATCAATTTCAGTTTCTATCAGACTTCTTTCAAATTCCGGCCACAGAACAATATTTTTTGTTCTTTGGAAATCAGTTGCCAAACGATATAGCCTGAAAATCTCTTCAATATCCTGTCGATTGCTATTCTCTATAATCATATTTTGAGCTTGATGGGTTATCTAACAAAAATAGGGATAAAAAATAAATTTTTCAATGTCTGTACCCATTCTTAAAGTCATTAATATCCAACCGATATGCGGGATACATTGAAAACTTTTATCTAGATTTGTTTTCAATTACAAACAACAGAATCTTATGAAAAAAATAGGCTTGGTAGGCGGAATTAGCTGGGTCTCTACGTTGGACTATTATAAATTCATCAATGAAGGAGTCAATGCCAGACTGGGAGGGCTGAATGCTGCCGAATGTATGATATATTCCTTAAATTTCGGAGACATTCAGGCAAAAGGATGGACCAATTCCTTTGAATTATTACGGAGAGCCTGTGAACACCTTAAAAACACCGGAGCAGACAGCATTGTTCTATGTGCAAATACAGCCCACTTATTTGCAGACGAGCTTCAGGATACCGTACAACTGCCCATTCTCCATATTGGGACAGAAACGGCAAAAGCAATACGTAAAGCCGGATTTACAAAGGTCGGACTGCTGGGAACAAAATTTACCATGGAAATGGATTTTTACAAAAATAAACTTCAGGAATACGGACTTGAAGTACTAATCCCGGAAAACCAGGAAACAAGAGATTATATTCAGCATACTGTCAAGGAAGAGCTGGGAGTAGGATTTATTAATCCTGAAACCAAGACCAATTATATTTCCATTGTAGAAGACCTTATCAGCTGTGGTGCAGAATGTATTATTCTCGGCTGCACAGAAATCCCGCTGCTGATCAGCCAGGATGATTTTGCAATTCCTGTTTTTGATACTACAAAAATACACTGTGAAGCTATTGTAGAGTATATTGTTTCGTAAAATAGCTTTTCTTATACCAATAAAATTCATACAAGAAAAAATCCCTTCAAATAATTGAAGGGATTTTAAAAGATCTTGCGATCCGGACGGGACTCGAACCCGCGACCTCCGCCGTGACAGGGCGGCATTCTAACCAGCTGAACTACCGGATCAATTTTTTTTAAAAGAAATTGACAAAACTTCTGCGATCCGGACGGGACTCGAACCCGCGACCTCCGCCGTGACAGGGCGGCATTCTAACCAGCTGAACTACCGGATCTAATTTTTTTAAAGTAAATTATAAAACTTTTGCGATCCGGACGGGACTCGAACCCGCGACCTCCGCCGTGACAGGGCGGCATTCTAACCAGCTGAACTACCGGATCATTTTCTGTTGTTGTAAAGAACGTTGTTTCTTTTTTGTGATTGCAAAATTACACCTTTTTTCATTCCCTGCAAATTATTTGTTAAAAAAAAGCCTCCCGAAAACGGAAGGCATTCATTATCAAAGTTATTTTTTTACAAGTGTGCGCTTAATTTTTCAGCGATTACTTCTTTTGGAGTCACACCTACTAATTTATCAACCACTTCACCGTTCTTAAAAATCAGAACTGTAGGGATATTTCTGATGCCATACTGCATTGAAATTTCCTGGTTGTTGTCTACATCAACTTTTCCTACCACTGCTTTTCCTTCAAAATCTGATGCTACTTCTTCGATGATTGGTCCCAAAGTTCTGCATGGTCCACACCATACAGCCCAGAAGTCTACCAATACCGGCTTATCTGATTTTAAAACTGTGTCCTGAAATGAGCTGTCCGTAATTTCTAAAGCCATTTTGTTTCTTTTATTTAAATTAATATTATATTTCTATTTCTATCCTTAATTGGATATTCAAAATTACGCTTTTTAAGCAATAAGACTATCTATGCTCAACATTTGTTTTTTCTATAGCAAAGTCTTTTGAAATATCTTTCAAAGCTTCTACCAGCGCGTCTATCTCTGCTTTTGTCGTCATATGGCTGAATGAAATACGTAATGGCGTACAATGATCCATCTCATCTTCAGTAAGGACCATCATCATGACCATGGAAGGCTTTGATGCTCCCGAAGAGCAGGCACTGCCCTGAGAAATAGCAATTCCTTTCATATCGAGCTGAAGTCCAATTAAAGGGTTCTTATATGGAAGTAAAGCACTTAAAACCGTGTAAAGACTATTTTCCTTCTCTGCGCTTCTTCCATTGAATTTAATCCCCGGAATTACAGCAGAAAGCCTTTCTATTGCATAATCTTTAATCTCCTGCATATGATTGGTATATTCTTCCATATGCTTCAAAGAAAGCTCCAAGGCTTTGCCAAGGCCTACAATACCGCTTACATTCTCTGTTCCGGCTCTTAAGCTTCTTTCCTGAGGTCCTCCTGTAATAATTCCCCGCATTCCGGTCGCTTTCCTGATAAAAGCAAAACCTACTCCTTTCGGTCCATGGAATTTGTGGGCACTGCATGAAGCAAAATCCACCATGATATCTGAAAAGTCCAGATTCATATGCGCCATTGTCTGTACCGTATCTGAGTGGAAAAGCGCATTATTGGCTTTGCAGAGCTCAGCAATCTTTTTGATATCTGCAATATTTCCTATTTCGTTGTTGGCGTGCATTAAGCTTACCAGGGTCTTTTTATCCGAAGCTTTTAACAGCTCTTCCAGTTTATTAAGATCGATATCCCCTTTTTCGTTAGGACGGATATAGTTTACCTCTACTCCCTTTCTGCTTTTCATATCCAGAATAGTCTCAGAAACACATTTGTGTTCCAGCGGAGTACTGATGATCCTTTCCACTCCAAGGTGTTCAACGCTGGATTTGATGATCATATTGTTTGATTCTGTTCCGCAAGAAGTAAAGATGATCTCTGCAGGAGTTACATGAAGATAATCCGCAACCTGCCTTCTCACATTTTCAATAAGGATCTTTGCTTCCTGGCCAAAACTATGGGTAGAAGAAGGATTTCCGAAATTCATTTTCATGGTGCTAACCATGGCATCTATGACTTCTTCTGAAAGAGGAGTTGTTGCCGCGTTATCTAAATATATTTTGTTCATTTTTATTTTGAATATTTTAATTCTACTGAGGTAAACTGGTAATCTGAAGGAACAGCAAAAATAAACCAAGGGTTTGAAAGCATCTGAATTTCCATTCCGCCTGACGGTGTTTCGGGAACCTCCACATAAAGGATATTGTTTTTCACAGTGGTACTTTTAATCGTACCAATCGTATGGCTTCCCGATCTGAAGCTACCCATATTATACAGAACCACTTTTTTGTTTTTTGGAAATTTCGGATAATTTATGGATGGTTCTTTGCCCAACTCAACAAGGCCGAAACTTCCTTTGATAACATTACGGAATTCCTGTTCATCCTTAATGATCTTAAATCCGGCTTTGTCCGCGCCGCCTTGTGCCTCGGAAACAAGCAGTTCAGTACTTTTCTGCATTCCTGATGGTTTTTGAGACGGCGTAGCTGCACAGCTCATAATGATTGCAGTACATAAAATAAGCAGTCCTTTCATTTTTACATTTTTTATCATCCAAAATTAGTGAAAAAATTGGTAATGACCTTCATTTGCCCATTTCAGCATCTGCCGATCCCCGGAAGTATCTCCGAAAGCAATAATTTTATCGTATTTAGAGTCGCTTATCTCAGCTTTTATTCTTAGAAGTTTTTCTTTTCCATTGCAGTTTTTGCCAATGAAATTTCCCGTAAAAATACCATTTTTAAACTCTGCACGGGTGGATACAAGCTCCATTTTCAGTTCTTCAGCAAAAGGTTTTACCCATATATCCAGAGAAGCAGTTACCAATAAACTCTGTGTATTATCCCTATCGATATTTTTTATAAAGTCAAGAGCATTTTCTCTCACAATCTTTGGATAATGCTGTTCAAAAAACTGTTTGGACTTCATCTCAATCTTTTCCTGTGTCTGTCCTTTCAGAATAGATCCTATAAAGCTTTTCTTTACTTTTTCGGTCTCGGCAAGCTTCAGTTTCAAGAGGATGAAAAGAGGAATATGTCTTAAAAATTGCATCCTGAATTTTGTAGAATCATAGAATTTAAGATACATGAACATGGTATCCTTATACGTCAGGGTTCCGTCAAAATCAAAACAATACAATTTTTTCATTTTTACTAAAGCTTTAATTTTTTAAATATAAATTCAGGTATATTCCTGATAATCATCATTATAATACTCCATATCGGCAAAACATATGCCACATTCTTCTGCTTTTTAAATGCATTGTAAATGCAGTCTGCAGCCTGTTTTGGTGTTGCGGTCAGTTTCGGATTCAAAGGCAGTCCTTCGGTCATTTTTGTAGCCATAAATCCGGGTTTTATGGTAAGAACATGTACTTTTTTCTCAAAAAGATAGTTACGGAGCCCACTAAGATACGCTGTAAAAGCCGCTTTTGCACTCCCATAGATGAAATTACTCTGCCTCCCGCGGTCTCCTGCCACTGATGACAGCCCGATGATGGTTCCTGATCTTCTGCTTTCAAATTTCTGTGCAAAGTAGTTCATAACGGGAACCAGCTTTGAATAATTAATGTTAATGATCCTTTCCGTATTCCTGTTATCATAAAGACCTTCTTCGGTCCCATCTCCTAAATATCCTGCAGCACAAAATAATACATTTGAACTGACATGATCAAATGTATTATAATCAATCTCTTTCATCAGATCAATTTCAATTACTTCGGACTGCTGCAGAAACTTTACATCAATATGCCTCGCGAATCTTTCAGTAGTTTCTTTGTTTGAAGTGAAAAGATATATTTTTTCAAATTTTTCCCCTTCCTGCAGGGCCTTTTCAACAAAAGCCTGTGCCACCTCAGATGTACTTCCCAGAACTATCATTATGAATTGTTGTTTATGATTCGTTTGTGCTGTAATGACACAAATTTTGAACTTTGAATGTTTTTAAGATAATTCGTGAGTGAAGATCTGCTCATGCTGTCTTTCGTAAGATAAATCCTTCCTCCGAACTGCTGCACAATATTATCTAATTTCTCAACAAGTTTTTCCAGCTTTGAATTGACCTTAAAGTCCAGGGCCAGCGTATAGCCTTCAAACGGAAATGAATTATAAGCCTCCGGATTGTTTTTCCCGAAAAGTTTCAAGACAGCCAGAAACGAACCATTCCCACTTGCTGCAATAGTTTCGAGGATCTTTTTCATTCCTTCTTTACCTGTTTCTTTCGGAATCACCATCTGGTACTGGATGAAGCCGGCTTTTCCGTAGATCTTATTCCAATCGTTGATAGCATCCAGAGGATAAAAAAATGTTTCATAATCAACGAATGATTTAACTTCTTTTTTTGCCTGTTTTTTGTAATACAGGAGATTGAAGATCTTCACGGTTAATGCATTCAGCACAAAGCCCGGAAAATAAAAAGGAACTGTGGGCTGTAATTTTTTCTTAAGTCTTAGTGGCTGTTTTGCCATATTTTGTGGAAGCTCGTGCTGAAAAGCGTGTTCGCCTCTCATTAAAATACTTCTTCCTAAATTTTTGCCTTTCTGAAGACAGTCGATCCATGCTACTGTATACGTCCAGTTTTCGCTTTCTTCAAAGAGTCTGAAGATTTCGTCCAGATTCTCTGCTTTTATGCTTTCCTGACGGATATAGGCAGATTCTATATTTTTAAGTTTGAATTTTACAGTAAGAATGATTCCGGTAAGTCCCATCCCTCCAATAGTAGCCCAAAATTTATCTGAATTTTCCTCTCTGGAACAGGTAATGATATTTCCGTTTTCCGTCATCAGCTTAAATTCGGTGACATATTCTGAAAAACAGCCTTCCGCATGATGGTTTTTACCATGAACATCGGAAGCAATAGCTCCTCCCACTGAAATAAATTTCGTGCCAGGAGTTACATAAAGAAAATACCCCTGCGGCACCGAAATTTCAAGCACATCTGAAAGCAATACTCCGGATTCACATTCTATAATACCGTTAAGACGGTCGAAACTGATAAATTTATTTAATTTTTTGGTAGAAAATATGGTTTCTCCCAAAGATGCATCACCATAGCATCTTCCGTTTCCTCTTGCAATAATTTCGTTATGATTGAGTACAAATTCTTTTATCTTTTTGAAGCTGTCCTCAGATCTCATTTCTTTTTCTACTACCGGGAAGTTGCCCCAGTTTGTAACTTTCTGTATGAAATTCGGCTTCATTTTTTAAAATAAATCTGGATTAAGAATGCCGCTACCCAAAGTATTAAAGTGATCTGGATATATCGGTCTCTGTACACAATTTTTGTAGGAGATTCTGTTCTGTTATATACTAATGTCTGCTGAAGATATCTTAAAAAAGCAAAGACTACAAATATGACGGTATAAAAAACTCTCTCATGAAACCGTGCCTGAACTTCAGGCGAAAGGGTAAACATGAGATAGCAGACAATGGCTAATGTAACTGAAATGGACAGCGCAATATCTGCAAACTGTACATTATACCCGTCCAGTGCTTTCCTTGTTTTTCCGGAAACCTGAGCATTAATAAGTTCTCCTCTTCTTTTTCCAATCGCTAAAACCAATGCCAAGACAAAAGTTAGTAAGATCGCCCACTGGGAAATACCTATTTCTGTAATATAACCGCCAGCTAAAACCCTCAGCACAAAGCCTAAAGCGATAATAAAAATATCAATGATCGGAACATGCTTAAGTTTAAAGGTATAGGCAAGATTGACTGCAATATAAAGTCCAATGATTATAGCGAATTTCCATAGGGGTTCGTGGAAATAAAACCTTGCAAGAAACACAAGAGCAACATCAACGATCATAAGTGCTGTAAGGATTCCCAAAGCTTTGGCTTTAGAAACAGCTCCGCTTGCCAGAGGCCGCCTTCTTTTCTCAGGATGCTTTCTGTCTGCCTCAATATCATTATAGTCATTCAGAATATAGACTACACTTGCTGCAAGGGAAAAAATAATAAATGCAAAAATACTTTTATTAAGTAGGTCTAGATTGGTAATATTTCCGGAAAAAAACAGAGGGACGAAAACAAACAGGTTTTTCACCCATTGTTCTACACGGAGAAGTTTAAAGTATTTCTTCATTTATGCTATTTCGGTTACAAAAATAGTGATTTCAAAATTTACACCATAAAAATACAAAAAAAACCGCCGAGGCGGTCTTTTACGAAAATATTTATATAATTAAATTAATTACTGCCCTTGCTTGGCGTCATTAATCATTTTCTCGTTAGCTGTAATGGCAAACTCCACTCTTCTGTTTTTAGCTCTTCCTTCGTCTGTATCGTTGGTAGCCACCGGCATAGACTCTCCTTCACCTTTTGTAAACATTCTGCTGGAAGCAATTCCTTTTCCTGACAAATAAGCTTTTACAGCGTCTGCTCTTCTTTGAGAAAGAGAAAGGTTGTAAGCATCTGCACCTTTGCTGTCTGTGTGACCGTAGATATTGATATTAGTATCTGGATTATCTACAAGAACTGTAGCTAACTTATCAAGGTTGGCCTGAGCAATAGAAGTTAAATTTGAAGAGTCAAAAGCAAAGTTAACAATGCTTTCATTCATGGTAATTTTAATACCGTCACCTACTCTTTCTACTTCAGCTCCAGGTAAAGTTTCCTTAATCTGCTTAGCCTGCTTATCCATTTTATTACCGATTACGTTACCAGCAACACCACCGATAATACCTCCTAATACTGCTCCTAATGCCGAGTTTTTACCACTTCCCACATTATTTCCCAGAATACCTCCGATCACAGCTCCTGAAGCAGCACCTACTGCTGTACCTCTCTGCTGATGATTAGAATTCTGAACAGCTTCACAGCTTGTTAGCAATAATGCTGATGATAAGAAAAGAGCTCCTATATATGTTTTATTAAATTTCATTTTTTTAATCTTTTATATTGATAATTATTTCATTCCTGTTCTCTGGAAGTTGTAAACAACCTGTACTGTGCTTCCATCAAACGGAACGCTTTGTACAAGTGAAAACTGATCTGTAGACTGGTTAGTAATCGTTAAAGAGTATCCTACAGTATTTTCTTTAGCTTTAGTTCCCTCAGCGATTTTTTTAAACAAGAAAGTATTGCCGTCTTTTACTTCAAATTTAATTGGACGTGTAAGGCTTGGACAAGCTCCACCTCCGTTTAAAGTATAGGCACCGGTGTAGTTATTGGGAATTAATCTCCAATGACTTCCTACAAAACACTGGGCATCTGCACCTTCGTCAAAAGGCTTGATTTTAAACCCTTTTTCATAGTCCACGCTAACAATCTGCCAGTCGCCTTTTAATTTTAAGTATTCGACTCTCTGGTTTTGTGATGTTTCTGCTTTTTTCACTGAGGAACAAGACACTGCAAAAAGTGATGTTCCAATCATCCCTGCAAGTAGTAACTTTTTCATTTTGTTGTTTATTATTTTGTTATTTATAAAGTTACAAAAAACCGTGCCAAATTGAAAGATAAAAATAAAAAAAGTCCGAAATTTTCGGACTTTAAATGTTTTCTCCTTATATACAGGAAGATATACTATTTTTTAACAGCCTTTTTTACGGATTTCGTAGGCTTATTGCTGCTTGAAGATTTTCCGTTGTAGAAATTGGTATAGGCATATTCTGCGGCCTTTTGAAGATCTATAACACCTCCGGCCTGAGAATATTCAGGAAATTTGTTATCCGCATTAGGATTACTGCTTTTTACCAATGCTTCAATTATCTGGTATGGCTTCAGATTAGGCATATAAGCAAGTAGTACTGCTGCAGCTCCGGCTACTACCGGGGATGCCATAGAAGTTCCCTGAAGATATTTGTATTCGTTTTTAGGAACTGTAGAATAAATTTCTTCCCCCGGTGCGAAAACATTTACCATTTTCTTATTGTAGTTAGAGAAATCTGCTCTAAGTTCGTTATTTCTGTTGGTACTTGCTCCCACAACCAGCACGTTATTCACAAACGGTTTTTCATCTGCAACATTTTTAAAATTGGTAGGGAAAGCAAGGTGTTCGGCTACATCTTCGTTTTCATTACCCGCTGCTTTTACTAAAAGAACACCCTTGTCTTCAGCATATTTGAAGGCATCCCACACTACATTTTTACCTGGAGACACCGGTTTTCCGAAACTCATGTTTAACACTTTTGCTCCGTTATCTACTGCATATCTGATAGCGTTTGCAACGTCTTTATCTCTTTCGTCTCCGTTTGGAACGGTTCTTACAGACATGATCTTAGCTACTTTGGAGGCTACACCATACTGTATTTCTTTTCCTTGAGGAAGGCCGGCAATAATTCCCGCCACATGTGTTCCGTGTTCCGCATCTGGTCCCTCATAGTCATTATTCCCATAGTTTTTCTCAGAATAATCGTCGTAATTATCTCCAACGATTTCTTTTCTTGGGTCATAGCTCAGATCATATTGTTTCGATTGTGGAGTAAAATGATCGATAGCTTCCTTCATCTGCTCTTTCATTAGTTTTTCGAACTCTGCAGAAGATTTTCCTTTGAATTCAGGGCTTTGAGAAACCTGACCTAAAACATTAAGAGCAATAGCATCTTTCTGATCGGTAGGAGGTTTAATTCCCTGTAAAGTTTCTGCAGTAACAGGCTTACCTCCCAACAATTTTACCATGTTTGGAATAATACTGTTGATCATAGTGTAGGTCTGCAGGTTTTGTTTTGCTTCTATGCTTTTTTTGCTGAACAGCTCTTTAGACTTCATATACATAGCAAACTCTTCGGGCATTTTTGCCTGGTTCGCTTTGTTTTTTGCAGAATCATCACTTTCGAAAACAGGTTTATATTTAGCAACAACTCTTGTTACTTCCATATTGTCTATATCGATGTCACCATTTTTACCGCCGATAAAATTCCAGCCGTGTATGTCATCAATATATCCGTTTCCGTCATCATCTTTTCCGTTTCCGGGAACTTCATTAGGATTAGACCATACATTTTTTACAAGGCCCGGATGGTCAACCTGAACACCACTGTCTAAAACTCCTACAACAACAGTTTTAGGCTTAAGACCTTTGGATTCTAAATATTTATATGCGTTTGCCGTATTTACTCCATATACTTTTGTTGCAGAAAAATCTTTATGATACCAAGTCATCAGATCTTTATCCTCTTTCGGGTCAATGCTCTTAGCCTGTGCTTCCTGAGCATATGAGAAACTAAAGCCTGCCAGAAAAACAGCAGCTAATAATACCTTTTTCATATGTTGATAATTATTTTTTCTTAAGTCATATGCAATCGCCATTTTCATTGTTTTATTTTCATAGAATTTTGTTAGCGGCGATTTCATGTTATTATAATTGTTTAATATTTTTTATATAAGTCAGAGATTCAGGGCCTTTGTTACAAATAAGATCCAGAACTGATAAATCTTCCAAAAATCCCAGCTTATCAGAGAAGGTCTGGTAATATTCGTCCATTTGAAATTCTGAAGGATGTTTAGCCGAAAATTTCTCTCTAAAATTAATGCTTTCAGGATTTTTGATATATTCTTCATTCAAAGACTGTGCCTTTTCTGTTTTAAGAATCTGCTGTATGACTTCTAATCCTTTAAGGTTGAAATCGATGAGGAATTTCTCTTTCAGTTCATATATTTTCCTGAATTTATCTTCATAATATTCAAAATAAGGAGAGCTTTGGTAGGCTGTCTTAATGGATTTCCAATGCAGATTTCTCCAGTCTTCCCTGTAAGAGATTTCAATATCTTTAAATTCTCTTTTTCCGTTATGATTGATAGGAATTATTAGAGAGAGCTTTCCGTTTGCCCCATAGATATTGGTTCTGTTTCTATAGGTCTGTTTAGGGAAATTTTCAAACTGTTCAAATATAATCTTGTTCTCAGGATTTAAAAACACTGAAAACCATGAAATCGGTGGCATATAAAATACCGGCAATAATACATTCTGCATAATTTTTAATTTTTTGGATAAATAACTCTTCCTTTTATTTCTTCTTCATTAATCAATCCTGTATATCGAGAATCTAAGCTGGCATTCCGATTATCGCCAAGAAAAAAAACCTTTCCCTTTGGAATAACAATGGGACCAAAATTATCAGCACTCCAGTCTTTACCATATACTTTGAAAATATCACGGTCCGAGCCAGTATTGATAAATCTTTCATAAAAAAAATTATTATCAAGCTCGTTATCGCTTAAATTGGTAATGAAATGATTTTGATCAAATGGGAAAAAGTCATTTTCTGAAAATCCCTTCATCATTAATTCATTCACAAAAGCCCGATCTATTTTATAGGAATGCTTCAGGTTTAAATGAGTATCTACTGAAATATCATTAACATACAATTCTCCATTCTTAATCTGAATCTTATCTTTGTATACTCCTACCAGTCGTTGTATATACATTCCTTTGCCATAGGTATTGTTCTGATAATAGACCAGTAGTTTATTTTTATCATAAGGGAGGATATTAGTGATCACAACAAATGATCTTTTTTTAACCGTTGGTTCACTTCCAGCTTCGGGTACAAAAGCATATTGCAAAACTCCTGTGAGTTTTGCAATAATGAAAAGAGTTACAATGACACTTCCTGTAAGAAGTATTGTATTAAATATTTTATTTTTAAACACTATTCTTCTGTGTTTTTCTTTCTGAACAATTTCACAAAATATTCCCATCCGAAGAAAAGGATAAGAATCATTGCAGCGATCCACCAGTAAGATGTTTTGTTGGCTTCACCTGTATTGGTTGCTTTGAACATTCTCTCCCAACGAACTTTATATGGCGCTTTGTATTCTACATTTTTATCTTCAAATAATCCCTGTACACTCATCCAAGTAAACATCGGTTTACCTACTATGTTTTCTTCCGGAACGAAACCAAAGAATCTTGCATCGAGTGAAGCATCCCTGTTATCTCCTACCATCATATAGTAATCTTGTTTAAGAACATATTGATTAGTTTCGTTTCCATTAATAAAAATTTTTCCATTTCTTTTCTCTAAAGAATTATGTTCATAATTTTTAATAATCCATTGGAATTCCGGAAGCGTTTTATCATTTATGGTAATTACATCCCCTTTCTTAGGTATTCTGATTGGGCCATACTGATCTTGATTCCATCCGCTATTTATAGGAAAAATAGAATTAGTAGTATCAATCTTTGTTTTATTATCATCCTTGTATGAAATCCCACTAATATCTTTTGCTAATATATCTTCTTTTATCTCTGTAACTTCAGGAAGAGATTTAATAATATTATATCTTTCTTTATCTAATCCCTGAAATGAATAAATATATCCATTATTTATCTTTAAATACTGTAAATGATTATCCCTATCAATTTCATCAAGCCAAAAATATCCATATTTTGCATTAAGACTATTCATATCCAATAGATCACTAGTTTTCACAGTGTACCTATGTTGCACTTTTTGATCTCCAAGAACAGTTTCAGGTTTACCATTTACAAACAGTTTACCATTTCTCACTTCAAAAATATCACCAGCTACAGCCACACATCTTTTTACATATGGATCCGCCCTGTCTAAAGAGACATGCACAGAATCACGAGGATAATTGAAAACAACGATATCATTTTTCTGCGGTTTATTAAATTGAAAAATTCTCCCATAAGGCAATTTTATTGCTTCTACGTAGGATTTGGGATCATCTTTTGGATTTCCTTTCTGTCCTGTATCCATAATGGTTCCCTGAAGGAATGGTATGGCTACAGGGCGCATCGGCATTCTGTATCCATAGCTCCATTTGTTCACGAAAAGGAAATCACCTACCAGAAGTGTTCTTTCCATAGATCCTGTAGGAATTCCGAACGGCTGGGTTACAAAAACGTGAATAATGGTTGCAAAAACAACTGCAAAAGTAATAGATCCTAGGAAAGTATCTTTCTTCTTTGCATTTTTCTCTTCGTCTGTCATGAACAGATCGTTGGCATTTTCATCTTCTATTTCTATATCTTTAGAATAGTTTACCGTTGCCATATAGATAAATGGCAGGATCACTGTAAGCAATTGATGCTGAAAAAGGGTTTTCCCAAATTTTTTCATTAAATAAATATGGAAAACAGACATCATAATAGGTCCCACTATCGGAAGATAGGACAGGATAGCCCACCATTTCGGGTGTTTTGTTTCTTTTAATATAATGAAGTAATTATAGAAAGGTATAAATGCCAATAATGGGCTATACCCCATTTTTTTGAACAGTTTCCAAGTGGAAATCCCCATCAGTACAGACAAAATGAGAACGTATACTGTATAAGTTAAAAAATAATTCATAGTTTTTTTGTGCCTATTCTAAGTATATAAATGATAAATGATGAGTAATAAATGATTACAGCGTTCTGCTATTTTTAATTTACTATTCATCATTTTTTTATTGGTATGCAATTTAAAGAATTTGTTACAAATTAAAGTCCTAAAACGTCTTTCATGGTGAAGTTTCCTTTTTTGTCTTTAATCCATTCTGCAGCGACTACAGCTCCGAGTGCGAACCCGTTTCTGTTGAAGGCTGTATGTTTTATTTCAATTTCATCAACTTCACTTTTATAATAAACGCTGTGGGTACCGGGAACCTCATCTTCACGGATGGCAAAGATTCCCAGTTCTTGTCCTTGGGTTTCTTCCAATTTCCAGGCATTAAATTTAGGATTATTTTTGATAATTCCTTCAGCAATGGAAATTGCGGTTCCGCTGGGAGCATCTTTTTTGTGGACATGGTGAATTTCTTCCAGCTGGCAGGAGTATTCATCCACATTTTTCATGATATCGGCTACTTTTTCGTTGAGGGCAAAAAATAAATTCACACCCAAGCTAAAATTAGAACCGTATAAGAATGCACTATCGTTGTCTACAGCAATTTTTTCAATTTCTTCTTTTTTCTCCAGCCAGCCTGTAGTACCGCAGATCACGGGTACTTTATTTTCAAGACAGGCTTTGATGTTCTCATAAGCTGCTTCCGGCAATGAAAATTCGATGGCAACGTCAGGATTATTAAGAATTTCAGCTGTTGGAGTTTCTTTAAGGCGGGCCACTATTTCATGACCTCTCTTCTGTGCAATCTCATCAATGATCTTCCCCATTTTACCGTATCCAACTAATGCTATTCTCATGTGATATCTTATTTTATTATGGTCTCAAGGAACTTTATACAGTCCTGATGAGCTTTATTTAAAATTTAAATTTAAAATCTATAGCTTAAACTTAAGCCTGTTTTTGGGTTTGAAAATCCGTACTGATCCTGAATTACCGTAGGATTGAAGCTCAGATCCGGATCATGGCGGCTCTCGTAAAGATGCGCATCCACCACGGCATCTACAATGTTCAGGATGTAGATAAGACCTGTAATGGCTATAGCGTAATCTCTTTGTCTTTTGTATCTGTCCTGAGCGTTTCCGAAAGCTTTTTTATCCAGCCAAGGATGACTGTCTACAAATTCATTAGGTGTTCCGTTAAGTTTTGCCACATAATATTCTCTGTACTTTTTGTACTGGTTATTACTCCAGATTGTATATCCGATTCCGGCTCCTACGGCTCCCCAGACAATAGGGATTTTGATGTATTTTTTATTATAATACTGTCCTAATCCCGGAAGAACGGCAGAATACAGCCCGGCTCTTGTAGGATTCAGCTTAATGGTTTTCTTTGTAGGCCCATTTGCATTTTCAAGATCTTCAATGATCTTAGCTTCTGATTTTACTGTTTTTGCGGGTTTCACAGTTTTAGTAACAACTACACTGTCTTTCGGAAGAGGCCCTACACGGACTGTGTCGCTGGGAGCTACCTGCGAATAAGCGAAAGCAAAAATGCCCAAAAAGAATGTGAAAAATAATTTCTTCATTTATTTAATATGGGATAAAATATATTCCAGTTCTTCTTCATTTTTGAAGTCCAGAAGAATTTTACCTTTTTTTCCGTTGCCGGAGGTTTTGATTTCTACTTTTACGTCTAAAATATCGGCGATGGTCTTCTGTGCTCTTTTATAATTGTTGGAGAGTTCAGTATTGACTTTTTTTGCTGCCGGTGATTTAGGGTTCTTCAATGCGGTAGCAGCCTGCTCAGCCTGACGTACATTGAGTTTTTCTTTAATGATCAGATCAAATAAAATTTGCTGATGTTCTTCACTTTCAAGACTGATGATGGCTCTTCCGTGCCCTGCAGAGATTTCTCCACTTCTGATTGCATTCTGAATATCAGGATTCAATCTTAGAAGTCTGATGGAATTGGTAATGGTACTTCTGTCCTTCCCTACTCTCTGGCTAAGATTTTCCTGGGTAAGGCCAATCTCATCCAAAAGTCTCTGATAGGTTAAAGCAATCTCAATGGCATCAAGATCTTCTCTCTGGATATTTTCAACAAGAGCCATTTCCAAAAGCTCCTGATCGTTTACCAAACGGATATAAGCAGGAATTGTCGGAAGCCCGGCAATTTTACTGGCGCGGTAACGTCTTTCCCCTGATATGATTTCGAATTTTTCACCGTCTTTTCTTAAGGTAACCGGCTGGATTACCCCTAAGTTTTTAATCGACAGGGCAAGTTCGTTTAATGCTTTTTCGTCAAAATAAGTTCTCGGTTGGGTCGGATTCGGATAAATATCCTCAAGGGCGACCTCTACGATATTCCCTACAAACTTATCTGCTCCTTCATCGGTCGCGGAGTTGATACTTGCTTTGGATTCAGCGCTCAAAATGGCGCCCAAACCACGTCCCATAGCTCTTTTTTTGTCCTTCATATATATAATCTATAAATGATGATTGATAAGTGATGGTCCTCATTCACTTATAGGGTCCATTTATTATTAAATTAATTTTTCACTAAATTTTCATTCTTCAGCAGAACTTCTTCTGCCAGCTGAATGTATTGTATAGCCCCTTTACTTTCTGCATCGTAATTCAGAATACTTTCTCCAAAGCTCGGCGCTTCACTCAATCTTACGTTTCTGCTGATGATGGTTTCAAAAACCATGTCAGGAAAATGTGAATTCACTTCTTCAACAACTTGGTTAGATAATCTTAATCTGCTGTCGTACATGGTGAGAAGAAGTCCTTCAATACCAAGATCTTTATTGTGGATCTTCTGTACATTTTTAATGGTATTCAAAAGCTTACCCAATCCTTCCAATGCAAAATATTCGCACTGGATCGGAATGATTACAGAATCTGCCGCAGTAAGGGCATTAACTGTAATAAGCCCTAAACTCGGTGCACAGTCTATAATGATATAATCATAATCATCTCTCACTTCTGCCAATGCTTTTTTAAGCATATACTCCCGGTTTTCTTTATCCACGAGCTCAATTTCAGCTGCTACCAGGTCAATATGTGATGGGATGATATCCAGATTGGGAGAGGCAGTTCTTTTGATACAGGTTCTTGTATCTGCACTGTGCTCCAATAGATTATATGTAGAGTACTGAACATCTTCCACACCAAGCCCAGAGGTTGCATTAGCCTGTGGATCAGCATCAATGATCAATATTCTTTTTTCCAATACCCCTAATGCTGCCGCCAGATTTACAGCTGTTGTAGTTTTTCCTACTCCTCCTTTTTGATTAGCGATACCTATGATTTTTGCCATTATTAGAACTTTAGGATTCAAAAATACACTTTTTTCTTTGCTCTGTATGAATGGAGAAATTCAAAATTGAGTTAAAGTATTGTTAATAAACGCTTTAACAATTAAAAAAATTATCCACAAAAAAAATTCTTTGTGGATAACTATTTTAAGATTTGTTTTTATGTCAATTATTCGAAGTTCATGGTAATTGGAAATTTGAAATAACTTCTTACAGCTTCACCTTGCTTGTTTAAGCCCGGTTTCCATTTTCCTTTAATATATTTAATGGTTCTGATTGCTTCATTATTAAATTCTGCATTTGTTCCATTTGCTTTTATTCCAGAAATTGTTCCATCAATTTCAACTACGAAAGTAATTGTGGTTTTCATCACTCCATCTGCGCCGTCAAAAACCGAACCGTCAAAATTATTCATTACTTTATTCCTGAAAGAGTTAATTCCTCCTTCATAAGCAGCTTCTACAGCCAAATCTCCTCCACTGACAATTTTACTTTTATCAACAGTCGGTGTTGTTGGAGCAGTAGTAACCGGTCCACTTACTATCACCGGAGCCGGTGGAAGATATCTGTCAGGTTTTACCGGATCCCCTTTGAAGTCATCTGCTAAACCCGGAGCTGCATCCTGAGGCTTGGTTTGTTTAATCGGTTCTATTGCATCCTTGATAGGTGTTGGAACAGAACTATCAAACTGCTTCGTATGTGGAGGTGTAACAGGCTGAACCGGTTTTACAATTTCTACAGGAGGTTTCTCTATCGGATCTACTTTTTTTAATTTGATAACTACCGGAGGTCCATCCTTAGGTACATGTACAGATGGCTCGCTTCTAAATGCCGAAATCACAAGCGGTGTTATGGAAATAGCAGCCAATAAACTCACGCCCACAAAAAGCGCTTTGGTTAATAATCTATCTGATTCATTTCTTAATACATAGGCACCATATTCTTTGTTGCGGTGCTCGAAAAGAACCTCGTTAAAACGAAATTCCTGGTTTTGGTTTTGGTGTTTCATCACTATTAAATATTTAAACTGTTAAAAAATCAGTGATTATTAGTTTTAGTGTTCTTATCGATAAGTATTGTTTCGATATCAAAACATTTGCCAATTTTTTATCAAAACATCAATATTTTAAAAAACATTATAACAATATGCAAAATTTAACATTCCAATCAATCAAAAATACTCAAAATTCAACCTCAATTCATTTTATTATTCGTAAAAAACCAGTCATTATTTACAAAATACATATCATAAAATTAAAAACAGTGAAAACCACATTAAAAAACAGGAAAAACACTGATGAATCAATTGCAATACTGAAATACATTTGTACCATAGAAAATCGGGGATGCTGAAAACCAAAAAGAGTAAGCAATTTTTAAAAAACTTATAATTATGCCAACTTTAACTCAAGACGCAAAAACAAATTCATTAATGAGCATGCTTTTAAAGCAGGTCTACGACACAGTAACCAACGGAGGAAATCCAGAACATTTGGGAACAGATGATTTTATTGCCTTTGATCCGGTAGGGATTACACTTTCGGAAGATACTTTTGATTATGCACTAAACGGTCTTTTCGGAGATGCTCCCTCACCCAAACCAATGCTGGACGGAACAGGAAAACCTATCCTGGATGCCAACGGGAATCCAAAAATAGATATGGAAGCTTACCAGACCGCCTTATCTAACAGCAAATTCAAAAAGTATCTGCAGATGGAACAATTTGCCGCAATGGTAGATTCAGTACCTTCTCATTTACCACCGCTTACTGAAGATGGAAAAGGAAGAGCCATTACCATTATGACTGATTCTGAAAAAAGAGTTTCCAAAGTATATGAGGATCTTTTGCAGTGGTCTGTAGTAGTGGACACAGATTTTGATCAGAAAGTAGAGAAAAAACTAGGTTCTCTGAGAGACAAATTATTCAAAATAAAAAAGGTGAAGAATCCTGATTTTGATAAGAACGCACCGATAGATGACCTGAACAAGCCTGAACTGATCCATACATTTGTAGCGCCTACTTATGCAAAATATGTAGAGTATCAGATAAAATATTATGATATTGTGGATGCCAATAACGAAATCAGAATTGCTGCTGACAATGGGGATACCGACGCAATGGCCAAAATATCCATTGACGGAAAAAACATGAAAAAGCGTGAAGATGCCGCCTTGAAGGCCTGGCAATCTTTAGGTTACAAAGAGGCTGTAGAAAGAATTCAAAATTACCTGAGTGAGATTGAGGAAAAGCATATGCTTGTGATCAAGAAGAGAATACAGGCAGAATTCAGGAACAGCCAGAGAACAAGAATTTTAGATTATACAAATTACTCTCCATGTATTCCGGTAGCAGCCAATGCCTTGAGAGAATCAAAAGGATGGCCTGAAATCTCTATTTCACAAGGGAAAAGCAATTACGATTATTCTAAATCGATTCATAACTGGGGAGCTGCAGGAGGTTTCAGCATGGGATTATTTTCCATTGGAGCAAAAGGAGGAGGAAAAAATGAAAAAACGCAGATCAACTCTGATTATTCCAGTATGAATATCTCTTTTAAAATCGGAAAGGTAAAAGTAGAAAGAGGCTGGTTCAATCAGCAGTTCATAGAATCCAAATACTGGAAACTTCACGAGCAGTCTCCACAGACATTAAATGGGGATATGATCAGCGATGGAAATGGAAAAGGGCTAATGCCATCCATCATCACGGAATTGATTATCGCCAAAGATGTTTCCCTGGATTTCAAAGACAGCAGCTCTGCTTATACTGATGCCAAAAATTCCATATCTGCAGGAGGTGCTGTAGGAATAGGACCTTTCGTAATTGGCGGAAACTATAGCTACGACAATCAGAATGTAAAATCCAGCTATGACTGGGATGGTAAAAAACTGACCTCAAAAGGAATTTACATTATCGGTTACAAATGCCACATCGTACCGAAGTCTCCAAATCCGAATCCTGAGATCAAAAAATGGGCGGACGGAAAATCATAAGCAGAAAGGAAGTCTGAAGCCGGAAGAAGGAAGTTATTGAGTACCAAGATGCAGTCACAGTATAGTTTTAATTAATTTTTTTGAGAATTATTAAAAGATGTATGTACCCTACTAACTTCCAGCCTCCCTTCTTCCCTCTTCCCATCTTACACCATAATATATCCTTCTCAATAGAATGGCCGGCAGAAATTTTTCTGCCGGTTATTCACCTAAACTAAAAACGATAACCATGAAATATTTTGTAGCTGTTTACCAGAAACTTAAGAACATTTACATGTCACAAAGCTCGATGGAAAATGATCTGCCTATGATCTGCCCTTCTCTGCGCATTTATGACAATGAGGAACTGGAACTTCTGAAACCACAAAGCCTGCTGAATGATGAACAGAAAAAAGCGCTTTCGATCATTAAAAAACAAAATGTAGCGTATGAACTGAACTCTGTGCCGATCTCACCCAATTTTTGGGATCTTAACCCCAATAATTCTTTGTTTGATATTTACAGGGACATCCTGGATAAAAACAACCTGAAAAACCTGGAAGAAAATCTCGATAAGGTCCTTGAAAACAAAAGCACCCTTCTTTTTGATGCAAAAAACAGCGACACCAAAGAGTTTAAAGCTTATAAAAAATACAGAGTACTTTATGAAGACGCCGTCAATAAAGTAACCGATCATCTGTTGCTGTTTGACGGGCTGGAAACTGATGAGGAAAAAAGAAACTGGAATGACCGGCTTGTCAACTTAAACAACCTGAAAGAACTGGCTTTTTCTGAATGGAAAGTAAAAGGCAACAAAGATCATATTGAAAAGGAACTGGCAAGGATCAACAGATCTTCTGATGCTGATCTTTATCTTGCTATGGCGCAAAATGCAAAACATACTTTTGAGGCCGCAGAAAAAACTGATGTGATCAGCAATTCCTCAATTCACGACATTAATTTTATCCCGTATGATTTTATGGAAAATGAATCGGGCTGGAACAGCATGCGTATTGAAAAATCCGAACTTGAAGGACTTCACTCCGAGGCAAAAAACAGCAATGAAAACATTCCTTCTGAGATTTTATCTATAGATTATGACGAAAGCATGATCCAGGCCGTGGAAATGGATTATTCTTTTGTGCATTTAAAAAGAAACTGGTTCAATAAAAATTTTATGCTTTCCAATTATTTTGAATGGAAGGAGCCTAAAAAAATATCAGACGGGCAGACGATTTCCAATGATTTCAAGCTTCCGGCATTTCCAAAAACCATGATCTTGATTAAAAACCTGAAAGTGATCCTTGATCCGTCTATTATCAGCACCAGTGTAAGCAATGCGGAACAGCTGGTTTATTTCGGGCCTATGGTAATGAAACAGCAGGTTTTCATCAATAAAACCAATAACCAGAAGTTCCTGAAAGCAATCACCAACGTGAAAACCATCAAATCTGATCAGCTTAATTATCTGGCTAAGAAAACAGCTATTGTTGAAGCGCAAAAAGTAAACGTCATTAATAATTTTTCTGCCAGAACAGCCCTAGATCCGGAACCGGTAGAAAACATAAAAATGATGGCCAATCCAGCATTTGCAGGAAAAACCAATATGGGAAATATCCTGAATAACATTAAGAATTTAAGCCCTCTCAACCCGGCTCCGCACGGAGCCAGCCCGGTACAGCCCACACCTCAGCCTACCAACCCAATTAAAACTCCATGGGGATCATGGGGTCCGAAGTTCCCGACTATTCCTACTCCAACCCCGGCCCCAACACCAATTCCTATCCCTGTTCCGCCACCACCTATAGATGCTCTTGTACAGTTCCGGATCTCTGATAAGGTCAATAATGAACCTATCTATAAATGTGCTATTTCTATTAAAGGCACTAATAACAATAGGATTTTTGAGATCGAAAGCAATGAAGCAGGCATGATCAATCAACTGATTTCTCTTGGGGAATACAGCATTGAGCTAAGAATTGATGATTATGCAGTTTTGAATCAGAATTTCAGTGTTACCAGCTCGATGCCTCTTAGCCTTGAATATAAGCTTCAACGGGAGGAAGTAAAATTTAAATCCTTTTTCCTGATTGGAATGATCTGTGAGAGGATGCCGCAGATACCGGTTAATCAGTAATTGAGAAAAGAGGAAAGAGCCAAGAATCAAGAATCAAGATATCAGACTTTATACTTTATACTTTATACTTTATACATGAGATGCCGGATTGAATACCTAGCCATCGTACTTTATCTAAAAATATTCATCATTAAAAAACTATCATGAAACTTTTAAAATATTACATAAAAGCACCGGAAGTGCTTACATTATGCGAGATCCTTTATCAACTTGGATACAGCATTAAGATCTCAGATTCATTTACTCTGGAAGTGGATGCAGCCGTGAAAGATTTCCAAAGTAAAAATTCTTTGGTTGTAGACGGAATCGTAGGCGTAAAAACCTGGGCCGTTCTTCTTGAAAAAGACGAAAAACCCCTGAGCCAGACCGATAAATTTTTGAAAGAAGAAGATCTTATCCATTTTGCAAATGAATACAATCTGGAGCTAGCTGCCGTGAAGGCCGTGAACGAAATTGAAAGCAGCGGAAAAGGATTTTTGATCAACAATAAGCCAAAAATTCTGTTTGAAGGCCATGTTTTCTGGAGTGAGCTTAAGAAAAGAGGCATTGATCCTACTTCTTACTACAATTCAGACAGCCAGAATGTTCTTTACCCGAAATGGACAAGAGCCTATTACCAGGGCGGTGTGAAAGAATATGACAGATTAAATGAGGCCATCAGCCTGGGTGGCAATCCTAACTTTAAAGAGGCTGCACTGTCTTCTGCTTCGTGGGGAAGTTTTCAGATCATGGGTTATCATGCCAAAAACCTGGGTTACAGCAATGTAGATAATTTTGTTTCGAAAATGGAACTCAATGAAGGTGAACATTTGAGAGCATTCGGAAAATTTTTAGAGAAGAATAACTGCCTTGTTCATCTCAGAAATAAAAACTGGGCAGGTTTTGCGAAGCTTTACAACGGAGCAGGCTACAGAGAAAACAAGTACGATGAGAAGCTTGCGAAAGCTTATGCAAAATATGCACAAAATTAAATAAGCAGTTTTTTTTAAGTTCCTGCAGATATATAGATTCAAAGTTGCTTATAGCTTTTTTGAACTTCTATGATCTGTGGGAATTTTGTTTTTAATAGAAACACTGCTGAATGGTTTTACAGAAACGTTTTTAGAATAATGCCAACCTGTTTAAATTCAATTTTTTATAAGCCATATTCAAAAGCTACAATTTGATAATCAAGAGGTTATATTTGTTATTTTTTAACATTAGTTTAACATTTTTGTTTATCTTTGCTTTTCGTCAAATAACTAAGAATGTCTTTATACCAAAAAATTGCAGAAAAACTACAATATATAAGTCCGAGTTTTTATAAAAAAAGATATTTTAAGAATTTAAACAATCTTACTAAGAATAATTTTTCGGCACGTAACGTAGAACCGGAACTGGTATGGATCAAGGAATACCTTCCCAAAAATGCTGTAATACTGGACATCGGGGCTAATGTCGGAACTTTTCTTTATCAGTTGGAACACAAGCTGAACCATGAACATATTTATGGTTTTGAACCCAACAAGAAGCTTTACCGCCGCCTGAAAAGACTTTTCCCAAGAATGAGAATATTCCCTTTAGCTCTTTCTGACGAAAATACAATTGCCGAATTTAAGGTTCCTATTATTAATGGCAAGCTGATTGCTTCCCGGGGAACTTTAAACACCTCTTACAAAGAGAAAGGTGAGGAAAAAAGCTATACGGAAAAAGTAAAAGTGATCAAGTTGGACGAATGGGCTGCAATAGAACATTTTGACAGACTGGATTTCATTAAGATAGATGTGGAAGGAAATGAAATGAAAACCCTGTCCGGTGCTAAAAAAACCATCATGCGGTTCCTTCCGACACTGATGGTCGAAATGGAGCAGAGACATCACAAAAACCCGATCTGGAATGATATTTCCGAAGTAAAAAGCTGGGGATACGAAGCACAATATCTTAACCGTGAAAGTTTTAAGCTGGAACTCCTGACGGAAGAGATCTTAATACACAACACCAACGATGAAAAAAACAAGACCAGCTATATAAACAACATTATTTTTACGCCAAAAAACCATTAAAAAAACATTATGAGTGTAGTAGCGAGACAGGGCTTCAAATATTCCATCATAGGTTATATTGGTTTTCTGCTGGGTACCATATCCGCCATTTTTATCTTTCCGTACAATTTTGAATTTTATGGAAAACTCCGTTATATCCTGCCTACTGCCGAGATGCTGGTTCCTGCTGTAGTATTGGGAATCTCTTACTCCAACGTGAAATTTTTCCACAGGGTAGAAAAAGACGGCAAGAAACAGAATATGCTGTCACTGTCGCTGCTTACGGTGTTTGTTAATTTTATCATTTTTACGGGTGTATTTTTTGTACTGTCCTATCTTTTCCCAAAATTCAGACATTCGGAAGCATGGAAATTAAAGGAAATGATTCTTCCTCTGATTCTCATCCTTTCTTTCTGTGCAATTTTTAATAAATATACCTCCAATTATAAGAGAATTGTAGTATCCAATATTTTTGACAATCTTTTCCCCAAGATTGCCAACCTGGGAGCTTTCTGCCTGTTCGCTTATTTTTTACTCTCGCAGAAAGTAGCGTTTGCTTTCTTTTTCGGAATGTTTGCCCTGATGCTTTTCGGATACGTTTATTATACGAACAAGCTTGAAAAGATAAGACTGGACTTTAATACGGATTATTTTAAGAAGGATAACTTCTGGAAAGAATTTTTCAATTACAGCTTTTTTGGATTTCTGGGAACTTTCGGAAATTATCTGGCGATCAACAGTTTCATGATCGGCGAGTTTCTGGGAATGGAGGAAGTGGGGATCTATTCTGTTCTTTATGCTCTGATTTCTCTGATTTCAATTCCACAGCTGGGACTGTTCAACATCTCTGCCCCAATCATCAATAAAACACTGGTTGAGGGTGACATGGAGGAACTGGACAGGTTTCACAAAAAGACATCATTATCCTTATATTTTTTAGGCGCAGTTTTATTTTCATGCATCATGGTTGGTTTTCCTTATCTGACGGAATTTATGCCTAAAAATGGAACGATGCTTAGAGAATATGAGCCCGTAGTATGGATTTGGGGTTCTGCAGTTTTAATTGATCTGGCGACAGGCTTTAACGGGAATATCATCTCGCTTTCCAAATATTACAGATTCAATATCCTGATTATGCTTCTTCTGGCTGGACTCACGGTTGGACTGAATTATTATTTCATTAAAAATACGGATCTGAAGCTGATTGGGATTGCTTTATCTACCGCTATTTCACTCACAACTTACAATGTCATCAAGATCGCTTTCAACTATTTTGTTTTTAAAGTGTCTCCGTTGACGATTGAAATGATATTTGTTTCTATCATATGTACTTTAGCGATCACTGTGGCGATTGTTTTACCAACTTTCCATAATAATTTCATCAACCTGATGTACAAACCAGCTGTTGTTCTGGTATTGATCTACATCGGAAATTATTTCACCAAAGTATTCCCACTCGAGGATTATCTGAATGCAAATTTTATCAAAAGTATTTTTAAATTTAAATAGAAATTAAACCGGAGAGAACATCTTCCAATTTTTTTAAAACTAACTTTTTGCTGTAGTTTTTCTGGAAATCAAAGCGCGTATTTTTAAGCATTTTAAACTGCTCCAGAATATTATCCGCCTCAGGAACAATAAATTCTAATTTCGAAGGATAATCTTTAGGAAAAACAGCCGTTTTGCCATATTTGATAGCATCACCCAAGTTCCCGGTCATTTTGGTCAGCCCATAAATTTCTTCCCTGCTGAAAAATTCTGTTTTCTGCTGAATCGGACACCACAAAACATCTGCATTCTGCATCCATTTTTCAAAATCATCATGGGAAACCCGGTCTGAAAAATATTGTATAGAAATATTTTCCGGAAGTTTTTGAGACATTTTTTCCAACTGATCCAGCTCACTGTCTTTGGCTTTTCCAAGAAATATGAATTCATATTTCTCTTCAGCTTTTAAATTTTGAATGGTTTTAAAAACATGATGGTAATCTCTTCTTTTTTGTGAAACACCCCCCGGAATCACAACTGTAAGATCATTGTTTCCCTGTTTTTCAAAATTCTTGTTATAAAAAAGAGGGAAAAATTTATAAATATCAGATGAAAGCTCTTCATCTAGTACCAATAAATTCTTAGCATTCCTGTATGCTTTTGAGGTATAAAAAAGACCTTCTTTCCACCAAAGCTTCAGCCGGTAAATAATATCCCCCTTAAAAATACTTTTCATCAAAGCACCTTTTGAAGCTACAGAAAAATTCATATTATGAACAATAACCGATACATTATATTTCTGAGCCAATGCATGAAAGGTGTTGAAATATCGATGAACCGTTCCAATGATGACCAGATCATATTTCTTTAATTTCAACTGCTCCATGATCATGGAACTGTCAGATAAAAATATTGTTTCGCCGTCCTCCACAATCAAATCTTTAATCTTTTTCGAAAAATAGTAATCTACACTGAAATCCGAAGAATCCTTCATGATATCCATGAAAGCCTGCGCAATTTCTGCGTGGGTATCTATTTCTATGTAAGCGATTTTTTTCAATTGGAATTAGAGGTTAGCAGAGGTAAAATGTTTGACTTAATGTCAATTTATCTTTTGCAGTTTTATAATTGTGATTATATTTTCAGCCATTTTTTCTTCAGCATTGCCCACCGTTTATCGTTGATGGCTTTTTGCTCTTCTTTGGAAATCTTGAGTTCCAGCTTGGCTGTTTTGCAGGCTTCATAAGCTTTAATGATCTTAAAGAAAAAGGAAACAGATCTGCTTTTCGCAGCTTCCTTTGAAGAAGCGATGTAGGCAAGAAACCTGTTCAGACCCAAAAAGTAAAAATATCTGCCATAATAGTCTGCCGGTCTGATTGTATAATCTGCACCTTTTACCTTGATCAGTTTTACCTGCAGCTCAGGAATAACAACTTCTTTCCAACCTAGGTTTTCCAAAAGAATAGAATCAATATTGTCCCAGCCCAGCGTTTCTCTCAATCCTCCGATTTGAACGAAAGATTCTTTGCGATACGCTTTCATAGGGCCTCTTACATGATGCTTATTCGAATTTCCTTCATATACCCAGCCTCCATCTTTTTCCACATATAACAAACCACCAACAAGTCCATATTCAGGATTGTTTTTGAATGCATCCTCTACTGTTTCCAGATAATTTCCGGGAAGAATAATGTCGGCATCAAATTTACAGATGATATCAAATTCGTCCGTATTTTGGGTTTTCAGTCCGTTTTTGAACGCACTCACCACTTTAGAACCTGGCTGATGGGCAGATTTCTGAAGATTCACCGTTTCAAAACGGGAATCATTTTCTGTATATTTTCTGATTATTTCGGCTGTTCCGTCTGTAGAACCGTCATTAACCACCACAGTTTGGAAATCCTTAAAGCTCTGCTGCTGTAAAGAATCCAGTGTGAATGAAAGATTTCCTTCTTCGTTATGTGCAGGAATTATGATTAAAAACCTCAAGCTTTTGAATTTATAAATGATAAGCGATAAATGATCCTAATGAATGAATTATCATTTATCGCTTAAATTATTTTATTTGTTGTGCGGTTTCAGCATGTTTTTAGGATCAAGGATCTCATCGAGCTTCTCCTGGGAAAGAATTCCTTTCTCTAAAACCAGATTGTAAACACTATTCCCTGTTTCAAGAGCTTCTTTAGCAATCTCCGTAGATTTCTTGTATCCAATATATGGGTTAAGTGCTGTTACAATACCAATGCTGTGCTTTACCATATTCAGGCAAATTTCCTTGTTAGCAGTAATTCCTACAACACATTTTTCACGAAGCGTATCTAAAGCATTGCAAAGGAAATTAATGTTTTCCATGATCGCATGGGAAAGTACAGGCTCCATTACGTTAAGCTGCAACTGCCCTGCTTCTGCAGCAAAAGTTACGGTAAGATCATTCCCAAATACCTTAAAGCAAACCTGGTTTACCACTTCCGGGATAACAGGATTCACTTTTCCAGGCATAATGGATGATCCAGGCTGCATAGGAGGAAGATTGATCTCAAATAATCCGGCTCTTGGGCCTGAAGAAAGCAGTCTCAGATCATTACAGATCTTTGAAAGCTTCACGGCAAGACGTTTTGTAGCAGAAGAATAAATTACATAAGAACCTGTATCCGGTGTTGCCTCAACCAGATCCGGTGCGGAAATAACCGGAAAACCAGTAATCTGAGCGAGGTTTTTCGCACAAAGTGTTGCATAGCCTACCGGAGCATTCAGCCCTGTACCAATGGCGGTCGCTCCCATATTTACTTCTACAAAAAGGCTGGCATTGTTGTTTAATTTAGAAATATCTTCTTCCAGAGTAGCTGCATATGCTTCAAACTCCTGTCCTAAAGTCATTGGAACAGCATCCTGAAGCTGGGTACGGCCCATTTTGATTACGTCATGAAACTCTTTTCCTTTGGCCCGAAAAGCTTCGACAATTTTTTCAAGTCTTTCAACAAGTCCAATATTCATATGCAGTAGTCCCATCTTGATAGCTGTAGGATAGGCATCATTGGTGGACTGAGAAAGATTGATATGGTCATTTGGTGAACAGAATTCATATTCACCTTTATTTTTTCCTAATTTTTCTAAAACAATGTTGGCGATCACTTCATTCGCGTTCATGTTGATTGAAGTCCCGGCTCCTCCCTGGATCATATCCACAGGGAACTGCTCATGGTATTTTCCGGCTATAATTTCATCGCATGCTTCCGCTATTTTGAAATACAGACTTTCATCAAGCAGACCCAATTCATAATTGGTTTTTGCCGCTGCTTTTTTCACAAAAGCCAGACCTTTGATAAAATCCGGATATGAAGACAGAAGCTGTCCCGAGATTTTGAAGTTATCGATCGCTCTCTGCGTCTGCACCCCGTAATACGCATCTGCAGGCACATTGAGTTCGCCTAACAGATCGCTTTCTTTTCTGAAATTTTCCATTACAGATATTTTAGCTGTTTTTTATTTTTAAATATAGCAAAAACGCATCTTAACCGATGCGTTTTAATTGTTATTTCGCTGGATATTTTTGATTTAAAGCCTGAAGGATTGCCCATGTTTCAGCATCCATAATTCCGTCATAATTCTGCGGACGGAAATGGTACTGTAAAGCTTCGATGGTTCTTTTTGTCGCATCATCCCACTTTCCGCTCAGATCCACATAATATCCGAATTTCTGCAATGCCGTCTGGATAGCAAAGATAAAGGAAGGATCATTATACTTTAGGGGTACTTCTTCCTGTGCCAGAGCTAAGAAATTCTGTTTTACGGCTTCATCGTACCACATTCCAAGCTGGTATTCATCATAAAGCTTTTTCCATGGAAACATAGGTCCGGGATCCTGCTTTCTTGTTGGGGCAATATCTGAATGAGCTAGGACATTGGTTGCCGGGATTTGGTATCTGTTGACAATATCTTTAGCCAAAGCAGCCACTTTTTTCACCTGTTCATCACTGAATGGAGCAAATATTTTTTTTCCTTCGGCATCTGATGTGTATCCGGTATTGACAATCTCAATTCCTATAGAAGTATCATTAAGGTTTTTATCATTTCTCCAGTTACTTACTCCGGCATGATAAGAACGTTTGTTCTCGTCCACCAGCTGATAGATCTCATTGTCTCCGGTATTATTCACCAGGTAATGGGCGCTTACACCCTGTTGGGTAAGAACCGTAATGGATTTATCATCAGGAAGCGCTGTATAATGTAATATAAGGTAACGCTGTCTAAAGTTCTGTCCTATGGCAGGGAAATAAGTCTTTACAACTTTATATCCTACCGGCTTTGCTGAAACGATAGAACCGTAACTTGCCGTATTGTCATTTTTTGTAGGATCAGCAAGATTGGTTGTAAAAAATTCTACTCCGCGGTCATTGGTAATTTTAGGTTTTGCAGTCTCGGCTACCGGAGTCTTAACAGCAGGTTTCGCCTGTGATACCGGGGCTTTTGGCTTGTAGGTATTTTTTTTAACATTTTGCTGGGAAGTACATGAAAAAACAAAAGTACTTAATCCGATGATATATAATGTCTTACGCATCAGTTTAATTTTTTAATCATTTATCTCCTCAAAAATACACAAATTTTTCTTGAATTTTATTTGGTAAATAAAGAAATCTATTCTATATTTGCACTCGCAATAACGGAACAACGATCATTAAAAAATAAGAAAAAAGGAGGGTTGCCAGAGTGGTTAATGGAGCAGTTTGCTAAACTGTCGACGTGCAAGCGTCGCAAGGGTTCGAATCCCTTACCCTCCGCATTTTTTTCTTACTAACTATATTTTTCGGGGCGTAGCGTAGTCCGGTCATCGCGCCTGGTTTGGGACCAGGAGGTCGCAGGTTCGAATCCTGCCGCCCCGACTGTTTTTAGTAATTTTCTCAAAATTATTTAATGGGTGCGTAGCTCAGCTGGATAGAGCATCTGCCTTCTAAGCAGACGGTCTCAGGTTCGAATCCTGACGCGCTCACTTAAGGAGACACTATTTGATAGTTGTCTCCTTTTTTTATACCCATAAAAATCTGTTCCCCAAACTTTTATTATCGGGACATTTATATTGCTGATGTAGTTGAAGGCAGATAAATGGTATTTAAAAAGCGAGAAGAAAAACATGGCTTTACCAAGCCTTAATCTCTTGTCATAAAACTGTCATCCTAATTAGTTAACTCATTTGCATAATGTAATAAAAGAAGATGTCTAAAGTGCTTCTTCTTTTAAACCGTAATTATAGCACGGTCTATCTTTAAATAGCCGCACTGCATTTAGCCACAAATTGCTCAAACTTCCGATCTGTATTTCGCATGACCGGTCCGTGACCGAAGCAGATAATGGCAGGGTTCAGTTTTGCTAACTTCTGGAGCGATTTGATGTTGAGCTGCTGATCGGAAGTGAATATATTCGGCGGAAGCCGCAGACCGGTCGCTGTCGTGAGCAGGTTCATATTTGTCGCTACATCTCCGATTATCAGTATACCATCCCGCTCACGGAATAAAGAAATATGACCTGCCGAATGTCCGGGTGTCTCTATTACCCGAAAATTCCCAATCATGTTGTTTTCAACAATTGTCCGTTCGACTTTATGCCCCTGACCTGCCCAGTACTTTTGTTGAAGCTTTGCTACCCAATGTTGCGGAGTTGGATAGTCGCTGGTTACCATACCTGTTTCGGTCCTAAAAACTTCGTTAGGATGACAGAGTAAGGGTATTGCGAACTCAGCGCATATCTAATCGCTACAGCCCTGGTGGTCTGCATGCGCGTGCGTCAATATATGTTGATCAACGGGAATTTTCTGGAGAGCCTTCTTTACAGTGGTATACGAACTCCGTATTCCGGAATCTACCAATACACCTTCAATAATATAGCAGTTGATACTGTTTCGCGGCATCAGTGAAATCTGGAACACTTCGGGAGCAATTTGACGTAGCATAGGTTTTTTGTGCAAACCTACATCTCTGATCAGGCCTAAATAAGGACATTTGTCCTATAATACGTTGGGCCTATGTATTTGGCCTTTCGCGCGTGTAAGCGATCGCTGCGTGATGCTCAGGTATGATGCCAGATCCTGCGTCGCTATGCGCTGAACGAGTATCGGTTCGCTAGACAGGACATGACGGTATTTATCCACAGCCGACTTATTATTGTAATTCAGCAGATAACGTTCCTTTTGGTTATACTCCTTCTCCATCACCGATTTTATAACCTCGTTCCAAGCGGTTACCTGGTCAAGCAGATGCCGATAATCGGGGTAGGTTATCCGATAGATCACGCTATCTTCTATAGTCCTGATGCTTCTTCTGGATTTTTCCTGTCTCACAAACTCTGAAAACGAGGTAATGAATTCATTTTCAAACTTGAAGCAGGTTATATTTTCATTTCCCTCTTTGTCAATAGCGTATGCTTTTACAGCGCCACTAGCAATAAACCCAATATGACGGCAGGACTCATCCTCACGAATAAAAAAATCACCTTTTTTTAAGCGGACCGGTTTGAAGAACTGCGCAGAAAAGTTGATTTCCTCAGCCGATAGTCCTCCTGTTGAGGATAGATAATTTTCAAATACGTCACTCATTTCGCAGTCTTTTCGTCCTTTTTATTTTTTTTAACTGTGTATGGATACATACCAAATCCAACATCCAAATCTAACAATTATTATATATTCAAAACTAACAATTATTTCTCTGTTAGGCCCTTTTTTTGCATCAGATAAATGATGACATGCTCCTTAACTGATGGGACATTTTTCCCTTAATTCTTCTTTATCTTTTCGCAAATAACACCTCTGTTAAAAAAACCTGATGACAATTCGTTATTCCTTTTTCCACGCATCATTTTTATCATTTATCCAAATAATTCACCCTGAAGAGTAACATTATTCACTAAATCAACACCTATTAAGGGAAACTGACAGTAATCTATAACTATGTAAAGTCAATTTATGAAGAAAATACTATATGCTTTCATACTTTCTGTTATTGCAATTTTTGTTCTGAATAAGTTGGTTTATCAGGAAGTTCCCCAAAAACAACAACAGAAGCTTCTTTCTGAAGTTCAGCATTATCAGCACCCCATTAAGAGTATTTCTATGGAATACCGTGACAACAGCGATCTGAAGGTACTTGATTCTGTGCTAAAGGACAATAAAATTTTGATGTTGGGAGAAAATACGCATTTTGACGGTGCCACTTCGGAGGCAAAAAGCAGGCTGATCAAATATCTTCATGAAAACCTGGACTATGATGTAGTTTTGTATGAAGCAGGACAATATGATACCTGGATGATGAACAGGGAAATGAACAGCCACAGCATGAAGATTCCTGCAGATTCCATAGCTGGTCTCGGCCTTTTCTGGTTCTGGTGGGCAAGCACAGAAACAAGACCGCTTATCCAATATTACCAGAAGACTAAAGCCTCAGCTACTCCTATTGAGCTTGGTGGTTTTGATATTCAGTTTTCAGGAAACGTGCTTTCCGACAGACGAGGTAAGTTCCTAAAAGAATTTCTAAGCAAAAACAAGATCAATATTAACAGATTTCCTGTTTTTAATAAGAATATCAATAATCTTGATAACCTTACCTTCGATCACTATGCCAATAAGATCTTTAAAGGAAATGAAAAAAATGAATTCCTCCGTGAAATCAATAAACTCGAACAGACAGTTTTAAAGCTGGAGAAAACACCGGAAAATATAATGTATGCTCAATATCTGCATGATATGAAAAATAATTTTCATAAGTCATGGAAATACAAACCCGGATCAATGCCGAGCATGCAGTTCAGAGATTCCCTTATGGCCAGAAATCTTATCCATCAGGTTGATTCTGTGTACAAAGACAAAAAGGTCATCGTATGGTGTGCCAATATCCATACTTTCGCGGAAAGGTATGATAAGGATTATCTTCCATTGGGAGCCTATATCAAGAATAAATACGGCAAAGCTTCTTATATGATAGATTTTTCCTCATACGCCAAAAAGAGCGATAAGGGTATTCTTATTAATAAACCGGGGAAGTTTGCTATTGAAAATGCATTTCATAAGACAAAAACGCCCTACTTTTTTATGAACCTGAGGGATATTCCGGAAAACTCACTTTTGAGAAAGGAATTCGTATCAACTGTCAATCAGGGAATTGACCAAAAGAGGATCTGGAGCCGCTCTTTTGACGGAATATTTTATATAGACACCAATACTTTATTAACACCAATCAATAAATAATGGAAAGCATAAGAACGCAGGACCTGAGTTATACCATAGGCTCTAAAACTATTTTAAACAATATCAACCTGAATGTTCCGGAAGGCAGCATTTATGGTTATCTGGGAAGGAACGGAGCCGGAAAATCGACCACAATAAAACTTCTTTTAGGACTTTTGGAGGAATCCAATGATAAAATATTTATTCAGAATAAAAGTTTAAAGCAAAACCGTACAGAGATCCTTGCCTCAACCGGAAACCTTATAGAAGCACCCTGTTTTTATACAAAGCTGACTGTTTTTGAAAATTTAAAATACCTGGATATTATTTACGGAAAAGGAACTAAAAGAATTGATGAAGTCCTGGAGCTGGTAGATCTGCATAAAGAGAAAAAAAAGAAAGCCAGCGCCTTATCAATGGGAATGAAACAGCGTCTTGGAATTGCCATGGCTATTTTTCATGATCCGAAGTTACTGATTCTGGATGAACCTCTGAACGGGCTTGACCCACAGGGTATTTTTGAAATGCGAAAACTTTTTCAGAATCTGAATGACCAAGGTAAAACGATCTTCCTTTCGAGTCACATTCTGAGTGAACTGGAAAAAACCGCCACCCACATCGGAATCATTGAGGGCGGAAAAATGGTTTTTCAGGGTACAAAAAACGAACTCCTGAGCCAGGTTGAAAGGGAGATCATTTTAAAAGTTAACAATGGAGAAAAAGCGATATCTGTGCTGAAAGGAACTTTTTCTGTATCTCAAAATGAACCGGATAAAATTTCAGTAAAAATCAATGACGACCTGGAATTCAATCTTCTTCTGAAAACTATGATCGGGAACGGTATTGAAATTTATGATATAGAATCTCAAAGCGCCAATCTTGAACAGATTTTTATTAACCTAATTTCTAAAAAACCATGACCAATACTTCCTATAAAGCTTTTTCGTCTGAACAGTATAAACTCTCTAAAAATAAAGAAATCTTTGGGGTATTCCTGATTCCTGCTTTTGTCATTTTAGCTATTACTTTTTATATTGCATATGATGTTATCAGCTCAGGAGTAGCAGAAAGCAATGCCAATCCGTGGAAATATGCACTGGGAAGGTATGTATTTATGTTTTTCTATTTGCTGTATCCTGTTCTGGTCTGTCTTTTTGTTCATGCCTGCTGTGACGTGGAATACCGGAATAACAATTATAAAATTCTGTTTACCATTCCCGTTTCGAAGTCGAAAATCTTTTTTTCTAAGGCTTTGTTTATTCTGGTCACGGTTCTGTTATCCATATTGCTGTCGTACATTGTATTTTTAGGAAGCGGTTATCTCCTTTCAGTCATTTTTCCTGACCTGGGTTATCAGAATTATGATTACAGGGAAGTTATATTTTATGTTTTCTTAAAGTTCTATATCACACTTTCTGCTATTGCGATGGTACAGCTGGCATTGAGTCTGGTATTCAGAAACTTTATTTATCCCATTGGGTTTGGCATGTTCATGCTTCTGTTCACAGCAATGGTCAAAGACAAGGAATTTTCAGATTTTTTGGTTTATACCGGAGGTTATAAATCCTTAGAAAATTTTCTGAATGAAAATATTCTTTTTGAAAGACTCGATTACTGCAATATAGCTGCGGTGTTTATTTTTATTGTGGTGAGCTTTTATCTGTTTGTGAGAAGGAAAAGAAGTTAAGATACGTTTATAAAACTTGAATCTTAAAAATTTTAGAAATCTTGCTAATGCAAATTTCTTGTAGAAGGCTTTTGCTTGGTTTTTATATCCTTGAAAAGTTCTTTATAAAGATTTTCTAATTCTTTCGGGGGTATTCCTGCATCAAAGCTTGACGATTCGTATGTTTTGCCATCAACTGTAATTAATACACTGGAAATTAAGGCCCTATCTGTAAACCTCCCTTCAGAAGGAGATTTTAGTGATGCAATTTTATCAAGATCTATTACTTCAATCTGTTTTACAATGTTTGCCCAATCCAGAGGTGATAATGCAGACACTGAAACACTTCCGTTCAGAGATATCGTTTTAGAATTTGGGATAAATGTTATCAGTCTGTCTGTACCTCTTGTCTGTTCTTTGATCTCTATTTTTTCAATCTTGGATTTTTGTACAGCATTTGAGGTAAATGCATCCGGATTTCCTTTTTGTTGGGAAGTACAGTTTATATTACATAGCATAAGGGAAATTAACGCAATTGTCAGTCTAGGATTCATTTTATGTATTTTAAAGTTTCAAACCAGTTTATTAATAAAAACAAATACATTTGTAAAATTAATTAAATTATATACACATGAAAGGTAAAACTACTTTTAAATTACCATTTTTACTTTTTTTAACACTCTTTTGTTTAGTTTTCGGACAGAAAAATGATCCTACAGATAAGATTGTTTTTGGGAAAACTTATACACTTGAAGAGCTCAGAAAAACAAATGGGTTTGTGAGATGCGCTTCTACGGAATATGAAGCTATGCTGCAGCAAAAGAACCCTAAAAGGATGACCGAACAACAGTTTGAAGACTGGATTGGGCCATTGATTGCCAATGCACAAAATAACAAATCTCAAAACGGAGGAATCATTACAATTCCTGTTGTAGTACACGTTATTCACAGCGGGCAGGCTTTAGGTACCGCACCTAATATTACCGACACACAAGTTCAGTCTCAGATTACTGTAATGAATAATGACTACAGAAAGATGGCTGGAACTCCAGGAGCAAACACCAACCCCGTAGGAGCAGACACGATGATACAATTTGCACTGGCAAAAGTAGATCCTAAAGGAAACCCTACAAACGGTATAGACCGTGTAAACCTATGTCAACCTTCATGGTCTACTTCTGTTATTGACAGCTATGTAAAACCTGTCACCATCTGGGACCCTACAAAATACATGAATATGTGGAGTGTAAACTTCTCTGATCCAGATCTACTTGGTTACGCACAATTCCCTTCTAATTCTTCTTTACAAGGACTGGCCGTGAATGGCGGTTATGCAGATACTGACGGAGTGGTAGCTAATTATGCAACTTTTGGAAGCAGTACTTATAACGATGGAACATTTTTATTAAGCGCTCCATATGACCGTGGAAGAACAATGACTCATGAAGTAGGGCATTTCTTAGGATTGAGACATATTTGGGGAGACTCAAACTGTGGAACCGATTATGTTGCAGACACTCCGGTACACAGAACATCTAATGGAGGATGCCCCGTACATCCAAAATCAAACAGCTGTGGTACTACTGATGAAATGTTTGAAAACTACATGGATTACACCTTTGATACATGTATGAATATTTTTACAATCAATCAAAAGGACAGAATGGTTGCAGTAATGAACAATTCTCCAAGAAGAATGGAATTAAAAGCTTCAACTGCAGACATTGCTATCCCTTTATTTGCCAATGATGGTGAACTAAAAGGAGAAAGAAACTGTAATGAAACATCATGCGCTGATGCTCCGACTGCTGTCACTGCCCAATTCTCACTATACAATAGAGGAACAAGCCCGCTTACGGCTGCTGTTATCACTTACTCTGTGAATGGTGGACCTCAGCAGACAATAAACTGGAACGGAAACTTAGCTCAAGACAAGTATGCCATAATCAGCATTCCTTCAGGTTCAGGAGCTGGTAGTATTTCAGCTAATATTACATCAGTAAACGGAACTACTGACCAAAGAGCCACTAATAATTCTGCTTCTGTAGTTCTTGGAAATACAGTACCGGTATCAAGTACAAATTTTACATTCGAATTACAGCTTGATTATTATGGATCAGAAACAACATGGGATCTAAAAAACAGTGCAGGAACTATATTATATAGTGGAGGAAATTATCCTGATACTGATCCTAACTTCCCTGCCCTTCTTACTGAAAACTGGACCTTACCTCTTAATGATTGTTATACTTTCACCATCAATGATAGCTATGGTGACGGTATCTATATAGATGAAGGCTTCTATAGAATTAAAAACTCAGCCGGAGCTATCATAGTTGCAGGACAAGAGTTTACAGACATACAACAAAAACAATTCAAAGTAGTAGGAGCATTAGCTACAAGCGAAGTAACAAAAGACAAAAATACAGCCGGAATTTACCCGAATCCTGTAAATGATGTTCTTAACGTTACAAACATAGCTAACAATACTAAATATGAAATTTACAATGCTGTTGGGCAGATTGTAAAAAGCGGTGCCATTGAAGATCAGAAAATACGAGTAGTAGAATTGACAAAAGGAACCTATTTCATTACATTCAAAAATGACAAGAAAACAGAAAGTGTAAAATTTATAAAAAAATAAATTAAATCTAAAACTGCAGTTTTCTTACTTGTAATAAACCTTCGGACTTTTTTCCGGAGGTTTTTTTCATTTCAAAAATTTATAAAAATTCACTGTAAAATTTAAAATTCAAAAAAGAATCTGCATCTAAAGCATTGATATATAAATCCTAAATATTTTATTACATAAGAATATTGCTTTTTTTGACTTGTATAGATTTTAATGTTGTTAATTACTATTCAATATTTTTTTCACATTTCTCTTTTTTATTTGAAAAAAGTTACTATCTTTGCACTCGCTAAAACGAAGTAATATTCGCTTAGATGACCATCAATCGGGGCGTAGCGTAGTCCGGTCATCGCGCCTGGTTTGGGACCAGGAGGTCGCAGGTTCGAATCCTGCCGCCCCGACTGTTTTTTAGTAATTTTCTCAAAATTATTTAATGGGTGCGTAGCTCAGCTGGATAGAGCATCTGCCTTCTAAGCAGACGGTCAAAGGTTCGAATCCTTTCGCGCTCACTTAAGGAGACACTATTTAATAGTTGTCTCCTTTTTTATGCCATAAAAATTTGTGACCCGAACTTTTACATTCTTTATGGATCAAAAAATCAAGGCACAGAATACAAAAAAATGGAGACGTTAATAAATAAACGTCTCCTTAAACTATTTGGAAAGAGTCATAGCGAACCTCGATGCCCTTTCAACATTACTATTATTGCATTTACTACCACTAGTAATAATTTTAACCCGGCAATCGCAATAACCTTATTCAATATTAACTCCACAGGCTTTTGTAGGCTATAGGAACTACCTGTTTTCTATATACATTATAAATCTCCCAGATAGGTCCAGATCACTTCCTGTTCTTTAATTCTGTGGGTAGCGTTGCATACATTGAATCCCCCTAATCCCCAGAAAAAGGCCGAACTGGTGTCACCTTGTGCTAAATAGACTACTCCGGAAGTCGTTACTTTTCTATCCTGATACCCTGCGGTTCCCCGAAAATTATAACTGAATGTCCCGGAAGGTGTACTCAAGAGTGGGAGGAATTCCAATTGAAAATACTGAACAATACGTGCTGTAAATTTATAAAACCCCTTTTTATCAGCAGTAATTGTTCCGGACACCCCCATATTATTATCTCTCACATCGAGAGTAAAATTTCCACTGCCTGATCCTGTACAGGTTGTAACGGTCGTTTTTCGGCCCCTTGAATATAATACAGGCAAATTGATCGTATTAGTCGCTAATTTATAATCCATTAATGCCTGCCATAATACACCATCATATAAATAAATTAAATCCTTATACACCCTACCCGTTCCGGTGCCTGAGTCTGAAAGGTTGTATACCACCAACCCTTTGACCGGATTGGTTACTGTGGTAATATCTGTCGTAGATGTCAAAGAAACCCTTGGGAGTATCAATGCCTTATCTAATGAGGATAATTCCAATATCGAAGATGGATCTGGAGTGGCCGTTCCTATTCCCACTTGACTTTTAATGGTAATTGTTACCAAACCTATTAGTAAACAAAATATCTTTTTTTTCATTGTAATCTATATTATCTATTCTCCTATATATTGCCAAACGACCTGCTGTTCTCCTATCCGATCAGCAGCTACACATGTTCCACCTAAATGCCATTGAAACGGTTCGGAAGTGTCCCCTTGTTCTAAATACACTGATCCTGTAAATACCGTGGTTTGCCAGGCTCTTACCGCCGTTGTACCATCTCTGAATGCATAGTTAAGCATCCCCGGAAGCAGAAAAGGGCTGTAGGCTGATTGCAGCATAAACTGCCTGATACTGACACTCCAGATGTAGTAGCCCGTTTTATTGGCCACTATTGAGCCATTAGCGTTAATGGTTGTTTTTATATTCTTTAGAGCTGTCAACTGGAAATTTCCCATAACAGCACCTGTACAGGTTGTAGTATTAATAGTTTTATTTCCGACAGCTACCAGCTCGGGAAATAAACTACCCGAGGCTATTTCTCCATCTTCCACCATTTCATCCCAGCCTGTTCCATTGAATTTATATAACCGCCCTTCATATACTGCGTTTTCACCAGTACCGGAGTTTTGCAATGCTAAGGTCAACATGCCCATTGAAGGATTGGGAATCGTGGTTATATCAGTCTTTGAAGTTAAAGGGACCCGAGTGATTAAAAAGCCCTTTTTCGCGGAGGACATTTCCAAAATTGATGATTGTGCAGGAGCGGCAGTACCTATACCAATCTGGCTCATTAACTGTCCGGTTAAAAGGAAGGAAAAAAGTACTGAAAAATATATTTTTCTCATTTTTATAGTATCAAATTTAAGTTTATAAAGGATTTCCCAAATACTCCCAAGTCACTTCCTGGCCTTGAATTCTACCATCGGCAGTACAGGTATTATTTCCTAGGTGCCATTCGAAGCCTGAAGTGATAGTTCCCTGTGTTAAATAAATAACTCCCAATATGGAGGCAGGCTGGGCCGAAAGTCCCGCCCCTCTATACAAATAAGAATAGGTAGCCAGACCTGGGGCTTTGATATATGGACTTTGACTAAAAGGCTGGCTGGGAACTGGCGGCATTAATTGAACTATTCTCACCGAAAACATATAATATCCATTCTGAGGAGCAGTGAGGCCTCCTGCGGCAGTTAAGTTGCTGCTTCTTTGATTGAGGCTAAACGGTCTGGTGACAACTCCAGTACAGGGCTCTGTGGTTGTTTTTCTTCCTACAGCAACAATCTTAGGTAATTCATTGGAGATAAATTTCTCTCGTGTCGTAAGAGGCTTCCATTGGGTACCGTCAAACTTATACAGCGTATCTTTCTGTATTGCCGTAATGCCTGTTCCAGAATTTTGAGTGGCATACACAAGCAGTCCTTTTGCAGGATTAGGAACCGTTATAATATCTGCTGTAGAGGTTAGTGCTACCCTCGGCAAAAGCAATCCTTTGTTGGAAGCATTTAAATCCAGCAAGGAAGAAGGATCAGGAGTAGCCGTGCCAACTCCTACCTGACCCTGCGCGGCAATTCCTGTTATGAGAGCAAAGACATAACAATAGTGCTTAATTTTTTTCATCGTTCATGGGATTGGTTAATACTTTTATCATTACTTCGTTTTAGTGTCTAAATATTTATTTTCTTAATTATATTTGCTCTTAGATTATAGGAATCATCATAGTAAATCCCCTCTCCATCATTAGAAAGTACTTCATTTTAAAGCTGTAAAGATTTGTTTTTTTAAAGAGGCTTCGTACTGTAAAGATTCCGGTTACAATTTTTATATCGTAAAGGTATTTGATTTATACGGCGTGTTGAAATATAACACATACAGCTTGTTCTGCTTATTTATAGAACTAAATCTACAAACAGGCAGAGCTTTGCGCACCCGATCGCAAGCTGGAAAAACAAAAATCTATAATATAAATTATAGATTCTATTTTGACAGATAATAAGGGTTTTAAATTGTTGTGAACTAACAAATAGGCTGCATCTAATGTAAATTTTTATATAATTCTATGAGTTCTGCTATATTGTTAATTTTTAATTTTTGAAAAATTCTCTTTTTAAAGGTGCTTATTGTATTTATTCGTAGACCCAAATGGTTCGAAATTTCTAAATTTCCATTTCCCTTAGCCAATAGTTCAAATACCTGATATTCACGGGGAGAAAGTTTTTTTATACTATTCCCCCCATCAAAATTCTTTATGATAAAAGGAATAAGCTCAGACGGGTAGAAATATCCGGTTTCTAAAATAGTTTTTATAGCGTTTTTTATATCCTCTTCTGTTCCCAACTTATTTAAATAGCCATCCGCTCCTTTGCGAATATACTGTATGGCAATATTTTGATCATAAGCGGAAAATATTAAAATCTTAAGGTCTTTCTGAGTATTTTTTAGCTCAGAAATCATTTCGGTATATTTTGTTCCCGGCATATCAATATCTAAAAGGAGAAGATCATAATGATTAGTTTTGAGAAATTCTTTTACACGTCCATAGTTTTCTGCTGAATCTATTGTAAGCCCGGGATATGCCGATCTTAAAATCAGGGCTGTTCCGGCCCTTACTACAGAATGATCATCAGCTATTAAAATTCTTTTTTCCATTCATTTTATTTTTGTAAATATTGACTTCAACAGCAGTTCCACCAGGATAATTTTTGTAAAATGATATATCCGCATACATTTTTTTTACAAGATAAATAACCATATGTAGACCAAGACCGTAATTTCTAAATTTTATAATATCCTCATTCATTGACATTTGGTACAATCCATTGTAATAAGTTAATTGCTCCTGCGACATCCCTTTGCCAGTATCTGCTATTTTCAGAGTGATCTTCTCCTGATTATCTTCAACAATAATATAAATGATGCCCCCAGATGTATTTTTCACAGCATTATCAACCAGATTATGGACAATACACGATAGGATACTTTTATTAAACTGACAATAAATGTTGCCCTTTCCAATAATTTCAATTCTGCTATTTTGTGATTTACTAACTTCATTAAATAGTTTTTGTTTGGCCATTAATATCTCACTAATAGGATATTCATGCTTTTCGTATACATCGTAAGTTCCAAATAAATCACTGTATTCCTTAAGATGCATGGTAAAATTATACAGCTCTTCCGAAGATTGATGAATGCTGTCGAAATATTCTTTCTGAAGATCAACTTCACGGACATCGATTAATTTTTGAGACATCATAGCAATAAACTTAACAGGAGTACTAATGTCATGGCTGATAGCTTCTATCAGCTTTTTCTGATACTCCGATTCTTTCTGCATATCATTTTTTACGGCTTCAAGATGTTGCGTACTTTCTTTAAGTGCTATTTTAATATTAGATACTTTTTTTTTGAGCAATCGATTTCTTATCTGTAAAAATTTAGTTCTTGTGTAGATGATTACTATAAATATGAATAAAAATAAAATAGTAACTGCTAATTTAAAAGCTGTAGTTTGGTAAAAAAGTGGTTTGATTTTAATTTTTACGGTTCTGTATGCATAACTGCCCTCCGGAGAAACCTGAACCCTTAATTGCAGAGTATAATTACCCGGGATTAGATTGCTTATAGTATATTTTCTTTCGTTTTTAATTTCAATTTGCTGCCAGTCAGGATCCTGCCCTTCTATCTTTGCCTCAACTCTTAAGTTATAAGAATTTGAATAGTAAGGAATATCAATAAAAATATCTGCATTCTTATAATTATTCTCTAAAATAAGATCCTTTGAAAAATAAGTAATATCTGAATCATTAATTCTCACTCTTTCAACATATATTCTTTTTTTATCGGGATAATACGCTTTGATATCTTTCGGATCAAAAAATACAAACCCTTCCATTGAGGGAAATACAAATTCACCATTTTTCAAGGAATAGGCATCAGGCATAGAACCACCGTTAAATTCAGTGGTTAATAAGCCATCATTTTTCGTAAAACGGTAATAAAACACAGGAGTCTTATTGTTTTCAGAATATTTTAAAAGCTGTTTTTTAGCAACCCTGAACAACCCGTTATTGGAAGATATCCAGTAATATCCATGCGTATCCCCCAAAATATAGTGTGCGGAATTTAAATATGAATTCTGGTCTAAAGGCATTTTGAAAAGCTTCTTATCTCTAAACAAGAAGAAACCATCTTTGTTGGTGGTTATCCATATCTGTCCGTCCGAGGTTCTGATAATATTTTTTACATTTATCTCTTTAGCTACTTGGGCAGCAATTTTCTGTTTTAGCCGTCCTAAGTACAAACCGTCGCTACATCCAATCAAAAATTCGTCGTTGTTATATTGCAGAAATGAATTCACAAATCCAGTAAACTCCAACGTAGTATTTATAGTCTTTAATTGTTCGTCTTCAAATAGATGTAGATAGGAATGGGTAAGATCTGTTGTAGAAACGGCAAACTGGTCTGCACTTTTAAAAAAACCTTTTAAGCCCGGAAAATGAATGCTATGAGTGGTAGTATATTGGGTGGATTTATATCTTCTAACCACATCATCGTCATTCTTGTACAAAATATTCCCTGAATCATCGTAAAACATAAAATGCTTGTCATTAACACCGAAATGATGATTCTTTACGAGCCCATGCTTATTAACTTCATATCCATAGGGGTCTATAATTGTATTTTCATTAAATGGTATGGAAGAACTGCTTACTTCATCCACAAAATGAATTTTTTTCTGAGCTGTGAAAAATTGGGTCAGCTGTACAATGTTTAATCCTTTGGTTACGCTTCCCAGATATAATCTTTTAAAATCTTTATCATAAAATATAGAATTAAAGAATTGATTTCCAAAATTCTTATAGGTTATCAAAAATTTTAATTGCAACTCATCATTCTTATAGCCCTGCAAAAGATAAATGTTATCATTATTGATGATGAAAGTCTGACCGGTAATCTGCTGCCAGTATATTTTCGTTTCAGGATCATTAAAAAGAGTTGCCTTCGTAAGAGTTGTTAGCTTTCCCTTATCAACTCGGTAAGTTTTTCTGTTTTTTGGATCGGCGAGAAAAAGAGTGTCTTCTCCATTAAGAAATATATTAGATAAATTGGTGGTGACAATTGGAACTTTGGTCTGCCTATTTTTTTCATCGGTATATATAATCCTGTTATTATAAAAACTATATTTTCCGGAGCTGGTCTTTATATAATATTTGGTATTAGAGCCGTATTTGGATTCCGGAGAATTTTTCGATATCCTTTTTAAAAAATTAAACTTCTCCTTAGTAAATGTTCTTGTGAAAGTGCTTTTTGTAATAGAATGGACTTTTCTTTTTCTTATAAGAATTTTATTCTCGTCATTATTGTTATAAATTACAATACTGTCATTCAACACATTTCCATAGAAATTTTCAAAATGTAAGTTGGTAACTGCTAATTTATTATGTATTGTAAATACCGAGCCATCATATTGCACTATTCCATTGTCTGTAGACAGCCATATAAAACCATACTTATCTTTTACAATAGCTTTGACACTATTCTGTGGAAGACCATTCTCTGTATTATACCATGAAGAAACATATTGACCATATGATTGCTGAAAGTGAAATAAAAAAATAATCAATATAGATATTCTCATAGTACAATTGGTAATTCTGCAAAATTAGTCTATTATACAGTACAATTTTGTAGAATATGTTCTACATACAATAAGACAAAGTCGCAGGATAAATTTTCAGGAAAGTGCTACACAACAAATATCTTTGTAAAAGACAAAAACTGGTTCATGGCAGGCAGCTGGACGGTAATACAAGTAATCATTAATTTACTCTTTGCAACGACCTCCATCTGTTTAAAGATAATTATCTAGTGTATCTAAAATGTCAGTTCTTAAATTCCAGAAATTTATGGAGACAATAACAAATAACTTCAAGCAACTTAACATTGGGGCATTAGTCCAACAAAAAGTGAGAGAAACAAACATAGAAATCTCTCGAATATGCAGTTTTCTAAAATGTACAGAAGAAGAGGTAGAAAATATGTACCTCAGTAAATCCTTAGATTCAGAAATTCTCCTGAGGTGGTCAAAGCTCTTAAAATATGATTTCTTTAGAGTTTATTCCCAACATTTAATTTTATATTCTCCTTCCAAAGCTTTATATAAAGTAACAGAAAATAAAAAAACGGCAATGCCTCAGTTCAGAAAAAATATTTACACAAAAGAAATCATTGACTTCGTCCTGGAACTGACTGAAAAGGGAGAAAAAACAAAACAGCAGATAATGGATGATTATGATATCCCGAAAGCCACCTTCTATACCTGGATTAAAAAATATAAAAGATAAAACCTTATGCCTAACTATAAGAAACTATATACGGATATTATTAGCCATAAAAATCCTGAAAAATGGGAAGAATGCTCATTTATTTTAGCTAAGGAAGAACTTACAACTCTGGATATTATTAATCTTAATGAAATCATTTTCAATGATACAGATAAAGAGGTAACAAGATTTAACCAACAACATAAATCATACGATAAAAATGCTATCATCGATATGCTCATGCATCAACAAGTTAATAAACTGAATAATACTCAGCTGGCTACTCACTTTAAATTAAGCAGAAATTCTGTTGCTAAGTGGAAAAAAGAGTATACACTTTAAGCTGGGCGAAAAATACAATACTAAATGCCTACAAATGCCTACAATTAAGAATAAAAAATAAGTCTGCTATATGTTATGGCAGACTTATTTTAAAGCGTTATTAAGTTTAAATTTAATACCTCGTAAGAATTATCCTATACCCTCTTGCGACGTTTCCATTATTAGTAATATTTATTGTTCCTGCCGCCGGCATGGTTAGCGTATAGTTTAAAGCACTCGGATTTCCACCATCCGCACAACCAACCACATCTGTCCAGGCAGTTGAAATGCTGTATCTACTGATCTCATTAAAGATAGGTGACTTTGCTGTATTTCCACTCCCTTGACTCCCCCCTAATCCATTGATCGAATATAAGCTGCTTGCAGTGCTATTTATTACGTAATATTCTGCAATTGCCACATTACCACAGCCATCTCCAACTATGACCACAGCTTTATAAAAACCACCATCAGATAAACCCGTAATCAATTGTCCGGTAGCTCCGCTTGCGAGATTGTTGAGAGCAGATGAGAGAACGGCCCCAAAAGTTGTAGAAGGAGAAGCTTTAACCAATACTCCATTAGAATCCGCATAAACAGGAGTTACAGCATTAGTTCCTGCTACAATATCCATCGTTCTAATTCTCGTATGACCTGCTACATCCAATAATTCTGTCGGTGCAGAGGTTCCAATTCCTACATTTCCAGCAGAGGTGATCCTAAGACGTTCCAGATAACCTCCACCAAGAGAATTTCCCATATAAAAGTCTTCATCTGTACTGGTACGTATACTTCCAATTCCCCAATTTGCACCTCCGGATGTAGGTCCACTGTTTGTAAAACCTAGAAGTGAAAAATTTCCGGCAGCCAATGGAGACGTATTTCTCAATGCTAAAATAGACAGATTATTACCACCAGCTGGAGCATCAATTAAGGTATACCTGTTTAAATTAGCTGCGGTGGTAACTATATGCATCTTAGTCGTAGGAACAGTAATACCTACACCTAAGGATCCGGTGTTGGTTACAACCATATCATTAGCCTGTTGGGTAACTGAAGGGGCTCCCACAGCAGGGTTATCCTTAGCTCCATCAATATGGAAGGTACCCTGAGGGTTTGAAGTACTTACGCCAACCTGAGCATTGCCAAATGATAAGAAACCTGACAGTACAAGTATCAGTGGCGAAACATTTTTTTTCATAATCTTTTGCTTTTTTTATTATTTTATTGTGTTTAATCATTAATCATCGCCTATACATTAAAGCTATCTTTTGATTTTCACCCTTCAAATGGCTGCTTAGTCTGTGACTAGTTCTCTTCTTCTGTTGAGAAGAAGAGCCCAAAGTCAAGGAAACTAATCAAAATTTTGTGCTTTTAGAAGCGATATAAAAATTCTATTATCGTAGGGAATCCGAGAATAAAACTCTAAGACAAAGATATTTTATTCATGTAACTAACTGATAGATAAGGCGTACGATTTACTCTTGCCCGTTGTAGAAGTAATTCTATACTTCTGCTGTTATATATTATTCTACTTTAAAAAGTCATTGACCACCTTAAAGAATACTTGAATATTCCCAAAAAAATAAAACATTATAAATCAACAAAATACCCGTGGAATCCAATTAAGATCAGCAGCCAAAGAGTTCGGGGATAATCCTGTCAAGTCACTTACAGAGACACTATTTGATAGTTGTCCCCTTTTTTATGCCCATAAGAATGTGTGACCCAACCTTTTACAATTGGGATATGTAGAATTGAATTTTAAAGTTAGAATTGACAAAATTTCAATCTGCACATCAACTTTTCTGCCGTATCTACCTTTAATATCTTTATTTCTATGTTGATCAAATTTAACTTTTTCCCATAGTCATTCTGTAACTCTTGGGAGTCCAGCCTGTTTGTTTTCTGAAAAAATAGGAAAAATGAGAGAAATTATTAAATCCAAGCTCAAAAGCTATTTCTTTAATTGACTTATTTGAACTGTGTAATAATTTTTTTGCTTCCAATAATATCCTTTGTCTTATAAATTCTAATGGAGATATTTTATATTGCTTTCTGCACAGAACTCCTAGATAATTGGGAGTAATGCATAGCTCTTCAGCATAAAAGGCGACACCTTTTTGCGTTTTGTAATAGGTTTCGACAAGTTCATGGAACCGGAAAGCAGGATTATTGTAATCACTCAATGCAGATTTTCCATGCATCTGCTCTATCCAAAGGTTAATCATTAACGCCAAAAGTCTTACCCTTGCATTAATAAGTTCCGGAAATACAACTTCCGAATGTATTTCTTTACGAATCGCATCAAATTCCATACTGAATTTTTCATAAGCTTCTTCGTTAGACTGGATCATTTCGTATGTACTGTGAGGTGAAAAAGTATGTTTTAATGTTGGAGAAAATGTTTCAAGAATAGAATCATTAATGATCAGCCTTCTGCCACTCGCATGCAAAGGCAGGTTCCATATATATTTCCTTTTAGGGAGATGAACAAATAGTTGCCGGGAATTTAAGGTATACGTATCAATATCCGTAATACAGTTACCATCAATACATTCATCTAAAATAATGATTGTGAAAGAATTGTCAGGAAAACGGTTAAGCTCGGAAGAACTTATTTCGCCCTGATAAATAACATCAATGTCTTTTTTATCCTCTTTTTTCAATACAGCTGAATTATTCTTTTGTTGCATCCCTTATTTAATGTCCGATAAAGTTACTTAAATTCGATAATACTCATTAATATCCGGAATTGTGAAATAAATATTGTCTATTATCTGCAAGTATAGAATTACCGTTTTCGAAGAAAAACATTCAGTATATTTGTAATAAGACTTATTATATTTAAATGTTGACAGATCAATTTGGAAGGAGCATAAACTATCTTCGGCTTGCTATTGTAGACCGGTGTAATCTCCGCTGCACCTACTGTATGCCGGAAAACGGTCTTACCTGGATTAAGCAAAAGGAATTAATGACTGACGAAGAAATGCTCAGAATCTGTTCGGTATTTACAGAATTGGGAGTAGATAAAATCAGGATAACAGGAGGAGAGCCTTTTGTCAGAAAAAACAGTATTGAACTCATCCAAAATATATCGCAATTAGATGGACTTACCGATCTCAGTATAACAACCAACGGTCTTCTTACTGAACAGTATATTCCGCAACTTAAAAAATTCGGGATCAAATCTGTCAACTTAAGCCTTGATACACTCGATAAGGAACGCTTTTTCCGGATCACCAGAAGAAATAGTTTTGATCAGGTGATGAAAACTTTAGACAGCTTATTACAACATCATATAAAAGTAAAAATCAACACGGTAGTCATGGAAGGGGAAAATACTGAGGATATCATTCCATTGGTCATGCTCGCAAAAGAGCTTCCGGTAGATGTCCGCTTTATTGAAGAAATGCCTTTTAACGGAAGTGATACTGATATTTCCCTGAAATGGAATTTTACACAAATTTACAGCTATATTAAAGATCATTTCCCAGAAATCCAAAAGACAGATGATCCTAAAAGCTCAACGTCTTACAGCTATAAGATCCCAGGCTTTGCAGGAAATATTGGGATCATTGCAGCTTATACCCGTTCATTTTGCGGAGACTGCAACAGAATAAGGATCACCCCTTCCGGTATTCTCAGAACCTGTTTATATGAAGGAACCGGTGTCAACCTAAAAGATGAAATCCGTATGGGAAAAACAGATGAAGAGTTGAAAAACATCATTATCAGCAGCATACACAAAAAACCGAAAGACGGCTGGGAAGCTCAGAAACTGAGTTTAACCGCCTCACAAATCCATCAGTCAATGGCAACAATAGGAGGATAATTATGGAAATGATCAGCGTACAGCAGGCAGAAGAGATTATACTTTCCCAAATCAAAGACTTCGGAACCGAGGAGATTTTCTATGAAAATGCCTTAGGAAGAATTTTAGCAGAAAATATTTTGGCTGATCGCGATTTGCCGCCATTTGACAGGTCAACAGTAGATGGAATTGCCATCAGTTTTAATTCGTTTGAAAAAGGAATTCGCACCTTTACCATCAAAGCTGTACAGGCAGCGGGAGAAGTTCCGGTTTCTATTGATGACGAAAACGAATGCATAGAAATTATGACCGGAGCAGCTTTGGATTCTTCAATGGACACTGTCATACGCTATGAAGATATTTTGATAAATAACAATATTGCAAGCATTACTATCGATGTTAAAAAAGGACAGAATATCCATCTGAAAGGAAGAGATAAAAAGGCAGGAGAAATATTGGTAAAAGCCAATCAGCTCATTACTCCATCTATTCTCGGGATTGCTGCGTCAGTGGGAAAAACATTTCTAACAGTGAAAAGACTTCCCAAAGTAGCCATTATTTCCACAGGAGACGAAATGGTGCCACCTGAAACGATCCCTACTCCATTTCAGTTAAGACGCTCCAACGGAATTACTATAAAATCCGTTTTGGAAAAATACAGAATAAGTGCTGACTGGCTGCATTGGAATGATGATTTTGAATTTATAAAAAAGGAACTTTCCCAATGTATCGAAAATTATGATATTTTGCTGATGAGCGGCGGGGTTTCTATGGGGAAATTCGATTATCTGCCCAAAGCCTGCGAAGAACTGGGAGTAGAGAAAATTTTTCATAAAATAAAACAAAGACCGGGAAAACCGTTCTGGTTTGGAAAAAGCCAAAACGAAAAATTGATTTTTGCATTTCCGGGAAACCCGGTTTCCGTATTTATGTGTCTGCACCGGTATTTTATTCCCTGGTTGGAAAAATCTTTGGAGATCCTGGAAACAGCACAATATGCCGTTTTGCAAAATGATATAGATTTTCCATCTCCACTTCAGTATTTTGCGCAGGTAAAACTCAGTGTGAACCCATCGGGACAATTAATCGCCGAATCAGTAAATACCAATGGTTCCGGAGACTTTTCCCATCTCGCAGAGACTCATGCGTTCATAGAACTTCCCCTGGAAAAAACTGAGTTTAAGAAAGGCGAAGTATATAGAATCTGGAAATATAATTTTTAATGTATTTATGACAAATTTTTCACATCTTAATAAAAAGGAACAGCCGGGTATGGTGAATGTAGGCGGTAAAAAAATTACCCACCGGAAAGCAACTGCCAAAGCCATTGTGGTACTTCCTGAAAACATTCTGGAAGCGCTTCAAAAGGATGATTTTAAAACTAAAAAAGGTTCTGTTTTCCAGACTGCAATCATTGCAGGAATAATGGCAGCAAAAAAAACCGGTGATCTGATTCCTCTCTGCCATCCGATCGGCATGGATAACTGTGAAATAGATATTGAAATCAGCTCTCAAAATGAAATTGAAATCTATTGTACTGCAGAGATTGAAGCAAAAACAGGTATCGAAATGGAAGCACTGACAGGAGCTTCTGTTGCTGCACTTACCATTTACGATATGTGCAAAGCAATGAGCCATGACATTGTGATAAAAGAAATACAACTCATCGAAAAAACAGGAGGAAAAAATGATTTCAAAAGAGACTGATTTCCCCAAATTAAACGGACTGATACTGGCAGGAGGAAAAAGCCAGCGAATGGGAAATCCTAAAGATAAAATCAATTGGCATGGCAAAGAGCAGCGGTATTTTGCGGCTGATCTTTTAGCTCCATTTTGTGAGGAGGTTTTTATTTCCTGCAGACAAGACCAACTGGAAAATTTTGATACGGATTACAAGCCCCTTACCGATACTTTTCTGAATATGGGACCTTTCGGCGGCATACTTTCGGCGTTGCGCTCTCAAAGAGATAAAGCATGGTTAGTCGTTGCCTGCGACTTACCTTTATTGGATAAAAAATCTTTAGAATTTTTAATTGAAAGCAGAAATACCGAAAAAGCAGCAACCACTTATGAAAGCCCGTTTGATGGGCTTCCAGAACCGTTGATTACCATTTGGGAACCTAAAAGTTATCCTCTGCTCCTCAATTTTTTAGGATCAGGAAATACCTGTCCAAGAAAAGTTCTGATCAACAGTGATACATTAATCCTGAAACCTGGTAACCCAGAAGCTTTGATGAATGTGAACACACCTGAAGATATGGCAAAGGCAAAGGAAATTTTAAGAAAATAGATTTAACCGAAGATAAAAAACATATGAGTGACCCGCTTGAACGTTATCATTGCCAGATGGCTTTACCCGGATTTGGTGTTTCTTCCCAGGAATTACTTAAAAATGCTAAAATTCTGATAGTAGGTATGGGCGGATTGGGCTGTCCTTCGGCACAATATCTTGCTTCTTCAGGTCTAGGGACAATTGGTCTTGCGGATGATGATACAGTCTCCGAAAGCAATCTGCACCGCCAGATTTTATATGCTCCGGAAGATATTGGAAAATCAAAAGTTGACATTGCCGCTACAAAATTACAGCGACAAAATCCATCGGTAAAAATCATTCCTTTCAATTTTCGGGTAACTTCTGAAAATGTAATGGATTTGATTTCTGAATTTGATTTAATCATTGAAGGAACTGATAATTTTGAAACAAAATGTTTGCTGAATGACGCTTGTGTATTGACAGGAAAACCTTTAGTATATGGCGCTATTTACCAATACGAAGGCCAGGTAAGTATCTGGAATGTTATACAGAAAGACGGTACTTACTCTCCCAATTACCGTGATGTTTTTCCGAACGCGGAAGAATCACAGGTTCCGAACTGCAGAGAAGGCGGCGTGCTTCCTACGCTGGCAGGAATTATAGGATGTATGCAGGCTAATGAAGCCATAAAATATTTTACAAATCCCGAGGATTCATTGGCAGGAAAACTCTGGATGATGAATGTTCTGAACGGCAAAACACAGATTATTAAATTAAGAAAAACTTCTGTGCAGATTACAGCTTTACCTCAGGCTGTTGAGACCGTTACGTTTGAGCAGCTGATGCAGAAGAAAGATCATTTTGAAATCATAGATGTCCGTACATCGCAAGAGCATGAACAGTTTAATATAGGAGGAATCAATCTTCCTGCAGAAGAATTACAGGATCATTCAGATTATATTTCGGGTTGTTCAAAACCTATTCTGGTTTATTGTCAATCCGGGAAGCGAAGTACAGAAGCGGTAAGAAAAATAAAAAAGAGCTTTCCTGAAAAGGAAGTATTTTCTTTAAAAGACGGCATTCAAAAAATATAATAAATACTTCTTAATTTAAAATCATTCAGAAGTAATAATCATCTTCTTTTTTAAGCATCAATCAATAATATTCTGAGTCATTTTCTGAGAAACAGCAATATGTTCTCCCACCATCTCATGAATGGTCTCATCAATCATAATACACATACTGTTCAAGGCTAAATCATTCGCATCTGTTCCAAAAGGCTCCTCAATTTCATCTGCAATCGCTTCAAATGCAACAAATGTATAAGCTACAAATACGACAATAAGAGGCGTAAACCATCCCAGCGAATCTACAAGACCGAAAGGCAGCAAAAAACAATAAATATACACCGTTCGATGCAACAGAACACGGTAACTGTAAGGAATCGGGGTAGAAACCAATCTTTCACAACCTCCTAAAATATCAGAAAGCTTATCAAAATTCTCATCAAAACGCGCCTGTTGGATAGAATCTAAGTAACCTTGATCTTTCGCTTTCTGAACCCATTCTGCAAGCAACCGCATAATAACTGCCGGCTTATATTTTGATCCTGCAACAATTTTCAGTTGGTCTTCATTAAGCCTTGATTTTAAATCTTCATAAGCATCTGTTCCTCTAAGTTGATGTTTCAGCGCAAAAACAAAGGAGCTAAGTAAGTTAACAAAGCTATGGACAGAAATTGTATTGTTCTTTATATTGCTTAAAGTCATTGCTTGCCGGGTCAATGCACGTGTAGTATTTAACAAGGCACCCCATAATTTTCTTCCTTCCCAAAATCTGTCATAACTGGCATTATTTCTAAACCCGAGGAATAAGGCCAGTACAAAGCCAAACAGCGTCAGTGGCGCAGGATTTAACGGAACTTTAAATGAAAGTATTATTCCATGAAAATAGGTCACCAATAAAGAAAGGATTAAAAGCAATCCCAAACGGGGAAGCAAGGCAGGCAAAACAGAACCGTGCCACACAAAAAGCATTCTGAACCAGTGTTCTTTTTTTCTTATGATCATTACTAAATGATAATTTACTTAAGTAATATGTTTTATGGTTGTTCGAGGCTTGTTCCGGCTGCAGCAATTACATGATCATCAATCCTTTTAAAGATTTCGGGACTATGCTTTCGGATTTTGATACGGACATATTTTGAAGCAGGCATATTAGCTCCATTAACCACATTATTGATGGATACCAATACATTGGTTTCCGGAAAATAGGTCATTGTACTTTTCTGAGGAATTGGATATTTTACAACAATAAAAAGAGGAGCAATTCTTTCAATTCCGTCATCATAATTGAAAAGGTCTACGTGGTCACCTTCTTTGAGACCGGCTTTCTCTATATCTTTTTCATTCATCATGACAACTCTTCTTTCATTGAAAATCCCACGGTAACGGTCATTCAGACCATACACAACTGTATTGAACTGATCGTGTGTTCTGGTGGTTCCCATCAGGTATTCATCATCTGCAAGAGAATTATCTGGTACGGCGGTTATATTGAATGCAGCTTTTCCCGGGGAAAATTCACTGTTGAAAATACCATCCCTTGGTCCATTCGGAAGATAAAAACCGCCTTTCTGAACAACCCTTTCGTTATAGTTTTCAAATCCGGGAATACATTGTTCGATATCATTACGAACGGCATCATAACTGTTGATAAATTTGTCCCAATCTACAACAGAACGTTCACCTAAAACTGCTTTTGCCATTCTGCAGGCGACGTGTGTTTCATTGATCAGATTTTCAGAAATCGGCTCCAGAACACCTCTTGACCATTCCACAACACCCATTGAATTTTCTGTACTTACGTGCTGAAGTTCTCCATTGACCATATCTTTCTCACTCCTGGAAATTACCGGCAAAATAAGAGCTTCTTTCCCATGGATAAGATGATTTCTGTTTAATTTTATAGAAACGATTACAGACATTTCCAGCTTCCGCATTGCTTCTGCCGTAAAGGTTGTATCCGGTGCTGCAGAAAGGAAATTACCTCCCATGCAGAACATAAATTTTACCTTTTCTTCGTGCATCGCTTTCAGGGCATTCACAACATCATAACCGCCTTCTCTCGGAACTTTAAAGCCATAATATTCCTGTAATCTGTCCAGTTGTTCAGTCGTAGGATGGTGGTTAATAAGCAGCGTTCTGTTTCCCTGTACATTACTGTGACCTCGAACAGGACAGGCTCCTCCTCCCTGGATTCCTATGCTTCCTTTCATCAGCAGGAGGTTCACGATATTATAAATCATTTCCACTCCGTTGTGCTGCTGCGTGATTCCCATTCCCCAACAAATGATAATGCGTTTTTTTGAGGCAATCATTTGTGAGGCTTCCCTTAGATTTTCAATCGGAATTCCACATTCCTCGGATAAAAAATTGAGGTCATACAATTTTAATTCTTCAACCAATTCATTGAAGCCCGCAGTTTTATTAATGATAAAATCGTGGTCAAGAACTTTTCCCGGATTTTTAGCCTCTTCTTCCAATACCAGAATTTGAAGTGCCTTTAAAAGTGCCATATCTCCGTTAATTTTTACAGGAAGATATAAATCCGACAATTCATAAGGCTTATTGAGCAAAGCACGAACTTCCTGTGGATTCCTGAAACCTTTCAGTCCGGCTTCAGGAAGCGGATTGATTGCCATAATTTTTACTCCGTTTTTCTTTCCTTTAGTTAATGCGGAAAGCATTCTCGGCGAATTGGTTCCCGGATTCTGACCAATGATAATGATGAGGTCTGTATCATAAAAGTCTTCCAGCTTTACGGTTCCTTTTCCGATACCTATGCTTCTTGAAAGCGCATAACCGGAAGTCTCGTGGCACATATTGGAGCAGTCCGGGAAATTGTTGGTTCCGAATTCACGGGCGAACAACTGATATACCCAGGTTGCTTCGTTGCTGGTTCTTCCTGAAGTATAAAATATGGCTTCGTTAGGCGAATTCAAAGCGTTTAATTTTTCGGAAATTTTTGTAAAGGCATTATCCCAACTTATCGGCTGATAATGGGTTCCTCCTTTCGGTAAATACATTGGCTCCACGATTCTTCCTAACTGGCTGATTTCAAAATCCGTCAGTTTTGCTAAATCATAAACCGAATTTTCTCTGAAAAACTCTGCACCGATCTTTTTTGAGGTAGCTTCTTCCGCCAGAGCTTTTGCACCGTTTTCACAATATTCTCCTAATCTTGAACGCTCATCATCCGGGTCAGGCCACGCACAGCTTGGGCAATCGAAACCATCAAACTGATTCATACTGAAAAGAGCTCTTCCTCCACGAAGAACCGAGGCATTGAGAACCAACTGGTCCAATGAATGGATAACAGCAGGAACACCAGCTGCCCAAGCTTTTGGCGGTTTCAATTTCAAATCCAGCAACTTATATGGAGGTTCTGCAGAAGGTAATCTACTACCCTCTTTTATTTTATCGAATGAATCTTTGTTTTCCATGATTTCTAAATTTTAAAAAATGAAAAAATTAGCATTTTATATTCGGGTTGGGATAATTGTCGCTTTGGTCTTCCAACGTATTATCAATGCATACAAAATCCTTTTCTATTAAAATCTTCACCAATCCGGCTTGTCCGTCAAAGCCAACTCTGTCTGTGGAAATCCACTCATTTATCATATCCTTAGGCATTTTCAGTACAATTCTGTTTTCGATGAAAGCGGCTGAAAGTTCTTCGTCCTCCGTTCTTTCAATAGCATAAATAAACGGACGGTCTACAAATTCCGTAAAGCTTGAGATGACTCCGTTTTGTCCTAATTCTGCAACTTCAGACTGGGTCAAACGGAATCGTATTGAGTTGTCTTTAATTCTTATTTTCATAACAAATTTTCAATTTTAAAATGGCTGCCTGAATGGTAAATATTAAACCTATTATCCCGGAGAAAGCCTAATAAAGTGATATCAAATTCTTTTGCCAGATCTACTGCAAGGCTAGATGGCGCTCCTATTGCTGCAACAATCGTAATTCCTGCCATTGCTGCTTTCTGGATGAGCTCGAAACTGGCTCTTCCGCTTAGAACCAAAATTTTATCGTCGAGAGGAAGTAAATCTGCTGATAATGCATATCCTATGAGTTTGTCCAGTGCATTATGCCTTCCTACATCTTCACGCAGTGCCAAAAGATTGCCTTTCAGGTCAAAAATGCCGGAAGCGTGTATACCGCCTGTAGCACTGAAATTATTCTGAAACGACTGCAGCTTTTCGGATAGTTGATACAGAGTTTCCAGGGAAACTTCTGTGTTTTGTTTTGTATGATTATGGAAAGTGCTTACTGTTCTTATGGATTCTATGGAACCTTTTCCACATACACCACAGCTGGAAGTGGTATAAAAATTTCTGTCGGCTTTCATAAGCTCGGGAATACAACCTTCTGTAAGCTCAACAATGACAATATTTTCACTGTTTCTGGAACATTCTGCTTCCGGAAAATAGGTGCTTTTAACCTGTTGACGGCTGGAAATAATTCCTTCTGTAAACAAAAAACCTACAGCAAGCTCTGTATCATTTCCGGGAGTCCGCATCGTTACAGATATATTTCTGGACTCTTTTTTATCTGCTAAATGATAAACAACCCTGATTTCCAAAGGTTCTTCTACAGAAACATCATCCGTATAAGGAAAACTGCTGTTGTCCTTAACTTTGACGATTTCTATCTGTTTTACTGACTTATTTGATAGCAGATGGGCTTTCATAATTTAATAACTGGTTTAATAAAGGTACAAAATTTTGTTCCTCAAATTACGGATGTGCGGAAACCCATTCTTCTCCATCTTCAAAAATTTCTTTTTTCCAGATGGGAACGGTTTTTTTAATATTTTCGATCATATAGCTGCACGCATCAAAAACAGCATTTCTATGCCCGTCACTCACCACGATGATCACTGCAGCATCGCCTGGAAATAAAATTCCGGTACGGTGATGAACTACAATATTTTTTACCGAAAATAAAGAAATGGCTTTACCCACTATTTTCTGTATTTCCTTAATTGCCATAGATTCATAGCATTCATATTCCAAGCGGGTAACAGATTTACCTTTGGTGTGATTTCGTACTGTTCCTACGAATGATGCCATTCCTCCGCATGCAGGATCGGATGCAAGGCTAAAGCAATCCGTAAGATCCAGTATATTTTCTGTTATTTTAATATCAACCATATCTGTTATCCACCACTCACCGGTGGAATTATTGCTATTTCGTTAGAAACCGTTAATTCCTGATGGTCTTCTGCATATTCATCATCAACGGCAATAAAATAAGATTTCAGTTTTTTCAGTTCAGGAAAATCTTTTTCCAGAAGCTCTTTTAGCGCATTAACATTTGCACCTTCATTTATTTCTATTTCTTTTTCTGATGCTCCGAAAATATCTTTCGTTATTCCGAATGCTAATATTTTAAGTATCATTTTTAAATTTAGCTTATTACCAATATTTTATTAAAACATTTATCCCGGCTACCAAAACCAGGACAGCTGTCATTCTTTTGATGACCAAGGGATTCCATTTCAGGGACATCCTGGAACCTATCTGTCCGCCAATGAATACGGCAAAACACAAACTCAGAATTCTGAAATAATCCATGTCTGCAGATAATTTGGATAATTGTCCGAAAATCCCTGATACTGAATTTACCAATATGAAAACACTTGATGCTGCTGCAACTTTTCGTGGGGTATCCCATTTCATGAGGTTTAATAGAGGGGAAAGAAAAATTCCGCCGCCAATTCCCACCAATCCTGACAAAAACCCGATTCCCCCTCCTAAAAATCCGTTTTTGAACAGAGAGGTTTCTGTATATTCTGAGGGGTTTTCGCCATTTTTTGTTTCTGTCTTGATCCAAAGCAACAATGCAGCAATGATTAAAGTAATGCCTAAGATCAGGAAAAAAGTTTCCTGGCTTATTTTTAAAACAGCTCCCAGATACGCCATAGGAACACTTATAATCGTAAGCGGAAGTATTTTCTTCCAGTCAGTCTGTTTATTTTTGATATAAATAAATACGCCTCCTATTACCACAATAACATTACAGATAAGCGCTGTTAACCGTATTTCCTGATAAGGAAGACTATACATTGCCAGAACAGCAAGGTAACTGGATCCTCCACCAAATCCCACGGAAGAATAAATGAAAGCGATGATTAAAAAAAACAAAAAGATTTCCCAATGCCCCATATATTTTGAGAATTAATTTTCTTACAATAATACTCATTTTTAGGGCGTCATACGAAGGTATAATAAAAAGTTTCTACCGTAATTTGTGAGAAGAATATTCTGAATTGTTTATTTTATAAAACCAACCTCATTATCCCAACAGCATTTATTAAATTTGATAAATAAAAACCAATATACCCATCTCAATGAATAATACTTTTTCTACTGATTATAATGCTCAGAATGTTACAGATTATCCGAATAATAACACCTATTTTTTAATATGGAATTTTAAGGACAACGTTGATCCCGATAAGATCAAATCAGTTTTCCAAAGAGTTTGTGCTTTGGTAATTAATTTGAATAATTCGGCACTTGACCGTTTTCCGGATTCCAAAGCCAGCTGTGTAATGGGGATTGGATATGAAGCATGGCAACAACTTGAATTGCCTCAACCACTGCCTAAAGAATTTAAGAAATTCCAGGAAATAAAAGGCAGTAAACATACGGCAGTAAGTACAAAAGGAGATTTGCATTTTCACATCCGGGCCGATGAAAAAAGCTTTGCTTATGATATGGCTTCTATAATTTCCGGATATATGAAGGAAATAGCAGATTGTGTAGTTGAGGTGCAAGGATTCCGTTATTGGGATAGCAGATCTATTTTAGGCTTTGTTGACGGTACTGAAAACCCACACGGCAAAGACCGGGATCATTTTGCCATCATTGATGATTCTGATTTACAATATGAAGGAGGAAGCTATCTTTTTGTACAGAAATACATCCACAATCTTAATGCCTGGAAATCGCTTTCCGTGGAAGAACAGGAAAAAGTAATAGGCAGATCCAAAGACCTTGATATTGAAATGGATGATGATGTAAAACCTAAAAATTCACATATCGCATTGGCTAATATTGGTGATGACTTTAAAGTTGTGCGTGATAACATGCCTTTCGGAAACGTAGCAACTAATGAAATGGGAACTTATTTTATCTGCTATGCAAGTACATTCAGCACGGTTGAAAAAATGTTGACCAATATGTTCATCGGTAACCCGCCGGGAAATTATGACCGAATTCTTGATTTCAGTACTGCACAAACAGGAACATTATTTTTTGTTCCAAGTTTAGACATGCTTGATGAATTTTCAGGATAAATTTATAAAACCATAATATTAGAATATAATGAAGGTATGTATAAATATAAGTTTAACAATCAAAAATACATTTAATAAATTATAAAATATTATAAATCAACAAAATACCTGTAAAATCCGATTAAGATCAGTAGCCAAAGAGTTCGGGGACACAAAGGCTAGCTACCCTATTTGGTTAATTAACGGCTGCCTCTTTGCCAAATTTTTTCAGTGTTAGAAAATGCGAGTACAGTGCCGATAAAAAGCTCTTATTTTCAATGTAAGGCAAGTTGAACTCCATCGCTGTCTTCTTCACAATAACAGAGATCTTCCCATAATGTATGTGGCAGACTTTAGGAAACAGATGGTGCTCTATCTGCCTGTTTAGTCCGCCAAGGAAAAATGCCGCGAGCTTATTGTGCGTTGCAAAATTTGCAGTTGTACGCATCTGGTGCTCCGCCCAGGCTTCTTCTATCTGCCCGGTTTCGTTAGGCACAGGGAAATTGGTACCCTCAACAACGTGGGCCAGCTGAAATACCAGTCCCATCGTCAAGCCTTCGGCAATATGTAAGAACAGAAAACCGATCAGAAACTGCCACCAGCTCACATCCAGTACCAATAGCGGCAATATGATAAAAAGGAAGTAATAAAGCGCTTTATAGAAAAACAAATTGAAATATTCCAGCTTAGGGTGCTTATTCTGATGTGCCCCAATTTTTTTCTGGAAAAACTTTACAAAATCCTTACGGAACACCCATGACAGGGAAGCTAAGCTGTAAAGCGGAAAGGCATACCAATGCTGGTACCGTTGAATACGATTCACTTCGTCTTCCTCAGCAATCCGGATCAATCCCGGCGCGACTTTAATGTCCTCATCATGTCCGGGGATATTGGTATAGGTGTGGTGAACCACATTGTGAGTGATACTCCAAACGTATGGATTGGCGCCGATCAGATTAAAAATAAACCCGAACAGTTTATTCACTTTTTTATTACCGGAAAGTGCACCATGTATAGCATCGTGGCATACATTGAAGCCTACAAAGGCACTAAACATACCCAGAACCACTGCAAGTGGCAAGAGCATCCAGGTCGGAAGCAGGCCTGAAATAATTACAAGGTAAATTCCAATAAACCCTGTAAGGAAAAATACAGTTTTGCCCCACATATGGCCATTGGCATGTTGACTTAATTGATGCTGACTGAAAAATTGATCTACTCTGCTCCTAAGAGTTGCATAAAAATGAGAACCAGAAACTGATGAGAATTTTACTTTTTGTGACATAAGATATCTTGTTTGATCTACCTAACGCGAACAAACAGATGTGCTAAATCGGGTGTTGGAATGAGGAGCGTATTAAGCTTTCCGGCACGTTACCGGATTGTTTACATATATAACGTATTAATTGTTAATTTATTATATTTTAATTAAAGGTACATTTATTTGTCCATGCCTCATCCATCTGAATGATTTAGAAAGATTTCTAACTTAAATCATTAAAGCCAACACAATGCAATTTAAAATGATTCAGGCTCACTGAGAAAGACCCTGCAAAAAATGTTAAGTCTTTTGTATTTTAATAAAACAGATTCTATTATTCGCTAAAGGATATACAAAAGCCACCGTAATTTATACGGCAGCTGCTTTATTTTTAGTTTTGAATTTTATTTAAGTTTATAAGAATTTCCGTTCCAGAGATACGTTTTGGAAGAATGTTTTTTCTTTTCTCTGTCTTTGTCATCTCTTTCCATTTCCTCTGTTTTAAAGATAAATGCATTGGGAATTCCGCCTTTATCATTGGGAAATACAAATTCTTCGGAATGGTAGTATACATCGGCATCCCCTACATTCATCAGTTGTGGCAGTGGAACCAGTTTTTTGTCTTTAAAAAGAACATACTGAGTATAGCTTGCAATTCCGCAGGCTTCACCGGAAACCATAGCTTTAAGGGTGAGTTCCACATTCTGCAGCTTATGTCCGCTTTCAATGGTAAATGTAGCATAGCTTAGTTCCTCTCCTCTTCCGGTGTCGAAGTACACCTCATCAACTAAATTGGTTCCTTCGATGACTTTTATCCCGGCAATGTTTTGCTTTACAGTTTCATTATATTCTTTATTTTTCCGGTCTACCGTTTTTGAAAGTCCAAAAAGGAAATCGTAGCCGTTCTTATTGCGGTAACCAACGGAAAGATTACCTCCCCAGACATACCCTTCCGAAACCAAATCTCCTTTCTGATAAGAAACTTTGTACCAATTAGCCCCTCTTTCGCCTAACTTAAGTATTGCTTCTTCTTTTTTAAGGATCAGCACCTGCTGGTTGGTTTGCAGAGAATCAGTTACTTCAGCTTTTACATCCGGTTCTTTTCTTACTCTGGTCCAGTCTGTAAAAATTTTCTGGGGTTTGTTTTCTTCAAAGCTGAAAACTCCGTCAGGATAAACGCCATTTTCTTCCTGTGCAGAAAAAAACTGCAGGAACAGCAGGCATAAAACCGTCAATAAAGATTTCATATGACTATTGTGTTTCATTATTTTTCCAGCAAAAGGCTTACCCATTCTTCACGCTGAAGTTTCTTTTTAAGTTCCAGTCCGCTTTCTTTGCATACTTCCAGGATATCATCCACGTCAAAGAAGCACAGTCCGGAAAGCAGCAGTTTTCCCCCTTCATTCATAACAGAAACATAGGTAGGAATATCGGAGATCAGGATATTTCTATTGATATTAGCCAGAATGATATCAAAGTTTTCTTTTCCTAAATTTTCTGCGGTTCCCAGTTCAATATCAAGTTCAACCCCGTTTCTGGCAGCATTTTCTTTTGAGTTTTCCACAGACCATTCGTCTATATCAATCGCTTTTGTATGCCCTGCACCTATCTGCTTTGCATAAATTGCCAAAACCGAGGTTCCACATCCCATATCAAGCACTTTTTTACCATTGAAATCAATATCCATCATCTGCTGAATCATCAGATGCGTTGTAGGATGATGCCCTGTTCCGAAAGACATCTTAGGCTGAATAATGATTTCATGCATTCCCGGGACAGATTCATGGAATTCTGCTCTGATGAGCACTTTATCATCAATATTGATCGGCGAAAAATTCTTTTCCCATTCTTCATTCCAGTTGATATTGGGCATTTCTTCGAAAGAATAAGTGATCTGTACATTTTCATTTTCAAAAAGCGGAAGTGCTTTAAGATCTTCTTCTTTAAACTGTTCTTTCTGGATATATCCTAAAATTCCGTCGATTTCTTCCGTAAAGCTGTCAAAACCTATTTCGATAAGCTCCGCCATTAATATCTCGTTCCATGGCTGCAATGGAGAAATCCTGAAATTGAATTCTAAATAATTTTGCATGTGAGTGAATAATTTAGTGCAAAAATAAGGATGTTATTATTGTTAAAAAAATTGAAGTGCCATGAGTCTTGTATATTTTGAGAATAATGTCTTTCTTTTATGGCAAAGGCTAGTAAGAGTTTTTATATTTTGGCTAAAGCCGGATGAGATTATTAAAAAGAGAAAGCGGGCTAAAGCCCGCTCCTATTGAATATTTTACACATGAGTTAGTTCCTTGTACATCACACAAACCCCAATTCCGCAACTTATAATCAATCTATGGATTTGTAGAAAAAATAGAACCGTTAGCAATCAATGCTCTTCTGTTCATTTTCAAAATATCTCTTACCCATTCTGCAAAGTCTTCCGGCTGAAGTACTTTATCAGGATTTCCGTCTGTTAGTCCCCCCTGAATACTCATATCGGAAGCAATAGTGCTCGGCGTTAAAGTGATCACACGAATGTTCTGCTTTCTCCATTCTGCCATCATCGATTGTGACAAGGAAACTACCGCTGCTTTGGATGCTGCATAAGCTGACATATTCGGACCGCCTTTCAAACCTGCTGTAGAAGCCACATTGACAATATCTCCCTCACCATTTGCTTTTAAGAACGGATACACCGCCTTGGCAGCATAGTACACTCCAAACAGATTGGTTTTAATGACCTGTTCCCATGTTTCGGAAGGCATATCTTCAATGCTTCCAAAATCCCCGATTCCGGCATTATTAATCAGAATATCTACGCTTCCCAGCTGTTTTGCAAGGGATTCGATTCCGGTTTTCACTTCAGATTCGTTATCAATACTGAAAACAGCATAGGCTGAGTTTACACCAAGCGCTTTAATTTCTTCAGCCGTACTTTTAAGATTTTCTGCATTTCTACCAGTAACAGCAACATTCACTCCTTCCTTAGCCAAAGCTAAAGCAACCGCTTTTCCCAATCCTCTTCCACCACCAGTTACGATGGCATTTTTTCCGCTTATATTCATAATATTATTGTTTCGTCAGACAAATTTACGAAAGAACATTTTTAAAGGACCGATAGAATCCGGATTTAACCGAATTTTAATAGTAACCTCTGATTTTTATACAAAGGGACAAAGATTTTGAATACTTAAGTTATTTTAAAGTTTAATGTTTAAAGTTTAATGCTTTAAAGATAAAAAGTTCACTTAAGTTCTAAGAAACCGGAGATCTTTACCAACAAAAAATTCATCGGATCAAAATTTCCCTCTCATGGAGGGGTGGTGAAAATTCAAAGAATTTTTGATGGGGTGGTTCATGCCATAATCATTACAAATTACCTCCAAAAAAACAAAACCGGCTTAATCATAAACCGGTTTCTGTTGAAAGTATAGTAAAAAATGAAAAACTATGGAATAAGAACAGGGTTCTGTACCTCGAATTCTTCGGAAACGGTAAACTGATTTCCGTACATATCTGCAGCTTTCACTTCAAGTTTATGTTTTCCTAACGCAAGCTTCTTAGGAAAACCTGCAGTCCAGATATGTTTTGACATTTCAGGGTTGGATGGTCTTCTTCCGGGGAATAAATTCTGTGTAGAATCCCATTTAAATACGGAAAGGGCAAAATTCGGATCTACTGTTTCGTCATAATCCATTTCTTCCCAGGCTCCATTGTCTATCCTGTATTCTACTTTGTCCTTTTTGCTTCCCATGAAAAAGTTGGCAAGGATCTTTGCTGAAGTTTTTGACGGGTAAGGAATCACTTTCGGAACATACAATTTGATCTGATAGTCCTCCGGTTTTCCGGCTGTTTTATATTTAACTTTATACTGATTATCATTAAAGCTAATGAACGAATATCCTTTTGCAGTTCCGTCTCTCATGGTTGAAGTAGGCAGTCCTATCTCATCAGACGTTCCTGACCACCAGTCGCCGCAGGTAGTTCCCACATTGTATTCATGAAGGTCTTTTGAACCGTTCCAGCCGACTTGTTTTCCGTAGAAAATCTGTTGCTGAATGTGTGTGTGAGCCGATAAAATCAAAGCATTTTGAAAAGGAGTCAGGTAATCAAATAATTTCTGGCGGTCTGAGTTTCTGAAATTATCTTCGTTTTTATGCTCTAAAGGAATATGGAAAGAAACAACGATCAGTTTGTTTTTATCAACCAGTTTCAGATCGTTTTCAATAAATTTCAGCTGGTCCTCACGGAATCCGCCCCAATAGCCTTTTCCGTCCCTCGGATCGGGATATAGAATATCATCTAAAATAATAAAGTGTACATTTCCGTAATTGAAGGAATAATTAGCCGGACCAAAATTATTTTCAAAGGTTTCATCTGAAAATTGATCTTCTTTGGCGTCGTAGTTCATATCATGATTTCCCATCACATTGTACCATGGAAGACCAATCTCTTTCATTACATCCGCGTAAGGTTTCTGAAGGCTCAGATTATCGCCCACCAAATCTCCTAAACTGATTCCCAATACTGCATTTTTCTTAGTACCTTTCACTTCATTCACGATAGCTCTTTTAAAATAATCAAGCTCTTTTTCTGTGTAAGGCTGAGGATCTCCGAAAACAAGAATATCAAAATTTTTGCTTTCTTCTTTTTTATAAAGCGGGAAGTTCAGCTCTTTCGGAAGATCTCCAGTTGGCGCTGTTCCTTTATATTTAAAATCAGCCGGTGAACCTTCTGGCTTGTGATGGTAATAAAACTGTGGTAGATTATTGCTGTTCAGAGCCGTCTGATATCCTGAAGGTTTGATCACAAAGATGGTTTGGTTTTCCTGAACAGGTAAGCTGTACCTACCGCTTTTATCAGTAAGCACAACCTGAACTCCATTGGATACCGGAACGCCTTCAATTCCTTTTTCCCGGTTTTCTTTCTTCTGGTTCTTATTACTATCTTCAAACACATATCCTGAAACGGAATCCTGTGAAAATGCCATTGCCGAAACCAATACGCAAGGCATTAAAAATTTTATATTAATACTCATTTCTTTATTCTTTATTCTTTATTCTTTATTCTTTATTCTTTATTCTTTATTCTTTATTCTTTATTCTTTATTCTTTATTCTTTATTCTTTTTAACTTATTTATTCCACCACATTTTTACATTGATATCATCTCCACCCATCTGCTGAATCACAGCCTGGTAATTGGCGGTGTTCAAAACTTTAGGGTTTGGCGGATACATTAACCTACTAGGCATGGCACCACCGTTCAGAAGACCTCCATTATTGGGAAGTACAGGAAAGCCCGTTCTTCTTTTTTCAAACCACTGCTGCTGGTCTACAAAGAAAAGCGCTACATATTTCTGAAGCATGATTCTTTCCATTTCAGGCTTATAAGCCACATTGGGATTGCTGAAGTAGTTGACAGGCATTACTGCTCCCCATTGTTCTATCGCTGCTTTTACTCCATTCTCATAATAAGTTTGCGCACTCCCCTGAACAATTCCTTTAAAGGCAAGCTCGGACAATATGAACTGCAGCTCAGCATAAGGATACATAAGGATTTTCAGAGGGGCTTTGGCTAGGTTCTGATTAAGATTTGAAGGCTGATAATCGAATGTGGTTCCAAAGGCATACCCGGAAGGTGCTCCTTTGTACCCTATACTAACATTGTTCAGATCTTTGGCCTGGGAGAAGAACATCGCCAAACGCGGATCATTATTTGCTTTCAGCGTTGTAACAAAAAATTCGGAAGCAGCTCTTCCGGTAGTAAAATCCTGGGGTCTGGCAATAGGCGGCATCAGAGGGGAAACTCCCGTGATATCAAGTTTCGCTCCATCGGCATTGCTTTGAAAAATTGGGTATACAGAAGGGTTACCGATGATCTCCTGGATTCTTGCATGAACATTCACTTCACCATTCTTGCTTAGAATTCTTGTCAGCAATCTTAAAGAAAGTGAATTACAGAACTTTTTCCAGTTGGTGATTCCGTTTGCATCTGATTCAGCTTTGTAAAAAAGGTCATTTCCTGCAAGCACTTTATTGGTGATAAAAAGGGAATTGGCTGTTTTCAGATCATCCAGCAGTTTTACATAAATATCTTTCTGTCTGTCGAATTTGGGCTGTAAAATTCCTTCATCCAGCTTGGAAGCTTCAGAGAAAGGAACATCACCATACGTATCGGTAAGGTTGGAATAGATCCATGCATTCAGTACCAAAGCAATGGCTTCATAGTTTTTGTCCCCTTCTTCAACAGCAGCTCTTTTCAGGTCATCTACCTGCTTCAGCCACCGGTAGGAATTATTCCAGAACCCGGCTCCGGTATTTTCAGTGATGTAGTAACGGCTCAGCGAGTTTCCTTCATTTGGGAAGTCCAGAGATACCTGCATAAGGTCGAAAGTAAAGTCATTAGCCCTGTTATAGCCTATTGCAGCCATATTATACTGTATGGGAACCAGCAGTGAGCTGGCCACTGGTTTATTGATCCGGCTCTGGTCTTTATTGATCTCATCAAGGCTTCTGTCACATGACACAGCAGTTCCCAAAAGCATGAGAAATGAAGATATATAGATAAGTTTTTTCATTGTTCTGATTTTTAAAATTTAACGTTTAACTGTATCCCGACTGTTCTTGAAGAAGGCAGCTGCCCCATTTCTATCCCCGGAGTAATGGTAGAATCATCAAGGGTTGCAGCTTCGGGATCAAACAATGGGAATTTTGTCCACATCCACAGGTTTCTTCCAAATAAGGCAAGGGTAATATCCGTAACCTTCAAAGGATCAACAATTGATTTCGGGAAAGAATAAGAAATTCTGGCATCTCTAAGCTTGATGAACGAGGTATCGAATGAATTTGTTTCCACATTGGCTCTCCTGTAATAATCACCGTAATAGGTAGGAACGGGAACTCCTTTCGTGTTCGGTGAGAAGCTGCCATCCGGGTTCTGAACTACCCCCTGCCCTACGATCAGGCCATTCGGATTATCTCTTCCCCAAAGCGTATGCTCGAGTTTTCCCTGCTCGGACATTTTGTGATGGGACTGGGAATAGGCAATTCCTTTATACTGACCGTCAAATGAGAAGCTTAATGTAATATTTTTATATTTAAATTCATTTTGAAGACCTGCTCTCCATTTTGGATAGGCATTTCCTATCTTTTTCATTTCTGTAGGCTTTGCTGTCAATCCGTCGCTTCCGTAAATTACCTGCCCGTCCGGAGAATACATCAGGCCATAACCGTACATATCTCCCAACGAACCGCCTACTACAGCATTGTAATACACCACGCCGCCTACACTTCCAATGGTGTAAGGTTCGCCGTGAAATTCTTCAGGAAGGGAAAGGATTTTATTTCTGTTCATAGACCAGTTGGCGCTTACATTCCAAGAGAAGTTTTTATTCTTGACCGGATAAGCATTTAGGGTCATTTCAATTCCTCTGTTTCTGATCTCACCGGCATTAATAATCCTTTTGTTATAGCCTACCTCATACAGTACCGGGATTACAATAGTCTGATTATTGGAATTGTTCTGATAAGCTGTGATATTATAGCTTAATCTGTTTTTAAGGATTGTAAAATCCATCCCGCCTTCAATATTGGTGATCATTTCAGGTTTCAGATCAGGATTGGGATACAGCAAGGGAGATTCCACGGAACCTGTAAACGAGCTGTTTTCATAGTATTTATCCAACATGTAATTGTAGGTATCGTTTCCTACTTTTGACCATGAAAGTCTCAGTTTCCAGAAATTAAACTGGTCTGATTTCATTTTAAAAATATCAGACAGGATAAAGGATGATGACACCGACGGGTAGAAATAAGATCTGTTGTGTTTAGGAAGCGTACTGCTCCAGTCATTCCTGGCCGTAACATCCACAAAAACAAGATCTTTATAGCTGAAATTCGCCAGTGCATACATACTGTTCACCTGGTTGTCATTAGGCTTCGGAAGCTTATTATCCAGTGCGATGGCGTTGGTCAGCTGGTATACCCCTGCTTTATTAAGCCCTATCGCCCTGTAATCACTCATGCTCTGCTCATAATACCTTATGTTTCCTCCGGCAGAAGCAGTTACACCAAAGTCTCCGAATTTATTTTTATAGGTAAATAGAATGTCGTTATTCAGATCTAAATATCTGATATACTGCTCCCTGTAATAGCCTTTCAGGTAATTGGCAGAGCTCCACGGTCTTCTTTGTGTCCGGAACTCATTGCTCCATTCCAGTCCGGATTTGAAGGCCACATCAAAATTTTTCGCAAACTGATAGTTTACGTTAATATTTCCGGTAATGATCTTTTTATCTGTAGAATTGAGGTTTTCATAAGCAATAACATATGGGTTATCAATATATGAGCTGAAAGGATGAATCTGATCTACCTGCTCCTGACCGCTCTTCCAGATAGGTCTGTACCACGCCAGATCTACGTTTGGATTCTGAAAGATCATAAAGTATGAAATCGACTGGTTGTTATATCCTGTAGCCGGAAGATTATCACTTTTGGTCTGGCTGAAATTCAATTTGGTTCCTACCCTTAGTTTACTGCTCATTTTATGGTCAACAGATACTGCTGCGTTCAATCTGTTAAAGCCTGTATTCGGCATCATCCATTCATTTTTAAGGTAAGAAAGAGATGATCTGAAGGCAGTCGTTTCATTGGAATGTTCTAATGATAAACTGTTTGAATAGGTGGTTCCTGTCTGCCAGAAATCTTTGATGTTATTTTTATAGGGTCTCCAGAGCTGTCTTTCCTTACTCTGTCCCTCTACTGAAGGATCATACTGGAAATAATACTGCCCGTCAAATTTCGGTCCGAAAGCACTGCTGGTAGATCCGGTATTCACTCCGTCTGCGGAAGCTCCGTAAGAGTAGTAATAATTTCCGCCTTTGTCTTTCTGCATGGTTCCCTGTCCATATTCATACTGATAATCCGGCCATTTAAGGACGCTGTCAAAACTGGTATAGGAGTTCAGTGTGATCTGAATTTTTCCTTTTTTCGTTTTACCGGATTTGGTGGTGATCATAATAGCTCCCCTGGAACCTCTGGAACCGTACAATGCAGATGCACTTGGACCTTTCAGAACGGTAACAGATTCGATATCTTCCGGGTTGATGCTGTTGAAACTGTCCCCGTAATCAATAGGTAAGTCACCTCCCGAACCGGCGCCGTATGCCGAAGTTCCGGTTCCTGTTTTTCTGTCACTTAAAGGAACACCATCTACAACGATTAGTGCCCCGTTATTTCCCATGTTCATCGAAACGTCTCCACGGAGTGTGATACGGCTGGTTCCCAATGGCCCTGCCCCTGCGGTCTGAACTTTCAGTCCGGCTACTTTACCTTCCAGTGACTGGGCCCAGTTGTTATTCTGGGTTTTGAGGATTTCTTCTGATTTAATAGTTTGGGTAGAGTATCCTAAAGACTTATCCTGCCTTTTGATTCCCAAAGCGGTTACCACCACCTCATCAATGCCTTTAACAGTATCTTTTTTCGCTTTCTGCTGAGCCGCCAGATTGACGCTGACTAATCCTAACAGCGACAAAACCAGCAGTTTTTGTGTCTCTTTACGCATATCCTTTTTGTTTGCGCAAAATTAAAACGACATTATGGCTATGCTTTTAACGCCACTTTAACATTTATTAAAATATTATTAAACAAATCATGAACTTAAGTTTAACACATCAAACATGTATTTGATATTCAGTTATTTAAATAATTAATAATTTTTAATACTGTTTTACATCTTCATTAGTATACCTTTATTGTCTTTCTCTGAAAAAATAAACATACCATACTGCTTTCAATCAATAAATCATTCAAACACAGACATAAAACAGCCTGTTTCTAAAATGAAACAGGCTGTAAAATTTACTATCCGGCTTTATTCTTTAAGCCAAAATCTGTTATTTATTCTTTAACTGATCAGGAATATTAGTGGTTACAAAACCTATTCCCTGATTTTTTAGATCCTGATAAATTGCCGGATCATTTACTGTCCAGGAGTTTGTGATCAATCCCAATGCTTTCGCCTCAGAAATCCATGTTGGATTTTTCTGGAAAATGCTGTAATGATAATCCATTCCGTCAAGACCTTCTTTTTTGATCTGTTCCGGAGAAAGCTCTCCGTTCAGATACTGAACCTTGAATTTCGGTTCCAGCTTTTTGATCTGTTTGCAGATGTTCAGGCTGAAAGAAATATATTCACTCTGCCCTTCCAGTTTCATATCCCTGATCATTTTAAGGGTTTTTTGAGTGATCTCATTTTCTATTTCCGGAGTTTTTGCAGGCTTGATCTCAACGATCAGCTTTAAAGAAGGATCTTTTTTGCCCTGCTTCAGATAATCTTTTAGTGTTGGAAACTTTTCGCCATTCGACAGCTTCAATGCTTCCAGCTCTTTGAAATTGGTTTCAGAAATCTCCATTTCACCATGATGTTCGTCATGATTGATCACAAGAACTCCATCTTTGGTCATTCTTACATCGAATTCCGATCCGTATATCTTTAATTTCTGGGCATTTTCTAAAGATTTAATAGAATTTTCCGTTGTAGGCGGCTGAGCCTGGAAATAGCCTCTGTGTGCAATAATCTGGGTTTGTGCCTTCATTACGACTGTGCTTAAAACTGCTAACCCTAAGATAAATTTTTTCATAATACAATTGGATAATTAAATAAAAAACTTAAAATGTTTGATAAAGGTACTATTTAAATGTTAAAAGCTGTATTTGGCTCCGATCTGGATCTGGTAAGGATTCCCGGAAAGAGGCGCCAAACCGCTGGTATTTTTAACGTATTCAAACTGCCTTGTAGCCTGGTTGAATTTGGTTACCCTGTACAACGACATATTACCATAAGATTTATTCACACCCCATTCTTTATTAAGAAGGTTCGCCAGATTGAAGATATCTACAGAAAGCTCAAATGCACCGATCTTTTCAAATTTAAATTTCTTCGCAACACGAACATCCCATACCCCGTAGAAACCGTTTTTACCTCCGTTACGTTCTGCAATGGCATTGTTGTATTTTTCAACATAATCTTTCAGTGCCTGTCCTACTTCCGGATCATTAAGAAGCGGCTGGGTAATAATTTCCGGGAAAATATAGGCAAGATCATTGGAATCCACGAAATCTCCATTAATGTTTCCTCCTGCAGTCACCGAGAAACGCGTTCCTCCGATTCCTGAATACCTTACTCCCAAAGTAAAGCCTGCAATGGTAGGTGAGTTACCGTAAACCACGATCTTGTTTCTGAACTGGTTGTCAGAATAGCCCATTCTTAAATCTCTCGGATCTCCCTGAACCGGAGTAGATAATGTTGCAGAATTCGCCACATTTCCATTATATGAGGTATTATCTTTGATGTCGGACCATGTATAACTTGCAGTGATCTCCCCATCTTTCCAGTAACGGTAGCTGGTATCTACCACGAACGAGAACTGGTTTACTTTTCCATCGCTTACAAGCTCAAGCACTCTTCCGAATTTTTTATTGATTCTTCCTTCTTTCCAGTCGATACTCACACTTTTATTATCATTATTGATGATAGTAGATGCAGGCACATATACTCCTCTTCCCCCTTCATTAGCTAAAGTGAAGAATGGATTGGCCATCATGTTTCTGTCATAATAGAAGTAATTGTTTCTTCCCAGCGCCATATATCCGGCAATTCCTGCTCTGAATCTTTCATTAAAGAAGTGTGTATAGGAAATATTCGCTTTATAAACGATTGGAATTTTTGCGTCTTCTCCTGTATAATTGATTGTTGGGATCTGATACTGTGAAAGTGAAGGAACCGTTCCGTAATCATTTCTATATCCTGGAAAATCAGGAGTCAGGCCAACAGTTCCTGGATTCACATCTACTGTTGCCAAATGTTTTCCGTCAAAAACAAGGTTATTGATCACCATATAGTTGTTGATATCGGAAGAGAAGATTCCGGCACCAAATTTTAAGAAATCCTTATTCTCTTCGTTGATATTCCAGTCAAACTGAAATCTTGGCTGAATAACAAAAGACTTGATCTGATTATCCGTTCTGATTCCCATTTCGTCAAAAAGCTTTTGATTGAATTCAGCTTTCGGGTATCCTCCGTAATCGAATCTTAATCCGGCCATAAAATCAAGACCTGTTGCTATTTTGGTCTGGATCTGTCCGTATATTCCTGCATTCCAGATACTGGATTTTACAGAAGGATCGTCCATCAACGGTACTTCTCTGTAGAACCTGTAAGGAGTAAGATTGGCAAAATTCGTCATTCCCTGGAACTGGAATCTTCCGTTCACTTCACTTCCGTAGATGGATTTCGATCTGGTATACATCAGATCTGCCCCAAAAGTATATTTAATCTTATCTGTGTTGTAGTATAAGTTATCCACAATCTGGAATACATTATTCCGGAAACCTTCCTGGGCAAAACGATGTCCTCCAATCTGGATATTGGTAGATCCAACACTGGAGGCAACTCCTTCCACAACAGCTCTCGGAACCGGATGTCCCAACTCATTGTTTTGGTAACTGTCCTGGAAAGTATATAGATACTGTGCTTTTAATTCATTCGTGATATTTGGCTTTACGTTTGTTCTCAAAGTCAAAAGTAAGCTGTTATCCAGGTTTTTATCATTCCCGTAAGATTCAAAGAAGTTGATCGCGGTATTATCTCCCAATCCGTTTTTATTAAGATCGTAGGTGAAATTATTTCTTAACGTCAATAGGTTTTTTTCATTGATCTGCCAATCCAAACGAAGGAATCCTGCATCAGAATTTCTTACTTTATCAAAGCTTCCGAACTGTGGAGTATTTCCAACTCCGTATTTTTTCCTTGCAATATCAAGGAACTGGTTCAGCGTCTCAGTTGTTGTATTAAATCTCTTCTCGTCGTCTTTAGATTTGATGTCCGCAATGATTAACGGTCTTGAATCCAGCTGATGATCCCATGCCACGAAGAAATGCAGTTTATTTTTAATAATCGGTCCGCCCAATGAAAATCCGAACTGGGAAGTAGAGAAATCATTTTCTCTTTTGTTTCCCCTGATGTCATACGGACTGGATAACCAGTTTGTCCTTAAATATTCCCAGGCACTTCCAGAAAATTTATTCGTCCCGGATTTCGTAACGGCGCTTACAGTTCCACCACCACTTCTTCCCAATGTTACATCGTACTGGTTGGTGGTAATTTTAAACTCACGGACAGCTTCAATAGAAATAGAAAACGGGGCACCACTTCTGCTGGTTGTGGATCCTGCTGAGGTTGGGTTTTTAGCCGTCATTCCATCAATCGTAAAGTTGGTTGAAGATCCCAGCTGGCCGGAAAGATTCCCTCCTTTTCCGCTTAACGGGGACAGTTCGGTAAGATTAGTGAAATTCCTTCCGTTTACCGGCAGCATGCTGATATTCTTTGCTGAAATAGCTGTAGCCGCTCCAAGGTTTCCGATCTTATTTTTCAGGTTTCCGGTAACAATCACCTCTTCTATCTGCTTTTCGCTGCCGCCCAGGCTCATATTGACGGTCACCTGATCTCCAAAGTTGACGTTATATCCTTCTTTTTTCTCCTCGTTCACAATAACCGTATAAGGCCCACCCAAAGGAATTTCTTTAAAAATATATTCTCCTTTCGAATTGGTCTCCGTTTCCGTCCTGAACCCTGTAGACTCGTTCACGATCGTTACTTTCACTTTTTCCTGAGCAGTACTGCCCAGCCCGGTTACTTTTCCCACAATAGAAGCCTGCGTAGTCTGCGCATAAGCCAGTGTTCCAAATCCCAAAAACAATAATCCTAGTACAATCTTTACTTTTCTCATCTCTTCAAATTAGATGTGCAAAGGTATTTTGACTTTCCGGACCATCTGTTTAAGGGAGCTTTAACAAATTTTCAACTAAATCATAACATTATGTTAAATTAATTTAAACAAACGTTTTAAAATAATGATTATTAACACTTTAAATGATATTACAGCTTTTTAATATTTCTATAATATTTAATTATGGTATTTTTTAATGAAATTAGTTTAGCTATTTTTGCTCAAAAGATAGAATGCAATGCCTGAAAACATAGAGCAAAAAATAGAACAGCTCCGCAAGGAACTTCACCAACATAATGAAAATTACTACCTCCTGGATGCCACTACCATCTCTGATTTTGAGTTTGATATGCTGCTGGAAGAGCTTCGGGACCTGGAAGCAAAGCACCCGGAATTTTATGATGAAAATTCGCCTACCGTTCGTGTAGGAGGCGGTATTACTAAAGTTTTTCCAACCATTCAGCATAAATTCAGAATGTATTCTCTGGATAATTCTTATGATTTCGATGATCTTGAAGACTGGGAGAAAAGAATTATCAAAACGATCAATGATCCGGTGGAGTTTGTTGCGGAACTGAAGTATGACGGCGCTTCTATTTCTATCCTGTATGAAAACGGAAAACTGGTTCAGGCTGTAACGCGCGGTGATGGTTTCCAAGGAGACGAAATTACGGCAAACGTCCGAACTATTTCAGATATTCCTCTTACTTTAAAGGGTGATTTTCCTGCCCATTTTTTTATGAGAGGTGAAATTTATCTGACCCGTAAAAATTTTGACAAGATCAATAAACTGCGTGAAGAAGAAGGACTGGATCCTTTCATGAATCCGAGGAATACTGCCAGCGGAAGTTTAAAAATGCAGGACAGCGGCGAGGTAAGAAAACGCGGTCTGTCGTCGGTACTTTACCAGTTTATTTCTGAGGATGTTCCTGCACAAAGTCACTGGGAACTGCTTCAGAAGGCTCAAAGCTGGGGCTTTAAAACTTCACAGCAGGCAAAGCTCTGTAAAACAATGGATGAGGTGAAGGAGTTCATCAGTTTCTGGGATACGGAAAGGCATAATCTTCCTTTTGAGATTGACGGAATTGTTTTAAAAGTCAATTCTTTGCAACAGCAGAGACAGCTTGGTTACACGGCAAAATCACCAAGATGGGCTATGGCTTATAAGTTTAAAGCCGAAAAGGTAGAAACCCAACTTCAGAGCGTATCTTATCAAGTGGGAAGAACCGGTGCGATTACCCCTGTGGCTAATCTGAAACCTGTTTTACTGGCTGGAACGATCGTAAAAAGAGCTTCTCTCCACAATGAGGATATTATTAAAAAACTTGACCTGCACGAACATGATTTTGTTTATGTGGAAAAAGGCGGCGAAATTATTCCTAAGATTGTAGGCGTCAATACTGAAAAAAGAACCGAAGAAAGCAAAGAAATAGAATACATCAAGCACTGTCCTGAATGTGGTACCGAGCTTGTAAAAATAGAAGACCAGGCCATCCATTTCTGCCCGAATGATCTTCACTGTCCGCCTCAGGTAGTGGGAAGAATGATCCATTACGTTTCCAGAAAGGCTTTGAATATCGAAAACCTGGGAAGCGAAACTATCGAACAGCTTTACAGAGAACGCTTAATCGAAAATCCGGCTGACTTTTATGCTTTAACAAAAGAACAAATCCTTCCGTTGGAAAGAATGGCAGAAAAATCTGCACAGAATATTATTTCAGGGATTGAAAAGTCGAAAGAAATTGCATTTGAAAAGGTTTTGTACGGAATCGGGATCAAGCATGTAGGTGAAACGGTTGCCAAAAAACTGGTGAAAAATTTCGCTACTATTGATGAGCTGAAAGCCGCTACCGTAGAAGAGCTTTGCCAGGTGGAAGACATTGGTGCCAAGATTGCAGTAAGCATCGTGGAATTCTTCAGCAACCCGGAAAACATCCTGATGATCGAACGTCTGAAATCTTATGGAGTACAACTTGAAAAGGGAGAAAGTACGAATGAGGTTCTTTCTAATGTTCTGGAAGGGAAAACTTTCCTTTTTACCGGAAAATTATCTTTGTTCACTAGAGAACAGGCTGAAGAAATGGTGGAAAAACACGGCGGAAAGAATATTTCTGCAGTTTCTAAAAACCTCAATTTCCTTGTGGTAGGTGAAAAGGCCGGAAGCAAGCTGAAAAAAGCGCAGGACATTGGTACCATCACCATTCTGGATGAACAGGAATTTCTGGATCTGGTAGAGAAACAGTAATACCTTTAATAAATAATAAATAAGCCATTGAGATTGTATTTCAATGGCTTATTTTTTTGGAAAGTCCAAGCCTAATAGCATTGAATTGTGATTATAGACTAAACAGATGACACAGATTCATAAAACATGGAAAATATTTCTCGCAGATGGCTCGGATAACGCAGATTTTTATAGTGGTAGCAAATATATTCAATGGGAACGGGCTTTAGCTAAAATTTAAATTATTCGGAAAGCCATAACTGTTTATTAAATAACCATATTTTTCCTCATATTTCTACAATTCCATAATATTTATACAGAATAAAAAATTAACACAAAAACAATATTTAAATAAATTATTTAAACAAAAACAAACAAAACAAACATTATATGAAATAATAAAAATTAAAAAGTAATTATTTTTCGTAATATAATTTTTCATATATTTATCAAAACAAATAATCACTGAACCATGAAAAAACTCTACTTTTTTGTGCTTTTTCTGGCACACTTATCTGTCATCGCACAGATTGTCAACATTCCGGATCCTCAATTTAAAGCCAAGCTACTTTCCGGGACGGCTACCAACCACATCACACAGAACCTTGCAGGCAACTGGATACCTATGGATCTCAATAATGACGGCGAAATCCAGGTTTCTGAAGCCGCTAATATCAGAAATATAAACATCTACAGCTCCAATGGTAATTCATTCCCGATTTCCTCAATAGAAGGGATAAAGTCTTTCACCAACCTGGAATATCTGGATGTATCCGACTGTCCAACCGTTCTTTCCGTAGATGTCAGCGGTATGCAAACGTTGAAACTGGTAAGTTTTACGAATAACGTGAATATGACTTCTGCCAACTTTACGGGATGTCCCTTACTGGAAAATATTAATGTATCCAATTCCGCAATTGTCAACCTGGATATTTCCAATCTCCCGAAAATGAATATCCTGACGTGTAACGGAGGAAAGCTACAAACGATCAACTATGCCGGAAGTACGACTATGAAATATCTTCTGTGCAGTGACAATGAAATCTCCAGCATTGATGTAAGCTCACTGACTGATCTATACAGATTTCATATTTCCGGAAATTTGCTGACAAGTCTTGATCTGAGTAACTTAACAAAACTTGAAGACGTAGTATGCTCCGCTAACCAGCTTACCTCTCTCATTCTTCAGAATACACCCAAATTAAAATCACTTGAGGCCAGTTATAATAATCTGTCAACCCTTAATTTAAGTCAGAGTCCGATCTTAAATTATCTGAGGATCATCAACAACCAGTTCACCAGCATCGATCTTTCCGGAGTTCCTTTGTTGCAGACGCTTTTCCTCAATAACAACCAGCTTACTTCTCTTAACATTACCCATAACACCATTTTGAACTCATTTAATGCTCCCAATAACAATTTGCAGAGTATATTCATGAAAAACGGCAGGCTTAACTCTGGCCTCTATCAAAACAATCCTAATTTAAGCTATATCTGCTGTGACGAATCTGAAATTAATCAGACAATTGCCTACAATACTTCGTTCGGTTATAATAATGTAACGGTAAATTCTTACTGTTCATTCACTCCCGGCGGAACTTTCTATACCATCAAAGGAAATACAAAATATGATCTTAACGGAAACGGCTGCGATCCGGCGGATCAGAATAAGGCATTCCAGAAATTCAATATCGCAGGTAGCGGTACTACAGGAAGCGTTATCAGTAATAATTCTGGCGACTATTCCTTTCCGGTGCCGGCAGGCTCACACACAATAACTCCGGTTCTTGAAAACCCAGCTTATTTCAGTATTTCACCTTCTTCTTTCACGGCTAATTTCCCTATGATGACAAGCCCGCTGACGCAGAATTTCTGTATCACAGCCAACGGATCCCATCCGGACCTTGAAATTGTGATTATTCCATTGGATTCTGCAGTACCGGGATTCAATTCGGATTATAAAATTGTTTTCAAAAACAAGGGAACGACCATGCAATCCGGAACTGTTGGATTCAGCTATAATGACAGTATTATGGATTTCGTAAGCTCTACTGTAACTCCTGATGCTCAATCTACCGGAAACCTTACCTGGAATTTCACAGGTCTTTTTCCTTTTGAAACAAGAGAAGTTAAAGTTAAATTCGAACTGAATACACCAACCGATACTCCACCGGTAAACGATGGTGATATCCTGCATTATACAGCACAGATCAACGGAGCCCCTGACGATACGCCAACAGACAATACATTTACCCTGAACCAAACGGTTGTGAATTCTCTGGATCCGAATGATAAAACCTGTCTTGAAGGAACGATGATTGCACAGACCCAGGTGGGCGATTACGTTCATTACCTGATCCGGTTTGAAAATCAAGGAACTGCCAACGCAAGGAATATTGTGGTGAAAGATGTAATTGATGCTTCAAAATTTGATATCTCTACTCTCACCCCTTTACATGCAAGCCATAGTTTTGTAACGAGAATGACCGGAAATACGGCCGAATTTATTTTTGAAAATATACAGCTTCCGTTTGACGATGCCAATAATGATGGATACGTTTCTTTCAAGATCAAAACAAAATCTACTTTGACCATGGGAGATGCGTTCAGCAATACGGCAAATATTTATTTTGATTATAATGCTCCGGTCATTACCAACACTTACACGACTACGGTAAGAAATGTGCTGGCAGTTTCTGAAACTAAAACAGGCAAGGAAAATGTAAGCATTTATCCGAATCCGGTACAGGATATTCTTTACATTAAATCCAGTGAGGAGATCATCAAAGCTGAAATTTATGATGCTTCCGGAAGAATCCTGAATACTACAGGCGTAAAAACCAATTCTGTAAATGTAGCCGAACTGGCTAAAGGAAACTACATCATCAAGTTGTTTACAAAAGACAAAACGATGATCCTGAAGTTCATTAAAAAATAAACTAATAACCTTATCTATATTTGAAGGGCTGTAAATTTTTTTTACAGCCCTTATTTTTTATCGTACAAAATCCAGTGATACCAAAGTATATAAAATCATTTTATTTGAAAACTATAATCGTGTAATTATCCTTTGCAGTCTTAGGATGAACCATTCTGATCTGTGCTTTATCTTTAAGGTAATCTACATAATTTTCACCGGTAAGTATTTTCCCTTTTTCAGTTTGTTTGTAACCTGCTGCGAGAATTGCTTTTATGTAGGCATCATGCTCTTTTTTGTCTTTGAACTGAAACTCTATATTGTCCTGAGATTTATCATCAGTATAATCAAATTTTCCAATTTTATAGATATATCCCGGGCTGTCATACTCGAACAGAACAAATGCAGGACTTTCTGTTTTGTCATAGAAAGTATATTTATGCTGCTCTTTAATTTCTGTTTTAAACGAAGCCATATCAAGCCTGTTGAATCCGGCGAGCTCTTCCAGTTTGAAAGCCTGACCGGAGACCTGTGATTGAAACAGGATAAAAAACAGAAATAACAGCAGATTAGTAGATGTTTTCATTAAAGAATTTTATGGTTTGTTGTTTTGTAAATTTAAAGAATTTATTACACCTTTAAACATTATACCACCGGCAGCCTGAAATAAAAAGTGCTTCCCTGGTTCGGAGCGCTTTTTACGCCTATATCCCCATTTTGTTTTTCAATGAAGTTTTTAGAAATAGCCAGGCCCAACCCTGTCCCATTCTGATGTTCTCCCGGAACCTGAAAATAGCGGTCGAAGATCTGGCGGTGGTATTTCTCATCTATCCCACTTCCGGTATCGGTAATGCTGAACTGAATCATTGAATCCAGCCTTTCTACCCTGATCGCAATATTTTCATCCTGGAAGGAATGTTTTACTGCATTGGTCAGAAAATTATTAATCACCCAGACCGTCTTGTCAAAATCTGCGTTCACCCAGTCATTGTCGCTTACAAGATATTCGATATTGATTGGAATATTTTTTTGTTCCGCCAGCTTTTCAACATTCTTTACAGCAGCCTGTACCATCTCTTTCGGTGAGCATTTTTCAATGGTCAGTCTGATATTTCCGGTTTCTACCTGTGAAAGGTTCAGAAGTTCTCCGGTGATATTCAATAGCCTTTGGCCATCATCATTGATACCTTTGAGCAATTCTTGCTGCTGGTCATTCAGCGCTCCAAATTTTTGGTTTCCGAGTAACTGTACTCCCATTTTTATCGCAGAAATCGGAGTTTTAAGCTCGTGAGAGATTGTAGCTATAAAATTGGTTTTAGCAAAATCCAGTTCTTTGAAAGGGGTAATGTTGCGGAGAAGAATTACTTTCCCGATATATCTGGTTTCTTTTTCACCCGTTTTTACAATATTGATGGGAATGATATCCTGCTCAAAATAGTTTTCCTTATTATCACGAACAATCTTGATCGGTTCTTTCACCGGATGATCGATATTTTTAAGCAGTTCCCGCATCAGATCATTATTGACAGCCACTTCATGGGCGGTCTTGCCAATGATTTCTTCCTTACGTAGATTGGTGATCTTTAATGCCTCATCGTTAATCATGTAGATAAAGTGATTTTCATCCAGCCCGATCACTGCATCATGCATATTATTGACCAGTGTTTCAATACGTTTTTTATCCATCAGCTGTTTGGAAAGGCTGCTGCTTTCGTATTCCTGAAGCTTTTCCGCCATGGTATTAAAAGAATCCGCAAGGCTGTTAAATTCTTCACTTCCTTTGAAATGTACCCTTTCATTATAATTTTTAGCTGCAATCTGCCGAATACTGAACGTCAGCTGATTGATAGGCTCTGCAATGGTCTGAGGCAGGTTAAAAAGCAGGATAAAAGCAATCAGGAAACATACGGTTCCCAGACTGACGATCCAGAAAGTGGCGTTTTCAGCGGTGATGATGGCGATATCACTTTTTCTTTCAATCCCTTTCATATTCAGAGACATGATTTTCGCGAGGTCTTCACGGATTAGTTTTTCTTTTTCCGGAGAAGATTGTTTCAGATAACTGTTGAAATGAAGATTCAGGCTTTGGGTAGCTTCTTTTTCGCCAAACTCAGTAAGGTTTTTCTCCTGCAGCTTATTGTTTTTCTGAAAATCATTGACGGCAATAGCGCTGTCCGTGCTTATTTTATCCAGTGCCAGCAACATATTTTTGGAAAATTCCAGACTGTTGTAATTGGCCGTAAGGATCTTTTCCGTATCCGATTTCAGTTTATTGATATAGACGGATCCGATCACTGACATAAGTACAATCAGTAAAAATAAAAGACCTACGCCTAGGGTGAGTTTTGTTTTAAGTTTCATTACTTCTAAGATAAAATAATAATATCTATCTGCCTCTCATTCAGCCTGTTCATCAGCGTATAAATCCAGCTGTAGCCGGAAAGACGCTGCCAGAGCTCTGCGTGGGGTTTTCCTATGCAGACTGTCGTGATATTATGGGCAATCACGTAATCCAGAATTCCTTTGTGGACACTGTTTTCTTTTACCCGGACGACCTTCGCTCCCAATTCCTGTGCTAAATTAAAATTATTAATCAAATACCGCTGTTTATCGAGGGCAATTTTTTCGGGATTCTCCGATGGCTTCTGTACATACAGAACCGTCCACTGGCTGTTGTAATAACTTGCCAGACGGGCTGTTTTCCTGATGATATTTTTAGCGATCTTTTCATTACTGCTGATGCATGCGAGAAATTTTATCGGTTTAAAGTTTTCTGTTTTTATTTCCGTTTCCACTTTTCTTTCCACGTGGGCAGCCACCTCTTTCAAAGCAAGCTCCCGAAGCTGCAGGATATGTCCGCTCTGAAAAAAATTGGTAAGCGCAGTCTGGATCTTCTCTTTTTTATAAATTTTCCCTTCTTTCAGGCGGGTCAGCAGTTCATCGGCGGTAAGGTCTATATTTACCACCTCATCCGCAAGACCCAGAATTTTATCAGGAACACGTTCAGCCACTTCTATTCCCGTAATGTTCTTCACTTCTTCATTCAGACTTTCGATATGCTGAATATTCATGGCACTGATGACATTAATTCCGTTATCAAGGATCTCCAGCACATCCTGCCATCTTTTCTTATTTTTTGAACCTTCTACGTTGGTATGCGCCAATTCATCCACGAGAACCACCTCCGGATGTTCATTGATAATGGTCTGAAGATCCATTTCTTCAAGGTTTTTACCTTTATAGAAAACCGATCTTCTCGGTATTTCGGGAATTCCGTCAGTAAGAGCTACGGTTTCTTCACGGCCATGGGTTTCTACATAGCCTATTTTCACATCAATGCCGTTACGCAGCAGAGACTGTGCCTCCTGAAGCATACGGAAAGTTTTTCCCACCCCTGCACTCATCCCGATATAGATCTTGAATTTTCCTTTGCGGGATTTCTGAATGAGTTCTAAAAAATGTTTTGCTGATGACATTGATTTTTTTTGCTTTATTTTTTTTAATACAAAAGGCACAAAAGGTTTATTTTCCAACACTTTAGACGATATAAGTAAGTTACGATTATTTTAAACATTTTTTCTCGAACCACCCCGTCAAAAATTCTTTGAATTTTCTCCACCCCTCCCGTGGAAGGGAATTTCCCCGGTTCTATAAGTGGTATACATCAGTATAAAAATCAAATATTTTTATACTGATGTGAACTTCTTTTCACGATGTATTTAAACTTCAAATAACTTAAGTGTTTAAAAACTTTTGTGACTTTTGTGGTTGTTTTTTAACCACAGATTTTCACAGATGTTTATGCATATTTATTTACTATAAAATCTTTGATTTTTGAGCACTTATGTGATCTTCTTTTCACAATGCATTTAAACTTCAAATAACTTAAATGTAGATCTTTTGTGACTTTTGTTGGTTGTTTTTTAACCACGGATTTCACAGATTTTCACGGATGTTTATGCATATTTATTTACTATAAAATCTTTGATTTTGAAAACTTAGGTGATCTTCTTTTCACAATGCGTTTAAACTTCAAATAACTTAAGTGTAGATCTTTTGTGACCTTTGTGGCTGATTAATTATTTTTCACTCTTCATTATTCACTTTTCACTTTCTAAAACCATGCAGCCAGACTTGTTGTGATAAAGAAATTTCCCTGCTTCATCTCATCATTTTTCATAAAAATGGCGTCTTTAGATGTAAAACCTCTCGCTTCTGTACGGAAAACTACGTTCTTCAGAATAGCATAATCTACATTCAGGGAATATCCGAAGGTCTGGAAACCATTGTCCGTTTTGGTGCTGATGATCACCCCATTTTTATCATTGTAATATTCAACTCTTCCCGCCAGGGCCCATTTATTGTCTAGCTGGTATTTCATTAAGACATTTGGAGTGTACCAGATGTTATAACTGTTGCTTCCTTTCTCTTTCTGTTCTGCCCCGATATCAAACCCAAGCAACGCTGAGAATCGTTCTGTCAGCTGAAAATTCCCGTAAAGATCATGAAAATACCGCATTCTTTTTTCAGCTTTTGATTTATCGTTTCCAATGAATGAACTGCTGTTCAGGGTAATTTTTTCTGTCGGTTTATAGGTTACCTGGTGCCCGAAAGAAATCGTCTGGTTACCTTCCGGTTTTGCGATACGCTGCCAGCCATTAAGCACTAATCCGCTTAAAAACCATTTTCCATTGTCTGAAGTATAAGAAACCTTTGCTCCGGTTTCAAAATACGGTGAATTTTCAGCAGCAAAACTTCTTGTCAGATTAACATTATCTTTTCCTATGGCACTTTCCCAGCCGATGTGGGAAGGCATAATCCCTGCATCAATCCAAAGGTTTTTGGTCTTTGAAATTTTAATTCCCACGTTTGCTTCATTTACATAGCGCAATGCTTCCTGTTCTGCAGCCATATTGTCCTGCGCGTAGGTTCCGGCCATTAAAGCCACATTTGCGCGGAGATTTTCACTCTGATAATTTGCTTTTACCAATCCTAAATTCAGATTGAGCTCGTTATGTCTGTTGTAGGAGTATAAAAAATTCTGACGGAGATGATTGGCTGGTTCATTAAAATCATACGTGTAGAAAAGTTCTGCATAAGCAGAAAAAGTCACTTTATTTTCTGTTTTTAATGAATCTGATGATTGTGCTTTCGGGAAAAAGATCCCGAATAATACAGCACTGGTAATGATATATTTTTTCACGGTGATAGCTAGATTATTTTAACTGATCCAAAGCGATATTAAGCTTCAGTACATTTACTTTTGAAGGTCCTAAAAGTCCTAAAAACGGTTTCTCTGTCTGATTTTTAATCAAATTTCTTACTTTTTCTTCAGAAAGGTTTCGCACTTCTGCAATTTTCTTTACCTGATACAGAGCCCCTTCTTCAGAAATATCAGGATCCAGACCGCTTCCGCTTGCTGTAACCAGTTCTACAGGAACTTTTGTATTTCCCATTTCCGGATGCGTCATCTTTAAGGTATCTATTCTTTTCTGTACAGTTTGCAAATATTCTTCATTGCTCGGTCCTTTATTACTTCCTGCACTTCCTGCTGCGTTATAGTTAACAGCTGAAGGACGTCCATGGAAATATTTTTCAGATTTAAATTCCTGCCCGATATTGGTGTAGAATTTCTGTCCGTTCTGGGTAATGATCTCTGCATCCCCTTTTGTAGGCAATACTTTTGAACCTCCGTATACGATAAGCAAATAAATTCCTACGATAGCCAACATTACAATAGTCAGTCTGAATGCTGTAACAATATGATTTTTCATTTTTTTTAATTTTAATAGAATAAACTGATCACTAAATCGATGATTTTAATCCCGATAAACGGAACAATAACACCACCCAAGCCATAAATTAAAAGATTTCTTCTTAAGAGTGCACTGGCCCCAATCGGTTTGTAGGCAACTCCTTTTAACGCTAACGGAATAAGGAAAGGAATGATCACAGCATTGAAAATAACGGCTGATAATATGGCTGTTTCCGGGCTGTGAAGATTCATGATATTCAATTTCTGAAGGGAAGGAATGAAAGTAATAAACAGTGCAGGAATGATGGCAAAATATTTAGCAACGTCATTAGCAATGCTGAAAGTCGTCAATGTTCCACGGGTCATCAGCAGCTGTTTCCCAATCTCTACGATCTCAATCAGTTTCGTAGGGTCATTGTCAAGATCTACCATGTTTCCGGCTTCTTTTGCAGCCTGTGTTCCGCTGTTCATTGCTACCCCCACATCGGCCTGAGCCAGTGCCGGAGCATCATTCGTTCCGTCTCCCATCATGGCGACCAGCTTTCCTTCCTGCTGTTCTTTTTTGATGTAGTTCATTTTGTCTTCAGGCTTGGCTTCGGCAATAAAATCATCTACGCCTGCCTTTTCTGCAATGAATTTTGCCGTCAGAGGATTATCTCCGGTTACCATCACCGTTTTTACCCCCATTTTTCTCAGTCTCTGGAAACGTTCCTGAATTCCTGTTTTAATAATATCCTGAAGTTCGATGACGCCCCATACTTTCTCATTAACGCTGACAACAAGAGGAGTTCCTCCGTTTTCAGAAATTTTGGTGACGGCATCCTGGGTTTCTTTCGGGAAGATATTCCCGGCTTTTTCAGTCAGTTTTTTTATCGTGTCATAAGCCCCTTTTCTGATCCTTGTTTCTTCAAAATCAATTCCTGAGGTTCTGGTTTCCGCGGAGAAATCAATATAGACCGGGTTGGGAACAAGAAGGTCTTCTGATTTCAGCTGGCTTAATTCTATAATGGATTTTCCTTCCGGAGTTTCATCCGCTACTGAGCTTAACGCAGAAGCTTTAATAAAGTCCGGCAGCCTGATTCCGTCTGCAGGGTGAAATTCCGTCGCTTTACGGTTTCCGATGGTGATGGTTCCTGTTTTATCAAGAAGCAGTACGTCAATATCTCCGGCAGTTTCCACTGCTTTACCGCTTTTCGTAATCACATTCGCTCTCAGGGCTCTGTCCATTCCGGCGATCCCGATTGCAGAAAGCAGACCTCCAATGGTTGTGGGAATCAAGCAAACGAAAAGTGATATAAAGGCCGCAATGGTAATGGGAGTCTGCGCGTAGTCTGCAAAAGGTTTCAAAGTGAGTGTTACGATAATAAAGGTCAGGGTAAATCCTGCCAAAAGTATGGTTAATGCAATTTCATTAGGTGTTTTCTGTCTGGATGCTCCTTCTACAAGGGCAATCATTTTATCTAAAAAGGACTCTCCCGGTTTGGTGGTCACTTTTACTTTTATTCTGTCGGAAAGAACTTTCGTACCTCCGGTTACAGAACTTTTGTCACCTCCGGATTCACGGATAACGGGGGCACTTTCTCCGGTGATTGCAGATTCATCAATGGTAGCAAGTCCTTCGATAATTTCTCCGTCCATCGGGATCTGATCTCCGGTTTCGCAAAGGAAAATATCACCCAGTTTCATTTCGGCGGACATTCTCAGAATGGTTTCTACCTGAAATCCCGGTTTGTTCTCCAAAATTACTTTGGCGGGAGTTTCTTCACGTGTTTTTCTGAGGGTATCTGCCTGTGCTTTTCCTCTGGCTTCGGCTATTGCTTCTGCAAAATTGGCAAAAAGAACGGTGAAAAATAAGATAATGAATACGGTAAAATTATAAGCAAAGCTTCCCTGCGATTGGTCTCCTGTAAGACTGAAAAGACTTACGATGAACATCACAACAGTTCCTACCTCTACCAGGAACATCACGGGATTTTTAAACATGATTTTAGGATTCAGCTTGACGAAGGACTGTTTGATCGCTTCGTTCACCAAATCTTTTTGAAACAATGTCTGTGATTGATTTTTCATTTTATTATAAAATTCTAATGGAATTGAAAATTTAGAAATTAAGTGATTTAGAGATTAAGAAAACTCTGTTGTTAATAAGATGCCGGGCCTGAATAAATCAAAAACACAGGTTCTAAATCTTCAGATTTCTTAATCTCTTAATTTCTCAATCTCCTAATTTTTTAATTTAATTTTTATTTAGAGAAATACTGGATCTGTTCTGCGATAGGTCCCAATGTAAGGGCCGGGAAAAAAGACAGAGCCGCAATAAGAAGGATCACCGCCAGCGTCATAAAGCCGAAAGTAGCTGTATCCGTTTTCAGAGTTCCTGAACTTTCAGGGATGAATTTTTTCTGTGCCAATAATCCTGCAATCGCTATCGGTCCGATGATCGGAATAAATCTGGATAAGAGTAATACAATTCCTGTTGAGATATTCCACCATGGGGTATTGTCTCCAAGGCCTTCGAACCCGGAACCGTTGTTCGCAGAAGAAGAGGTGAACTCGTACAACATTTCGCTGAATCCGTGGAAACCAGGATTATTCAATGTTTTGGCTCCAAATTCCGGCAGATAGGCGGTTAACGCTGTTCCTACAAGTATTAAAAACGGGTGGAACAGAGCCACGATCATAGCAATCTTCATCTCCTTGGCTTCGATCTTCTTACCCATGAATTCCGGCGTTCTTCCTACCATCAGGCCACTGATGAATACTGCGAGAATAATGAAGATGAAATAATTAAGGATTCCAACACCGCAGCCTCCGTAGAAGCAGTTGATCATCATAGCCAGCAGCTCATTCATTCCTGAAAGCGGCATCGTACTGTCATGCATTGAATTCACAGAGCCTGTTGAAATCACAGTTGTTGCAATGCTCCAATATCCTGAAGATGCGCTTCCGAAACGGATTTCCTTACCTTCCATAGCTCCAAGGCTGTTGTCAGTCCCCATTTCTGTGATAAGAGGATTGCCACTTGTTTCATTCACAATATTCGGAACGGCAAGTGCCAGGAAGCCGACAGTCATTACGGTAAAGATCACCCATGATAGCTTTCTCTTTTTCAGATAAAATCCTAATGCAAAAACCAATGCAAACGGAATGATCATCTGAGTGACCATTTCGGTCATATTCGTTACATAGTTCGGATTTTCAAGTGGGTGTGCTGAGTTGGCTCCGAAGAAACCTCCCCCATTGGTTCCCAAATGCTTGATCGCCACAAAAGCGGCTACAGGCCCTCTGGAAACATCAACTTTCTGTCCTTCCAGCGTTGTGACATGGTCTTTTCCTTCAAAAGTCATCGGACTTCCGTTGGCAGAAAGGATCAGAGCAACAAGGATACTGATCGGAACAAGTATTCTGACCACAGATTTAGTAAAGAAATCGTAGAAATTCCCTAGTTCTGTAGTTGTTTTATCTTTAAAAGCTTTGAAAAGAACTGCCATAGCCGCCATTCCGGTAGCTGCGGTTACAAACTGCAGGAACATCAGGTAAAGCTGACTTAAATAGCTCACTCCCGTCTCTCCTGAATAATGCTGAAGGTTACAGTTCACCAAAAAGGAAATAGCTGTATTAAAAGCAAGATCTGGTGACATATTCGGGTTTCCGTCAGGATTCAGAGGAAACCACGCCTGGGTCAGCAGGATCAGGAATCCTATCATGAACCAGACCAGATTGATCGTCAGCATGGCATACATATTCTGCTTCCAGGTCATCTGGCGGACCGGGTTGATTCCGGATATTTTATAAATTAATTTTTCAACAGGTTCAAAAACAGGATCTAAAAAGGTCTTTTTGTACCCGTACACATTAGCAATGTATTTCCCAAGAAATATTCCAATGACTAATGTGATCACAAACATGGCAATAACGCCTAAAATTTCTGTATTCATGACCGGTTAAAATTTTTCAGGTTTCAGCAAAACGTAGCAGATGTACACAAAGGCCAGAATTGAAAGGAAAAATAAACTCCACATAGTTTTATATTTTATCAAAAAATTCAACGGATTTATAGAGAAGCCAGAACATCACTGCAAAAAGCAGGATCAAACTTATCAGCATCATATCGTTATTATTAAAGTTAATAGGGTCAGCAGTACGTACGATACCATCAGCAGACTGAAGCCTGCGTGCTCACGTTTTTTGAACGTTTTTCTTGAAATTGTCATTTTTAAAATATTTTATTCAGGTCCTATAGGCCAAATAAAGGCCCACTCTGATACAAAAACATTCAAACAACTAATAATCAATCAATTAAATCAAATAACTCAACCATACCAAAACACAAAAGCCTATCATTTTGATAGGCTCGTTTATTGAAATGATAGGAGTCAGGTGTTAGGTTGTAAGGATTGGGGAATAGGGAATAAGGTTGGTCGAAGTTGTAATGGTGGTTGTGAGTAGTGAATGGTGAATTTTGCTTCGTAAGTGAAAAGCGAATGGGAGATTCAAGAAACACGATTTTAGATGCCAGACGTCAGACATTACCGCTGGTGGCTTCGGGAACCTCAGACACCAGATATTTGTCGTTTATTCAACGACACTCACACTCCGAAACTCTAAAACACTCACACTCTCCGACGCACAAACCCCGAAACACGCATCCCGAAACTAATAACTCATAACTCTCCGACTCTCGGACTCGCAAACCCGATACTCGCAACTCATTTACCTCCATCCATACTCCTCCAGCTTGCGGTACAGTGTAGCAATGCCGATTTCCAGCAGTCTGGCAGCTTCGGCTTTATTACCTTTGGTGTACTGCAGGACTTTTTGGATGTGTATTTTTTCGAGGGATCTTATACTTAAAGAATCACTTTCAGGAACGATTTTATCTGAATAATGGGGCAAACTTTCAGCATCCAGAATATTATCCTCCATTAGAATAAGACTTCTCTCCACAGCATTTCTAAGCTCGCGGATATTTCCTTTCCAGTCGTTTTTTTCAAGGGTTTTATAGTAATCAGGATTTACCTGAAGGTTTGAAAGGTGAAGTTTGCGGGAGAAAATATCGATGAAGTTTTTGGCCAGCATTTTCAGATCTTCCTTTCTTTCACGTAATGGCGGAAGATGAATTTCGAAAACATTCAGTCGGAAGTAGAGATCTTCGCGGAAGTTGCCCTGTTTAATTTCGTCCTCCAGATCCCTGTTGGTCGCAGCAATCAGTCTGAAATCTGATCTGGACACTTTGGTCTCTCCCATTTTGATGAATTCTCCGGTTTCGAGAACACGCAGCAGTTTGGCCTGAAGTTCTATCGGCATCTCTCCTATTTCGTCTAAAAATAAGGTTCCGCCGTTGGCTTCTTCTATGAGACCTTTCTTATCTTTTACAGCACCCGTAAAAGCACCCTGTTTATGTCCAAAGAGTTCACTTTCCAGTATTTCTTTGCTGAATGCTGAACAGTTGATGGCCACAAAATTATTTTTCTTTCTTTCGCTTCCGTCATGGATGGCATTGGCAAAAACTTCTTTTCCCGTTCCGGTTTCTCCTGTCAGAAGAACAGCCGCATCCGTCAAAGCTACTTTTTCAGCCAGTTTTTTAGACTGAAGAATCAGAGGAGAAGTTCCAATGATCTGTCCGAAACCTTTTGATACAGCAGTTTTTTGACCAATTTTAGAACGATTGTCTTTAACTTTTTCCAAAGCTTTATATACCAGCGGAATGATCTTCTCATTGTCGTCACCTTTCACTAAGTAATCATAAGCTCCGTTTCTCATCGCCTGAACGGCATCGGTAATATTTCCGAAGGCGGTCATCAGAATAATTTCGAGATGTGGATATTTGGTTTTGATGGATCTTACCAGCTCTACCCCGAAAGCATCGGGAAGCCGGACATCGCATAGAACAACATCAAATTCATGCTGTTCGAGCATAGTCATGGCAGAACGTGCTGTTGAGGCTTCTTTTACGTTAAAATCTTCTTGGGAAAGAATCATTCCTAATAATTTCAGGAGCTTGATCTCGTCATCGATGATCAGAATGTTTCCGTGCATGGTGTAAGTTTTTGGAAAACTACTGCAAACTTATAGAATTTCTTTTGGAAAGAAGCAAAGAAAATAAAGATGTCTGATTAATATTATTTTATTTATCGAGAATATTTCATCAGTACACTCGGATTAATTTCCTTTTGTTGCGCATCAGAAATTTCTACAAAACCAATCTTTTTGTAAAGATTAAATGCTTTAGCATTATTATGTTTAACTTCAAGATAGATTTCAATGCTCTTAAAATGGCTACAAGCCTCCTCTATAACCTTCTGAATCAGATGTAAACCTATATTTCTACCCTGATATTCTTCTTTAACATACATCTGGTAAATATTTCCTCTGTCATTTTCATCTTTAACAAAAGTACAGATTCCAATTAATTGATCTTCATTGAAAGCTCCCAATACAAACCTTTCTGCCAATTGATTTTCAATATCATATTCTATTCTGAATTTTTCAGTTTTTAACGCTTCCTCATAGTCCGCGCAAAAAGATTCCGGGAATTCCTTTAAGCTTTCGAGCCTGATTGTTCTGTAAACGGCACTTTCTTCGGGTAAAAGTTTTCGGTACTGAATATTCATTATGATTTTAATTTGTGAAATGATAATTGCAGGATAGTTTTAACCTCTGATAATGTGAATAATGTTTTTATCTGATATAAATTAAAACTATAGATGCAATAATACGGAAATTCCGGTTTGTTCTTTTCTGAATCCTTACATTTGTAATGCATTCTGATTTTTAGGAATGAAATGAGTTAGCTTATGATTGACAAAAGATACAAAGAAACAGTTCATACAGATAAAAACAACTACGAATATATCACCATTCCCAATGACGAAAACAAGGTAAGAATTTACACTTTAAAAAATGGTTTAAAGGTTTTTCTTGCTCAAAATTTTGATGCTCCGAGAATTCAGACGTACATTCCCGTGAGAACAGGAAGTAATAATGATCCGTCTGACAATACGGGTTTGGCGCATTACCTTGAACATATGATGTTTAAAGGGACCTCAAAAATAGGTACCCAGAACTGGGAAAAAGAAAAGGAACTTCTTGACCGGATTTCTGCGCTATATGAAGAACATAAAGCAGAACAGGATCCTGATAAAAAGAAGGAAATCTATAAAAAAATAGATGAAGTTTCCCAGGAAGCCAGCCAATATGCCATTGCCAATGAGTATGATAAAGCCATCTCATCCCTGGGAGCCAGCGGAACCAATGCCCACACGTGGTTTGATGAGACGGTTTATAAAAATAATGTTCCGAATAATGAGCTTGAAAAATGGCTTAAAATAGAGAAGGAAAGGTTTTCAGAGATTGTACTTCGTCTTTTCCATACGGAGCTGGAATCAGTATATGAAGAATTTAACAGGGCTCAGGATAATGATTCAAGACTTGTGAGCTATGAGCTGATGGCTGCTCTTTTTCCAACCCATCCGAACGGACAGCAAACGACACTCGGAAAACCTGAACATCTGAAGAATCCTTCAATGAAGGCTATTCATAAGTATTTCGATGAATATTATGTCCCGAATAACTATGCTATGATTTTAGTCGGTGATCTGGATTTTGAAGAAACCATTCAGCTTGTCGATCGGTATTTTGGAACAATTCCTTACAGGGAGCTTCCTAAAAAAACTCCTGTTACCGAACAGCCATTAACAGAAATTGTAAAAAGGACGGTAAAAAGCCCTACCACTCCGAGGGTTCAATTAGCTTGGAGAACGGACAGTTTTGGTTCAAAGGAGGCTATGCTTGCAGATATCACTGCCAATATTCTCAGCAACAGAGGGGAAGCCGGACTTCTTGATCTGAACATCAACCAAACGCAAAAAATGCTTTGGGCACAGGCTTTTTCTGTGGGATTAAAACAATACGGATATTTTTCTATCGTGGCTGTTCCGAAGGAAACGCAGACCTTGGATGAGGCAAAAGATATGGTTCTGGAACAGATTGAGCTGATCAAAAAAGGAGATTTCCCGGATTGGATTCTTCCTGCGATCATCAATGATTTTAAAATTCAACGTCTGAAAGGCCTTGAAACAGCCGATGGACTGGCCACAAATCTTTATGACACCTATATCAAGGGAAGATCGTGGGAACAGGAACTGAATGAGATGGATGAGTATGAAAGTTTTACCAAAGAAGATGTGGTCAATTTTGCCAATGCATTTTTTAAAGAGAACTATGCGATTGTTTATAAAGAAAAAGGCATAAATGATCAGCTGGTAAGAGTTGAAAATCCCGGAATTACCCCGATTAAAATCAACCGTGATGCGCAGTCTGACTTTTTAAAGGAAATTACTGTTGAAAAAACAGAAGATATACAGCCGGAATTTATTGATTATGAGAAAGAAATCCTTACAGATAAGGTAAAGGATAAAAAGCTGAGCTTCGTTCGCAATAAATATAATGATATTGCCCAGGTGCACTTTATTTTTCCTTTTGGAAGTGATAACGACAGGGATCTTGGAATGTCTACCCAGCTTTTACAGTATCTTGGAACGGAAGATCTTTCACCTGAGGATTTAAAAAAGGAATTCTTTAAGATCGGAATCAGCAATGATTTTAAAACAACAAATGACCAGCTTCTGATCTCACTGAGCGGGCTGGAAGAAAATATTGAAAAAGGGATTTCTCTTCTTCAGCACTGGATGTATGGTGTAAAACCGGATCAGGAGATTTACAGGCAATTCGTAGAAACGGTTCTGGAAAACCGCCAGGCTACAAAAAAAGATAAAACCCGTATTATGACTGCCCTGACCAATTATACAAAACTGGGGAGCTTCTCACGTTACACGGATATTATTTCCAAAGAGGAGCTTGAAGGCAGCAATGCAGAGGTATTTACAGAAAGAATGAAAAATCTTTTCAAATATCCTTATGAGATATTTTTCTATGGAAAGAATGTGGAAAATTTCAAACAGTATATTGGAAGGTATGTGGAAAATGAAAGTTTCCGGATTCCTGAGCCTAAACAATATCCTGAACCTGAAACCAACGGAAATGTCTATTTTACAGATTATGATATGGTTCAGATGGAAATGAGTAAAGTGGGAAGAGGACATCAGGTAGATACTTCAAACTTCGGAAAGATTAACGTTTTCAATGAATATTTCGGAAGAGGGCTTTCATCTATCGTTTTCCAGGAGATCCGCGAAAGTAAGAGTTTAGCCTATTCTGCATATGTTTCTTACGCGGCCAATTCTGAGCTGGGGCATCCTGATTATATCACTACTTACATCGGAACGCAGCCGGATAAACTCCAGACTGCCGTAAGCACAATGAGCGAGCTGATGAATGAGCTTCCCGAAGTTCCTATCCAGTTTGAAAATGCCAAAAATGCCGCTCTGAAACAGATCGCTTCAACCAGAATCACCCGAAACAATATATTTTTCAATACGTTACGACTGAAAAAACTCGGGATTCACCATGATTTCAGAAAAGACATTTACAGACAGATCGAAAACCTGAAGTTTGAAGATCTGAAGGATTTTTACCAAACGAAGATCAGGCCAATACATTTTAATACAGCGATTATTGGGAAGAAAGAAAATCTGGATATGGATGCCGTAAACCAGATGGGAACCTTTAAAGAGCTAACACTGAAAGAGATTTTCGGACATTAAAAAAATTTAAACCGCTTCAATCATGAAGCGGTTTTTTATATTAATTGAATCCGAGTATAAGGACCTAAAAATAACTGCACTGAAAAAAACAGAATTTATATTGATTTTAAGCTACATCTAGGTCATCATACAATCTCCGTCTCCGTCCTGATATTCAGGATCGAATCCTTCCGGCAGATGCTGTATGAGCTGTTTGTGGAATAAGTATCTTCTTTCAAAATTACGTTCGTAGATCTTTGGAAATATTTTCGACTGCTCTATTCGTGAATTGAGTTCTTTCTGATAGCTGGTTAAGGTTTTTACTTTATTGCTGACAATATAATAGCTTAGGAAATCAATGAAGCCGTCCAGATCAGAGGCTTCTGAAAACAGATAGGGGATTTTAAGATTCCCGTCCCTGAGCTGAAGCAGTGAACAGGCTGCTAAATTACTGTTGTCATCATATATTTTCACCCAAACATATTTAAAAACCTCAGCATAACTTGAAAACAGGTATTGATCATCTTTCTTCTTACCTTCCAATACCCACGGATTTTTTATAAATACATTGATTTCATCGGCATTTCGTCTGCTACGGAATTCTGACATGAATTCTAAGCTTTCGGTATCAATATGATCAAGGATTTCAAATCTGAATCCAGGCTTTTTGATGGCAGAGTTTTTTAAGGTAATTAAAGAATTGGCAACAGCATCAGTTATTTGAAAAAGTGGTTTTGCAGCTTTAGTTTCAGGCTTTTTCTCAGGAATAATATACGCTGCATCTGAACGGAAATAATATCTTTTTCCTGCCTTTGGATAAACATATTCAAAAACGCCCAACATGTTATAAAGAGCTTCTGCTTCTTTGGTAAATTCTGTTGCGATGATATTGCCGTCATATTCTTCAAACATCTTATTCAGTAATGCTTTTGCAATCCTTTTCCCACGATATTCTTCACTTACAAACAGGGTACTTAACCACGCATAGTGGAATATTTCTCCGTCAATTAAATAATTATCAGGGAAACATCCTACATACCCGGCCAGTTTTCCGTCATAAAAAGCCAAAACCAAAAGTGTCTGATTATCTAAAGCTTTCAGGTTTTTGATCTGGGATTTTGCCCGATGTTCTGAAATAGGAAGAAAATCAAAGTTTCTGAAATCTCCTGATGACACGAAATCCTCAAGTTCTTTTTTGTTAAATGTCTTCAGCTCCGTCATCTTCTCACTATTTTATTTTTGTTGATTATTTTTTTCAATCTGAAATAAGCGGTTTCTTTTTTTAATATGTTTTCTCCGCTCTCTCCCATTTCCATCGGAATTCTGTGAAAAAGCCGTTCTATACTGTCCAATTTTGTGCCTGCACTTCCAAAACAACAGAATAGATCTTCATTTTTAAACAGCTCATCAAAGAAATCTTTTTTTACTCCAAAGTCCGTGAACGGAAATGCAAAGCTTTCGTATAGAAAACCATTTTCTTTCAAATAATGAAAAGTCCGGTCGGTACTTTCCATTTGTTTCTTCAATGACAGTTCGCCATACTTGGGATGATCCCAGCTGTGGGAGGAAATTCCATAGCCTTTTTGTGTCAGTACTTTTAACTGCTCTGTTGTAAGATAAGGAGTGTGCTCTTTAAGGTAAGCATTGCAGTCAATTTCCAGTTTTTCAGTAATCCTGTCCAGCAGTTCTCTTTTATGATAACTGATCTTTAAAACCTCTTGTTTTAAACCTTCTGTTGACGTATTTTTCAGGGAAAGCATTTGAAAGATCTCCGAATCTGCTGTTTTTGTTTTTTTCACAGCATCAATAATTAAACTGGCCTTACATCTGAACATCAGTTCCTGATTATCAATAAAAGCCGGATTTATAAAATTGCAGGCATATATTCCTTTTCTTTCCAGAACAGGAAGTACAATATCGTAAAACTCCCTGAAACCGTCATCAAAAGTCAGAAGAGCAATCTTTTTTTTAGGTTTAAAGTTACCATTGACAAAGTCCTTGAATTCTGACCAGCTGACGAACTGAAAATGCTTTGAAAGACAGTCTATATCTGCTTCGAACTGTTTTGTATTCTTATATTGAATAATGTGCCTGATATGTGGCAGATTTTCATCAGAAACACAGTGATAGACGGGCAAACAGTAATCCATCGGAAAAGAATTCCCGATATTTCCTTTTTCAAAGGCGGCGAGTATATTGATGATCTTATCTTTCATCTCTATTAAATAAAAAGAATCTATTCAAATTGGATTTAAATAGATTCTTAAAGGTATTACTTTTATGTATTATTTGATCACCTTCATTTCGTCGATAAGCCATTTGGAATCGGCAAATTTATCGATAATGAAAAGGATGTATTTGGTATCTACCATGATGTTTCGGCTGAAACGCGGATCGTAATTGATGTCGCTCATTGTTCCCTCCCACTGTCTGTCGAAGTTAAGGCCTACAAGGTTTCCGTTGGCATCAAGAGCAGGACTTCCTGAGTTTCCTCCCGTTGTATGGTTGGTCGCAGTGAATCCTACAGGAACATCTCCTGTTTTGTCTTTATAGATGCTGTAGTCTTTTTTGTTGTAAAGATCGATCAGTTTTTTAGGAACATCAAATTCATAATCTCCCGGAATATATTTTTCCATTACTCCTGCCAAATGCGTCTGATAACCATAAGAAACAGCATCTCTAGGGGTAGAACCCTTTACTTTTCCGTAGGTTACACGAAGGGTAGAATTCGCATCCGGAAAGAATTTTCTGTCTTTATCCGTTGCCATCTGCTGTGCCATGAATTTCTTCTGAAGGTCGTCAATTTTCCCCTGAAAAGAAGTAAACTGAGGATCAGCATTTTTCATATAGGTCTCTTTCATAGAGGCGTATAGCTGATAAATTGGATCTTTTTTCAAAGTTTTGATTAGCTTGTCCTGGTTGGAAAATACTTTCTCAATATCTCCGGTAAGAGTTGCTCCGTTTACCTGCTCTCTTCCTGTAATGATTGAGTTTTTAGACATCTCTTCCACTACCGGAATGTTCTGGTTCTCGTCTTTATATTTATTGAATCCGACAGGTAGGAACTGAGGAGCGGTTTTATTGGCATACAAAGCCAGTAATTTTGCCGTCACTTTAGCATCCAGCTCTGCGCTGTAGTCTTTGTAGAAAGAGGTTACTTTTGTTTTTAATTTGGCAAGCTCTTTTTCATCCATTTTTCCTGCTTCCACAGAGGCAATATAGTCGTAGTAATCGCCTGCAAGCTTCAGCGTTTCGGCATTTCTTACCACTTCTGTATAATAAGCATTGTTTAATGCATAAGGAGCCTGATCATTGTACAGTTTATTCAACTGGTCCAAAGTAGTTTTGATCTCATGATTTTTAGCGACCAAAGAACCTTCGTACATTACTTTTTTCTCAACTGCATTAGACTTTTTCAGGCCTTCTACCTCACCAATCCACTTTTTCCAGTAATTGGCTACTGAAGCATATTTTGAAGCATATTTGATGCGCGTTTCGCTGTCTGTACGCATTTTCTCGTCCAATGTTTTCAGCGCCACCTCACGTACGGCAATTCTTGCAGGATCTATATCTGTCATGATCTTCTCTACAGCTACTGCAGGAAGATATTCTGTTGTTTTCCCCGGAAACCCGAATACGAATGTAAAATCGTTTTCAGTTTTATCTTTTATAGAAACAGGAAGATAGTGTTTCGGAACGTAAGGAACGTTGTCTTTTGAATATTCTGCAGGTTTATTGTCTTTTCCTGCATAGATTCTGAACATGGAGAAATCTCCGGTATGCCTTGGCCAAACCCAGTTATCCGTATCACTCCCGAATTTCCCTATGCTTTGAGGCGGGGCTCCAACCAGACGGATATCCTTATATGTTTCCGTGGTAAAAGCATAATATTTGTTACCGTAGTACATTGATTTTACAATGATCGACTGGTAAGATTCTATTTTTTGAGAGTTTTTGTAAACCTCAATATTTTTATTAACTTTTTTAGTCAGTTCTGGCTCTACAAGGTTGTCTGTCCCTTCCAGGATCTGATCTGTTACTTCTTTGATGTCTACAATGAAGTCTACTTTTACCCCCGGATTCGGAAGTTCCCCGTCTGGATTTTTAGCCCAGAAACCATTGGAAAGAAGGTCATTCTGAACTGTAGAATGCGCCTGAATCTGCCCATATCCACAGTGATGGTTGGTCAGTAACAGACCTTTCGGTGAAATGATTTCAGCAGTACATCCGCCGTTAAACTGTACTACAGCATCCTTTATGCTCGGCTTTTGAGTATTGAAAATGTCTTTGGCAGAGATTTTCATTCCCAAATCCTTCATTTCCTTTTCATTCAGTTCTGTAGGAATCCACATTCCTCCATATTGTTGTGCAAATGCCATTGCAGCCGGCAAAAGAAATACGGATAAAAGTATCTTTTTTGTCATAATCAAAATTTTGTCCCAATTTACAAAGAATATTAAACATATGCCTTACATGGGCGAGGAAATATAGCGGCAGGAATGAAGAGCCGAGAATCAAGAGTCAAGAGCCAAGATTTCAGACACGAGACCTGAGACAGGGTCGAGCTGGAATATGTCAATGGTGAATTTTGCTTCGTAAGTGAGTGGTGAATTTTGGAGTGCCAGAATGAAGAGCCAGGAATCAAGATTTCTGATGTGAGATTTCAGATTTCAAAGTGTTTCCTCAATAATTTAACTGTCAACTAGCAACATAAATCAAGCTCTCAAACCCTAAAACTCTCAAACTCTACAACCCTCCAATTCCCCTCTATGGCTTGGTTTTTGTTTCAAATAAAGCACTTAAATTATTAATATATCTAAATTATTTCATCATGGTAAATAGCAAAATGTTCATTCTGGGGATTGCATCTGCTGCATTTTTAACATCGTGTAACCCTAAAGAAAAAACTCCTGAAACTGTTGATACGACAACAGATTCTGCAACGGTACAAACACCTTCTTCTGACAGTATTGCAAAAGTAACTCCTTCTGCTCCAGGTGATACTTCGGAAAACGCTCTTGACTGGCCGGGAACGTATGAGGCTGTAGTTCCTTGTGCAGATTGCCCGGGAATTAAAACATCTCTTACCATTAACAATGATAAAACGTTCAGCATCACTGAGGAATATATTGAGAGAAATTCCAAAAACCAGGATAAAGGAACTTTTGAATGGGATGCCGCAGGAAGTGTCATTACCTTAAAAGGAAAAAGTGCCGGCTATAAATACAAAGTAGGTGAAAATGTTCTTATACAGCTGGATATGGACGGAAAAGAAATAACCGGACCTAACAAGGATCTGTATGTTTTCAAGAAAAAATAAGGGCTTAAGCCTTTATTTTTTTGCTTGTATCTAAAACTGATAAGCTGTAATTTTAGGATCATTAATAAGGCTTTTTACGACTTCATCATGTTTTGTATGTTTTCCCGTGAGCCTCCATGTGATAGAAAGGTTTCCCTGTGTATACTGCATTTTCAGCATAAAATGTTTCAGATGATGTTCTTCAAATATTTTTTCACAGTGCTCAATATCTTCTGATCTGGTGACCGTTATTCTATATTCTCTTATTTTATGACTACTGTCTATATAATTCTGAAGGAAGATCAGTGCACTCAGGATCAAAAGCACCAAAACTGTTCCTAAAAGTGAAAGGTAAACATAGCCCGAGCCTACAGCCATTCCTATTGAAGCGGTAGCCCAGATAGTGGTTGCCGTAGTAATTCCATCGATCTTATTATCCCCTTTAAAAATGACGCCTGCTCCCAGAAAACCGATTCCGGTAATGATATTGGCTGCCAGACGATCTGGATTTTCAACGCCTATTTTTATGGAAAGAATGGTAAAAAGGCAGGAACCGAAACATACCAGAATAAAAGTCCGAAGACCTGCCGATTTGTTACGATATTCTCGTTCTGCGCCAATCAAAAGTCCCAGAAGAACAGAGATCAGTATCAGCAGCAGCTCATTTTGTATGACATAATGATCCTGAAGGAATTCCATTGTACTGAGTTTTACCTGAATAAAATTACAATAAAAAAGTGTATTTTAATGTCTTTTGATGAATCAGTATTGTACTGTTTAAAAGAAAAGTTTTGTAATATTACACTTTAATTCAATAAAAAGATTCACGATGACGCCTACTTTTTTTGCAACCAAGGAAGAATTTAGAAAGTGGCTGGAGGAGCATCATACAAAAGAAAAAGAGATTCTGGTGGGCTTCTATAAAAAAGACAGTGGAAAACCTTCTATGAACTGGTCTGAAGCTGTGGACCAGGCTTTGTGCTTCGGATGGATAGACAGTGTGAGAAGATCTTTGGACGCAGAAAGCTATTCTAACCGTTTTACACCAAGAAAACCGAATAGCATCTGGAGTATCATCAATATAAAAAAAGTGGAAGAGCTGACGAAAGCCGGGCTTATGACCTTAGAAGGGCAAAAAGCATTTGAAGCAAGAAAAGAAGATAAAACGGGAGTCTACTCGCATGAGAAAGAGGAAATCATTCTTGATCCGACATATGAAAAGCAATTTAAAACCCATAAAAATGCCTGGGCTTTTTTCAAAAAACAGGCCCCGTCTTATCAAAGAACGATCATTCACTGGCTGATGAGTGCAAAACAGGAAAAAACAAGGCTTTCCAGACTGGAAAAGGCTATTGGTGAAAGTGAACAATTAAAGAGATTAAAATAAACATACAGTATACTTAAAAAATAATTTATGGAGAAAGAAATTTCACACTTTTGGTTGGGATATTTTAAAAATGAGGACGCCTTTAATGATTTTGCGGAAGAAGATGAGAAATATTACACAGAAGAGGAAACGGAGGATCTTTACGTTTCAAAATTTGCAGAATCACAACATATCCAATGGTTTGATTATGATTTTCTGGAATATGGTTTTGAAGATGAAAGTTTAGGCATCTACGAAAAGTTTACCGATTATTCTTATGCTGATCAATGGCTTCCCGTTGTGGAACAGAAGATCAACGAGCTCGGCCTGGAAACTCCGGTAAATGCTATTATTTTCGCTAACAAACATGCTATTCCCAATCCGGTTTCGGTGAATGATGAGGAATATGCATTATATTATATCGGTGAAATTGAATACAATATCTAGCTTTCTGTGAGAAGGGTTTCAATAAAGGATCATGAGAATCTGCTGAAGATTTTTGTGATCCTTCTTAAATATGACATGATTAGTAAAGATATTATTGCAGTATCGTGAAGCGGTAAAAAGAACTACCCTTATTGAAAATTAAGACCATACAGCAAAATTACTTTATCGGCAATTTAAAATTTTAATTATCTTAGGCTTAATAAATTACTGATGAAACAGATTCTATTTATTTTGCTGATATTTTATACATCAACTGTATTTGGACAGAATAAATGTACGTTAAAACTTGAATCCGGCACCACTCATCTGCAGGAAAAAGGAATCGTAGAGCTGTCTGTAATGAATACAGGAAACAAAAAAATTAAGATCAACAAATTTTTTTCTCCTTACAGACTACAACTTGTAAAAATCAGGGAAAAGGAAAATAAAATAGACTATACAGCTGATGTGGACTGCTTCACGGACTGTATAAAAAAAACAGTAAAGCTAAAACCGGGAGAAAGTTACGGGTATACAATTCCGATCAAAGAAACAATCCAATATGCCAAGCTTATGAATGGCAGAACGTATAGTTTCCATCTGTTTTTCGACCTTATTGACCTTACTCCTGAAAACTGTAATATCTATGGTTTGACGGATAACGAAGTTGTTTATACAAAATAAGCCTCGAATAAAATTCAATTGATATCCTACGTTTCTCATTCATTAAGTTTAAATTGTTATTAAATATTGAATGGGAATGTACTCAGATATATTTAAAAAAGATGAACGAAAATTTACAGAACGAAATTAATTTACATTCAGCAGGCGCCACAATACGACATCAGTCTGCTTTTGACCATCTAAAAAGTCATCAAAATGATTTTCAGCTGGATCAAGAATTTATTGATAAATGGGTTTTACCATTTTACATGAAAATATGGAATACCTCAGGCTCATGGATTACCGATATAAAGGAACTCAAAGATGAAATTACTGAAGAAGTGACCGCTACACTTTTGGGAGATTTTAACTGGAGAACAAGAACTGTAGGAGCTTATCTTTCTGCTATAAAAAATTATGAAAACCAGATAGATATCATCGGAGTACATCTCCTTAAAAGCGAGTTATGCTATTCGGGCGATCTTTATGCCCTTATTTTTGCATTTTATAACAATGAGAAAACAATTGGCTATCTGAATCAGTATCTTGATTACTATTTACAACAACCTCAGCTTCACTTCGATCAGGAAAGAGTCATGGAAGTTGTTGTTTATCTCGATACTATTAACGGAACCAATAACTTTGCGAAACATATGATCAATTGGGAAAAAATGCTGGAAAATCAAAATGCAATTTCTAAAGTCAGGAATATACAAACGGCAAAATTTATTGAACAGCATGAGGGAGAAGCTAAAGCTAAAGAATTTCTAGCTTCTGTAAGTAATTTAAAATTTAATTATAATTTAGATACAGAATGGATTACAGCTCCTCTTCAGCTTTTGAAAGAGCTTAGAGAATATTGTAAATAATAAAAGCTTTGAAGAAAATACGAAGGCTTAACTAATACACTCACAAAACAAAAACCATTGAAAAAAATCATCCTTCTAATCGTTTTATTTCTTCTCCTGCTCTATTCCTGCAAAAAAGAGAAAAGGCCGGTTACCGATCAGAAAAAAAATGCTGTAGAAAAAGTGATTAAATCAGATACAGCAAGTCATCGGGTTTCTGAAGAACAAACTGCCTCTTTTAAAAGTAACAAACCGGCTGATCTTGTTCCTGCAGGATATGAAATCCAGTATGATGCGGAGGGAGACCTTAATCTGGACGGACTTTCTGATATGGCTCTTGTCATCAGGAAAAAAGAAGATACGCTGGCTGCCAGAAAAATGATGATCCTGATAAAAAATACTGATAAAACATATATAATTGATAAAATCTCAGATACAGTTCTTCCTGATGAATATAATGAAGCCGGCTACAAAATACATGATCCGGAGGATATTTCCATTGAAAAAGGAGAGCTGAATATTAACCTTTATGATATCGGGCCCTATGGAAATCAGTTCAGCAGATTTAAATACCTGAACGGAGATCTCATCCTCACCTACATTGAGACTTACAATATGGGAGCCGGCTCTCACTCTGCCCTTTATTATGAGCCTATGAAAGGAAAACTGATCCTTGAAACCGTAAATACCATGAAAGAGGAAATGCCATCAGAATCTAAAACTCTTCACCTTAAAAAAGAAAGGTACATATTTGAAAAATCTTCTCCCGAAGATATTGTGCAAAAAGTTTACGGATCTGTAAATAATGAATAACATCCTCCATTAGAAAAATAGCGAAAAAGGGTAATTGATAAGTGTCTGTAATAATTCGAAATTTGTAGATACAACAACAGAATTAAAAACAGCAATATCATGAAAACTCTACATTTCGGACTTTTAGGAAAGGAAAATACAAGTCCTTTTATCGTTACTGCTATCCTGTACAGTATTCTCTTATGTCTGCCTTTCATTTATTTTTTATATCTGAAAGGCCAGCCTCATTCCTCTAATTTTGAAAACATGGATGAAGAGGGAAAAACCATCGTTGTAAAAGACTGGACGGACAATGCGGAGTCCAGACAGTTTAAACTGCTTACAAGAGTCGCAATTTTTAGCGCTGCTTTCTCTTTTGGGGCTTTGGGTGCAGCAGTAAGTCTTATCACAAGAGCAAGAAGATCAGGTTCTTTTGATCATAAAATAACCATCAAGGAATTAATTTCTATACAAACCATAGGGGCGGTTTTTGCCTTTATTCTTTCCCTGATTTTTATGGGTGAAATGATCGGCGGCACATTGTTTCCCAATGCTGATAAATTTTATTATATCGTTTACATTCCCGCAGCTCTTGCAAAACTTCTTGTCTGGTCATTTCTGGCTGGTTTTGCTGAAAGATTCGTCCCTAATATTCTTGAAAACCTGACCAAAATGAAAGATGTAAATGAAGAATCCTAAAATAATCAATACTTTCTTAAATTAATACAAAAGTAGTATTTCACAGGAAGTGAAAACTTCTTATCTTTATCTGGTATTGAATTGAATGAAACGTCATTCTTTTGACATACAGACCTTAAAAAAAACCGAGACGAAGGTAAAATCAATGAGGTGAAAAATGATTACAAATTTTCTGTATAATGCAGAAAGTTGAGAAGACTAATTTTTTTAGTCTTCTTTTATTTTAATGGCATTACAGTTTGTACTGATTATTTGATACTACGGAAACCCGTAAATTATTTTACGTAATTCAAAATAGTTTTGTATATCAAAAAATAATAATTATGTCACTAACTAAATGTCCAAACTGCCAAACCAACATTAATAATACTGTAAGTTTTTGCCCCGAATGTGGTTATTCGATAAAAAACAGTTTGGGTGCACCCGTGAATAAAAGTTCACCAAATTCTCCTATGCCTAAGAAGCAAAATAATGGATGTGCAATTATTTTATTAGTATTTTTCGGACTTCTGCTTATTGGATTTTTATCTCGACAATGCTCAAAAACACAGGTAGAGGAAAAGCACACCTCAGGCCTTGATACTAAACTTTCAAAAGAGGACAGTATTAAAAACCATGCAAAAATTGATAGTATTAATAAGGAAATAAAAATTGAAGAAGAAAAATTTTTAAAATCAAAAGCTGGGAAAATCTACAAAAAACATCCTGAATGGTCGAAAGAAGATTGTATCAATATTTCTGAAAATAAGATATGGATTGGAATGCATTATGATATGTTAATCTATGAACGTGGACGACCTGATAATATAAATACATCAAACTATGGAGATGGCACTCAGTATCAGGCATGTTGGCATGATTATAATGCATCATGTTTTTACTTTGGAGAGAGCCAAATTATTACCTCTTATAATTAATTTTAAAAAAATAAGGTGAGTACTAGCTCACCTTATTTTTTTAATTATCTCTTTATTTTTATTAATGTGCTTCCAGCCAGTTATTCCCGACTCCCACTTCTACCAGCAAAGGTACCTGTGTTTCCAAAGCACTTTCCATCTCGGTTCTGATTAGTTTTGAAGCTGCTTCAATCTCGTCTACCGGAGCTTCAAATATAAGTTCGTCATGCACCTGAAGAAGCATTTTAGTCTGCAGCTGCTGTTCTTTAAGTTCCTTATCGATTTTGATCATGGCTAGCTTTACAACATCTGCTGCACTTCCCTGAACCGGTGCATTGACAGCATTTCTTTCCGCATGGCCTCTCACCACGAAATTATTGGAATTAATATCCTTTAAATGACGTTTTCTTCCTAATATTGTTTCTACATATCCTATCTGACGGGCTTTGCTGACTTGCTCTGCCATATATTCTTTTAGTTTCGGATAGGTTTCAAAGTAGGCTTCGATCATCTGTTTGGCTTCGGTTCTTGAAAGGCCAGTTTGCTCTGCCAATGCAAAAGCTCCCTGCCCGTAAATAATTCCGAAATTCACGGTCTTCGCCTGGCTTCTCTGGGTTTTGGAAACTTCTTCCAGAGGAATTTTGAACAGTTTTGCCGCTGTTGAAGCGTGAATATCTTCTCCGTCCTGGAAAGCTTTGATCATATTTTCTTCTCCTGATATCTCGGCAATCAAACGAAGTTCGATCTGAGAGTAATCGGCAGAAATTATTTTTTTCCCTTCTCCTGAAACAAAAGCTCCTCTGATCTGCTGTCCACGCAGTGTCCTGATCGGGATATTCTGAAGATTGGGATTTACACTTGCCAGACGTCCTGTAGCAGCCGTAGTCTGGGAAAAATTAGTATGTACCCTGCTGTCGTGTTTATCGATCTGTGAAGGCAAAGCATCTACATAGGTAGATTTTAATTTCTGATAGGTCCTGTATTCCAGGATATGCTTGATGATCTCATGTTTTGAGCTCAGCTTTTGAAGAACATCTTCTGAAGTTGCATACTGTCCTGTTTTTGTTTTCTTTGCTTTGGGGTCCAGCTGCATTTTTTCAAAGAGGATTTCTCCAAGCTGTTTGGGTGAATTCATGTTGAATTCTTCTCCGGAAAGTTCAAAAATCTTGGTTTCCAGCTGTCTCAGGTCATTTTCAAGATCGATACTTTCCTGGGCCAGCCATTTTTCGTCGAGTGAAATACCGGCAAGCTCCATTTTGGCAAGGACTTCCATCAGAGGCATTTCTATTTTAAAGAAAAGGTCTTCCAGGTTTTCTTTTTTCAGTTGCGGGGCAAAAAGCTCGTACAGCTGGAACGTTACGTCAGCATCTTCTGCTGCATAATCGGTTTGCGTTCTCAGGTCCGCATCTCTGAAAGTTCCTTGGTTCTTTCCTTTTTTCCCAATAATGGTTTCAATGGAAACCGGTTTATAGTTGAGATAGACTTCGGAAAGGTAATCCATTCCGTGTCTTCCGTCCGGATTCAGCAGGTAATGGGCAATCATGGTATCAAACATGGCCCCTTTTACTGTAATATCGTACTGCTTTAATATTTTATAATCGAATTTTAAATTGTGAGCAATTTTCAACAGGTCTTCTTTCTCAAAGAACGGTCTGAAAATTTCCAAGGTCTGAAGCACTTCTCCTTTATCTTCGGATAACGGGATGTAGTACGCCAGCCCTTTTTTATAGGAAAAACTCATTCCTACAAGCTCTGCCTCCAATTCGTTCAGTGAAGTGGTTTCTGTATCAAAACAGACTGCTTTCTGCTTTAACAGGTTACTGACCAATACCTTTTGTGCTTTTGGATTATTCACAAACTGGTATAGATGGTCGTTCTTGTCGATGGAAGTTTTGGTAGAAGTCGCCTGATCCAATTCTTCAAAATTGGCAAACAGGTCAAGCTGCATCACCTGTCCTTTTATTTCGGTACCGGCAGGAGTCTTTGTTACTTCAACCTCACTTACGATCACAGTTTCTGCAGGTGCAGAAGCAAATGCCCGGTAAAGATTTTCGTATAATCTCCTGAATTCTATTTCGTCAAAAACTTCTTTTACTTTTTCGAAATCCGGGGTATCAAGATCATATTGTTCCTGATGGAATTCTATAGGTGCATCGCAGATGATGGTTGCCAGCTTTTTGGATAAAATTCCGCGTTCTGCTGAAGCTTCCACTTTTTCTTTCAGCTTTCCTTTCAGCTTATCCGTATTGGCCAGCAGGGTTTCGATATTACCGAATTCTTTAAGGAATTTCATCGCAGTTTTTTCTCCTACTCCATCCAGTCCGGGGATATTATCCACGGCATCTCCCATCATTGCCAGGAAATCAATAACCTGCTTAGGGTCTTCAATCTCGTATTTTGCTTTTACTTCTTCTACTCCAAGGATTTCTATATCCCCTCCTTTTAAACCGGGTTTATAAATTTTAATTTTATCTGTAACCAGCTGGGCAAAATCTTTATCCGGTGTTACCATGAAAGTGGTATACCCTTCTTTTTCTGCCTTGCAGGCAATGGTGCCTATCACATCATCTGCTTCATAACCTTCTACCCCTAAGATGGGAATATGCATCGCCTCTAATATCCGGTGAATGTATGGAACAGCTATTTTGATCGCTTCAGGAGTCTCGCTTCTGTTGGCTTTGTAATCTGAATAATCATCCGTTCTTACACTTGCCTGCCCTACATCAAAAACAACGGCCAGATGGGTCGGCTTTTCTCTTCTGATCAGTTCGATCAGGGAATTGGTAAACCCGAAAATAGCAGAGGTGTCCACACCTTTGCTTGTGAGCCTGGGATTCCTGATCAATGCGTAATATCCTCTGAATATCATCGCATAAGCATCGATGAGAAAGAGTCTTTTATCTTGTGTTGCGTCCATAATGTCTATAATGAACAAATATAAGAAAATAGGAATATTTTTTTGAGTTATAAGCGATGAATTATGAGTTATAAGTTTTTATGATATATACTCAAAGTGTTCTATAGAGATCATAAAAAAACAGAACAGCATTTCTGCTATTCTGTCCTGATGTTATTTTTTTACTAAAAGACTTGGGTCTTATTAATGACCTGATGAAGGCCACATTCCGCGGTACTCGGAGTTACCAAGAGTGATAACTTCTGCGCTCACTACGAAGCTAATCAGCATGCTGTTGCTGTCAACCGCATCGAAATCTACTTCATGCTGGATCACATATCCGTTCTCCCACTTCAAAGTAGTCAGTGTACCTTCTTCATGAGATTTATTGAAAGTAACTTCTCCTGTTGTCGGCTTATATTTCCCGTTCAATAAACTTTCTAAGATATCAGATTTTTCAGTAGCTTCTACTGTCACTTTGATCAATGCATTTGACGGATCTGAAGCTACACGTCCTGAAACATCTGTAGATCTCGATACGCTGTAGTTAAGCTTTAATAATTTCTGACCTTCTCCTCCGTTGAATTTTAAGATTCCTCTTGAATTTGCTGCCATGATTGGTGAATTTTAATTTGTTATATATAATGTGAATAGTGATTGATTACAGAGCAAAGATAAAATCGATACAGGGAAAGAAAAAGTTTTTGAGTGCCAATCTGAAATATTGTAGTAATTCTACGATTTGATGTAGTAATTCTACGACTTTTGACTTAGCATAACGCTGAAAATGTCTGTTTAAAGTAGAAATGATGCTTTTAAGAAGGTTTAATTTCTTTATATTTCACACTATTATGGGAAATATAAATATAAAATCAGACCTTGTCCGATCTGATTTTATATTTATTAAAAGTATTGTTTCCAGTCGTCTTTATTTTCCCTTTACAATAGTCAAATCTTCCTGATAGCGGTTTTCACCGTAATTCTTTTTAAAATTGACTGATATTTTATCTTTAGGGCTCAGATTTTCATAAAGCTTGATCCTGAGTTTTGCTTCTTCTATTGTATCTTTTTGGTAAGGAAACTGAACATTGTATTTTTCAGTCAGCTGTTTTTTAAGCGCTAATAATTTTTGATAATATGGAGAATCCGGTAAACTACGTTCATTTTTCTGCTTTTCCTTATATTGAATATAATTGGCCATTGGAGAAAGATTTGTTCCGGCAATAACCGGCTGCCCTCCTTTTTCCAGAAAATAGCTGGCCAAATCCAAATCATCTCTTGTAGCATCTTCCATAATATTGCCTCCATTGTAAGATACATGGTTAATATCTGCCCCATGTTCAAGCAAATAGTTGATCATTTTTCTTTCAACATTTTCATCTCCCAGCACCATCGCGTCACTAAGCGGATTCACGCCAACTGCAGGATTAAGTGTTGCATGGTATTTTAATAATAAGTCCAGCATATTATAATCATTAAGGGCTACGGCATGCTTAACCGGCAAACCTTGAGGCATAATAATATTAGGATCAGCACCATTTTGTAACAAAGCTTCCATTGCTTTCATATTTTCAAGTAATGCAGCATAGTGCAATAAGGTGTACCCATTATCTTCTTCTTTATCACTCAACTGGTTAATTATTTCCGGATGAGCTTTAATGACATTTGTAAGTTCAACATTGTTTTCATCAAAAATACTTTGTGCGGCTTTAAGCTGTGGGCCCTCAAATAGTTTTCCAGGCGGAAGATTTCTTCTATTTACATTTTTACGGGATCTAAGAACAGAATCTGAACAATTGTTAAGTGTCATAATGGATAGAAGTATTAAAATAATTGCTTTCATATTATATATTATTTGCTACAACGTCTGTATTGATTGTGCTCATCATAGCCTGAAATGCATCATTATAAGCACTGTGACCACTTCCAATGGTCTTTATACCAAGCCCTTCATTGTCTTCAATATATCCGTAAATTTCATGTTGTTCATTTAAAGCACGGGGAACACCTCCGGTAAGGCCTCCAGCTCCTGCAAGTAAATTCAATCCGGGAATTCCTGAAAACGCTAATGTGGAGAGTAGGCCTTCTCTATTGTTTTGCAATCCATTAAGAATGTCATTACTTGTACTATAATTAATAATATTTGAGGTTGACTTTACAGCTCCTTTTTCATCAAGATAATTTAAGGTATTTTGATGGACACCTCTTGTATTAAAGGTATACCCCGGAAGTCCTGTATAGTAGGAAGCCATTGCACTGTTTCCTCCTCCTAAAGAATGTCCTGTAAATTTCACATTTCCATTGGTTGCATAATCCATTTTCTCAGCAAGGCTTCTGGTTTTTTCTATTTGAGGAGTAGCAAAGCCAAAGGCCTGTCCTCCATCTTCAATAAACCAGTCATGATAGAATTGCATCCCTTTCGGCTCTGAACCTCTAAACGCTACAAAAAAATCTCCTGTTTCTTTGTTATGGTATAAGGATGCATAAAAACCATTGTCATTATTTGTATTAAAATCTTCTTTCTTCAATACTCCCGGTCCAAACAATTCGTCTAATTTACCCTGATCATCTGTATTAATGCGGGTATATCCATCTATTGTTGTATTATTTCCGTCTTTATCCTTATATCCATCTTCATAAGAATTTTGTGCCATCTGGCTGGCTGTACTTGCTTCCTGAAGCTGAGCAATGGGTAGATGAAAAGTAACCTCTCCTCCTATGAAACAATGTAAACTGGAATTTTGCAGTAAAGGTTTTTTATTTTCAATTCTTACTTTTGGATGGGTATTTTTCCAATCGCTTCCTTTGCATAAAAATGAGCAGATATTCAGGCAGTCATCAATAAGGGCACTTCCTGCCCAGGCTGCTGCAGCCAAAACCAAAAGTCCGCCGGAAAAAGCTGCTGCTACAGCAACTCCAGCTAAAGCTCCGGCTATCATCATTTCAGGACAAATAAAATTGTCTTTAAAACGGTCATCCTCCGTAGCCATTAGTTTGGCCCCTTTTTTCAAGTTTACCGAAGACTGGGAACTGACTCCAATTCCTATCAACCTTCTGCCTTTACTACAGATAAGCGGAGTGCCTTGTGCGATATATAATTGACTCATAGTGATCGTGAATTAATTGTTACTTTTTATTTAACCTTATATGATATCTGCAGACATATATCATTTTTTCATTAAGCTCTTCCTTCATGTGAAATATGACTTCTGACAGTACCGAATCCTGATTATAGATGTATTCTCCTTCTATTGCATACTTGTATTCCAAAGCATTGACCAAGGTCTTCTGATACTTTTCTTTGTATACATTTTCAAACCGGGATTGGCTTTCCTTACTTTTTCCTTCCAGCTTTACCGTATATCCTCCTTCTTCGTTTCCGTAAATTCTGTAGGCAGAGCTGTAATTCAGTTCTTCTCCGGGAAAAAGCGTTGATAAAGTGGTTCTTACAGGAATCTCATCTGTAAAACTTCCTCCTGCGAATACCGGTAAAGGGTAAAACATAATCTGGTACAATAAATTCCGCCCAATATTACGGTCTATGTTATTAAACTCTTTATCATAAATCTGAATAAAAGTTTTATAACTCTCTTTTACCAGTTCAAAGAAATGTAAGTCTTTTTTTATCTCCTCCCATTTACTTAAAATTTCATTTTTGTTGGTGACTTCATTAATGCTTTTATCCGTATTCAAAGATAATTCTACTACCTCTGTTGCCTTATTTATTTTTTCAAGAATTTCATAAAAAGGCTGCATCTGGCCGTCTGACTGAATATACCGCTGGGTAGAAGACTCCACAGTGATGTGGTTGTATTCACCCGGTAATAGGGTCCAGTCCTGCTCTATTTCTGTCTGGTTGGCTTTTCCTGTACCTAATGTAAGATAGGATTTTATATTGATATGATATTCTGCTTTTTTATACCAGGCATATTTAAATCCTGATAAGTCATTATTTTCTTCATTATTCGGTTCCAATGTCATGCTTTGCTAAGTTTTAGAATAAATTACCCAACACTAGTTAATATCAACTTTACTTCCGGTAATAAAAAGATCTCCTGTTGCATTGATTGAAGTGATCGATTTACTGTGAATGCTCAGCTTATCCTGTGTTACTAGTAAAGCATTCTGTAACGAATTCAAATCCAGCATTCCTTCTTTGGCAGAAATAGTGATTCCTTCTTTGGTGATGGTTATGCTGTTTTCGCCTACTTTTAATTCAATTTTTGTTTTTCCTTCCACCGATATGTTTCCACTGGCATCCATTTTTAAAACCGAATTAGCCGCTCCGCCGTCTTTTCCGCCTACATTAATAGAACTCGTACTTCCGGCATTGACCGTATTATTGTTTCCTACGTTGACAGTTTTATTATTATTGGCGTTGGTCTGTGCATTTCCTGCCCCATCAAATTTCATATTGGCACCGCCCTGATCGGTCAGAAAAACAGAACCTTCACCATCATTCAATTCTAATTTATTTCCGCTTCTGCTGCTTAAACTTTTTATGTTATTACCGGTTCCGCCTCCGCCTCCGATTCCGCCATGGAACATTCCTCCCATAACAAACGGACGGTCCGGGTGCTGATGCACAAAATTGACAATGACCTGGTCCCCAACTTCCGGAACAGCCATAAATCCTCTGTTTTTACTTACTTTGTCACTGCTTCCTGCATCCGGAGTCATCACACGGACAAATTCTGTAGTATCCGGCCCACCCTGCCAGTCAAACTGAACTTTTACCCTTCCCTGGTTTAAAGGATCGATATTGGAAATAACCTTTGCAAATTGCGGTTCTGCTTTCGGGGTATCAAATTCCGGACGGGGAATAAACCCAGTATCTGCAGCAATAGCTTCAAAATTCCCGTCATAATAGCCTCTTGCATTGACTTCATGGGTAACTTCCACGATCATTAATTTGGTAAAATAAGAGGTATCGTTAGTATCTGTTTTACGCATTTCAATATCTGCCGTACACCCGGGATATAAAAACGGAACCGTTGTAGATCCTGAAGTAATGAAAACCTCTGATGCCTTGCTGCCTGCTGTTCCTTTCTGGGAGGCGTCAATATCCATAAATGATGTGGCTTTAATAGGCGCTACCCGTAAAGAAGGTGTTTTAAAGGTTCTTTCTGATATTTCGTAAGCACGTTTGGCAATATCCGAAGTATGATTGATCTTCGAGCTTCCTGTAACGAGTTTCTCATTTTTACTGCTGTTATAGCCATAAAAACTTGGGCTTACATGCTGAGCTTTCATCCTTATCGCAATATCACTTACACTGCTTCCGTAGGTAAGTTTAACAGGTTTTTCCTGTGGTGGAAGTTTTCCGAAATGCAGAACTTCACCATCATAATAAAACTGTTCGCCGTAGGCTTCAGCAATTCTTGCCAGATAGTTGTAATGAGTTTCTTCATACTGAGAGCTGTAAGGAACGTTTCCATGCTGGGCATCTACCCTGAAATCGAACTTGTTCTGTCCTAATCCCTCTCTGATGACATGATCAGCAATACTGTTCAAGCTCACTTCCTGCCCGCCCCCGAAGCTCTGAATGTGGGGTGCAGCATCCAACAGCACAGTCGGACTGAATCCTTTAAGGACAATATTTCCAAGGCTTCCTTTTTCCTGGCTGAATCCTACTTCTGTAATAACCCCCACAAAGTTACGCTCAGGTCCCTGTTCGATATCTTTATATTTAAATACTACTGTAATTCTTTTTCCTAAAAAGCCCTGTGCTTCCTGTAAATTATGGTTTTCTGCACCCCCTAAAGTATCATGGGCGAGAATAAGGCTGAATTCGTGGTGCTTTGAAGCACTCTGAACCAGTTTAAAATGTTTGAAGTGCCTGATTACCTGCCCCTCCACTACAATATCAAGCATGACAACTCGGTTAATTCCTGCAATAATGCTTTCCGGGATAGCCTGTGCGTTATGTATTTTGGAAGTGGGCTGTTTGGACCATACCTTGTTTTCGATGACGGATGGATTATTGGGAACCATAGTCTGGTTCATAAACATTTTAGTGCTCTGGGAAGGACCTGAATAAATGTTCTGTGCGTTTTTTGCAGATTTTTTGATGGCTTCATCTGCTTTCTGAAGCTTAGCATCTACTTTTTGTACAGCAATATCTTCAGCATTGTTAAGCTGTTCTGCTGCTGTATCTTCTATACTTCCTTTCGGGCCCTGCATTTTTATCGGTTGATCATCTTTAAACATAATAAGTGTTTTGTTTAAATTATAATAAATTCTGAATAGCTTCCAGCAATACGGAGGCCGCTTTCAATCCTTACGTAACGCTTATCATAAGGTTCCGAAGGACCATTTTGGACGTGATTTGTCCAAATATGGCAAAAACAGAATAGTATATTCTTGCGAATACACTATTCTGTACCAATTTATTTTTACTAAGATGATTGTTCAGGATTAATGACCTGATGCAGGCCACATTCCGCGGTACTCGGAGTTACCTAACGTGATAACTTCTGCACTCACGACGAAACTGATGAGCATACTGTTTTCGTCTACAGCGTCGAAGTCTACTTCATGCTGGATCACATATCCGTTTTCCCACTTCAATGTAGTCAATGTACCTTCTTCGTGAGATTTGTTGAAAGTAACTTCACCTGTAGTAGGCTTATACTTTCCGTTCAGTAAGCTTTCAAGGATGTCCGATTTTTCAGTAGCTTCTACTGTAACTTTGATCAGTGCATTGGAAGGGTCTGATGCTACACGTCCTGATACGTCCGTAGATCTTGATACGCTGTAGTTAAGCTTTAATAGCTTCTGACCTTCTCCTCCGTTGAATTTTAAGATTCCTCTTGAATTTGCTGCCATGATTTGTAAATTTTAATCGTTAATATTTTGTGATTTGGTGATTGATTGTATAACAAATATATAACGTCCTATTTTGATAAAAAAGCTTTTGGATATAAATCTGAAATTTTGTAGTAATTCTACGATTTGATGTAGTAATTCTACGATAATAGACTTAAAACAAAACATAAATAACTGATTTAAAACAATTTAAAATAAATAAAAAACAACATTTACAACATTAATTTTACACTTAAAAGAGAAATATTAAGAGTTTTTAAGAACATTAGCAGGTTTTTAAAAAGGATTAAATTAATCTATTAACAAAAAAAACCGTTACTAAAAGTTACGGTTTTAAGAATTATAATGAGCACAGATTTATTGCTGCTGTACACGATTCCCTTCTTTTATAGAACGGGAAAGAATTTTATTTTTTTTCAAAAGAAAATCCGGCATAAGGTCGGTAGGAAGATAAAGAGGGCTCTCCCCTTTTTTCTGCAGTTCCTCAACGATTCTGGGATTCCAGGCAAGAATTTCATTCATCTCTACATCCAGCTCATCAGCAATGACATCCAGATTGAATCCTGCATTAATTTCGGTTTCCTGAAGAGGTGCAGCACTGTTTCTGCCACTTCCTCCTTCGGTAAAGAAAATTTTGTTGAGTCTTGAAGAATTATAGTTATTCAAAACACTTTCCAGCTCACCGGTTGCGTAGCAAGCATTCAGGTATTTTTTAACGTGATTGATTGTTTCACCGGGAAGGTATTTAGAAAACACATGGTATTGTGTTGAACCTGCATTCTGCATCGCTTTGGCAATATTTCCTTCGCCACAGTTATAAGCTGCGACAACCGTAATCCAGTCGCCATACTTTCTGTAGAGATTGGCCAGGGAAATTACAGCTGTTTTTGTACTTTTATACACATCCGTCCGGTTTTGTTCTGTAAGTCCGTACTGGTTGGCATGGGAGGTCATAAATTGCCATATGCCCACTGCTCCGGCTCCTGAGGTTATATTTCTGTTGAAATGCGACTCAATCAGAGCCAGGTTTCTCAAATGTCTGGGCAGTCCTTTCTGTACCAATGAATATTCAATAAATTCAACGATTTCCTTATTTGCATTGATAATATTATTGTACTTTTTCACGCTGCTTTCGGAAGTATCGGAAGCCGCAAGAAACTGTCCGTTCACTGTTACAAAAGTCCCTGCAAGCAACAGTCCTGTAAAAATGGTTTTGAATACAGTTTTCATTTTAATTCCTTATGGTTATTGACAAAGAAACTGTCAGATAAATTATTTATCAAAACAGGCTTCCTTTATAATTTTTTAATCTACTTTCCAGCTTAGCTTTTCTTCTTCATTATTCCAGTCTACATGGATGGTCTGCCCGGATTTCACTTCTTCTCTTACGATCATTTTAGAAATCGGTCTTGCCAGCTGTGCACGGATTACTCCGGAGATCTGTCTTGCTCCGTATTTGCTGCTGAAGCCTCCCAATGCAAGGTTCTTCACAGCTTCGTCACTGATCTTTAAGGTCATTCCCAATCTTGTCAGTGAGGAATGAAGTGATTTCAGCTGGATATTGAAAATTCTTTCTGCAATAGATTCTGTGATCGGTGCAAAAGGAATAATCTCTGTGATCCTGGCTAAGAACTCCGGTCTGAACCTCCCTGAATTGGACATAATCTGCATCAGTGTGGAAGATTCCGGAACTTTTCCTTCTTCAAACTGTTTTACAATCTCTTCGCTTCCGATGTTTGAAGTGAAAAGGATCAGGGCATTGCTGAAGTCGCCTTCTTTTCCCAGTTTATCGTGAACTTTTCCTTCATCCATGATCTGTAGGAATACATCAAAAACGGAATGGTGGGCTTTTTCAATTTCATCAAATAAGACAACGGTATAAGGCTGCTGTCTTATTTTATTAACCAGCATTCCTCCTTCTTCATACCCTACATAACCCGGAGGCGCTCCATACAGTAATGCTGCGGAATGTTCTTCTTTAAATTCGGACATATCAAAACGTACCATGGCTTTCTCATCATTGAAGAGGAGCTCTGCCATAGATTTTGCTAACTCGGTTTTCCCTGTACCGGTAGGTCCCAGAAGGAAGAATGACCCGATAGGCTGTCCCGGCTTGTTCAGTCCGCTTCGGTTTTCAACAATGGCGTCTGACAGGATCTTTAAAGCATGATCCTGACCTACTACCCTGTTCAGCAGAAGAGATTCCATATTCAGGAGCTTTTCTTTTTCCTGAGCCTGAATCTTGCCTATTGGAATATTTGTTTTTGCCGCCATTACTGCTGCCAGTTCCAGACGGTCTACTTTTTCTCTTTTTACAGCTGCATGCTGTAAAAGCTCTGCATAGGTATCATCAATGATCTTGTGGATCTGATCAACAGGCATGGAATTGTCGATAACCGGCTGTTCGTTTAATGATCCCCAAAGAATAGGACTTATTTTATCTCTCAGGAGGTTATAATTCCAGATGAGCTCATTAGCCTGGTCTTTGCTGTCGGTAAATTCTTCCTTTAAAATAGACTCATAAGTTTCTTTCCAGTCTGCCAGTTCTTTTTCTGAAAGTTCATCCAGCATTTTAATGGCGGCCATGGTACGGTCCAGCAAATCAATGGCTGCATCGGGCAGTTTTTTGCCTTTTGCATATCTTTTTGCCAAACGTACACACTCGGGAATGGAGTTTTTTTCTACTTCTATGCCATGATGTTTTTTGTAGCCGTCGAGAAGGACATCTATCATTTTCACACAGGTCTGCTCATCCGGCTCATTGACTGTCAGAACTTCAAAACGACGGTTGAAAGCCTGTTCCGGTTCAATGATCTTTCTGTATTCTTCTTGTGTTGTGGCTCCTATTACGGTAATTTCACCTCTTGCCAGTTCAGGCTTAAGGAGGTTGGCCACATTTCCAATGCTTCCTTTCGGATCAAGAAGGGTATGAATTTCATCAATAAAAAGGACCGCTTTTTCGATTTTTTTACATTCAGTGATGACTTTTTTCAGTCGGTCTTCAATTTCACCTTTATAAGAAGTTCCAGCTAATAATGCTCCGGTGTCAAGTTCGAGAAGGGTTGCATTTTTTAACATTTCAGGAACATTTCCTTTGGTGATTTCTATGGCAAAACCTTCTACTAAAGCTGTTTTTCCTACACCCGGCTCGCCAATGATAATAACATTCGGCTTGCTTCTTCGGCAAAGGATCTCAACAAGCATTCTGAGCTCTTTATCTCTTCCTATGATGTTTTCAAGGTCGCCTTTTCTGGCCTGTGCCGTTCTGTCTACACAGTAGCTTTTGATTGACGGAAATGAGGAGTCTGTAAAATCTGACCCGTTTGAAAAAAGTGATGAAAAATCACCGTCTTCGGATACAGCGAAAGGGGTATCTTTTCTATATAAGTTGAAAATTTCATGTTCTCTCAGGGGAAGCGACTTCAGCTGCTGCAGTGAAAAAACGACCTGAGGTTTTACGATAGCGGTAAGAATACAGATGGGCGTGATCTCGTCCAGTCCCAATTTTAAGCGTATATCGTCTGCTTCTTCTGTAAGGGTATCTACAGCTTCATCCTGACGTACTTCATCCGGAAGATGGGCTGTTTTTGGATAATCTTCAATGCGGACGTCTGCCCATTCATAAAAGTAGCCGGGATCTTTATCAATACTTTTAAGGAATTCATTGAGGCCGATATCTTTATGCATCAAGGCCTGCAGAATGTGCGGACCGCCGTATGTAGCATTATAGTTTTCCTTTGCTATTGACTGAGCAATATGAAATAGCTGTTTTACTGTTTCGTTGGTTACTAGTACTCCCATTATAATTTTCTAATATTAATATGTTGTGTTTCTTTTAATTTTTTAGATTATTTGGTGCAATCTGTCAAAATATACCTTTTACAAATATATCTTTTTTATATAAAATGTATGTTGGATAAAGATAGTTAATTCTTTGATTAGAGATGTAATAAGTTTTCTGGTGATGAAATCAAATATTTCTGAAATTCCGCTAACATTTTATGTTCGTTGAAATTATTTTTTTTTGCGACATTCTGTTTTATTCATATTGCTGTATGCCTGTCAATATAAAAGTAACCAGCTAATACTTTAAGCAAAAAGACCGTCTTTAGAGGACGATCTTTTTTATGAATGTTGATGTGTAATAGTGTGTCTTCGTTATATGGCTGCAACCCGGTGATCATCTGTATTGTAATTTCAACAACTTCTGTTATTTTTTGTCATTGAACATTATGAGCTCTGAATTCCCTGCCATAACCGTAAATTTTTTCACTATTAATATTTTGTGATGTGGTGTTTGTTTAACAAATATATAGAGCTTATTTCTATTCTAAAAGTATTTTGATATAAATTTCACATTTTGTAGTAATTCTACGACTTTGGATTTAAGAATCACTGTTAGAAGTCACCAGGACACTGTTTGCAACTTTTGGACTGTAGAGAAAAAAGAGAGATTTTACACTTAAATGAGAAATAGCGAAGTTTTCGGGTTCTGTTTTTGAGTTCTAAAAGGGGAGTTTGTGAACCTGTTGTTTAAAAAAATTAAGGAAAATATAATTTTTTAGACACAAAAAAAGCAGAAGTTATACTCCTGCTTTTGATATGATATTATTAAAATGATTAATGTTTTGTGTATTCCGGCTCCTCAATGGTCTGAGTGGTCGGCATAAAGTACTCATTAAGCCAGTAGAAAGTTTGTCCGTTCTGCTGGATTTTCACTGCCGGATTGCTTCTGTGGGAAAGCATATGTTCTGCCAGATTCTTATAATTCTTGAAATATGCTCTTACTGTTTCCTTTAAAACAATTTTAGATTTTTTCCAGCCTTTCAGCTTGTATTTTGACATCAGCTCATCTTCAGAATTATCAAAACCGGTACTTAATCCGACTGCGTAAGCCATTGGTTTTTCATACAGTTCAGATTTATCCAGGAATGTTAAGGTAGGATTATATTTTTTCAGAAGTTTGATATATTCCTTAATGGCTCTTGACTGGCTAAAATCTGCTCTTTCAGGCTCAGTCTTATGATAGACTTCGGTATAGAAGTTCTTTAAGTTATCATATTCCGTTTCAGAGATAAGAATCCCTTTTTCTATGCCCGGTTTGTATTCTTTCAGATTTTTCGGGATATATCCTTTTACAAGGAACGGGTTTCCATAATTGATCAGCTGTGCTGCAATTCCTGCAGAAACCGGATTGGTAAGACCTGGGAAGAGATATTTATATTTCAGATCTACATCTGTTCTTCCTGCTCCTACCGAGGAGTGGAAATACTCATTCAGAGATTTATCAATCGTTTCGTTGTCTAGAGTTACCTGCGCAATAAGGCTGTCCACAGATTTTTTCAGGTATCCAGGTGTTGCAACATCGCCTTTTTTAGGGAAGATGACAAATCCCTGGGACATACTCTGCTTAGGATAATCCAGTGAGAAGAATCCGGCATCGCCTTCCACAAGGTTAAAGTTATTTTTGGTAAGAACATCACTCTGGTTGATGATTTTCTGTTTTTTCAGTTCAGCAATATTTTTAGCAGTATTGGTCACTACATTTTCAGACATCAATACAAAATCGTTGTAGGTATCGGATGATCTTGCACTGGTCTGAAACATAATCACCCTGGCCTGTGCCTGTGTAAGGGAGCTGATCACGTTGTACATGTTTCCACTTTGATCGGCAGAGGTTCCTACTGTTACGACAATATTGGTTTCATCCGGAACATTAGAGAGCAGGTTTCCAGCAGCAGAAAGCGCTTCGCCAACCGGCTGATATCCGCTGTTGCTTGCACAATTCATTTCATTGGTTTTTTCGTCAATGAACTTTGTAATTTTACTGTAATCTGTACTTAAATTAGAAGTCATGACATTTTCTCCACACGGATTGTTCTTATATAAAACAACGCCGTATTTTACGCCATTGAAATAAGACGGCTTTTCAAATCTAAGCTGCAGATCCTGAAGAAGAGATTTAACGATCGGGGCATACGGAGCATTCGGAGCACTTACATCCAGAGCAAAAACGATGTTGATATTTTTATCTCTTTCCGTGATTTCTCTGTAACGGTCAAAATAAATCTCTTCTCCCAAAACATTGAATACATAATTTTTACTGTAATCTAAAATATTGGTGAAGTATTTCGTTTTGGAGTCCGGTGTGGGAGCTTCATTTAATGCTAAATTTACCGGATAAATATTCTCAAGAGGCGTTCTCTTATTGGTATCCGTAAGAAGAATTGCGGTTCTGCTTTCTGCGTCTGCTGCACCAGGATATCCTTCATGTATTCCTAACGCAGACTCTGTAACTTGCGTATCATTTTTGAGCTTTACGGCAGAACGCTCACCCCATGCAGAGATTACGTTGGCATTTACCCATCCGTATAAACTAGTGCCGATACTGTCTATATCAACAGAAGGCTTTTTACCTACCAGAAAACGTTTATTATTTTCGGCCTGTTTGTAAACATATACCATCTGTCCGTTTGGAATTTTGACCTTGGCTTCTTCTATAAGGCTTGGAGAATTGAATACCATGATGGAATCATTCTTATAGTATCTTTCTGCACTTCTGATGACTTCGCTGTGATTCGGGACTACAGCGACTCTTACAGGGAAACCTGTTTTTTCGCTTTTCAAAGAATTGTTCCATAAAAGAAGATCGGATTCCGGGATCCAGCCATAGGTTTTAATGGATTTTGATGAAACCTTTTTCATCAGGGCATCGGGAACGTATTCCGCTACTTTTACCATTCCGTCTCTATGTTTCAGAACCATTAAAGGCTCAAGAAACTTAACTTCTTTGTAAGATTTTTCGTCACTTTTATCAAGATAGGCCGTATTTCTGGACCTGTCTGAAATAACGATCCATGGGACCGACTTTTTTGGATATCCGTTCACTACCGGCGAATTGTCTACCTGCCCGTATTGTGACGGCTCAGGAGTTCTTTTAGACGGCAGCTTGACCTGGCAGCTTGCCAACAATACTGATAATCCTATGTAATATGCTGCTAGAGGAAATTTATTTTTCATCCTATTTTATTTTAATGATTGGTGTATCCGGATGCCGGACTCTATTATTTGCTTTGGTTTATATCTACCTTCGTTACACAGTTCTGCTTATCATCTAAGTTCACTTTTACACTTTGGATGACAACGTTTTTGTCAAACTGAAGCCCTGCACAGTACATATAGAAGTTATTTGCTTTACTGTCGCTTACTTTCACTACCGTGTTTTCGTTGTTGCAGAGATAGGTTCTCAACAGGTAGTTATAATGCATATTAAAACTGTTCCCGTTGGCAATCTGCTGTAGGTGATATTTGAAGTCATCATCAACCTTTTTATAGGAATCTTCTACAGGTATTTCATCTTCCTGCAAAGAGTTGTAAGCCGGAAGAATTTTGATAAGGTGGTAAATAGGTTCCTGACTTTCCTCTGTGAATAATGCCACACGGTAATCTCCCGGTTTTTTATAAGAATAAATGGCCATCTTCTCTTTAGCATCTATATTGCCTGTTTCGCCAAACTTCCATGCAAACTGTGTAGCCTCCGAAACGGCACGGAACTGTACATTTTCGTTCTGCATTGCCTGTGCAGGAGCTTCAATAACGGTACTGATCTTCGCACTGTCTTGTGGCTTCTGGTATCTGGCCGAAACCATTACAGGGAAAGTCTTGCTATATTTGTTATCAATAATCAAGCTTACCGAATAATAGCCCGGTTTATTATAAAAGTGTATTCCGGTACTTTTGTCTGAAGTTGTTCCGTCCCCAAAATTCCATCTCTTGGTTTTTGCGAACTGGGTTTTATCCTCAAATAAAAGGGTATCTCCTACAGAGAGTGATGAAGGATAGACTACTCCTACAATATCATCGGAAGAATGGATTACCTTTTTCTGCAGCCATAACGCAATGAGTGCCGCAATAAGCAGCGTTGCGATAACACCAATAATAATGTTCTTTTTGTTTTTTTGAAAATAATTCATAGTTAAGTGATTGTGATGTGTTTATTCCTTTAATGTTTATTTCTTTTACTGGGTTCTTGCCCTTAGCGCATTTTCTCTTTCATAAAGGCGGTTTTGTTTATCTTTAAAACCGATTCTGCAGTCTTCCACTTCTTTTTCGAATTTTTTTACATCTTCTGTAGTGGTAGAAATAACTTTTTTGTCCTCAAAATACATTTTGTAGAATTTAGCAATCTGCGGATATGCATCTTTACGGATATCCATGATATTGCTATTACCTTGAAAATGACTCGCAAGGCCGTTAATTCCATTAAAAATATTGTTTTCGGCGAAAGGTTCCGGGGATTTGTCTGCAATTCTACTGATGAGAACATAGGTACTGTCCATTTCGGGTTGTAAGATTTTTTGCTGGCTTTCGAATGCTGCCTTCTGCTCCAGACTTTGTATTCCCCTTACATCTTCTTCCGAAAATGGGGAATCGTAACCTTTTAAAAAGATAATTCCGAAGAATATCATAGCTGCTAAAAGCATCAGTATTAAATAAAAAAACTGATAGTGCCTTTCTTTCTTAGATAATGTAATAGATCCCTGCATATGCTTTATTTTTTTATTATCTTCTTCTTCCTCCTGTAAAATTCCTTGTAGGATCTTTTTTAAGCTGGCCGTTGGCCCTTCCTACTTTTGCTATACATTCCTCAAGATCCCTGAGGACAATCTTTTTCTGCGATTCTACTCCTATAATATCATTCTTCAATTTCAGCATAGGCTCTATCTGTTTCATCAGAACGGCATAATGCTTGAAATTATCAGCACTGTCTTTGCCCATAATGTTTTTCGCCTCCATCACATCATCCATAATTCTGGTTCTGAGGAAAACATCATTTTCTACCTTATTGATGTTAAGCTGGTTCATCTGGTCATATATTTTATCTACATGATCCCTGAGAACGTCACCCCTCATCATAAGTTCCTTATAGGCATCAGCATCTCGCACGATTCCTTCCCGTTGTATACTGTAGCTTTTAAAAAAGAAGAATAAACACAGAAAAGATACCACCGACAAAACGGTGAAAGACAGAATAAACTTCCAAATGCCTGCTCTGACATCAGATTTGTTTAGTTTTTTTTCCCTGTTAGAAGACATATGTTTGTGATTTGTTTGGCCTGTGAAAATATAAAAAAAAAAATTTATGCACAATACGTATTTTCCCTAATGTAATTTCGTGAAAACCCTAATTAAGTTAAGATTAATTTTACCTTTCATAAGTTTTTCCTAAATTAGGCCTCTGAATTTTAAATATCAAATACCAAATCGATATTAAAAGTGAGTAAATTATTATCAAACACAGTCCGGTTTTCTATAGCTGACAGTGACTTCTACTTTAAGAAGATCATGATCAAAACACTTATGGAAAACCCTTTCTATATGCTTCTGAATGACTGTAATAACGGCCATGAACTTGTGAACAGGATTTACAGGAGACAGGAAGATGTGTTTATCATAGAACTGTTTATGCCGGTATTAAGCGGGATAGAGGCTATAAAATACATCAGGAAAAACAATACGGAAACTCCTATTGTAACGTATTCCAGCACCTACCAGGAAGATATGGCTGAAATCCTTTCCAAAATCCCGAATATCTATTATTGTCAGAAAAAGAGCACTATTATAAAAGATCTCATTAAAGGAAGTATTGCATCTGACGGCTTTGATTACGAAAAGTACTCTAAGGAATGGGAACAACAGCCGCTGGCAGTACAGAACTATATGGAAAGGCAGAAGAAGGGCCAGGAAGAACTGAGCCCCACCGAAATACAGCTTATGAAATTCTGCTACGAAGGTTACAGCAACAAGGAAATCGCTGAAAAACTGAACCTTAGCACGCGTACAATTGATACTTATATTAACAGGCTTACGGAAAAGCTGGGGCTGAAAACAAAGCTGCATCTTATCCGTTTCTGCGTGGAAAATGGTTACTATAATTCCAGCATGTAGAAAGATTTAACGTAATATTAATATAGAGTAAACATAAAAACTCCAACTCTTTAAGCAAAAATATTTTGCCACTAATTTGCTAGTATTCAATTTTTTTAACTAAATTTGCACACCTAAAATTTAAAATTAAAAAAGGAAATGACAAAGGCAGAATTGGTAAACACCATCTCAAATAAGTTGGGAACAGAAAAGAATGAAACACAGAAAGTTGTAGAAGCTTTTATGCAGGAGATCAGGACTTCTATGTATAATGGGGATAACGTTTATCTGAGAGGTTTTGGATCTTTTATCATTAAAACAAGAGCTGCTAAAACAGGAAGAAATATTTCTAAGAACACTGCAATTGAAATTCCTGCTCATAACATTCCTGCTTTCAAACCTTCAAAATCTTTTGTAGAGAAAGTAAAAACAAAAGTCGCAGTAAAATAAAAATTAACTGAATATTAACTAGTTACTAAAAAATTAAAATTATGCCAAGCGGAAAGAAAAGAAAAAGACACAAGGTTGCAACTCACAAAAGAAAGAAAAGAAGAAGAGCAAACAGACATAAGAAAAAATAATCTCTTTTTTTCGAGGTTTACAATATAATAATATAGTTGGTGGTTTTATTTATTTAGAGTTCACCGACTATATTTTTGTTTGCAACTATAAGATTCTCAAGGAAAAAAAGGCTTTTGCAGATATTTTTAAAAAGATAGAGCAATTTCATTCTAAATTCTTATATTTAAAATTATTTATTTGCTAAAAAATACCCCAGTTTCCTATAATCTTAATAAATTTTTATCTTATACAAAATGAAGAAAGAACTAATAGTTTCGCATGAAGATGATCTTACAAAGATTGCACTACTGGAAGACGGAAGACTATGTGAACTTCATGAGCAAGAGGACAAAAGCGAATTTATAGTTGGAGATCTGTTTGTAGGAAGAGTAAAAAAACTGGCACCTAACCTAAATGCCGCATTCGTAAATATCGGGTACGATAAGGATGCTTTTTTGCATTATCAGGATCTGGGACCACAGTACCTCACCTACAGAAAGTTTTTAAAAGATACTATTTCTAAAAAACAGAGCACTTCAAGCTTAAAGAATTTCGAGATACAACCCGAAATAGACAAAAACGGAACCGTAGACAAAGTCATTGCAAAAGATGATCTTGTTCTGCTTCAGATTACTAAAGAACCTATTTCCACTAAAGGTCCCAGGATCTCTACCCAGGTTTCTTTAACAGGACGTTTTCTGGTCCTGATCCCTTTCGACAATAAAGTTTCCATTTCTAAAAAAATCAGGACTACTGAGGAAAAAGAAAGACTGAGAACACTTATTGACAGCATCAAGCCTGAAGGTTTCGGTGTCATCATAAGAACAGTAGCGGAAGGAAAAAAAGTAGCAGACCTTCATAATGATATGAATCAGCTGATCCAAAAATGGGAAAGCACATTCAAAAATATTCAGAAAAGTAAGGTTCCGGCCAGAGTTTTAAGCGAAGAAGACAAAGCTTCAGCTATTTTAAGAGACAATTTCAACCAGGATTTCGTAAGCATCATTTGCGATGATGAACAGATGGCAGACGAAATGACCAACTACGTGGAGGTCATTGCTCCGGAAAAAAAGAATATTGTCCAGTTTTATAGTTCCCACATTCCTCTTCTCGAATATTACAACGTTGAAAAACAACTCAAACAGAGTTTCGGAAAACACGTTAATATTCCAAGTTCAAAAGGTGCTTACCTTGTTATAGAGCATACAGAAGCACTTCACGTGATTGATGTAAACTCCGGAAATAATATCACAACCGGAGCCTCTGTAAACAAAGAGCACGCTCTGAAGGTAAACAAAATGGCAGCCACCGAGATTGCCAGACAGCTTCGTCTCCGTGATATGGGAGGCATCATTGTAATCGACTTCATCGATATGCAGAATCCTGAACACAGAAGGGATCTGTACGAACATCTAAAAGAAGAAATGAAGCGCGACAAAGCACGTCATAAGATTCTTCCACCGAGCAAATTCGGGCTCATCCAGATTACCAGACAAAGAAACCGCCCGGAAAAACAGATCGAAACCAAAGAAGAAAACCCGAACAAAGACGGAGAAATTATAGCTCCGATTGTAATCGTGGAAAGAATGGAGGAAACCATAAGAAACATTATACAGAAGGATAAAGGAAAACTTTACCTGCATGTACACCCTTTCGTTGAAGCCTACCTTACCAAAGGAATCAAAAGCATCCAGATGAAATGGTTCATCAAGTATAAAAAATGGGTAACCATCATTCCACGGGATTCTTTCAAATATTTAGAATACAAGATTTACAATTCGAAAAAAGAAGAATTGGTTGGATATTCTAATTAACACAAAATTCTAAACCTCCAGCTTGTCTGGAGGTTTTTTTATTATTTCCGCTCATAAATATAAGAAACGGCCTCTGATTCTATTGGGGTAATTATATTTAAGACATGCTACACTTTTAGACAATCAATTAAACATATTTTAGACTCAACATTTTTTATCAAATTAAAAATCTGACTACATGTAAGTTAAATTCTTGTCATATTTATGTCATAGCTGCTATTTTGCATTAAATCAACTTTCTTGATAAAATTGCAAAACTAAAGGGCAAAACTTTCAGAACTGAAAAAAGTCATTTGGGTTACAGTAGATTAATATAAAATCTTAAATATAAATAATGAAAAAAATTTTATTACTGGGATTACTTATGGTAATTCAAAGTGTATCCGCACAGATTATTTCGTATGACAGCAGTTTTGCATTAAATGGTAAATATTTAATTCCCACCGCCAGTAGTTCTTCCAACACACAGATTATTCAGAACACTGACGGGAGTATTTATTTCACCTATCTCAAAGACAATATTTCAGGAAATCCCGAAACTGCATTATCAAAGCTTACGCCTAGCGGAATTGTTGACTTATCTTTTGGAAATAACGGGGAAACTATAATTCCATACAACTCATATGATACCCAATTGAAAAAACATACCGACGGTAAACTTTTCATAGTATGTCTTTATGATGATGGCACCGCTGTAGCAAAGATTCTCCCTAATGGGCAATTAGACCCGTCTTTCGGTACTAATGGGATAAGTACTATCCCTTATATTGGATCGGATTCAAATACTTTGGGATACGGCTTATATTTACAAAACAATAAACCAATTGTTTATGGGGCAGCTTTTAATAATTTTGGATCACTTTTAGGCTATTCTCTTGTATATAGATTAAATGAAAATGGCACTATTGATAATACCTTTGGTAACAACGGAGCTATCCAAACTGCAGGAGCTAATGTTTTCTTAGACAACCAATCGAATATTATAAGTCTTATCAGTGGCCAAAGTAACCCAACTGGAGCAATAGAAAAATATAATAGTAACGGGCAGCCTTTTACAAGTTTTGGCAACAATGGGGTTCTAGCTTTTCCTTCTTCACCAGGGCTCATTAATGCAGCTTTTATGGACAGCAGTAACAATATTATTTGTTCAAACATTGATAATGAAATTTTCAGGATAAATTCCAATGGAGTTTATGACAGTTCTTTTATATTTGATATCAATGCTTTCCCCTTCACCAGTACAGAGGGTGCTAACTTATCTTTACCAATAACCGAAAAAAATGGCAATTATTATATTTCAGGAATAACTGGTTCTATGATGGAAAAGTTTTTTATTTCCAAACTTACTTCAACCGGGAACATTGACCCTGTTTTCAATTATTATTCTGAAACAACTAATGGACTGTTTTTCATAGGTGATATGATCATAAATGATACTAATATTTTTGCAGTAAGAGGAAATAGTATAATGAAATTCTTGCTAAATAACTCGTTGGCGACTGCAAATACAGCAAAGGATACTTCAGCTTTTTCATTTGAAAATCCTGTTAAGAAAAACCTTGTTTATTCTTCAAAAGAAAAAGTGCTTAAAATAGAGATATATTCTGTTGATGGAAGACTTATAAAAACCATAAAAGAAAGCAATTCAACTGTTTCAGATTTGTCGAAAGGAGTATATGTTGCAAAAATCAGTTTTGAAAATGGAAAAATTATTTCCAGGAAACTTATTAAAGATTAGGATTCAAACTATCTTATAAAATATATTAAAAAGTATTTGCTTAATTTTAGCAGATACTTTTTTTATCTCCCTACTAAAATGAGCAAAGAACACCATTACAAAGCAACAATTGTCTGGACGGGCAACAAGGGAACAGGAACCAGCAGCTATAGAACCTACGAAAGAAGTCATACGATTCAGATTGCAGACAAGACACTCATTGAAGGTTCTTCTGATCCTGCATTCCGTGGAGACAAAACCAAACATAATCCCGAAGATCTTTTCCTTTCCTCTCTTTCTTCCTGCCATATGCTATGGTATCTTCATTTCTGTTCAGAAGAAGGTATTATCGTTACCAGTTATACGGATGAAGCCACAGGAATTATGACCGAAACGGCGGATGGAAGCGGCCACTTTACATCAGTTACCTTACATCCTACAGTTACTGTTACGGAAGAATCAATGATCGAAAAAGCAAAAGAACTCCATCACAAGGCAGGACAATTTTGCTTTATTGCTAAGTCAGTCAATTTTCCGGTACAACATATCCCTACCGTGTTAGTTAAATAATTTTTAGTCTGGTTTAAATTCAATTAAAACACCATTAATACTAAGTTTTAACTACAATAACTCTAAAATTAATGTTCAAAACTCCACAATAAGAGAATTATTTATCAAATAATCAATAAAAATAATATTTTATCATCATTTTATATGTAAAAAAATACAATTAATTGTTATTTTTATTTAAAATGTAAAGTTTTTTTTATATTTTTATATAAATAAAACTAACCATGATGAAACCGAGACTAATCATTTTTGATGAGCCGCTACTGTATACTGAAGGTTTATCAAAACTGCTCTCACAGAGCAAAATTTTTAACACGATTGACATTTGTAATTCTTATGAACGCTTATTTGAACAATTAAAAGAAGACCCTCCGGAAATTCTGGTCATAAGCTCCAATATGCTGATGCTTACAGATATTTTCAGACTTGTAGAAGACATTACCTCCACAAACAAAAAAATCAAAATTATTGTCATAGGCAATAGTTACGATATGACAGACATCCGGAAGCTTTTTAACAAAGGCATAAAAAGCTACCTTGACAAAAACAGCACATATAATGAATTTCTAAAATCTATTAATGTTCTGCTTTTGAACGAAATCTACATCTGTGACAATGCCAAAGAAAGAATGATCAACTTTATGAGCAGCGAGGAAGGAAAACCGAACCCGCAAATGAAAGAACCCCTTACGCGCAGAGAAATGGAAATCCTTAAACTGATATGCGACGGATTCAGCAGTAAAGATATTTCTGAAAAGCTTTTTATAAGTATCAATACTGTAGAAACCCACCGCAAAAGAATTCTCTTAAAATTAAATGCCAAAAATTCCGTAGGAATTGTAAAATACGCCTTAGAAAACCACATTATCGACTGATGAAAACCAATTTCACTTCACCCCGAAAAAATTCCAAACCTGAAGGTTTGGAATTTTTTCGGGGTGAAGTGAATAGTAAATTTTAAGATATAGCCATATATTATGATTTTCTCCGCAATGTACCACAAGATAAAGAGCTCTCAACCTCTCCAATACTTTAACACTATATCGTAACCTCACATTCTGAACCGTGAAAATGAATGGCCAACTACTAAATTAACAGCTGACCATTCACAATTCACACTTAATTGCTCTTCTTCCCTACTCATAATCCGGCATTTCGCCGTTGGTGAAAAGAGATGTTCTTGAAAGATCGGTCATGGAACTGTTGAGATCAATGACCATTACATTCTTCTGCGAGATATTGTCATTGGAGGTATTCATAAAGATCACTTGAGCATTATTCGGAGAAAATCTCGGATCAAGGTCATTGGTTCCAAGCGGTTTTTCGCTTTCCGCAGAAATATCATAAACGGTATCGTTTACCAGATTATAGATAAAGATATGGGAATCCAGCTGGCGGTAATTTCCGCTGCCATCCTGATATCCTGACATATCCCTGGTGTACACAAGCATTTGGCCGTCCACAGAAAAATTCAGTCCGCCTGCAGCTCCGGATAATCCTGACACAATAGTTTTCAAGATACTTCCGGTCATATCAATCACATATATTTTTGTATTGTAGCCGCTGTAGTCATTCGTTTTTAAGGCAATCCTGCTTCCGTCATAGCTCCAGTCGCATTCAGAGATCATGCTTCCGTCAGGAGTTGTGTAAACTAGCGTCAATCCGCTTCCATCCTTATTGATCCTGTATAATTTATTGAAGTTTGCATAAAGAATTTCCTGACCGTTTGTACTCCAGGCAAAATCCATTTCATAATTATTAAATCCTGCAGCAGGCACTGTAGTAACCTTAAAAGGATTCGATCCGTCAGGATTCGCTGTGTAGATATGGCTACTTCCGCCTTCCGTCCGCAAAAATGCGATCAATCCGGCATTGTTATTTTTCCTTGGTCTCCAGCTGTTGTAAGATGGATTGGTAAACTGGAATTTATTTCCCTGTGCATCACTTGACATAATTACAAAATTTCCGTTCTGCTTCTGTACATAATGATACCGGTTGGCCGGAACCGTATTGGTGGTAAATTTACTGATGGAGCTTAAAACTGGCGGGTGAATGCCGTCCGAAACAGACACCTGCCAGAAGTAACTAACACCAAACTTCAAATTGGACAACGAATAATGATTCGCAGCCAAATCATTAACCTGGATTACATTCGTATCAAGGTTATTTTTAATTGTTAAACTATATTTTAAAACATCGGCTGTGTCGGGATCAGTAGCGGTCCACGTTAGCTCAACATTTAAGGGTTGATTCACCGCATTGTCTACCGGACTTAGCATCTGCGGTGCAGAAGGAGGAGAGTTGAGCGATTCATCATCGTCCATTTCAAAAACCACGGTGACAACCTGGTTTTCGTTTTGTATATTAACACCCTGAAAATTGGTGATATAGCCGGATAGTTCTGCTTTCACAGAATAATTCCCAACAGGCATCGCGGCAATTTCAAATGTGCCGTCTGTCCCGCTGAAAACCGTCTGCGTGGTAGGTGCTGTAAAAATTTTCACATTAGGAATAGGCACATTGGTACCTCTTTTTACAACTTTTCCTTTCAATGATCCTGTCTGAGCCTGTTCTATAAGGTCTTCATTACATGAAAACAGACAAAAAGTAAGGATGAATATGCTGAGTATTTTAATTAAAGTTTTCATAGTTCATGTTTTATTTGTTTCCAAGGTAAAAATTGATTCCAAGAGCAAACCGAAGTGCCTGATCTTTTCTTTTCCCGTTTACCATCCCCTCCCAGTCATCTTTAAAACCAATATCATATTGAGATGAAGCCCGGATTGCCATGTTATTTCCTATCATATATTCCAGCCCGCCGCCAACCTGGCCTTTGTATTGAGGCTTGTATTTTGAAAGCATAGCTCCCATTCCACCGTAAACGTATGGGCTGAATCTGTATTTCGGAAACAGAAGAAATTCAAGATTAAGCTCAGGAACGATATAATTTCTTTTAATAATATTTTGATTTTCTAAAGTGAAATAGCTACCACTGGCTTCAATATTTAAATTAGGGTTTATAAAATATTTTACGCCTGCTTTTCCGCCGACATTCATTTTAGGATTTACATAATCATCTTTGATTTTCTGAGCTTCTATATTGGCAAAAAACGAAATTTTCTTTCTGTAATTCTCAGGAAATTTATTACCAACCGTTCTTCCTACATTTTCTTCCTGCTCTCTGTTGTAATCATTGATCAAATTCTGATAACCCGTTAAGTTTTCAGATGATTTACCCCATATTTTATCTCTGATGCCTTCAACAATCAAAGATCTCACTGCTTTTTCTATTGCTTCAGTTACTGCAAGCTGTACAGGTTCGTTCTGTGTAAGACCAACCTCTGCTTCCAGCAGCCTTTCTGTATCAATATATCTGAAAAAGCTTCCGTTCACGCTGGTGGAGAGAATGGTTTTAGAAATATAAACCGTTTTAAGAATTTCACCGTTAAGGGTTGAGACGGCACGCAGATAAATAGTGATTCTATCCTGGCGATACTGTGTAGAAGCTCCTATTCCGAAGTATCTTGCACCCAGCCCTCCGGTCATGACATTGCTGTCATAAGAAATCACGCCACCTTCGAGGAGAATTCCTGCATAGAGAAGAGGTGGAAGGGACTGGCTGTTTTTATCAGCATCTTTCATATATTCCTGTCTTGTGGACCGGATGATCTGTCTCTCGTTTAAAAGATTGGCAATGTTTTCTCTTTCAATGGGGATAAACCACCGGCTGTCTTCTAGTGCTTTGATCAGGATGGTGGTAGTTCCCTGTGGAACAGCCGTACTCCAGTTGTTCCCGTTTTCGGAGGGTTTATACTGGCCGGTCTGGTCCCTGAATTTGTACACGCCGATGACAATTTTTTCTTTGGGAAGAGGAAGGTTCCTCAATTCTGCAGTAGAGGCTGTAAGTTCTCCCATGGTAGATCTTTCAGGATCGGAAGGAAGTCCCAGGATAGAACTGCAGGCCTGCATTAAGCATAACAGGAGTGTCCAGAAAAAAATTCTGGTGTAAGTGTAAGTTCTCATGGTAAGTTTGGTTTTTTAGTTATTTTTTATTTTGGAATTACGATCTCGGACTGATCGCCTGAACTGGTATCCAAAATATTGATCAAAAGTCCCTGGGCTGTAGTAGTAATCTGCAGATAAAGCGATCCGAAAAGATAATTCCCTGGCTTTAAACTACCCTCCCCGAACTGATCTTCAAATAATTTTCTGGACAGCTCGCTCAGTATCTGCCTATTCAGACTCTGGCTGAAACTGTCGAGAGAATTAACATTATCGAGCAAACTGCTGTAATCATTTTTTTCATCAAACTGATTCTGAGCATTTGCTGAACTTAAAAGCCACTGATAATTGAAAGTATCGCCTCCGAATGCCGGATTGACAGGCTTATAAACGAGCTGCTGAGATTTTCCGGAGAAAATACCCGCAATAAAGATTAAAATAATGATAAAAGTTTTCATGGCGGACGTTTTTAGTAGATAAATTCATTTTTAATAAGATTTTTCTTTGCATTAAATTCTTTGATATATTTTAAGCTGGCTGCCAGCTGTTCATTCAGGTAATCTTCGTTTGGATTGGTCATAAAGCTGTAAATTACCTTATCATCGATCTGGATATTGATCTGCCCGCTGGTACCGCGAAGGGGAAGTTCGGAAATGGTAACTGCACCATTGCTTTTGTCAGGAAGCTGGCTGTACTGAATATAAAACAGATCATAAAAGTCTTTTCCTACCTTTGTTTTAGTCTCATCAATAGTAAGTCCTTTCAATTCAAAAACTGCATCTTCTTCTACTTTAGCCGTTTTTTTTCTGAAAAGGTCATTATTGAGTTCCAGGCTGTCTTTCGCAATCAGTTTCTGGGTTTCCTCATCTTTTACATAAAGAAAAACTTTCAGAGCATCTTTTTTTTCAAGATTAACATTGATCTCGGATAAAACTTTTACTTCATTGGGATTAATGGAGAATTTTCCGCTTTGCTGATTATTGGACAGGTTTCCGGCACTTCCTTTTTTAATGGAGATCAACAGGTAATTCAGTTCTTTGTACACTGCCGTATTATTGGTAACAACTGCTTTGAGCCTGATCTGATTTTCAAGGATACTGCTTTCGATCTTTGCATTCACTTTTCTATCTTCCTGCCCATTAATTATTACAGACAGGAAGATAAATAAAGTGCACAGTCTTAAGGAATACGAAAATTTCATCACTTGTGTTTTAATAATTTCTCATGAAAATGGTTTTGTTGTCACCTTTTACATTGATCTGCATTCCGTCTGAAACAGTGTTACTTCCTGTAATATCGATGATATTATTATTTCCCTGAGTGGTAACTGCTGTTTTGGTCTCTTTATCTGTAAAAGAATTGATAAAATAGAGTGTATTGAAATCCCCCATCTGCCATACGGCAACATATGTTCTGGCATTAAGAGAAAATTCCGCATTGTTGTAATCTCCTATCTGAATAATACTGGAACCGTAAAGTCCCTGCTGCTCTGTCTGCTGTCTTGCGATAAGATAAAGAACCGTATTGCTGTTGAGTTTATCCCAGTCTACTTGCTGTGCCTGTATGCACAGTACCGCAAAAAGTGTAAAGGCACCCCATCCCAGTTTAAGCATGATATTAATTTTAATAAAGGTATATGAATAGAGTATCCGGAAAAACACACCCAGCAGGTAGAAATATAAAATAACGGTTTGTGGGTATGTTTATCATGAAAAGCTTAAAAAAGGAGAGAACTGCGGCCCCTCCTTTTATTTTAGATTACAATACATATTAATTGGATTGGTTAATAACCATTGAATTTCCGTTGCCCAGCTGGGTTCCTACATGAATGTGAGAATCTCCGCTTTGGGCTACCCAGCTAAAGTTACTGTTACCCATCTGAACATCGATTGCGGTATTGGAATCCCCTAACTGAAGTTGATATAATTGGTTGCTGTTTCCAACCTGTACTCCCACAGACATATTATCATCCCCAATCTGAACTGCAGCAGCAATATTATTGTTACCTACCTGATCGTTTGTGGCACTGTTATCATTTCCGTCCTGATATTGTACTAAAAGGTTAGCATTACCTACCTGAAGACCACTTGCGTCATTTCTTCTTCCAAGCTGAATTTGGTAAGCATCATTGCCATTACCTAACTGAATAGCAGATGCATCATTTCTTCTTCCATCCTGATATTGTACGACAGCATTTCCTAAACCCAGCTGTGTAGAAGATGTTTCATTTCTTCTTCCGATCTGAGTCTGTTCTGTAGAGTTAAATGCACCAAGCTGCCAGGTAACTGCAGAGTTTCTGTTTCCCATTTGGCTTACTTCATTGGTATTGCCAAGACCTGTTTGGTCTACGTCGATTGAGTTTCTGTTCCCGATACTTTCAGCAGTATTGATGTTCAGAACACCCACCTGATCTATGTCTGTCGTATTCCGGTTTCCATCCTGTGCAAGAGAGTTGATATTGAAAAGCCCTGTCTGATCAACAGTAGCAGTATTCAAGTTTCCAATCTGGGCAGTTACATCAATGTTTGATTGTGCGAAGCTGAAACTCATGGCCATTAGTGTAAAAACACCGGTAATAAAGTTTTTCATTTTGATAAAAATTAATTGGTTAATAGTATGACAAAGGTATATGCTAAACCAAAATGAAAAACCACTGCTAAAGTGTAAATTTTCAAAATCACGGTTTACCGTTCCCGATGTAACTGTTTACCGTTTTCTCTGTGTAACGTGTTTCAGTTACGTAAAAATACGGTATATTATCACATTGATTTTCAAATAAATACATGAAATAACTCTAATTATACAGAATAACAAAAACACTTATTCTATCAATCCCTTAATTTTAAAATTCTTGAATTATTAAATCTTTTAATCCTTTTCAATGGTTAATTAATGTTAATGCCTATTCTTTTCTTCAGTATATATTGCTAAATTTGAGGTATGGAAAGTTTTGGAAAAGATTTATTGAGGAAAATTACAAATGTAGAGCTCCCGGGAATAAATGCCCATGGAGTATTTTCACCCCCTTCCCGTCCTGTATTTACGTATGATGAAGTGTTGGCAAAAAATCCAAAATTTGCAGCTGTTAATATTGTACTTTACTTAAAAGATAATGAATGGTATTTCCCGCTGATCCAAAGAACCATTAACGAGCACGACAGACACAGCGGACAGATCTCTTTACCCGGCGGCAAGCGTGAGGAAATGGATAGGGATTTTGCTGAAACCGCAGTACGTGAAACTTCGGAAGAGATTGGTATAGACAAGCATTATATAAGGGTAATCAGGGAGATGTCTCCTATCTATATACCACCGAGTAATTTTTATGTTTATCCCTACATTTCATATACTAAAAAGAACCCGCTTTTCGTTCTTCAGCAGAGTGAAGCGGTAGAAACTATAGAATTTCCTATCACTTCTTTTCTCAGCCTGCCGGATAATCCTGAAATTATGGCCCTGCCAAGTGCTGCCGGACATGAAGTGCCGGTTATTAATTTCAACGGATATATCATCTGGGGCGCTACAGCAATGATATTGAGCGAGTTTAGCCAGTTGTTGAAAAAAATGTAACTTTGCACTACCGTGTTTAATTAAGAGATGGCGAAGAAAAATATTTTCACCGATGCATTCGGAACACCTTATTTTTTAAAAAGGTTTATCATTTTTATTTTAGGAGTTGTATCCTACAGAAGGTTCAACGGCTTTAATAAATTGAAGATAACCGGTACGGAACACCTTGTGGATCTTCCCGATTCCAACGTGCTTTTTGTGTCTAACCATCAAACTTATTTTGCAGATGTAGCTGCCATGTATCATGCATTCTGCGCTGTGAACAACGGATATCTGGACACCATTAAAAACCCCATCTACCTGCTGAACCCAAAGATCGATTTTTACTATGTAGCAGCAGAAGAAACCATGAATAAAGGGATCCTTCCTAAAATTTTCAAAATTGCAGGGGCCGTAACGGTAAAAAGAACCTGGAGAGCGGAGGGTAAAACAGTCAACAGAATGGTAGATCTCACGGAAGTTGACAATATTATGAAAGCTCTGGACAACGGCTGGGTAGCTACTTTCCCTCAAGGTACTACATCTGCTTTTGCTCAGGGACGAAGAGGTACAGCCAAACTGGTCAAAAATCAGCGCCCGATTGTGATTCCTATCAAGATCAACGGGTTCAGAAGGGCATTTGACAAAAAGGGCCTCCGTGTTAAGGTTACAGGCGTAAAACCTACCATGGAGTTTAAAGCACCTCTGGATATAGATTATGACAACGAAAAGGCGCCTGAAATTTTATTGAAGATCATGACTGCTATTGAGCAGACAGAAGATTTCAATGTACTACACAATTATGATGAAGAACTTAAAGCTAAAAAATTAGAACAAAAGGATTCAAATAATTAAAGTAAGTAGAAAATTATGAACAAAATATTAGGGATCTTATTCACGGTCTTGGTATTAGTTTCGTGTAACAGTCAGAAAGTATATTCAGATTTTGATATAAGCTATTCCAGAAGCGGAGGCTATGCTCCCAGGTACGAGAATTTACTCATCAAAGGTAATAATGCACATTACTCTCTAGAGGAGTCGGGGAAAAAATACAAACAGGACTTTAAAATTTCTGATGAAGATTTAAAGAAACTGGACCATACTCTTTCCCAGAACAATTTCAGAAGGATACAGGAAGACCACAAAAAGCTGTATGATCATGTAACCACTTCCATCAATGTAAAGAAAGGACCAAATGAAGGCAGCAAGTCTGACGCCAGCATGATGATGCCGAACTTTACGACAAACTGGGACAATATTCTGAATGCTTTCCAGGAGGTCATTAATAATAATGTTAAAAAAAACAATAAATAAAGTTGAAAACCCACTTCATTGCTATCGGCGGAAGCGCCATGCATAATCTTGCTATTGCATTAAAAGACAAAGGATATCAGGTAACAGGTTCGGATGATGCTATTTTTGAGCCTTCAAGATCCAGACTGGAAAAGAAAGGAATTCTGCCACAGGAAATGGGCTGGTTCCCGGAAAAGATCACTGCGGATATTGATGCAGTTATCCTTGGAATGCATGCGCATCAGGATAACCCTGAGCTGGCAAAGGCAAAAGAGCTGGGTTTAAAAATTTATTCATATCCTGAATTCCTTTACGAACAATCAAAAAATAAGACAAGAGTGGTCATTGCCGGATCACACGGTAAAACAACCATTACTTCCATGATTCTTCATGTGCTGAACTTTCACCGGAAAGATGTAGATTTTATGGTGGGTGCACAGCTGGAAGGTTTTGACTGTATGGTAAAGCTAACACAGGAGAATGATTTTATGGTGCTGGAAGGTGATGAATACCTTTCCTCTCCTATTGATCTCCGTTCAAAGTTTCTTCTCTACCAGCCGAATATTGCTTTAATGAGCGGCATTGCTTGGGACCATATCAATGTATTCAAAACGTTTGACGATTATATAGATCAGTTCAGAAAGTTCGTTGCCAGCATTACTCCCGGCGGTGTTCTGGTCTACAATGAAGAAGATGCAGAAGTGGTAAAAGTAGTGGAAGCGGCCGAAAACTACTTCAGAAAAATACCTTACAAAACTCCTGAATATGAGATCAGCAATGGAAAAGTGTATCTAAAAACTGAAATGGGAGACGTTCCTCTTTCCGTTTTCGGCGCTCACAATTTGCTGAACATGGAAGGGGCAAGGCATATCTGCCGTCAGCTGGGTATTATGGATGAAGATTTCTACGAAGCCATTATGAGTTTTAAAGGAGCTTCAAAACGTCTCGAAAAAGTAGAAAGAGAAGATCAGGGAGTTCTATACAAGGATTTTGCCCATGCGCCAAGCAAAGTAAAAGCTGCGGTAAAAGCTTTCTGTGAGCAGTTTAAAAAAGAAAAAAAATACGGATTCCTGGAGCTTCACACCTATTCAAGCTTAAATCCGTTATTCCTTGAGCAATATGATCATGCTATGGACGGCTTGGATGAAGCCATAGTCTTCTATTCTGAAGATGCATTAAAGATCAAAAGAATGGAACCTATTTCCCCGGAATTCATTAAAGAAAAATTCAAAAATGATGCCTTGAGGGTATTTACCAATGCCGAAGAACTGCATGCCTATTGGCAAACTCTGGATAAAACTGACGGTGTTTTCCTGATGATGAGTTCTGGCAACTTCGGAGGATTAGATCTTACAAAATAATATTTTCCACATCAATTAAAAACGTTCTTTATTTGAAGAACGTTTTTTTATTTTAATTTTTATTAGTATTCCCTATCTTTGGAAACAATCTACTTATTTTATATCATCCTCAAAATAAAATAATTACAGAACATTATTATATTATTAAGTAGATGTCATATCTATGTAACACTTTATTTTTATTACTGTTTTGTCTAAAACAAGTATTCTTGCATCACAATTATGCAAAGAAAATATAAATGACAAACAACACACAAAGACAGAGCAAAGGAATTATTTTTTTTATAATAATGGGGTTATTTTCAGTCCTTTCTTCATGTCATCAAGATGATGATCCAGAGCTTAAAGAATTTAATTTTAAATGGTATTACAAAGTAAAAGCATCTCCTGGTTCTGTTATAACTAATATTATTTATCAGAATCCTAACCCTAATGGTGTCGAGCCTATTTCAGTTACAGGAATTAACAGTACTTCATGGACGAGTTCAGAATTTGAGTATAAGACAATAGCTCCGGCACCTGGTAACGTTAGCCTCCCTACAAAAATTAAAGCAAAGGCAATAGGTCTTAATGACACTTCCACTTTGAATGTTGAGATTTATGTAAATGGAGTTTTGGTAAAAAAAAGCATAGATATTGGACAGATTCTTACCGCTTCAGCAGAATATTAACATTTTAGCAGAATATAGAGTTCTTTTTGCCTCTATCACCTCTTATTATTGATCAGAAATACAAAAACCATCTTTGGAACATTCTTAAAGGTGGTTTTTTTAAAACAATTCAGGGTATTCCTTCATTATTTACAGTGTTTAAATATGTAAATAATTTCAGGAAATAATTTCAGCCTGATGAATAAGCTTTTCCAATATATCCTCAGTAGAAAGTTCACTGTAATCGTGAATTGATTGTCCAGCCCAGATGCCTACAAAATCAGGATTATTCAATGTTTTTGAAACCCTGCGCAACTCATTCGTCAGCTTATTCTGATAGGGATAAGGCAGAATGTAGGCTGAGTTTTCAAGAGTTTCGATGTATTTATTTTTGATTCCTCTCGCATACCGGCCCGAAAAGCTTTTCGTCAGGACAATGTCCTTTTCTGTTACATTTTTCAGTCTTCCTTTTTCAAACGGCTGTAAAGCACTTTCCTTTGATGCCAGCAAGATGCTTCCAACCTGGAATCCCTGTGCTCCAAGTTCTTTTGCTGCCCTCAAAGTTTTTCCATTATAAATACCGCCTGCATAAATGAGCGGAACTTTCACATGATTATATACGTTAGAAAATAAAGACATTCCTCCAATTTCAGAAATAATATCAGCATCAAAAGATCCTCTGTGACCTCCGGCTTCAATTCCCTGCACGCAAATGATATCAATTCCAGATTTCTCCAGAACTAAAGCTTCTTCCACAGAAGTACAGGTTCCTATAAGGGTTATTCCATGTTCTTTTAGCTTCTGAATGCTTTTACCATCCAGATTTCCGAAAGTAAAACTCAGAATCTTACAGCCTTCTTCAATAATAGCATCTATCTGCTCAAGATAGCCATTCACTCTGATCTCTTCAGGATCAGGAAGCTGAACTTCTACATTATTTTCTTTTGCAAGCTGGGTAATAAACTGTTTGGTTTTAACAAATTTTTCTTTCAAAGAATCTGTCAGCTCAGGAATATGGTGGACAAAAATATTGACAGCAAACAGCTGATCTGTCAGTTTTTTGGTCTCTCTGATGAGCTCAGCAGATTGAGCTGCAGAAAGATCTGCTAATGCAAGCGATCCCAGACATCCGGTTTTTGAAGCTGCAGCAGTCATCTGCGGAGTACTTACCCCAAACATCGGAGCCTGAATTACAGGATATTTTACATCAAAAATTTTATTGAGTGTATCCGGCCAAAACATAAGAATTATTTTTATGTAAAATTTACAAAAATCTAATGATATGTTAAGTTTATAAAGCATGATATTGCTCACAAACACCTACAGATGAATCTTTTACTTCTCCTTACGCAGTTCCTTATATTGCTCTTTCATTTCAGGATCGAGTTTTTCTATAGCATAAGAAAAAGTAACAGCAGGCATTGCTTTCGCATACTGATCAAGAAAATCATACAGTCTTTTGGGATTTTTCTTTCCGGCTTCCCTGATCCAGCTTCCAACTGCTTTATTTACCAGCTCATGAGGGTCATGAACAAGAATTTCTGCAATCTTAAAGGTATCTTCAACATCATTTTTTCTGATAAAAGCATGCGTACTGACAACGGCCGTCCTTCTTTCCCAAGGGTTTTCAGATTCAGCCAGCTGGTACAAAATATTTCTTGACTTATCAATCAGATAGTTTCCGATAATATTCCTGGCTCCACGGTCTACAAAATCCCAATTGTTTAAACGGTCGTGACGCTGTAAGTACAGATCAAATAGTTCTTTTTTCTTTTCTTCCGATGTTTTTTTATTCCCCGCCTGAAAACTCATAATACTCACTGCACCCATTCTTACTTCGTAGAAATCATTATCGAGAAGCTTATTAATTTCTTTCAGCGGTAAAGCAGAAAATTCTTCTGCCGTTTTGAAAACATCCCCGAACTTAACTCCAAAATGCTTTGTACTACCATCATTTCCTTTAAAAAATTTTTCAACCTTGTCTATTTCTTTCTCATTTCTGAAAGTGGAAAGTTTTTCTATGAATTGTGCTGCAGTCATGATTTTATCTAATTTAAAAAAAACACCCGCAGATTAAACTGATTCAGCAGATTGTTGTATTAAATCTGTGTTCCGTTTGATCTGCGGGAGAGATAATAGGGAAATATTATATTAAATATCTGCTACGGATTTCAACATCTTTTCTTCCCATTCAGGGTCTTTAGGATCAAAGAACAGTCTTTTGCCTGTATCTAAAGAACGGACAATATTCATTTCCTCTTCAGTCAGTTCAAAATCAAAAACATTGAAATTTTCTTCAATTCTTGAAGGCGTTACAGATTTCGGAATGACAACAAAGCCTTCCTGAAGGTGCCATCTCAGGATCACTTGAGCCACAGTTTTATTGTATTTTTCAGCAACCGCTTTTAGCTGGGAGTTGTTTAAAAGATCTGCATTTCCGTTTCCAAGAGGGCTCCATGGCTGCGTTACGATATTGTTTTCTCTGTCATATACCTGAAGCTCCTTTTGCTGAAAAACCGGATGAAGCTCAATCTGATTGATTACAGGATGAACCGTTGAATTGGCTTTCAATTCTTCTAACTTCTCTACCGTAAAGTTACATACGCCGATAGCCTTGATCTTTCCTTCTGCATATAATTCCTCCAAAGCTTTCCAGGTTCCCAGGAAATCGCCATATGGCCAGTGGATCAGGTACATATCCAGATAATCCATCTGCAGCCTGTCCAAAGTTCTTTGAAAGGCTTTCTTTGCCTTTTCATAACCATGATCCTGAACCCAGACTTTTGAAGTAATGAACAGCTCATCTCTGTTCACTCCGCTGTCTTTCACCGCCTGGCCCACTGCTGTTTCGTTCTGATAAATAGCTGCTGTATCAATCATTCTGTATCCCGTATGAATGGCTTTTACCACTGCTTTTTCACATTCATCCAGATTTTCCATCTGCCATACTCCAAAGCCCAAAGCCGGAATATCCACTCCGTTATTTAAGGTCACTACAGGCTGCCCTGCATATGTTTTCTTTTGCATAATTTCTTTAATTTAATTTTTGATATTAATGTAAAGCCTAACAAATTTGCAATAAAAAATTGGAATCCTGCTTACCATTTTTACTGTTTTTAAACTAATTAGAGGCTGTTGATAATATTTCTCCATTTCACAACTCTTTCTAACTTCTAGTTTCTAACTTCTAACCTAATTTCCCTATTTTTGCAGGAAACTCATAACAATGTCCCATCAAATCAGGCTGGCTAAAGCTGAAGATTATCCAAGAATTATGGAAATCTGGGAATCTGCTGTAAAAGCAACCCATGATTTCCTTACTGACGAAGATTTTAATTATTTTAAAGAAGCTATTCCAAGAGACTACCTCCCGCATCTTGATGTTTACCTGATTTCGGAAGATGGTGAAGCAAAAGGTTTTGCCTCTGTAGTTGAGGATAATCTGGAAATGCTTTTTATTCATGATGATGTGCGGGGAAAAGGATATGGCAAAAAACTTTACGAATTTATGAAGGAGACTACAGGACTGACCAAAGTGGATGTCAACGAACAGAATCCTAAAGCTATTGGGTTTTATGAAAAAATGGGTTTCAAAAGAGTTGGAAGATCGGAGAAGGATGGCTCAGGAAAAGATTATCCACTTATTCATATGAGTCTGTAATGAAAAATCTCGTTTTTAATAAGCTAGAACCGGGAACGAATATTCCGTATGAATTACTGTTACTTGCTGATGAAACTATTGAAGCCATTAACCAGTATATTTTTGATTGTATCGTTTATGTTTTAAATGGCGGCTTTCAGAATATTGCTGTAATGGCGCTGCACCCAAACAGCAGTACAGAATTGGAAATCAAAAACATAGCAGTTATTGAAAGCTACCGAAGCCAGGGAATTGGCAGTATTCTTATTAATAAAGCGAAAGAAATAGCCAAAGAAAATAGCTATGCAATTTTAACTGTAGGAACTTCAGATACAGGTTTCCAACAGATTAAATTTTACGAAAAAAACGGCTTTATAAAAAAGGGAATACGTAAAGATTTCTTTACAGACCATTACCCATTCCCTATTTATGAAAACGGATTACAGATGCGCGACATGGTTGTTCTTGCCCATGACCTTTCTGAATAGCCCTTTGATATGATCGATTTCAGACTGGTAATTTGTTTTTTTTCTGCAGCCGAAATAGAGCGTATTTTCCAGTTTTTTTTCACCTTCCCAGATCATTTTGACATCCCCGTTCTCTATTTCATTTTTACACAGAAAATTGGGGATAACAGCCAGCCCGGTCCCACCTTTCAGACAGCGGATAATGGAATTTAAATTCGGGACTATATAATTGGGACGGAAATTCGGTTTATGCCCGAAATTCATGATCCAGAACTGGAAAAGATGCTCCATATCACCTGTCGTTCCGTACCATTTTTCCTGTTTCAGCCATTCTTCGGCATGCTCTATTCCTTTGGTATCGAGTGTTTTCCGGAAGCTTTCCGTATCTATATCTTTTCCGCCTACAAGAATGATCTGCTCGGAAGAAAATGCCTCATGTTCGATATTAGGTGAAACTCCTTTTTTGGGTGTAATAATCAGATCCAGAATCCCTTTATCCAGCTGATCCAGCATTTCGGGATATTCTCCAAAGCTGATGATCAGATTAAAAGGTAAAGTAGAAACATACTGCTCCAGTGTAGTCTGGAAGGTCTCAAAACACATTCCCACACTGATGGTAGGAGTCAGTTTTTCAGTGGATTTCTGAAAATTTTTCTCTACATCTTCCAGCCTGGAAATCGGTTCAGAAACAGCATTGAATAATACTTTCCCTCTTTCGGTAGGGATCATTTTCCTTCCGGTTCTGTCGAATAATTTATATCCTACATACGCTTCCAATGAGCTTAAATGGAGACTCACGCCAGGTTGTGAAATGAACAGGGAATCTGCTGCTCCTGTGAGGGTTCCGGTTTTATATATCGCTTTAAAAGTGCGGTACCATTCTAAATTGACCATAACTTTAATTATAAATATTCTGATACAAAATTACAAAATAATTATAATACTGATGTTTTTTCATTCTTCAGAAAGGAAGCATAATAATTGGGAATCCCGCTTTCTTCGATAGCAAAAGCAGTTTCTTCAATAGGATAAGGAATTTGAATAATCTCCGGCAGCATATAATCTTCTTCTATCGTCAGAATCAGGTAGGATGCCAGGCGGTTTTCTTCTTTGGAACGGCCTACAGATCCGCAGTTAACAGCCCATCCTTTAGTTTCAAAATATTTTTTAAATGATAAATGGGTATGTCCCATTACAACGATATCAGACTGGGATTCTTCCAGCATATCTATAAAAACCTTATTATTCTCAGATTCATACAGGTAAATATCATTATTCAATAGACCTGAATGTACCAATTGAATATTCCAGTGCCGCTTTCCTACTTTATAGTTTAATTTTATATGAAAAGATAATCCTGATAAAAACGTTTTATTCTTGTCTGTAATATACTTTTTGGAATGACCAATAGCTATAAATCTGGCTTCTGTTTCTTCCGGTGAATGTTTTGGCAAAGGAACAACAGGGATATCGAAAGCAATTCTTTCGTCATGATTTCCCATAAGACAGGGAATATTCAGATATCTGATCTTTTCAATCACTTCATTTCCCCAGGGGGCAAAATCAACCAGATCACCCAGGCAGAATTTCTGCGTAATTCCTCTTTTCTCCATATCCTCGAGCACAGCATCCAATGCGGGAAGGTTTCCATGTACATCACTAAAAATGGCAATCCGTATCATATTCATTCTATTTCATAACAAAATTACAGGAGAAGTCTGACAACAGGATCAACCGGCTATATGATATTTAACCATGAATGAGACATCCAACTATCATTATTCTAATAATTACTTATAATTTATACTATTTTTATTATACAACACCTGAATGTAACTTTGCATCATAAAATTTAAACAATCATAAAATGAAAAAAGTATTGATCATTAACGCAGGGCAAAATTTCGGACATTCCGGAGGAAAATATAATGACACGATTGCAGAAAATACACTTGCAGTACTTAAGAAATTTGAAAATATAGAAGTAAAAACCACTCAAATTGCAAATGGTTTCGATAAGGATGAAGAAGTAAAGAAATTTGTCTGGGCAGATTTTATTATCTACCACACTCCGATCTGGTGGTTCCAGCTTCCCAACGGATTCAAGAAATATATTGATGAAGTTTTCACAGCCGGTCATGCCAAAGGAATTTACATGAGCGACGGAAGAAAAGCTGAAAACCCGGAAATCAACTATGGGACCGGAGGAATGCTGGGCGGAAGAAAATATATGGTAACCACCAGTTGGAATGCGCCTGAAACTGCCTTTACGCTTCCCGGAGAATTCTTCAATGAGACCAGCGTAGATAATGGACCGCTATTTGGATTCCATAAAATGAATGCTTTTGTTTCTTTGGAAAAAATGGGAAGTTTTCACTTCCACGACGTAGAGAAAAACGCCAATATAGAACGTGATATGAAACTTTACAGAGACCACATTGAGCAGGTTTTTGAAAAAGAACTTAAACCACAATTAGCCTAATGAAAAAGATATTAATAACTGGAATCACCGGTTATATCGGGGGTTCCGTAGCCAGAAAGCTGGCAGAACGAAGCTACAGTGTTATAGGGCTTGTCCGCAATGCAGAGGCAGCAGAAAAATTAAAGCAGGCAGGAATTGAATCCATTATAGGCAATATACATGACGAAGCTATTTTGAATGCTGCCATTTCCAATGCTGATGCCATTATCCATACTGCAGATTCTGCGGATGATGCCTATGCAGCAGACAGTTTCATCAATGCGCTGGAAGGAACCGGTAAAGCCTTTATTTTTACTTCAGGTTCAGCTATTTTCGGAGGAAAAGAGAACGGAGAAAAAAATGATTTTGTTTACACAGAAGATATTCCTCTGAATCCCAGGCTTGAAATGGCATCAAGAGTGCTGATTAATCAGTACATACTTCAATCTGCCAAAAAAAATATAAGAAGCATCGTCATTGTACCTACCATGGTTTATGGCGAGGGACTGGGTTTAAAAAAAGACAGCATTCAGCTTCCGGCTCTGATCAATTTTTCTAAAGGCAAAGGATTTGGAGCTTACTTTGGGAAAGGCGAAAATATCTGGTCGAACCTCCATATCGAGGACCTTGCAGATCTGTATGTACTTGCATTGGAAAAGGCAAAAGCAGGTTCTCTTTATTATGCAGAAAACGGTTCTTCCACGATCAGAAATCTGGCAGAAAATATAAGCAGACAATACAATTTACAACCGGCACAGTCTGTCAGCATACATGAGGCAGTCAATACATTTGGTCCTGCGGGAGGGTATTTTGGATTTGCCTCAAACAGTTTGTGTAATTCGGATAAGGCCAAAACAGAACTGGGCTGGAATCCCCAATATCAATCCATCGAAAATTTTATTTAATATGAAAATTTATCTTACAGCAGTTATCAAAGCCAAAGAAGAATATCAGGCGGAAGTACTGGAAACCCTTCAGAATATGGTTCAGGAAACAAGAAAAGAAGAAGCCTGTGAACTTTACAGCCTTCACCAGGGAATTGAAGATAAAAACCATTTTATTTTCTATGAGATCTGGAAAAGCGAAGAAGGGCTGGCACAGCATAACCAGCAGCCTTATATTCAGGCTTTCGGGGCTATTATTGACGAGAAACTACAGGAACAACCACAAATTTATACCACCCATATCCTTTAATATGAAAAAATTAACATTTTTATTTTTAGCCTTACTTACTGTGGGGTTTATACAGGCACAACACCAAAAATCTAAACTTATGAAAAAGAAAATTTTGTTTGTCGTAACAAGTCATGACAAAAAAGGAAGCACCGGCGAAGACACCGGATATTATCTTGGCGAAGTTTCCCATCCATGGGAAGTGCTTCACAAAGCAGGATATGAAATTGATTTTGTAAGCCCAAAAGGCGGAACTCCTCCGGTAGACGGATTTGATTTAAAAGATCCCGTAAACAAAGAATTCTGGGAAAATACGGAATACAAAAACAAAATCGATCATTCTTTACAGCCTTCTCAGGTAAATCCAGACAATTACAGCGCAATTTTCTACGCAGGAGGTCATGGCGCCATGTGGGATTTCGCAGATAATACAGAATTGGCAGGTATTGCTTCAAAAATTTATGAGAATGGCGGTATTGTATCGGCAGTATGCCACGGTCCGGCCGGTCTTGTGAATATTAAACTGAGCAATGGAAAATATCTTGTAGACGGCAAAAAAATCAATGCCTTTACCAACGAAGAAGAAGCTGAAGTAAAGCTTACCAATGTAGTTCCTTTCCTTCTGGAGGAAAAACTGAAAGAAAGAGGGGCAAAATTTGAAAAATCAGGGCTTTGGCAGAACCATGTAGTAACGAACCAGAGAGTGATTACCGGACAAAATCCACAGTCTGCAAAAAGCGTAGGTGAAGCTATTTTAAAAGAACTTAGTAAATAATCAATTCATTAACCACAAAAGAATAAAGCTTTTGCCTTTTGTGGTTAAATTTTTAAATACAACTTATTCAAAACAAAAATGGAATACAGAAAATTAGGAAATACAGAACTGGAACTGTCTGCTATTACTCACGGAGCATTTGCAATCGGAGGAAATATGTGGGGCGGAAATGAAAAACAGGATTCCATCAATTCAATTCATGCCTCTCTGGATCACGGCGTAACTTCTATTGACACGGCACCCTTCTATGGATTCGGACTCAGCGAAGAGATGATCGGAGAAGCTATTAAAGGAAAAGACCGTACAAAAATCCAGCTGCTGACCAAATTCGGGCTGGTATGGGACGGGAGCAACAACGGAAAAGGAGAATTTTTCTTTGATGCTGAGGATGAAGGAAAAACCTTCCCGGTTCATAAATATGCTTCAAAAGCCAATGTAATAAAAGAAGTAGAAGAAAGTTTAAAAAGACTGGGAACAGATTATATCGATCTTTTACAGCTTCACTGGCCGGACAGCACCACCCCGATCTGCGAAACAATGGAAGCTATGGAACTTCTTATCCAACAGGGAAAAATTCTTGCAGCAGGAGTCAGCAATTATACCGTTTCACAAATGCAGGAAGCTAACAGAACTCTTCATCTGGCGAGCAACCAGGTTTCTTACAGTATGCTGAACAGGGCTATTGAAGGCGATCTGGTCCCTTATTCTTTAGAAAATAATTCAGGAATTATTGTTTACAGCCCGATGGAAAGAGGTCTTTTGACCGGAAAATATTTCAAAGAAGATAAATTAAAGGATAACGACCACAGAAACGGCTATTTTTCACAGTTTGATTTAAATAAAGTGAAAACTTTCCTGGAAAAAATAGAACCTATTGCTAAGGAAAAAAACGCCTCCCTTTCACAGCTGGTATTACGCTGGACTACCATGCAGCCGGCAATTACCGTTGTACTGGCAGGAGCCAGAAACGCTCAGCAGGCTATCGAAAATGCCCAGGCTATGTCCATTGAGCTCTCTCAGGACGAATTGAATTTCATCAATACAGCATTGAGCGAAATTTAATCTGATACTGCAAGTGAACTCTTTCAGATGAAACAGTTTGCTGCTTTTCTTTCTTTCACCCCATACCTGATAAAAAATGAAAAAGAATCTGATCAAAATGTTCGGATTGGTTACTCTATTGACCATTACCAGCATCGCTTTAAAAGCGCAAAACCAAAGCATCAATCCTGACGATACATCATGGTACCCTTCTGTTTATGGGGCACATGACGAAATAGGAGCTGCCAATCTGCTGACCCCGGAAGTTGTAAAACAAGCCATAGGATTAGTAAAACAGGGTAAAACACTTCCTTTGGCTGTAGCTATTGATAAAAATCTTCCGGCTTTCAGACACAGAAGTTTTAATTTATACAATATCCAGCCTGGTGAACAGGGCGGAAAGAGCCTTGGACCGAATAAATTCACTTTCAATGATGAGCTTGTGAATGGATGGACCGGGGTGGGAACCCAGCTGAACGGCATTGGCCACATCGGAATTGACAATACGTATTACAACGGAAATAAAGCCGCTGATTTTGTAACTGTAGAAGGAGTAAAGAAACTTGGTATTGAAAAAGTGCCTCCTCTTGTTACCCGGGGTGTGGTTTTAGATATGACCGCTCACTATGGGAAAGCAGTAGTTCCGGGTGGTACGAAATTTACAGCAGAAGATATTAAAGCCGTTTTAAAGAAACAGGGAATTACCCTCAGAAAAGGTGATATTGTCCTGTTCAATACCGGATGGCTGGAACTGATCGGAAAGGATAATCAGAAGTTTTTAGAAACCGAGCCGGGAATTGGTATGGAAGCTGCGCAATGGCTTGCTGAGCAGGGAATTGTTGCCTTCGGAGGAGATACCTGGGCATCAGAGGTCTATCCCAATCCGAAATCCAAGGAAGAATTTCCCATCAACCAGTTCATGCTGGCCAAAAAGGGAATTTACAATCTTGAACTGATTGACAGCCGTCCATTGGTAAAAGACAGGATCTGGGAGTTTCTGTTTGTTCTGGGACAGCCATTGTATGTGGGATCCACACAGGTAAATATCAATCCTGTTGCAATCTATTAGAATCCTGATCCATAAAAATAAAATAAAATAGCCTTTCAGTTTTGAAAGGCTATTTTGATCATAAGTTTTGCCAAAAATTATTTTGGAACTTCCAGATGTGTACTTACCGCTATTCTGTTCCATGCATTAATGGTCACAATAGCCATGATGATCTGTGCAATGGCTGCCTCATCAAAGTACTGTTTTGCCTTCTGAAATGTTTCTTCTGTAAGGCCTTTATCGCTGATCAGGGTAATTTCCTCCGTCATCGCCAAAAGAACCTGTTCTTCTTCTGTGAAAAAATCTTTCGCTTCTCTCCAGCCGTTAAGGATGAAAATTCTTTGAGTTGTTTCACCATATTTAAGGGCATCTTTTGTGTGCATATCAAGGCAGAAAGCACATTTGTTGATTTGTGAAGCCCTGATCTTAATTAACTCCTTTTGGATGTGGTTGAGTGAAATGGTCTGAAGGTATCCTTCCAGTCCAAGCATAGCTTTGTAAGCCGCTGAATCTACGTTGGCAATATTTAATCTTGCGCTCATACTATTATTATTTATGGGTTAAACGATCTATACTAAAAAAATATTTTGGCTGAACCGCCAGTAAAAATGCTCCGGCACTTCCTACCCAGACAGAGTAGTCAAGCGGTGCCTTAACTCCCAGTGCGATTGTCATGGACAGTGCAAATACCAGCAGTAAGAAACCCGCCCCATAGGCTGCAATCCTGATTTTCCAACCCACGAGAAGCATTAAAGGGAAAATAATTTCAAAAAAAGTAGCAGCATAAGCCGAAACAATACTTAAAGATTCAGGAAGGAAACAGGTGAGTTTTCTTGTATATGCCTCAAAATTTGCCCAGTTTCCCCAGACTGAATTGGCACCCCAGAAACCGAACCTGTCCGCCACGGCAGAAAGCATGGTTACAGCAAGAGCAAGCCTTAAAAATAGCTGTGGAAACTTGATATTTTTGTCTGTCATGATACTGGCTTTTAATAACATGACAAATTTCCGACTTATAATTGGTAAAAATCTTAAACTGGTTTAAGAACGTAATTTTGCTCTGATTTCGCTCAGGTATTCCGGAGTAAGGTTTAAAAAAGAAGCTATTAAATACTGTGGAATTCTCTGGATAAACCAAGGGTAAAGCGTACTGAAATGTACATATAATTCTTCTCTGGACATCTCATACAAATAACGGATCCGTCTTTCCGAAGCTGCATAAGCTCTTTGATAGATCATTCTGAAGTAGCGTTCCATAACGGGATGTTTTTTCAGCAGAAGCTCCTGCTGCTGCTTGTCTATCATAAGAATGGTAGAACGCTCCACCGCCTGGATACAAAAATCTGATTTGATCTGTCTTTCATAAGCGAAAGTATCCGTGATCCACCAGTTTTCTATGGCAAATTCAGTAGTCTGCTCCGCCCCTTTTTCATTGATAAAAAATTTCCTCAGGCAGCCTACAGACACAAAATACATCGATTTACAGATCTCCCCATTAAGCATCAGGTTCTGCTTTTTCTTCACTTCCACTTCCTTAAAAAAAGAAAATATGGAAGCAAACTCTTCATCCGTAACCTTTATAAATTTGTTTAAATGTGCTTTGAAACTGTCCATCTTTGCAATTAAGTAACCAAACTTAACTTTATTTTTTTAGTTTTACAATGTCAAAAACATTAAAATCATGGAACTTGTTGCTAAAATTCTGATCGCCATCGTTGCGCTGGAACATATTTATATCCTGTGGATGGAGATGTTCGCCTGGGAAACCAAAGGGAAAGAAGTATTCAAAGCTGCATTACCGGCAGAAATGTTTAAGCCTACGAAAGGATTGGCGGCCAATCAGGGGTTGTATAACGGTTTTCTTGCTGCAGGGTTAATCTGGTCATTTTTAATAGATGATCCTAAGTGGCAGGATAATATAGCATTATTCTTTTTGGGATGTGTAGCTGTAGCCGGAATTTATGGAGCTATTTCTGCAACAAAGAAGATATTTTTTGTGCAGGCTTTACCGGCAATACTCGCTATTATTGCTGTGCTTTTGAAATAGTCTTAAATTGTCATTGCGAGGAGCAACGCGACGAAGCAATCTCAGAAACAAATACTATTTTGAGATTGTTTTTACTTTAAGGTATAGTGATAAATAAACTTTTTTGTTTAATATTTTTTATCTCGCAGATTGAGCAGATTTCTTTATTTGCCGAATATTTCTGTAGTGGGATCATCTTTCAATTTTTAAATACTTAATCTTTAAATCAACTAACTCATCGATTCTTTGATCTTTTCCCTGTGAATAATCCCCCAATTCACAAGCGTTTCAGTGACCGGTAGAACTGATTTTCCGTATTCTGTAACCGCATACACTACTGTAATGGGTTTTGTGTCCTGGATTGTTCTTGTAATGAGAAGATTGATTTCCAGCTCTTTCAATTCTTTACTGAGCATTTTGGCAGAAATTCCATCAATTCCCCGTTGCAGTTTTTTAAAATGAATCTGCTGGTCTGTCCTGTTCGTCAGATAGCGTAAAATCATCAGCTTCCATTTTCCACCCAAAACATCCAGGCTGTCGCGCATTGCAAACAGTTCTTCTGTGCAGCTTGCTTCTCTTTCTATGCCGTTTTCAATAATTTTTGCCATAATAGTTTCATTAAGGTAACTAGTTACCAATAGTTAACTGGTAGCAAATATAAACCATTCTCACTTTACATTTGTGTATCAAATTTACTGATATGAAAGTTATTGCATTAAATAAAAATTTCCAGCTTGAAAATGCTGTGTTCGAAAAGCCAACTCCAAAAGATCATGAAGTCTTAATTCAGATCAAAGCGAGCGGTTTTAACCCGATTGATTACCAGATGATTGAGAATGAACTTGAACGAAGGCTGGTCAGTTCACCTATTTTAGGCCGTGAGCTGTCCGGTATTATTGTGGAGAAAGGAGCTGCCGCCCATCAGTTCAATATCGGAGATGAAGTATTCTGTGGAAGCGGATCCATGGGAAGCAATGGTTCTTATGCCGAATATATTGCCGTTCCGGAAGCCATCGTCGCACTGAAGCCTAAAAGCATTTCTTTTGAGCAGGCCGCTGCCATTCCTTCGGCAGGACTTACCGCACTGCAGACCTTCAAACGTTTGAAATTAAACACTGATGATACAATTTTAGTAACCGGAGCAACGGGCGGAGTTGGTGCTTTTGTTATTAAATATTTAACGGCAAATGATTTCCACAATGTTGTGGCAACTGTTGGAAGTGAGGAAAACAGACAAATTCTATTGAAAATTGGTTTACAAAATCATCAAATCATCAATTATAAAGAAGAAAATCTTGTTGCCAATCTTTTAAAAGCTAATAACAATAAGCCTTTCGATTTTGGAATCGATCTCGTGGGAAATTATATGTCCGAGGTCACAGCAGATGTCTTAAAAATTAATGGAACCTATGCCGATGTTACCGCCCTTATCACAAAAGATGCCCATGAAACCCTTTTTAACAAAGGAACTGTAATCGTGAATATTTCCAATTATTCCTATACCATGAGCAAGGATTATCAATATTACAAAGGAAATCTGGAGGAAATCTCTAACCTTATTGAGACCGGAATTATCAGCCCGCCTCAATACAAAACAATCGGTAATCTTTCTCTGGAAACAGTTTTGAAAGCCCATTCCATTCTTAAAAATAATCAGACCCACGGTCACAAACTCATCATGAAACATGAATAAAATACCCAGACGCGTTGTCACCGGAATCAAAAACGGGAAATCTGTCATTATAGAAGACCAGCAGACAGAAAACGTAGTGGAACATCTTCCGGGGCTTATCATTTCAGATATTTGGAACACGCAGAAAATGCCGGCAGCACTGGATCTTGAAGCAAAAATTCCTAACACAGGATTTCCGCAAACTCCAAAAAACGGGACTTATTTCCGTTACGTTGTCATTCCACCCGATAAAGATCTCGGAATGGAATTTAAAGCCGGAGAACCTCATCCCATGATGCATCAGACGCAGACTTTAGATTATATCATCATCCTTTCCGGTGAACTTTACCTGATCATGGAAGAGGGTGAGACTTTGCTTAAACCGGGAGACATTGTCATACAGAGAGGAACCAATCATGCCTGGAGCAACCGGTCGGATGAGCCGTGTATTCAGCTCGCGGTACTTATTGATGCTGATAATTCAATTTAAAGATTTTCTGTATTACATATTTTACAAAAAGCAAAATCTGCTTAATCTGCACAATCTGCGAGAGAAAAAACACCTACAAAGCAGAAATTTCCAGAAGTTTCTGCTTCATATTTTCCGGCATCCAAAGACCTTCATGATAATATACTAACTTCTGATCCTTATCCAGAACAATCCACAAGGGATAAACAGGCTGTTCCTTATTTTTAGACAAAGCAAGAGCCAATTCATGAATTCCGGAATTTCCATTCGGCAGATATCCAAATTCTTTTCCCTGAAACCGTATTTTTTCTTTCGTTTTTTCAGCTTCAAAATGGACCAGGTAAAAATTTTCATTGATTAAGTCCACGGTTTCCCTGTCTTCATTCAACGCATGCTTTTCCATTTTACAGACCGAGCACCAGTCTGTATATAGATGGATAATAGTGGGTTTCGGATCTTTTTTCATCAATGTTTCAAGATCAGAAAAAGTGCCTGTCTTCATCTGAGACAGATAAAAACAGGGCACTAACATTAAAAATAGAATAAAATTTTTCATTTTAAAGTATATTTTATCCCGAGGAAACCTCTGATCTTCTGCATGGGTGCATATCCATAAGCAGTATCAAAAGTATAATGGTTCGGGTTATTTACCGGATCGTTTACATATTTATCAAACGGATCAAAGGGTCTCATCAAAGGATCTTTCGGTGTAAAATTGAACAGGTTCTTCACCCCGCAATACACCTCAAAGCCAGATCTGAAGCTTTTTGACACCTGAATATTGGCTAAAGAATAAAAAGGTGAATATTCAGGACGGTAGTCATTAGGCAATACCGGAAGCCTCATAGGTCCGTAGAACTGTCCTGTGAAATCAACACTAAGGTCATTCGGAAACTTATAAGAAAGATTGTAAGTTCCGCTCCATTTCGGTGCGTGTAATTGCTGCGATTTTTTATTGTCTCCGTCAAATTTCTGGTAAACATCCAGATAGGTCACTCCCAAGCCGACACTTAAAGGAAAACTGAAGTTGAAATCTACATTCAGTGAAGCTCCTCTCGAAATTCCGTATCCGTTAAGATTATCATAAATAATTTTATCCGGATCAGTATCAAAATCTCCTACAATCTTATTGCTGAAATAGGTGTAAAATGCAGAAGCATCCAATTGCAGCATGCGGGTTCCCACCGGGATTTTCCAGATATAGTTCAGGTTTCCGTTGACTGATCTTTCGGGTTTCAGATCTGATTTGATCAATACTTCACGGGAGCCGGTAAGTGCGGCATGATCCTCTGTAAAGAGATTGACTACCCTAAAACCAGTTCCAAAATTGAATCTTAGTGTATGATAGGGATTCGGGGAAAATTTCCATGCCAACCTTGGTGAATGTACTTCATGATGAATTTTGTCATAGTCAAAGCGGTAGCCAACCAGCAAAGTATGCTTATCACTAATTTCCCACTGGTCCTGTACAAAAGCTCCCCAGATCGGCGATTTCATCGGTGCATTGGTGATTCCGTCTCCGGATAATGTCCCGGGTGTGTTATCATCATAAAATGTTCTTTTAAAAGTAATTCCTCCTGTCAGATCATGCTGTCCGATCTTTTTGCTCCAATAGGTCTGTGCAAAAGCCACTTTTTGAAGAGCATCATAGGGATTACTCCCGTAAAAAGAGTTCTGGTCGTGATAATTATAAGAAAACTGGGTAACGATATATTCTTTTAAAGGCCATTGATACAGTCCAAACACTTCCGCCCTGTTGGTATAAATACTTTCTCCATACACATCTCCGCTTCCGCGGTAAGATCTGTCCCACTGCATTTCCCCGCCAAAACGGTCTTCATATAAATATCTCAACGCAAAACTTGCCTGACGGTTTTCTTTTCTTTTAAAATTCCATTTATTGAAAACAGAAATCCGGCTCTGCAATGCCGCATCCGTGAAATTGTCTTTGTTCTGGTCTATCTTCTCTTTAAAGCTGAAATAATTGAAACTCAGTAAAGATGCAGCATTCTTTCCAATATTAAATTTCGTTGAAACATCAAGATTATTTTCACTCCAGGTGCTCATCATCAGGTCTACACTTAATTTTGGAGCGGTCAGTGCGTTTTTGGTGATAATGTTGATCACTCCACCCATTGCTTCAGAACCGTAAATAGAAGAAGCAGGACCTTTTACGACTTCAATTCTATCTACAAGGCTGTTGGGAATTCCACTCAACCCATATACTGTGGAAAGTGAGCTTACAATGGGCATTCCATCGATCAGGATCATCGTATAAGGTCCTTCGAGCCCGTTGATATGAATATCACCCGTGTTACATACTGAGCAATTGAGCTGTGGCTTTACTCCATTAACCATTGCTATGGCTTCAAAAATGCTTGGAGTAGGATTTTTCTGGAAAAACTTCTGGCTGTAAACCTCTACGGCTACAGGGCTTTTTGATCTGCTGAAAGGTTTTATAGTTCCGGTAATGACAACATCTTCAATAGTACTCGTTCTGATTTTTGCTTTTGGAATTGTTGCTGAATCCGTTTTTATAGTTTCCTGTATATTCAGGCTGTCTGTTTCCTGGGAAAAACAAAAAGAAGATAAAAGAGTAACAGAAAATAGTATTCGCTTCATGAAATTAAAATTGTTAGACAAATCTAACAATTATTTTTGAATTACAAAACACCATGACAAATGTTGTTGGAATGAATTCACGAAAAATGATTAAATTTGAGAAACTAGATATAAAAAGTAAAATGAGATATCATCAAGCGGGTAATATCCCACCAAAAAGACATACGATTTTCAAATCACCGGAAGATAAATTTTACTATGAACAGCTTTTCGGAACGGAAGGCTTTCACGGAATTTCCTCATTGCTCTATCATACGCACCGACCTACACAGATCAAATCAATTGGACCTGCAAAAGATGTAACCCCAAAGATCGCGGTGGAAAAAAACGTTGCTCCGAGAATGTTTAAGGGGATGAATGTAACACCTGAGGACGATTTTATGGACAGCAGAAAGATCCTTCTGATGAACAATGACCTGAAAATGGGATTGTCAAAACCCAGAAAATCTATGGATTATTTCTACAAAAATGCTGAATGTGACGAGCTTTTATACGTTCACAACGGAACCGGGATTCTGAAAACTTTTGTAGGAGACCTGGAATTTGTTACCGGAGACTATCTTATTATTCCTAGAGGAACCATTTATCAAGTGGAACTGAAATCAGAAGACACCGTATTTTTTGTGCTTGAAAGCCACTCTCCTATTTACACTCCGAAACGATACAGAAATGAATTCGGGCAGCTATTGGAACATTCTCCGTTCTGCGAAAGAGACATGATTCCCCCGGTTTTTAAAGAGCCTAAAGATGAGAAAGGAGAATTTTTAATCAAAGTAAAAAAAGAAAACCAGATCACAGATTTCATCTACGCAACACATCCGTTTGATGTTGTAGGATGGGACGGATACTTTTATCCTTATAAATTCAATATTAAAAACTTTGAGCCAATCACTGGAAGAATTCACCAACCGCCACCGGTACACCAGAATTTTGAAGGTCATAATTTCGTTGTATGTTCGTTCTGTGCCAGAATGTACGACTACCATCCATTAGCTATTCCCGCTCCTTATAACCATTCGAATATTGATTCTGATGAGGTTCTGTTCTACACGGAAGGAGATTTCATGAGTCGTAACCACATCGACCTGATGGACTTCACTCTCCACCCCGGAGGAATCGTACACGGGCCTCACCCGGGAGCCATGGAAAGAAGTATCGGTAAAAAATTCACAGAAGAATATGCCGTAATGGTAGACCCTTTCCGTCCGTTGAAAATTACAGAAGAAGCTTTGAAAGTAGAAGACCCTTCCTATAAAACTTCATGGCTGGAAGAATCAGATAAAACCATGGAAGACCGTTCCCAGGAATAAAAAATTCACCCATAAAAAATTTCATTATGTACAATTATATTAGTGCAGAAGAAGCGATATATACTATAAAAAGCGGAAACCGCGTATTTTTCCATGGAAGTGCCTGTACTCCGAATTATCTTATTGATGAACTGGCGAGACAATCTCAACGTCTGCAAAATGTAGAGATGGTTTCCATCACCCAGCAGGGAAACGTTGAAATTGCAAAACCGGAATACAAGGATAGTTTTTTTGTTAATTCTCTATTTGTATCAACACCCGTTCGGGATGCAGTGAATTCGGACAGAGGAGATTTTGTTCCGGTATTCCTAAGTGAGATTCCTATTCTATTCAGAAAAAACATACTTCCGCTGGATGTGGCTTTGGTAACCGTTTCTCCACCGGACAAACACGGTTTCTGTACTTTGGGAACTTCAGTAGATGTAGCAAGAGCAGCCGTTGATACCGCCAAAATTATTGTTGCCATCGTCAATCCTTTAATGCCAAGAACACACGGAGATGGAATGATTCACATCAGCAGGATCCATAAGCTGGTGTGGCACGAAGAAGAACTCCCAACTGTGGATTACGGCTCAAAAGTAGGCCCTGAGGAAATGCTTGTGGGAAAAAATGTAGCAGAACTTATTGAAGACAGATCGACATTACAGATGGGTATCGGAACCATTCCTGATGCTGTCCTTAAATGTTTAACCAATCATAAAGATCTTGGTGTTCATACAGAAATGCTGAGTGACGGTGTTATAGACCTGATACAGAATGATGTCATCAATAACAAATATAAAGGTTATAATGATAATAAAACCATCACAAGTTTCTGTTTTGGTACCAGAAAGCTTTACGATTATGTGGATGACAATACTGTTTTCGCATTCAAAGATGTAAGCGACGTGAACTTCCCGATCAATATCATGAGGAATAAAAAAATGGTAGCCATCAATTCTGCCATTGAAATAGACCTTACCGGACAGGTATGTGCAGACTCCATCGGGACATTGCAGTACAGCGGAATCGGAGGCCAGATGGACTTTATGAGAGGTGCAGCACTAAGTGAGGACGGAAAGCCGATTATTGCCATCACTTCAAGAACAAAAAAAGGAGTCTCCAGGATCGTTCCTTTTCTTAAACAGGGAGCCGGTGTTGTAACAACAAGAGGGCATATACATTATGTAGTGACAGAATACGGCACAGCTTATTTGTATGGTAAAAATCTCCGCCAAAGGGCCCAGGAGCTTATCAGCATCGCACACCCTGATGATAGAGAAATGCTGGAACGAGCTGCTTATGAACGGTTTAAACACTAAGAAGATCGCAGCTTTATTTTGTCTGGCTATTTTTTCATAAATTATAATCAGTATATTAATAACTAAAAACGAAAACTGGTCTTAGAAATACTTTAACATTTTGGCAATGTTTTTGATAAACTCATTCAAAACCAAAGGAAATTGAAAACTATATATAATTCGATAAGAGAAGAAGTTGGAAAGCATGAAAAAGTAAGAAATTCTGTTTTGGGGAATGTGAATGAATGGAAAAGAAGCCATTATATTATTCTTTCTGAAATTATAAAAGATGAATTATCTGAAGCTGAAGAACTAAAAGGGGGGAAAAAATTTGAAATAGGAAATACAATATCACATGTCACCCTGCAGCGTTTTTTTGAAAACGATTATCAGGACAAAACGCATAATGACCTCAGATTTCTGAAAACACTGGATAAAATCTGTATTTTTCTGGGCTATAAAGACCTTAACGACTATATACAGTCCATGAAGTTAAAACGTCCGGAAAAGGAACCTGTAGAAGGCGACCTTGAATTTCTTACCCAAATGGTATATGATTATTGTGCTACAGCATTTGAATTTTACAAAAAATTCCCCGAGCATAAAACCGAAGTTTTTAAAGATCTGGTATTTGACGGTTCTCCGTTTTTGGAAAGAGCTTCCGGGTTTAGCAAAGAATTATGCGAAAGAGACTTTCATCTGGTGACTAAAAACAACCGTTCCAACTACGAGGTTTTTGATATTCACCTGGTTACTGACGAACCTGACAAAAAAATACTGGAAACCCAGGAATTTTGGAATCTTCTGTTCAAAGTAGGTGAAACCGGAGAGGAACATTTTGTCAATCAGCTTAATACCCAGATTTATTTTATCCGTAAAATAAATAATACATGGAAAATATGGGATAATTATAATCCCGATGCTGGCAGATTAAATAGAAAAGCCTAAATAAAAAATAGAGAAAGCCGTAGAAATTTCTACGGCTTTCTTTTTTCGAAAATATTTTTTTTTCACTTATTGGTGTATCAAAGATAGATATCCAGTTTTATTATAAAGAAACTTAAATATACTTAAATGAACTCTTCTTTAACATTATGTTAAGTATATTTAAGGAATCCACTTCAATGCTTTCACTATTTCTAAGATTTTTGTAATTTGCATTCATAAAAATAAAAGTAAAAATAGAAATATGTCAACACTTACATTTGCCGAAAAAATTGCTCAAGCTGAGAATTTTTTACCTATCAACGGTACAGATTACATTGAGTTTTATGTAGGAAATGCTAAACAGGCTGCCCATTATTACAAAACCGCTTTCGGTTTTCAGTCTGTAGCATATGCTGGTCCTGAAACAGGAGTAAGAGACCGCGCTTCTTATGTTCTTCAGCAGGGGAAAATAAGATTGGTATTAACAACAGGGCTTAAATCCGACTCACCTGTCAGCGAGCACGTAAAAAAACATGGTGATGGAGTGAAAGTTTTGGCACTTTGGGTAGATGACGCTTACAAAGCTTTTGAAGAAACTACTGAAAGAGGCGGAAAACCATATCTGGAGCCTGTAACTTTAACAGATGAGAACGGTGAGGTAAGAATGTCCGGAATTTATACGTACGGAGAAACAATCCATATGTTTGTTGAAAGAAAAAACTACAAAGGCGCTTTCATGCCCGGATATGAAAAATGGGAAAGCGATTACAAGCCTGAAGAAACAGGTTTATTATACGTAGACCATTGTGTAGGAAACGTAGATTGGAACAGGATGATTCCTACCGTAGAATGGTACGAAAAAGTAATGGGATTTGTGAACATCCTTTCTTTTGATGACAAGCAGATCAATACAGAATATTCTGCATTAATGTCTAAAGTAATGTCTAATGGAAACGGATTTGCAAAATTCCCGATCAATGAGCCGGCAGAAGGTAAGAAGAAATCTCAGGTAGAAGAATATCTTGATTTCTATGAAGGTGAAGGGGTACAGCACATCGCTGTGGCTACAAAAGATATTATCCACACAGTAACCGAATTAAAAAAACGCGGGGTAGAGTTCCTTTCCGCTCCACCAGAGGCTTACTACGATATGGTTCCTGAAAGAGTTGGCCATATTGATGAAGATCTTAAAAAATTACAAGACTTAGGCATCCTTATTGATCATGATGAAGAAGGATACTTACTTCAGATCTTTACGAAGCCTGTAGAAGACCGTCCTACTCTATTCTTCGAAATCATTGAAAGACATGGTGCACAGAGTTTTGGTGCCGGAAATTTCAAAGCGTTATTTGAAGCATTAGAAAGAGAACAAGAAAGAAGAGGAAATCTTTAATTTAAATATAGAATACTAAGTTTTGTCAGGATGAAGGAGTCTTGACAAAACTTTTTTTTAAAAAACACATTATGAGAAAATTTTTTATCGGGATTTTATTTTTCGGAACATTAGGGCTAAATGCTCAGTATGGAACTCTTAATGAAATTCTTAATCGCCTGGAAGAAAGAAAGGGCATCAATCAGCATCTTGAAAATGTAAACATTGACAACAAGAAGTTTATCTTCATTAAAGATGCAGAGGATCATACAGAAAGAGATTTTATTGTTATTAAAGGAAAAGATGCTACCTATGTAGAAGTTTTTGATGATAAAGCTACCGGCGAAAGCAGCTCAAATGTTTTTACAGGAGATATCATCAGGAAAAAAAACATTCTTTCTCTGAGAGCAGATAAACTTGAAAATAAAAAAGTTCCAATGCCTGTAACCAAAACTTTGCTGCTGACTAAGCAGGATAATATCCTGTATCTTATTGATGTCAATACCAAAGACAGGTGGATAGATGAGGCCTCTTATTCCAAAAAGAAATAATTCCCACAGAATCATGATTACGGATCTTTATGGATTCGCTATCTTACCATTTTTAATTTAATTCCAAAAAATTATGAAATCATTTGTAGAATATTCTTCAGATTCAGACTTTTCTATACATAATATTCCTTTCGGAGTAGCAGTTTTTAACAAAGAATATATCGGATGTTGCACAAGGATCGGAGATCAGGTCATCGATCTTGCCACTCTTTATGATCTTGGATATTTTGAAAATATTGAAGGACTGGATGATAATATTTTTGAAGCCTACACCATCAACGAATTTATTGAACTGGGGAAACCTGTAACGAATGTAGTGCGCACAAGAATTCAGGAGCTCCTACAGGAAGGTTCTATCCTTTCAAAGGACGAAAAAACTATTGCAGATGCTTTCTACGACCTTGATAAAGTAAAAATGATGATGCCTGTGCACATTCCGAATTATACGGATTTTTACAGCAGCATTGAACATGCAACGAATGTTGGAAAAATGTTCCGTGACCCGGCCAATGCGCTGCTTCCGAACTGGAAACACCTTCCGGTAGGTTATCACGGAAGAGCTTCATCCATCGTTGTTTCAGGAACAGAAATCAACCGTCCGAAAGGTCAGACAAAACCTGCAGACGCTGAAAAACCGGTTTTCGGACCAAGCAAGCAGCTTGACTTTGAACTGGAAATGGCCTTCATTCTTAACAGAAACTCAGAAATGGGTGAAAGCATTTCTACAAAGGATGCTGAGGAAGCAATCTTTGGAATGGTGGTATTCAACGATTGGTCGGCAAGAGACATTCAGGCATGGGAGTATGTTCCACTGGGACCTTTCCTTGGTAAAAACTTCGGCTCATCTATCTCTCCGTGGGTAGTTACCCTTGAAGCTTTAGAACCTTTCAGAACAGCTTCTCCAAAGCAGGACCCTGAAGTTTTAGACTATTTAAAGTTTGAGGGTGATAAAAATTACGATATCAATCTTGAAGTGTATTTACAGCCTGAAAATGGTGAAGAAAACCTGATTTCAGAAAGTAATTATAAATTTATGTACTGGAATATGGCTCAGCAACTAGCCCATCATACGATAAACGGATGTAACGTGGAAGTTGGAGATTTATACGCCAGCGGAACCATTTCAGGAAGCGATCCGAAATCTTTCGGATCTATGCTGGAACTGACCTGGAGAGGACAAAATCCTTTACAGCTAAGCAATGGCCAGGAAAGAAAATTCATTGAAGATAAGGATACAGTTACCATGAAAGCCTGGGCTGAAAAAGATGGCGTGAGAGTAGGTTTTGGTGAGGTTTCTGGTAAAATTATTCCTTCAATTTAATTCAATTTTAAATAAATAATCCGGATGCTTCGACTTTGCTCAGCATGACATCATTAAAAATTAATTGCTAATAAAAACGGCTAGTATTAAAAATGTCATGCTGAGCGAAGTCGAAGCATCTTTTTACATAATTTGAACACTTAAGTTTAATTGAGTGTTAAAAAACAGAATATGAAAACAGTAATACCCTCCGAATTATCCCCCGTACAGCTCCAGACCATCATGCAGACCGCCGTGTCACCGCGTCCGATCGCATTAGCTTCTACAGTAGATAAAAACGGAAATATTAATTTATCACCATTCAGCTTTTTTAATATGTTCAGTACGGTTCCACCTGTGCTGATCTTTTCACCTTCCAGACGAGTACGAGACAATACCACTAAACATACCCTGGAAAATATTTTGGAAGTTCCGGAAGTAGTGATCGGAACGGTGAATTTTCCTATTGTGCAGCAGATTTCTTTGGCTTCTACAGAATATGAAACCGGAGTCAATGAATTCATTAAATCCGGTCTGACTATGAAAGAGGCAGATCTGGTACAGCCCAAACTGATTGAAGAATGTCCTGTTAACTTTGAATGTAAAGTTTTAGAAGTGAAGTCTCTGGGAGATCAGGGCGGTGCAGGAAATCTTGTGATCTGTGAGGTGCAGAAAATCCACATCAGGGAAGAATATCTGAACGAGGCTGGAAATTTGGATCAGCAAAAGCTGGATATGGTAGCCCGTCTGGGAAGCAACTGGTATTCCAGAAGCAATGAGAACAGTCTTTTTGAAGTTCCGAAACCATTGGTTACAAAAGGAATAGGCTTTGATCTTCTGCCGGATTCCATTAAGTACAGTAAAGTATTTACAGGAAACGACCTGGGGATGCTCGCCAATGTAGAAATATTACCTGCAGGAAATTTCCATGCAGATGAGAATGTTCATCTGGATGCTCAGAAACTTCTTCTTGAGAGTAAAATTGAAGAAGCCTGGGCGCTTTTAATAATACAATAATTCTACACAATAAAACCAGTCTGCAAAGGCTGGTTTTTTATTTATTAGCTATAAAATTAAATTGTTAAACGACACGCTTCATCAAATCAACTTGTAGATTTCTTCTTTGCTCTCTTAAATATATGTTCTGTTATTTTAAAACTTTGCATCAAAAAAATCGATAAAAAATACCTCATGTCACTGTGACGAAGCAATCTCAAAAAAGTTTCCTTCAACATTACTTCATATTCTTATTCAGAAAATCAATGCATTTTTCTGTAACGATATTCAGGTGATGGGGAAGATTTTTTTCAGTCCACGGTTCTTTTGATCCGAACGTATGATCTGCATTTTCAACCAGGAACAATTCTGAATTCGGATTCAGGATATGAAGATGTTCCGCATTTTTCACACTAACACTTTCGTCCTGGGTTCCGTGAATGATCAGCACATAAGCTTTGGCCATTTCTGTCGCTCTTTCCACATCAAAACGGTGAACATTCTTTTCATAATCTTCATAAAACTGGTAATAGTGAGGCATTTCCTGTTTTGTTCTTCCGTTCAGCACATAATACACACCTTCTTTTTTCCAGTTTTCCAGAGCTCCGTCTTTAGGGAAACGGTCTAAAGTATCTACACTTGCCAGAGTGATAAGTCCGTTGATCCTTTCGTCTTCAAATGTTTTTATAATGGAAATCCCTCCTCCTCTACTGTGCCCGATCAGAATTATTCTCTGGTCGTCTACGTTGAGATCTTTCACAAAATGATCGATTACAACACCGAGGTCCGAAAGCTCTTTTGAATAATTATTATTCCCGAAAGCTTCCAAATCACCAAAATTGTAAGGATCTTCAACAGTAGTTCCGTTATGGGATGAATTAAATTTCACAAAGAACAAACCCGCTTCAGCAAACTTTTCAGCCATTAGATTCCATGCTCCCCAGTCTTTATACCCTTTATAACCATGAACAAAGATCACTAACGGCAACTTTCCATTGGTTTCAGGATAAACTGCGTCAGCCAGAAAATCCCGGGTTTCTGCATTTTCCAGTTTTATATTAAGGTTTTTTATCAATTCCATATAAAAAATTTGATTACGATTCTTAAATAACAGGGACCAGCAATATTTCCCTTTAATCTAAATATAATAAAAAAAATTCATCTAGAAAAGTTAACCCCGGAAATGCTTAAATAGTTATCAAAATAACCTTATTTTTGCAGTATGCTGGATTTAAGAACGGTAACCGTCACACGTTACATTCTGCCTTTAAGAGAAGGCGGATCTCTTCCTGCTTTGGCAGAAGCTGATGATAATTTTAAATATGTACTGAAATTCCGGGGTGCAGGCCACGGAGTAAAGATGCTGATCTCCGAACTTCTGGGCGGCAAGATCACGGAGGCTTTGGGACTGAAGATTCCAGAGCTGGTATTTGTAAATCTGGATGCCGATTTTGGAAGAACAGAAGCTGATGAGGAAATTCAGGATTTACTGAAATTTTCAGAAGGCCTGAATTTGGGGCTGCATTATCTTTCGGGTTCCATCACTTATGATCCGGGGGTAAAGATAGATCCTCTTCTGGCTTCAAAAATTGTCTGGCTGGACGCGTTCATTACCAATATTGACCGTACTTTTAAGAATACAAACCTCCTGATGTGGCATAAAGAGCTTTGGGTCATCGATAATGGTGCTTCTTTTTATTTCCATCATTCGTGGCAGAATTTTGATACGGCTGCAAAGACCCCGTTCAAATACGTGAAGGACCATGTACTGCTCCCGAAAGCAAAAATGTTGGATGAAGCCGATCGATTTGCTCATGAGGTACTGAATGATAAACTGTTCAGGGAGATCGTCAATTTAATTCCTGAGGACTGGCTCCACTGGGATGACGCCGATGAAACTCCTGAAGAGATCCGTGAAATCTACTTCCAGTTCCTGAAAACAAGGTTAGAAAATTCTCAAATCTTTGTAAACGAAGCTAAAAATGCAAGAGGATAAAATATACGAATACGCTGTTATACGCCTGGTACCAAAAGTTGAAAGAGAAGAATTTTTCAATATAGGCCTTGTGATGTTTTCCAAAAAGGAGAAATTCATCCGCGTGGAGTTTTATTTATGTCCCGATAAATTCAAACTCATGCATAGCAAACTGGATTATGATGACGTCATCCAGAATCTTGAAAGCTTTCAAAAAATCGCTAATGGAGATAAGGAAGGTGGTCCTATCGCTCTGATGGATATTCCGGAACGTTTCCGCTGGCTAACCGCTGTAAGAAGTTCTGTGGTTCAGACTTCAAGACCTCATCCGGGAAAATCCAAAGACCTGGAAAAGACGTTTGGTAAACTTTTTGAGGAGTTAGTAAAATAACACTCCACCACAAAAAGTATTCTATGAAATCATCAATAAACAACATATCAATCTACAGGTTTTTCATAAACCTGTTTTTTGTTTTCTCCTTAGGTTTATCTAATTTAAGTTATTCACAAAACCAACCTGAATCAAATTCCACAAAAAGCAGTCTTCTGTCGGAAATATCATCAGTCTCAGAAAATATTGTTTATAAAACCAATGCAAAAGGAAATCCTGTTTCACTAGACCTCTATACTCCCAAAACTGTTTCAGACGACAAAATGCCCGTCGTCGTCTATGTACATGGAGGTGCATGGGTAAAAGGCGATAAAACCATCAGAGATGAAAGCTATATTGAAACATTCATTTCAAAGCTCCTGGATAAAAAATATGCGGTAATCAGTATCAATTATACGCTTCTGAATGACAGCATTCATTTCCCGCTTCCTGTAGAAGATACTAAAGATGCAGTAAGATGGGTAAGGAAAAATGCAGCAAAATATAAATTCGACTCGAACAATATTGGCTTTTTTGGGGCTTCATCTGGAGCACATCTCTCAATGCTCGCGGCATATACGCCAGACAACGAGTTTGCCGGAAGCCCGGAACTTTCTTCTTATTCTGCAAAGGTAAATTATGTGGTGGATCATTATGGTCCCTCAGACATGAATAAGCTGCTTCATACCCGACTCGGAAAAGTGCCTGTCTTTTTTTTCGGACTGGCAGCAAAGAAAATCGTAGATCTCAGAACCAATCTTGTAAGAGGATTGTCAGGGTATGATATTAAAAAAGATAAAGCTAAAACAATAGAATACTTTAAAACCATTTCTCCGGTTACCTATGCTTCAGGTGGCGTCCCTACCTTAATCGTCCAAGGAAATAAAGACAAAGTAGTTCCTATGAAACAGTCTAAAAAGCTTCACAGAAAGCTCAAAAGAGAAAACATTCAGAACAGCCTGGTCATCGTAGAAAATGGCATTCATGGTTTCGGAACAACGGATAAGGGCTATATGGACAGGCTTACTGACCAGATGGTGGATTTTATCATTTCTCAAAGAAAATAATACATATATATCCTGAAACAAAACAAAATATAAAATATTATAAATCAATATATTAAATTATAAATATTCATAGCAAACGTAAAAATTGCAAGATTAATATATATTTCATCTTTTTTACTCATAAAATAATTAACTTGGCTTTTGTTTAAATTATTCTTAACAAAATATCCAATATTTTAATTATTCACTCCAAAAAAACAGATGATATGGATTTTCTGAATAACACTAATGCACTCACCCTGATCTTTGTATCAGTACTTGTCTTTGCAATTGCTTATCGCTTTTATGGTATTTTCATTGCCAATAAAGTGCTCAGACTTAATGATAAAAATACTACTCCTGCAGTAGAATTTGCCGACGGTAAAGATTATGTAGCTACCAATAAGAATGTACTTTTCGGCCATCATTTTGCTGCGATTGCTGCTGCCGGCCCTTTGGTTGGGCCCGTACTGGCTGCTCAGTTTGGATATCTGCCCGGTGCATTATGGATCCTGATTGGATGTGTACTTGGCGGAGGCGTACATGATATGGTGGTTTTATTTGCTTCAGTACGGCATAAAGGACAGAGTCTGGCTACTATTGCCTCCAAAGAAATAGGTAAAGCAACAGGAACGGTTGCTGGCTTTGCTATTTTATTTATCCTTATTCTTACACTGGCTGGTTTGTCACTCGCCTGTATCAATGCAATGCATGAGGCTTCATGGTCTCTTTTTACCGTTGTAATCACTATGCCTATTGCAGTGATCATGGGCCTTATCATGAGATACAGAAAAAACAGTGTTCTTTTTGCCAGTATTTTAGGAGGTATACTTTTGGTGGCAGGCATTATTGGCGGCCATAGTTTGATGCAGAACGCAACAATGAATAATCTGTTTTCGTGGGATATTAAAACCATTTCTATTGCCATTCCATTGTATGGTTTTCTCGCTTCCGTACTGCCTGTATGGCTTCTTCTGGTTCCTCGAGATTATCTTTCGACCTATCTTAAAATAGGAACCATCATTATGCTTGCAGTGGGTGTGATTGTCATTCATCCAACAATTCAAATGCCTGCTCTTACGGAGTTTATAAAAGGTGGTGGACCTGTTATAGGAGGCCCTGTGCTTCCTTTTATCTTTATAGTCATTGCATGTGGAGCAATTTCCGGTTTTCATGCAGTAATTGCAACAGGGACAACTCCCAAGATGCTTAATAAAGAAAAGGAAATTCTATTTGTAGGTTATGGAGCCATGCTTGTAGAAGGTTTCGTAGCTTTAATGGCTTTGATTGCTGCCTGTACATTAATGCCCGCTGATTATTTCGCCATCAATACTCCGAAGGAATCTTATGATGCTTTCCTTGCTGCACACCCTTCCCTCCATGGTGTAGATATCGATTATTATTCACAGAAAATAGGCATCGAACTTCACGGAAGAACCGGCGGGGCTGTATCTCTAGCCGTGGGAATGGCTCATATTTTTAATAAGATCCCATATATGGACCAGCTGACTGCTTACTGGTATAATTTTGCCATTATGTTTGAAGCTGTATTTATTCTTACTGCCATTGATGCAGGAACAAGGGTGGGCCGTTTCTTTTTGCAGGAAATGCTGGGTTCTGTCATTCCAAAATTCAATGATAAAAACTGGGTTCCCGGAATTATTATCAGCAGCCTTTTATTTACTTTTGCCTGGGGCTATCTGGTATTTACGGGGAATGTAAGCAGTATCTGGCCGCTGTTCGGGATCAGTAACCAGCTGTTGGCAGCCTGCGGACTGATTGTCTGTACGACGATGCTGATCCGGATGAAAAGAGGCAAATATGCCCTGTGTTCTGCAATCCCCGGAGTGTTCATGGCTGGAATTACTTTCTGGGCCGGTTATATTCAGGTCACAGCAATCTATCTTCCCAAAGAACAGTATCTATTGGCCACTTTAGCAGTTACGGCGATGGTACTGATGCTTATTGTGTTCATTGGGGCTTTTATCAAATGGTACCAGCTTCTGCAGATTAAGACCACCGAGATAGATTATTACGGAGAGCCTGTAAAAGAGCTTGTAGAAAGATAACCAATAAAACTAACATAAAAACAAAACCAGTCCGGATGTCCCGGACTGGTTTTTTACTAATTATTATTTATTTAAAAATTGAAGTTGAGCCTTGTAAACACATACCTTCCGTTCTGGCCAAACTGGGATGTTGAACGGGAATAGATAAACTGGTCATTGTTGGTAGATGCTGTAAGATTTTTATCGGGATAAATATCAAAAAGATTGTTTACTCCCAATGTAAGCCCTACATTCTTTGTAAACTGGTAGGCCAATGAAAGGTCGGTAATAATTTTATGCCCGATCTGCTGGTGTTCATTGACCCCTACGACTCCGTCACCATTAACATCAATAATATCTGCACCTGTCACTTTTCCGAAATAGGTATTTCTAAGATAGACACTTCCTTTTTTCCAGGCCAGCGTATGCGACAAGCTTGCTTTTACCCTTGGAACCGCTTCTTCCAGATATACTCTGGATTTTTCAGAGAAATAGATTTTCTCAAGATTCGGAGACTGCAGAAGTCCTGAGGAATGAATATCCCCTACTTTCCTGGTCTCACTGATATTGGCGGCAAAGCTGTTATCGAGTTTTAAGCCGGAAAATCTTACGTTATGAGAAATCACAAGGTCTATTCCTTTTGTTTCCGTATCTATAGCATTCGTGAAGAACTGAGCCGCATTAACTCCCTGGGCATCAAAAGCAGCCTGTGCAGCAGCAGGTACATCTGCTCTTAAGAACTGATCCGTAAGAATGATCCTGTTGTTGATTCTTGTAAAATAACCGTCTGCTGTAAAAGTAAGGCTTGCGGAAGGAATCCTGTAAGTAAATCCTACACTGGCAGATTTGGAAGTTTCCTGCTTTAGTTTTGGCATTTCCAGCAATCCTGCAATGTCTGAATCATTGCTGAAGGTTCCTACCTCCAGAAGCTGACTGTTTGTAAACAAAGTAGAGGTTACATTATAATAAATCTGGTGGATGGATGGTGCTCTGAACCCTGTAGAACCTGCCAGTCTTACATTAAAATTGGGAGCCACTCTGATCCTTGAAGCCAGCTTATAATTGAATGTAGATCCGAAATCTGAATAGTTCTCATATCTCGCTGCTGCATCTACCAATAACCAGTTGGTAAAATTGAATTCAACATCTGCATACGCTGCTACCGCCTGTCTATTCTTGTCTACGGCATTGACAGGTTTAAACCCGCTGAAAACCTGTGATCCTCCGGGAAGTGTATTTCCAAAGAAATCCGTACCTCTCGGGCTGGTATTATTCCATATATTTCCTGCCGCATCATAAGTGGTATATGAAGCTTCGTCACCCTGCGTTATTTTAAAGTTTTCATACCGGTGCTCTGCTCCGAAAGCCACATTAATTCCATTCCAGACATCATACTTTTTAGAAAAATCTAAATTGATGGTATTCTGGGAAAATCTTAAACCTCCCGCATCAAACTCATTAGGAGACGCAAAGCGTAAAGATGTATTTCCTGTGTCGCTGATATTATAGGTGAATGAATTCTGTCCGAATGTATTACTGAAATCAATATTCCAGCCGTCCCAATTCCCTTTGATCCCTGCAGAAAGCGATAAATCCTGGATATCCGTTCCGATTTGCGGCAGATAACCGTCTGAGTACAACCCTGTAAAAGTTCTGCTCTGGTTAGGCCTTCTGTAGAACCCACCTGAGCTTCCGTGCCTGAAACTGTATCCTCCAAACGTATATACTTTCCAGTTGTCATTGATAGGAACTTCAATATTGGCAAAAAGCTGATGATTGTTCAGTTTCGACTGTCCTACCTGCATATTGAAATCTTTTCTGTCCAGTCCTCTGTAAGCCAGCTCCTGATCTGTAACATCTCCTTTTAATAAACCTTGCAAAGCACCGATTGTATTGGCAGTCTGAATCTGATTCTGAAACTGAGGAGAAAAATAGCTTACACCCTGTGCATACTGATGAATATAATTAATAAGCTGCTGCGGATTGGGAACATTGTTAATATTGGAGAAAAGTGAGGAAAGATTCACACCGTCATTTAAAGCACGTTTTTCGATAGCATTATATGCATTATAGATTGCCCCGCTTTCCGTGCCGGCTCTGAAGGTCGGATTTCTGAACTGTGAAGACCATGTGATATTATAAAAACCGCCTTTATTCCCGATCTTATTTCCATAATTAAGGTCTACCTGAATATTTTGTCCGTCAAAGTTTCCGGTATGATCATTGGCTGTCGGAGTTAAATTTCCGCCATAACTTACCTGGCCGGTTAATTTTCCGATATCCTTTTTCAGTTCAAGGTTGATGACTCCTGCAATGGCATCTGATCCATACTGGGCTGAAGCTCCGTCACGCAGCACCTCAATCCTGTTCAAAGCAAATGAAGGAATGGAGTTCAAATCTGTTCCTACTGTTCCTCTTCCCGGTGTTCCGTTTACATTCACCAAAGCAGAAGTATGCCTTCTTTTTCCATTGACTAAAACCAACACCTGATCCGGGCCTAATCCTCTCAGCTGGGCAGGGTCTAAATGGTCTGTTCCATCGGAATTGGTTTGAATGGTAGAGGTGAAAGAGGGTGCTATTGCGTTCAAAATCTGTCCTATACTGGATTGCGGAAGAACTACTGATGATTCTTTTATATTGAAGACGTCCACAGGAACCGGACTGTCTGTTTTGGATCGTGCGCCGGCTCTTGAACCCAGCACCACGACTTCTTCTACATTATTGGTTTTTACGCTGTCTTTTTCTTTTTCCTGCCCGAAAGCATAAGTTCCGAGAAAAAAAAGAACTGAAGCTGATAAAATAGTCTTTTTATTTTTCATACCCTTACATCAATTTATAGTTTATGTTTTTTTGAGTGGCAAATGTAAAACTAATTCATTAGTCTACAAAATTAATAGACTTTAATTTTATGAAAATTTAAGATAGTTCTGGTCTATTGTTCTTTAAATACGAATAACACTAATTTTTCACAAATGTCACCAAGATCACAAAGTACACTCTTGCCATTTGTGTTTGAATAAAAAAAACGGAATCCAAAGATGGAATCCGTTATAAAAATATTATCATCAGCTTCTATGCTGAAAATTAAACGTTATATTTTTGTAAGCTTAGCATATTTCAGGATAAGGTTTTTCTCTCCTTCATGTATGAAAATTACTTTGGCCTTAATATTCTGGGGATCTGTACCATCCAGAAAAGAAACTTCTCCTATTCCGAAACGGTCGTGTCTTACCTTGTCTCCTACTTCGATATCCTGTGAAGAAGCTCCACTTGGATTGATAATTTTCGCCGTACTTACCGGCTTCAGTTTTCTGACTTCCGGTGCAGGTTTTGAGCTGTCTCCTTTGTCAATGGTTTTCTTTTCAACCCGTCTAAATGCTTTTTGTTCGGAAGGATGCTCATCAAAAATATTGGATTTTATCCCTGTATTGTTGATGAATCTCTTTTCCAGAGCCGGATTTAGGAATTCAATATATTCATCATCAATTTCACTTAAGAATCTTGAAGGCTCTGCATCTGTAATTTTTCCCCATTGAAAACGTGAAACGGCATAGGAGAAAAACACCTGTTTTTCAGCTCTTGTCAGTGCCACATAAAATAAACGTCTTTCTTCTTCCAGATCTTCCCTTGTTGCTGAGCTCATAAAGCTCGGGAAAAGGTTTTCCTCAAGACCCACAAGGTGTACTACGGGGAATTCAAGACCTTTGGACAGGTGAATGGTCATTAAAGAAACCATATCTTCATCTGTATTTTTATCCTGAGTATCCGCAGAAAGGGCAATATTTTCAAGGAAATTCGGAAGGCTCGGATCTCCGTCCTCCAGCTGCATCTGCTCTTCAATGAATCCCTGCATAGAGTTCATCAATTCCTGTACGTTCTCTACCCGGGAAATTCCTTCAGGGGTCTGATCATCTTTTAAGAATTTAATCAGTCCGCTTCGCTTGGCAACTTCCATAGCAACACTGTAAGCCGTATCGGTTTTCAGCAATACCTGGAAGGCTTTGATCATGGACCAGAAATCATTCAGTTTGGTTAAAACACCGTTGTTTAAGCCCAACTGCAGAGCATACATCGGCAGATTACTCAGTACCTGTGAAATAGTTACATTATGAGAATCTGCAAAAACGATCAGCTTATTCTGTGTGGTTTCTCCAATTCCTCTTGTAGGATAATTGATGATCCTCATCAGTGCCTCCGAGTCATTTTCATTAACCAGAAGACGCAGATAGGCAATAAGATCTTTCACCTCCTTTCTCTGGTAGAAAGAAAGCCCTCCGTAAACCTTGTACGGGATATTTTTACGTCTCAGCGCGTCTTCAAATGCTCTGGTCTGTGAATTGGTCCTGTATAAAATTGCAAAATCACTGTACTTTCTCTGGTCGGTGTTTCTGAGTTCCCAGATGTTTCCGGCTACAAAATTCGCTTCATCAGCATCGGAAAGGGAACGGTATATTTTGATCTTATCCCCTTCTTCATTATCACTGAAAACATTCTTCTTAAACTGCTGTAAGTTTTTCGCAATGACAACGTTGGCCGCGTTCACAATATTCTGGGTTGAACGGTAATTCTGCTCCAGGGAAACGGTTATCGCATCAGGATAATCTTTCTTAAAATTTAAGATGTTATAAATGTTTGCGCCACGGAAAGAATAAATGGACTGGGCATCATCCCCTACCACGCAGATATTTTCAAATTTTGAAGCCAGCGCTTTTACAATAAGATATTGGGAATGGTTGGTATCCTGGTACTCATCTACCATGATATACCTGAACCTGTCCTGATATTTGGCCAGCACTTCCGGAAAACGGGTCAGTAATTCATTGGTCTTTAGCAGTAAGTCATCAAAATCCATCGCCCCGTTCTTGAAACATGCTTCCACATACTTCTGGTAGATCTTCCCGATGAATTTCATATTGGCTTTTTCATCAGCTTCCATCAGTTCCGGATTGTTGAAATAAGCTTTTACCGTAATCAGATTGTTTTTGTATGTTGAAATTCTTGCCTGGACTTTTTTAGGTTTGTAAAGATCGGCATCGATATTCATGTCTTTGAGTACTTTTCTGATAACATTTAAGGCATCCTGCTGATCATAGATCGTAAAATTGGAAGGATATCCGAGGTAATGCCCTTCAATTCTCAGGATTCTTGCAAAAACAGAGTGAAAAGTTCCCATCCATAAACTTCTTGCATTGCTGTCTCCAACTACTTTTGCAATACGGTCTTTCATTTCGCGAGCCGCTTTGTTAGTAAAGGTTAATGCCAGGATGTTGAAAGGGTCAATTCCGTTGTGGATCAGGTGGGCAATACGCATGGTAAGCACACGTGTCTTTCCGGAACCTGCGCCTGCAAGCACCATCAAAGGCCCCTGTAGAGAGGTAACGGCTTCATATTGTGATTCATTGAGTCCTTTCAGATAATCCATACTGCAAAAAAATTTTGGGAACACAAAATTAATGTATTCAAAGGACAATTCAAATTATGAGTTTAATTTAAAGAAAGTAAAAAATTGAATCGGGGTTTTCTTCGGCATCAGAACAGTTTTAATTGTTAGGGTTTTTCACACCAACTATTTTTCGTTCCGTATAAATTATATTCTTGTTGACAAAACTGTGGATTTATAAAGTTTTACAAATAAATTAAAAAATTAAAAAAAGTGGAGTAATTATGTAACAAATACTCTGTTTTCTCTACTAATCTATCCAAAACAATTTCTACTTTATGAAAAAGCGACTTCTTTCTGTGGCAGCAGCATCTTTCTTCGGAATGGTACTGAATGCACAGCAAATTAAATTTGAAGAGTATGACCTGCCAAACGGCCTTCACGTAATTCTTCATCAGGACAATTCTGCACCGGTAGTCACTACTGGGGTAATGTACCATGTAGGTGCGAAGGATGAAGTAAAGGGAAGAACAGGTTTTGCCCATTTCTTTGAACATCTTTTATTTGAAGGAACACCCAACATCAAAAGAGGGGACTGGTTCAAGATCGTTTCTTCAAACGGAGGTCAAAATAATGCGAACACGACGAATGACCGAACGTATTATTATGAGACTTTCCCGTCCAACAACGAGCAGCTTGGTCTTTGGATGGAAGCTGAAAGAATGCGTCACGCTGTCATTAACCAGGTGGGAGTAGATACTCAGAGAGAGGTTGTAAAAGAGGAGAAAAGATTAAGAATGGACAACCAGCCTTATGGAAACCTTTTCCCTACCATTCAGAAGAATTTATTTACGAATCACCCGTACAACTGGCCTACAATTGGTTCTATGGAAGATCTTAACTCTGCAAAACTGGAAGAGTTCCAGGCATTCTATAAAAAATATTATGTTCCGAACAATGCTACATTGGTAGTTGCAGGAGACATCAAGCCTGAGCAGACTAAAAAATGGATTCAGGAATATTACGGAGGAATTCAGAAAGGAACGCTTTATCCAAAAGATTTTCCGAAAGACGCTCCTATCACTCAGGAAAAAGAGGTAACGGCTACAGATCCGAACATTCAGCTCCCTGCCTATATTTTTGCTTACAGAACTCCGGCTAATAAAGAAAAAGATGCCTATGTTCTTGATATGCTTTCATCTTATCTGAGCAATGGTAAGTCTTCAGTTTTATACAAAAAATTAGTTGACCAGGATAAAAAAGCGCTTGCTGTAGAGGCCTTCAATCAAGGACTTGAAGATTACAGTATTTTCGCATTCTTCGCAATCCCGATGGGACAGACCACAAAGCAGACTTTACAGTCTGATATTGATGCAGAAATCAAAAAACTGCAGACAGGCCTGATCTCCGAGGAAGATTATCAGAAGCTTCAGAACCAGTATGAGAACCAGTTCGTAAATGCCAACTCAAGTATTCAGGGAATTGCAGCTTCATTGGCAACCAATCATGTTCTGATGGGTAATACCAACCTGATCAATAAGGAAATCGACATTTACAGATCGATCACGAGACAGGATCTGCAGAATGCGGCTAAAAAGTATCTGAATTCTAATCAAAGAGTAATCATTAATTACGTTCCTGAAAAAAAGTAATCATTTAAAACTCAGGTTTGAAATATGATTATTAAAAATTAAATTTTTACAAATGAAAAAGCAATTAACATATATAGCTGCAGCGTTTTTATTCGCAGGAACGGTTTCAGCACAAAAAATTGACCTTAATGCAATGCCGAAACCGGGACCTACTCCTGCGATCAACATTGCAAAACCAAAAACTTTCCAGCTAAGCAATGGTCTTACAGTAATGGTTGTGGAAAACAATAAATTACCAAGAGTAAACACTACTCTTTCTATGGACAGACCGCCTTTCCTCGAAGGAAGCGTAACCGGAGTAAGCTCTATCATGGCTGAGCAGTTTGAAAACGGAACAACCAATCTGAGCAAAGAGGATTTTAATAAAAAAGTAGATTATCTGGGAGCTAACTTAAGCTTTTCTTCCAGCGGTGCTTTTGCCAACTCTCTTTCAAAATATTTCCCTGAGGTATTGGGTTTAATGGCCGATGCAATTATTAATCCTAAATTTTCTGCGGAAGAAATTCAAAATTCAAAAGAAAGAGCTGTAGAAGGATTAAAATCTGAAGAGAAAAATGCTTCTTCTATCGCTTCTAAAGTTTCCAATGCATTAATGTATGGTAAAAATACAGCCAGAGGTGAATTTGAAACTGTGGAAACGATCAACAAGATCCAGTTAGCTGACGTACAAAACGTTTATAAAAAATATTACGCTCCTGACAATGCTTATTTAGTGATTGTAGGTGATGTGAAATTTGACAAGGTAAAATCACTGGTAGAAAAAGCTTTCAGCGGATGGAAAAAGGCCAACACACCGGCAACTGCACTGGAACCGGCTTCCAATCTTGCTAAAACAGAGATTAATGTAGTAGATGTTCCTTCGGCTGTACAGTCTGTGGTTTCGGTGAATAACCTGAACAATCTTAAAATGAAAGATCCGAATTATTTTGCTGCTACAATGGCCAATTATATCTTAGGCGGAGGCGGTGAAGCGAGACTTTTCATGAACCTTCGTGAAAAGAACGGATTCACTTATGGTGCTTATTCTAGTATGAATGCCGGTAAATATTCTTCTGATTTCTCTGCTGATGCCAGTGTAAGAAATGAGGTTACGGATAAAGCAGTTAAGGAATTTATGAATGAGCTTAATGCTATTTCTACCGTAAAGCCCGAAGAACTGGAAAATGCCAAGGCTAAGCTGAAAGGATCTTTCATCATGTCTCTGGAAAAGCCGGAAACAATTGCAAAATTTGCTTTAAACCAAAAGGTTCAGGATCTGCCTTCTGATTTCTACACCAATTATTTAAAGTCGATTGATAAAGTGACTGCTGCAGATATTTCCAATGCTGTAAAAGCTACTATTTTACCAAACCAAAGCAGAATTTTCATAGCCGGTAAGGCTTCTGATATTTCTGAAGGGCTTGAAAAACTGGGTTATCCTGTAAAATATTACGATAAAGAAGCCAATCCGGTAGCAAAGCCGACTGCACAAAAAGCCGATGCCAGTGTAAGTGTCGCTTCTATTGCTGATAAATACATCAATGCAATAGGAGGAAAAGCAAATCTCGCAAAGATCTCTTCCTACACAATGAACGCTTCGATGTCTATGCAGGGACAGAATATTGATTTTAAAATCATAAAAGCTCAGGGTGGAAAGGAACTGACATCAGTTACTGCTATGGGACAGGTTGTTCAGAAGCAGGTTTTTGATGGAAAACAGGGATATTCTGAGCAAATGGGACAGAAAGCCCCTATGAAACCTGAACAGATTGCTGAAAAACAGAAAAATACTGAGCTGTTTGAAGAATTGGGTTTCGCAAAATCTTCAGATTACAAAGTAGCTGGAATTGAAAAAATCAGCGGTGAAGATTCCTACGCTGTAAAAGGGAACAATGTAACATATTACTATAGTGTAGCTACGGGATTGAAAACAGGAGAAACCAGAACTGCGAAAGCGCAGGGACAGGAAGTAACCATCCCTACCACTTTCTCTGATTACAAGGATGTAAATGGTGTGAAAATGCCATATACGATCTCAATAAATCAAATGGGCATGGACATGGTTATGAATGTAAAATCTTACGAAGTGAACCAGGCTAAAGATTCTGATTTTAAATAAAGAATAGTCTTTTTTATAGAAAAAATGGCAGCTGACGCTGCCGTTTTTATTTTTAATAACATTTACCCTTATCTTCTTTGCCATTCGGTAAAAAAAGATTAAATTTGCCCATTCAAAAAGATATCAGAATTAATGGATACTATATTTACACTATTGATGGTTCTTGTTATGATTGCCAGCATCTTATTGGTAATCATCGTTATGGCTCAAAATCCTAAAGGAGGAGGCCTTTCCAGTACTTTCGGAGGTGCATCACCTGCACAGTTCGGAGTACAGAGAACCAATGATTTCATGGAAAAAGCAACATGGACTCTGGGCGCAGTAATCATCGTTCTTATCCTTATAAGCGTTGTGATCACAGGTAAGCCTACAACAGCAGCTCCTACACAGCAGCAGCCAGTGAAGAAAGAAACTACAGCTCCGGCTAAGCAGTCTGCTCCAGCAGCTACTACCACTACTCCGGCTCAGACACCTGTAGCTCCGGCAAAATAATAACAGATTTATCTTACATATAACAAAAGCAGTTCAATTTGAACTGCTTTTTTATTTTAGCTTGATCTTCTCGATCTTGTGACGAAGCCTTAGTCCTGCTTTTAAGAATGAATACTGCATAGGCTTAGATTCTCTGTAATATTTATCAATAAAGATCTGCATAGCTCCATAAAATCGGTCAAGATACACCTCATCTTTAATAGTGCTCTCTCCTTTATGATGGAGAAGGGAAGCCTTTCCATAATAATAGTTTTTATAACCGTTTCTCAATAAGGTATAGCACAGATCAATGTCTTCCCCGTACATAAAATATGTTTCATCCAGCCCACCAATTTTTTCGTAGACCTCTTTTCTGATCAATAAAAAAGCTCCGGTAACCACATCTGCTTCTGCAACTGCAGTTTCATCAATATCACTTCTGTAATAGGATTTTGAATTGCTTCTTTTAAAGTTCGTAAACAGTTTTTCAAAAGAATTGAACATATCCGGTACTGAGCGTTTACTTTCAGGCAGAAAGTTCCCCTCTGCATCATGCATTCTTACTCCAAGACATCCGAAATCCGGCTTAGAATCAGCAAAATCAAGAATATCTTTCATATAATATCCTTCCAGTTCGGTATCCGGATTTAAAAGAAGAACATATTCTCCGGCTGCTGTTTTTATCGCTTTGTTATTGGCAACAGCAAAACCTTCATTATGCTCAGAAGATATAAAATGTATCTTGGGAAATTCCGGAATAAGATCTCCCCAGGACGTATCTGTTGATGCATTATCTATAACAATTACTTCATAATCCTCTCCTTCTGTATATTTCTGAACAGACAGAAGGCAATTTCTCAGCAGCCTGGTTACATTATAATTGACAATGATTATCGACAGCTTCATATTAGTCCTTTTCGTTGTATGGCAACCTGTTAATAATGGATCTTCCCAAAGATACTTCATCCGCATATTCCAGCTCGTCTCCTACTGAGATTCCTCTGGCAATGCTTGAAAAACTAACCTTAAAGTTTTTAAATTTTTTGTAAATATAATAGGCTGTTGTATCCCCTTCCATTGTGGCACTTAACGCAAAAATAAATTCTTTTACCCCGCCTTCATTCACTTTTCTTTCAATACTCGGTATATTCAGCTGATTGGGCCCAACGCCTTCCATCGGTGATATTTTTCCACCCAAGATTAGGTATTTTCCTGTAAACTTTCCTGTGTTTTCAATGGCAATTACGTCACGTACATCTTCAACGATACAGATCAGCTCGCTGTTTCTTTTCTCATTGCTGCAGATCTCACAAACGTCAAAATCTGAAAAATTATGACATTCTTTGCAGTATTTTATTTCGTTAACAAGGTTGATTAATGAGTTTCCAAGTCCTATTGCTCTGGAACTGGGTTGTTTTAACAGATGCAATGCCAATCTCAGCGCTGTTTTTCTCCCGATTCCGGGCAGCCCTGAAATCTCGTCTACGGCTTTTGCTAAAACTTTACTAGGGTAATCCATAACTACAAAAATAAGGAATATTGTTGAGAATTGGGTGTGTTTCAGAGTTAGAGAGTCGGAGAGTTTTTAGGGTTTTAACATGGTGGAATTATAAGTTTCAAGGGCTCTATTCCGGGATGCGGGTTTGAGCGTTGGAGGGGTTTAGAGTATGTAGGTATAAAAGGGTTGATGATTGTATTATTTAAGGTCCGTATTTAATAAACTAAAACCTGACATCTTCAGAAATATAAAATAAACAATATCTGGAGGCTGAGGCACCGAAGCCACCAATACTCATAATCTGATATCTGGCATCTTGATTCTTGACTCTTATATCGTGGTTCGCTCACTCACCATTCACTTGCAAAGCAAAATTCACCATTGGCATTTTCCAACCTGAATCTCAGCCTTACCCTAAAGTCTCATGTCTGAAATCTGGCATCTGATATCTAAAATCCTGGTTCTTGACTCTTGGTTCTTGGTTCTTAGTTCTAAAAAAAACCTCTATCTTTGGGGTTCTAATATGAAAAAAATAAACTAATGGTACTTAAAAACCTAAATTATCCTCTGGATTTCAAATTTAAAATCTCCACTCTGGCAAGTGATTTCAATATTACTGACAGAAACGGGAACTATGTAGCGTATGTCCGTCAGAAAATGTTCAAGCTGAAGGAAGATGTTATTGTTTTCAATGACGAAAGCAAATCTAAAGAGCTTTTCAGGATCAAAGCCAATCAATGGATCGATTTCAATGCTTCTTATTCTTTAAATGACCTTACCGACAACAAAAATTACGGAAGACTGGCAAGAAAAGGGATGCGCTCTCTCTGGAAATCTACTTATGACATCCTGGATTCAAATGACCAACCCAAATTCACGGTTGCAGAGGATAATGCATGGACAAAATTCTTTGATGGAATGGTAAGTGAGATTCCAATTATAGGAATGTTCACAGGATATTTTCTTAACCCCGCTTATACCGTAAGAGGTATTGACGGAAAGGAATATTTTAAACTTAAAAAAATGCCTTCGTTCTTCGGAAGAAGATTCCAGCTTGACAGAATGATCGATATTGATGACGAAGACGAAAGTTTAGTGATCTTATCATTACTGATGATGGTTCTTCTGGAAAGAGCGAGAGGCTAAACATAAAAACCACAAACAATGAAATATCTAATCATTTTCTTTTCAGCACTTCTTTTGACCGCCTGTAAAAAAGATAAGGAAGTCATTAAGGATAGTGCCTCAACAGATTCTTTAAACCTTGTTAAAGATTCTGCAAAAACAGAAACAGCACCAGGAAAAGTTCTAGTAGACATTATCCCTTTTCCAAAAGAGATCAAAGAATGCTCATGCTATTTTGCAAGAAATAAGGCTGATTTTGAAGCAGAAAAATACATTTATGCTGATGATGCAGGAAAAACAGCCTACATGAAACTTGACGGTAAAAGATTAACAATGAATCTTATCTCGTCAAGTGATATGGAAGTTGACGAGGAGCTGACGAAAGAAATTGAAAGCGACAACTACAAGATTTCTGTAAAAGGAAAAAAAATAAAAAGTGAAGAAGCTTTATTATTCGAAGGTACCCTGACGATTGAAAAACCGGATGGTACTGTAGAAACATTACCTATTTACGGCGAATGCGGATGTTAAAAAACAAGAGAGGTAAAACAAATTTACCTCTAGTCTCCACATAAAAAGTGCTTCCGGATTCACGGAAGCATTTTTTATTTTGTAATTTTGATAAAAATAAAATTTCATGGAATTATCTAATATAGAACCGCAAATTATCTGGAAAAATTTCTCCAAATTAAATGCAGTTCCAAGACCATCTAAAAAAGAAGAAAGAGTCATTGCTTTCATCAAAGAATTTGGTGAAAATTTAGGATTGGAAACTACGGTAGATGAAGTAGGAAATGTTATTATCAAGAAACCTGCCACTCCGGGCATGGAAAACCGTAAATCCGTCGTTCTTCAGTCACATCTGGATATGGTATGCCAGAAAAACAGTGATGTTAATTTTGATTTCGATACAGAAGGTATCAAAATGGAGGTTGATGGAGATTGGGTAAAAGCAAAAGGAACAACTTTAGGTGCTGATAACGGTTTAGGAGTAGCAACCATCATGTCTATTCTTGAAAGTTCAGATATTCCACATCCGGCTATGGAAGCTCTCTTCACCATTGATGAAGAGACGGGAATGACCGGTGCTTTAGGTTTAAAGCCTGGACAGTTGACTGGAGAAATCCTGTTAAACCTTGATACCGAAGAAGATGATGAGATCGATATCGGTTGTGCAGGGGGTGTAGATGTAACCATTACTCAAAATTATGGAACAGAGCCAGCAAAAGGACAGATTATAAGAATTGAAGTAAAAGGCCTGCAGGGAGGTCATTCAGGAATGGATATTCATAAAGGTTTCGGTAATTCCAATATTATTCTGGGAAGACTTCTTTACAGTGGCTTAACTAACCAGAATATTCAGTTGGTAACGGTTGACGGCGGCGGCTTGAGAAATGCTATTCCAAGAGAAGCTACGGCACTTATTTCCGTGAGAAATGCTCAGGAATTTATTGAAACGGCTACAGCTCTTAAAAAAGAAATTTTAGAAGAATTTGCTACAGTAGAACCTGATATCCATATCAATATTGAAAATTCTACGACTTCTGACAAAGCTGTTTCCGAAGAAGATTCCAAGAAGATTATCCTTGCTTTAAAATCTCTTCACAATGGGGTTTACAGAATGAGCCCGGACGTAAAAGATCTTGTGGAAGCATCCAACAATGTAGCCAGAGTGGAATTAAAAGGCGGTGAGCTTAAAATCTTAAACTTAACCAGATCATCTGTGGATTCATCTAAATATTCGGTAGCAGAACAGTTAAAATCTGTAGCAGAATTAGCAGGAATGAACGTTGAATTCAGTGGTTCTTATCCTGGATGGAAGCCAAAACCGGGTTCTGAGATCGTACAGCTGATGGAAAAAATCTACACAGAAAAATTTGGCGAAAAGCCTCATGTGGTAGCTTGTCACGCAGGACTGGAATGCGGAATCATCGGAGCCAATTATCCTGAAATGGAAATGGTAAGCTTTGGACCTACGATCAGAGGAGCACATTCTCCTGACGAGAAAGCTAATATTTCTTCTGCTCAGAAATTCTGGAGTTTCACTAAAGATATTTTGGCGAATATTCCTTTAAAATAAGAAGATAAAATTGCTATATTGAATATCCAAAGTCGTATGATTTTGGATATTTTTAATTTAAACCATTAAGGTTTTATTTAAGTTGTTAAGATGATTAAGAAGGTACAGGCTCCATGCTTAAAAATATCTTTGATATTTCCCTTAACTTCACTTAATAACTTCATTGACCTTAATGGTTAAAAAATTATTTAATAAGATTTACAATCATGAAAAGTATAACAGTTTTCTGCGGCTCCAGTTTCGGCACAGACGATATTTTTAAAGAACAGGCTTTCCTGCTTGGACAAACATTAGCCCACCAGCATATACAATTGATCTATGGCGGTGCAGATGTTGGTTTGATGGGAGCCGTTGCGGATGGAGCTTTAAATGAAAAGGGGGAAGTCGTTGGAGTTCTTCCCCACTTCCTGCAATCCAAAGAAATTGCCCATAAAAAACTTACCGAACTCATCCTCGTAGAAACCATGCACGAAAGAAAAACAAAGATGAATGACCTCTGCGACGGCGTGATCGTTCTTCCCGGCGGCTATGGAACACTGGAAGAGTTTTTTGAAATGATCACCTGGGCACAACTAGGACTTCATAAGAAACCAATCGGGATTTTGAATATTGATGGATTTTATGACGATCTGATAAAACTGGTTCAGACGATGGTGGATAAAGGATTTTTAAAGTTGGTGAATCGTGATATGCTTTTGATAAGTGGAAATATTGATGAGCTTTTAGAAAAGATGAAAAATTATCAGGCTCCTACTGTGGGGAAATGGATTTCGAAAGATAAAATTTAAGACTTTTATAGTTTTCATATGAATAACTACAACGTTAATAAGGAAATGATAGGATCTGCTCTTGTATTTGTAACCTTTGTCTTTATTCTTCCAACCCTCTCTCCTTACTTTACGGAAGATTGTAAAACTAGGATTAAAAGGATCAAAAAGGAAAAATGCAAAATTAAGGTAGAAAAAATTGAACATACAGGAACATTTAAATTAATAGGAACTGATCCTGAAACCTTTCAACATTGTGAATGCTCTGATGGTAACAGATGGTGGTCTTTCTATAAAAAAGAAATTGAGCCGGGTGATTATTTTGTAAAAAATAATGGAGAGCCTTATTTTAAAATCATTAAAAAAGATACAATAATCATTCACGAAGAGAAATGTTATTCAAAATAAAATGATAATTAATATTGTAAAACAAAACCCGTTCGAATTTTTCGTACGGGTTTCTATATTAAGATTAAAAAATATATTCTAAGGATAAGGAGCAATCGCCACTTCAAGACCTTCCATGGCATCCATCATATGCAGCTGACATCCCAGTCTGCTGTTTTCTTTTACATGGTAAGCTTCCGCCAGCATCGCATCTTCTTCATCTCCCATAGGCTCAAGGCCCGGATCATTGATCACATATACCTGACACGAAGCGCACATTGCCATTCCTCCGCATACCCCGATGGTTCCTTCTTCCGCCAGTTCATAAGAGCGGATGATCTCCATCAGGTTCATAGACATATCTGTAGGCGCTACAACATCATGGGTTATCCCTTCCCGATCGGTGATCTTTATATTAATATCTGACATAATAGTGCAAAATTAGTCAATTTTTTTCACAACTGCCTTTTCTGCTTCCTTACGGCTGCCGTCAAATCCATCTACACCGCTTACTGTTGTATATTTAAGGACAAATTTCTTACCCGGATTCAGTCTGTTGTAAACACTCTGACACATCAAAGTAGCTTCGTGGAAACCACAAAGGATCAGCTTCAGTTTTCCCGGATAGGTATTGATATCTCCGATCGCATAGATTCCGTCGATATTCGTCTGATAATCAAGCGCATTGTTTACAACGATCGCATTTTTCTCAATATTCAGTCCCCAGTTTCCGATCTCTCCCAATTTTGGAGTCAGTCCGAATAGAGGAATGAAATAATCTGTTTCAATATCGAAAGCTTCCTGGCCTTCAATTTCTACCGTGATCGCTTCAACTTTTCCGTCCCCTTTGATACCGGTAACTTCAGCAGGCGTAATTAATTTAATTTTACCCTGGTTCTTAAGATCCTGAACTTTCTCTACGGAATCCAAAGCTCCTCTGAACTCATTTCTTCTGTGGATCAAAGTCACTTCACTTGCTACATTGGAAAGGAAAACGCTCCAGTCAAGAGCAGAATCTCCACCTCCGGCAATCACTACTCTTTTGTTTCTGAAATGCTCAGGCTCTTTAACAAAATATTCAAGACCTTTTTCCTCGTAGTCAGCTACATTTTCAAAAGTAGGCTTTCTGGGCTCAAAAGTTCCCAACCCGCCGGCAATGGCAATAGCTTTGCATCTGTGCACCGTTCCTTTGTTGGTGATCACTTCAAACCATTCATCATCCACTTTTGTATAAGAAACCGCAGTTTCTCCCAAAGTGAATCCCGGCTGGAACTGCTTGATCTGTTCCATTAAATTATCTACCAATTCTCCAGCATTCACTGAAGGATATCCCGGAATATCGAAAATAGGTTTTTTCGGATAAAGCTCTGCTAGCTGTCCTCCTGGCTGCGGAAGTGCATCAATAATATGGCACTTCATTTTTAATAAACCTGCTTCAAAAACAGCAAAAAGCCCGGTAGGTCCGGCTCCTATGATCAATATATCAGTGGTTATCATAATAAGATAATTTAATTATACATGTAACTGCAAATTTACTAATTTTAATGCGAAGCATATTTAATTGATTCTAAATAAAAACCTGAGATTTATCAAATCTCTGTAAATAGTTAAGGATCTTAAATTTGGCAATGTTTTTGTTAAATTTCATACCATGAAGAAAATTTTAAATCTTTTTGCACTATTTATGTTCCTGTTGAGCTATGCTCAGATCGACAATATCTCTGACGGTGAGTCTATTACATTCAGAATACACTATGGAATCCTGAATGCCGGAACTGCCAATCTTACTGCCAAAAAGACAAATTATATGGGTGTTCCCCATCTGTACGTAAAAGGTACAGGAAAAACTACAGGCGCTGTAAAAGCCTTTTTTAAAGTAGAAGATTTATATGAAAGCTTCATTAATATAGAAACCGGGCTGCCAAGCTTTTATGTAAGAAATGTACGTGAAGGTAGCTACCGCCAGCATTTTGAAACCGTTTTCAACCATACTAATAATACGCTTATCTTAACAGATAAAAAGACTCCTGCCAATGGTTCAAAGGTGATTAAATCTGTAAAAGGCGTTCAGGATATGCTTTCATGCTTCTACTACCTGAGAAGCAAAAGTACCAGTGAATTAAAGGTCGGAACGGTGATCAACATGAATGTATGGATCGATGATGAAATGTTTCCGTTTCAGCTGAAAGTGACAGGAACTGAGGATCTGAAAACCAAATTCGGAACCATTAACTGTCTGAAAATTATCCCGTCTGTAAAAAGTGGAAGGGTTTTCAAAGAAAAAGAAGGCGTTACAATGTGGGTTACCAATGACGCCAATCATATTCCAATGCTTCTGCAGGCCGAGCTGGCCGTAGGTTCACTGAAAGCAAGTATTGATGATCTTAAAAATGTGAAATACCCTTTAAAATATAAATAAAAGATATTCAGCCTTTTGAATTATAAAAAAAAGCCTGCAAAATATTTTTGCAGGCTTTTTTATGGTTTAATGTAATACATTTTAATTTCCAGCTGTCTTACTAATAACAGCAAACTCAGACTAATAAAGATAACGCTTCGACTTCGTTCAGGTGAGGGAATTTCAGAGAAGAAAAAATTAATATAAAATTAATAAACCTCTATTAAAACGGTCACGTTGTGATTTTTCAATATAATCTCGTTTTTAATTACGTTTTGTTTCTTAGGTCAGTAATTAAAAACAAAAACCTCCGGAGATTTCGGAGGTTTAATTTTTTATAGTGATTTAAACTGTTCTAAAGTTCTGATATCATTTTCGAAGAACATTCTGATGTCGCTCATCTGGTAAAGAAGCATTGTAATTCTTTCAATCCCCATTCCGAAAGCATATCCTGAATATTTCTCAGAGTCAATATTTACATTTTTAAGAACCGCAGGGTCTACCATTCCGCATCCCATAATCTCCAGCCAACCTGTTCCTTTGGTAATTCTGTAATCAGTTTCAGAGTTTAATCCCCAGTATACATCAATTTCAGCACTAGGCTCTGTGAACGGGAAATAAGACGGTCTCATTCTGATTTTGGATTTACCGAAAAGCTCAGTGGTAAAGAACTGGATTGTCTGCTTAAGATCGGCAAAACTTACATTCTCGTCAATATACAATCCTTCAATCTGATGGAAAATACAGTGTGAGCGTGAAGAAATAGCCTCATTTCTGAATACTCTTCCCGGAGAAAGAATTCTGATCGGCGGCTGGTTTTCTTCCATATAACGGATCTGTACGGAAGAGGTATGCGTTCTTAAAAGGATATCCGGATTCTGCTCGATGAAGAAAGTATCCTGCATATCTCTTGCCGGATGGTATTCGGGAAGGTTAAGAGCCGTGAAGTTGTGCCAGTCGTCCTCTATTTCAGGACCATCGGCTACTGCGAAACCTATAGATTTGAAGATTTCAATAATTCTGTTTTTCACCAGATTGATCGGGTGTCTTGACCCAAGATCCAATGGAAAAGCTGGCCTTGTAAGATCTTCTTTTTCTGTGACAATAGCAGACTGGGAAGCATCTTTAAGATCTTCCAGTTTTCCTGCAACAGCTTGTTTTAAAGAATTAATCTTCTGTCCGAATTCTTTTTTCTGGTCGTTTGGAACTTCTTTAAATTTTTCAAAAAAATCATTCAGAACACCTTTTTTACCATTATATTTAATTCGGAAGTTTTCAATTTCCTCTTTAGATGTAGCATTGAAGCTGTTTACTTCGGTAAGTAGTTCTTCTATCTTTTCTATCATTGTTTTACCCTTTCAAAATGTTTTGCAAAAATACGTTTTTTAAGTTTAATAATGAATCTGTGATAAAAAAATCTGCCCCTTTACGGGAGGCAGACTTCAATCACTTATTTCACTTAAATAAAAAAATTATTTCTTTTCTAAAGCTTTAACGTTGATCTGAAGAGTTACCTCATCCTTGATCACCCCGTTTTCAGCAGGAGCCTGGAACTTTACGCCAAACTCTTCTCTTTTAATATCTTTTGGCTCAGTAGCCACACTTACTTCTCCGTCTTTTACAGAAACGTTGGCCTTAAACTGAACCGGTTTTGAAATACCTTTAATGGTTAAATTCCCATCCAAAAGTGTGTTATAATCTCCTTCCGTAGCCGGCGTTACTTTGGTAATTTCAAAGGAAGCCGTTGGGAATTTTTCCACTTCAAAGAAATCACCGCTTTTAAGATGACCGTTCAGTTTTCCTAACTGGTCAGCATCGTCTTTAAGGTCTACAGACGTCAGAGAGCCCATATCTGCCACAAATTTCCCGCTTTCAAGCTTTCCGTCTTTTATGGTAACATCACCGCTTTCAAACTTGATCGTTCCGAAATGACTTGTACTTTCAGACTTGAAAACTTTATATCCTTTCCACTCCACTTTACTGTTCAATGTGTCCACCGTATACTGATTCCCGTCTTTTGTAGTTGTTACTTCATTGCTTTCGCTGGTAACCGGTTTGTCTTTTTTACAAGAAACCACCACAGCTGCAACAAATAAAGCAGGAATAGCTAGTGTAAACAGTTTTTTTTTCATTTTTGATATATTTTTATTGCTTCCGCTAATATAATAAAAAATTTTATTTTTTCATAAAAACCTTACATTTGTATTATGCTTTTAGAAATAAACAATTTATATTTTTCCCACACCAAAGATAATCCCCTGTTTCAGAACCTTAATCTGGGTTTTGAGGAAGGCAGAATCATTGCACTGGCAGGAGAAAGCGGCTGTGGAAAGTCTACATTGCTTAACCTTATTTACGGACTGCTGGACTGGGAAAGTGGCGAGATTATTTTTAATGGAAAACGGCTTTTGGGTCCCAAGGGAAATCTTGTTCCCGGAGAAGCTGAAATGAAGCTGGTAGCCCAGAATTTTGACCTGATGCCTTATGCCACTGTTGCTGAAAATGTGGGGAAATTTATTTCTAATATCAATTTAGCTCAAAAAAAAGAAACGGTGATGGAACTTCTGGAAGTGGTAGGACTCCAGGAATTCGCCCATGTGCTTCCTAAATATTTAAGCGGAGGCCAGCAACAGAGGGTTGCCATAGCCAGAGCACTTTCTGTATTGCCGAAATTGCTTATTTTAGATGAACCTTTCAGTAACCTGGATTTCCCTAGAAAAATAGAGCTTCGTGAAAGACTGTTCAGGTATGTGAAACAACATCAGATCTCTTTAATTATTTCTACCCACGAACTTCAGGATATTATGCCTTGGCTCGACCAGATCGTCATTCTGAAGGATGGAAGGCTAATCCAGAACGACAGCCCGGAAGAAACCTACAAGCAGCCTTATAATTCTTATGTCGCCAAACTTTTTGGTGAAGTGAACATATTCAGTGAGGAAGAAAAAGCAGAGTTCCAGCTTCCTAAGTTTTCATATTATCCTAAAGAAATAAAAATCTCTGACAATGGAAATGAAGCCGAACTCCTGGAAAGCAGGTTTGCAGGAAACCATTACTGGAATAAGATCAAGGTTCAAAATAAAGAACTTATTGTTTATACAGACGGGAAGATAGAGGGAAATATCAGGATTTCTTTTGTTTAAATAACAGAAAGATTATTATTGGTATTGAACTAATTTTCTATATATACAATTCACAAACTTATCTGCCAATCTTCCATAACTTATACATTTCCTTACAGTTATTGTTAATATGTGGATAAAAAAAATACAAATCTAAGAAGCAGTTTGAAACTTTTTCTTACATTTGTATTTCCACAGCATAAGGAAATTTTTGGTTAATTCTCTTTCTGCCCTGAGACGGACATTAGCACTTCCCTGCAATTAAGTCTTTGAAAGATTACACTGTCCAATCTTTTCCTTTTTTTATTTTTTTCAAATAAACGTTATGCTTTCTTCACAAACTCTGATTTCAAAGCCATAGATCCGAAACCGTCAATTTTACAGTCAATATTATGATCGCTGTCCGGTCTTAGACGGATATTTTTAACTTTTGTTCCAGCTTTTACCGGTTTTGGTGCTCCTTTTACGGGAAGATCCTTGATTACTACTACAGAATCTCCATCCTGAAGCTCATTCCCGTTTGAATCCAGTATTTTTCCTTCGTTAGAACTTTCAGCAGTCGTTTCTTCAGGATTCCATTCGTAAAAACACTGCGAACAGGTCATCATATTATTTTCACTCGGATAGGTAAATTCGGAGCCGCATTTCGGACAAAGTACAGTATCACTCATATTTTTTATTTTTTGCAAAGGTAGAATTTTTTGTAGAATGTATTCATAATCAAGATAAGTAAAGGCCAGAAATCAAGATTTTGGATGTCAGACATTAAAACTGGTGACCTCGGAACCCCACAAGATACTTGCCATTCATTTAATATTTCTTGATCATATGGAATCCTATGACTCAAACCCGGATCTCATCCCTAGGGATTTCGAACTCTCAAACCCTAAAACTCTCCGACTTTCATGCCGGCACTCCGTACCCCAAAACTTCATAACCCACAAGCTCTCCCACTCTAAAACTTGAATTCTGCAACTCTCAACTATAATTCGTACTTTTGCAGATTCAAACAGCGAAGCAATTTTATGGAACTTATTCACAGAAACCTAGCAATCGGAATTCACGATGCTTTACAGGAAACATTTTTCGAGAAAAATAAATATGCCGATAAGGTAATCGAAAGACTTTTAAAAGCCCACAGAAAATGGGGAAGTCAGGACAGAGCCGTTGTTTCTGAGATCTTCTATAATATTATCCGCTGGAAAAAACGTCTTGAATATTATATGGGGGAAGGTGTAAAACCAACCAATATATATAAGCTGATGATTGCGTATCTGCTTTGGAGCAAGACCAATTATAAAAAGTTTGAAGAATTTGACGGAATTAAAATCGCAGATATCCTTACCAAGCTTAAAAAGAACACCGTTCCTACAAAAGCTATCGAGCATTCTATTCCTGAATGGCTGGCTGAAACTTTGGAAAAAGAATTAGGACCGGGCTGGGAAAAAGAAATGCACGCTTTGAACGAGCAGGCTCCGACCGTATTAAGAGCAAACAGTCTTAAAACAACTCCAAAAGAACTTATTTCTGATCTTTCAGATGAAGGTGTAGTGGCTTACACGGTAAAAAACTATCCGGATGCTGTACAGCTTGAGGAAAAGAAGAATGTTTTTCTTACAACAGCCTTTAAAGAAGGTCTATTTGAGGTTCAGGATGCTTCTTCACAGAAGATCGGGTATTTCCTGGATGTAAAAGAAGGGCAAAGAGTTGTGGATGCTTGTGCGGGTGCGGGGGGGAAAACCCTTCACTTAGCTGCATTGATGGGGAATAAAGGACAGATCGTAGCTTTGGATATCTTCGAATGGAAGCTGGCTGAACTGAAACGCCGTGCAAAAAGAGCGGGAGCGCACAATATCGAAACCCGCATGATCTCTGACAACAAAGTGATCAAGCGTCTTCATGATAAAGTGGACCGACTTCTGATCGACGCTCCATGCTCTGGACTTGGTGTTTTAAAAAGAAATCCGGACAGTAAATGGAAAATTGACCAGGATTTTATTGACAGAATTAAAAAAGAGCAACAACAGATTCTTCAGGATTACTCCAAAATGCTTAAAGTAGGCGGGAAAATGGTATATGCTACCTGTTCTATTCTACCTTCTGAAAATAATTTACAGGTAGAAGAATTCTTGAAAACCAACTCAGGTTATAAGTTAATTAAAGATGACAAAGTAATGCCTAGCCATGGTTATGATGGATTCTATATGGCACTGATCGAAAGAGTTTCTTAGTCTTTGACTCATCTATAAAATATACAGCTGCTCTATCCGGAGCAGCTTTTTTATTGAAAATTGCAGTCAAATATATATTTTTTCTCCATATTGGAAAGCGGTTTGTAACATCTGCATCATTAATCCCTACTTATAATATGTAACTGTTTCAAAAATCCGAAAATTGAAAATTAACTTTACGGAAACCCAGACTTATGGATAAAAGAATTCTATTCAGCTTCTCAGCTTTATTCTTATGTTGGCTTTCATATGCACAGACTTATGAGATCCAATATACCAGTTCTTATAATGGGAAAATTCTTACCGAACAGTCCCCTACTCTTGTTTGGGCGGATGGAAAAAGTAATTTTATTCTGAATAATAAGATAAGGGAACAGAAAAGTGATTACCCATTTGAGATCACCAAGATCGAGAAACCTTCCAATACGGTTGTTTCTTATGCTTTCCTGAAACCGGGAGAAATTATTTCTTCTTCAGATGCCGAATCTATAGGAAAACAAACATTTGAATTAACCAATGAAACGAAAAAGATTTTGGGTTATACCTGTAAAAAAGCAGTAACGAAGATCAATTCCAATACGATCGAGGTTTGGTATACCAATGATTTAAAAATTAATGGTGGACCGTCTGTTGTAGGACAGAATTTGGGATTTGTACTGGAAATCGAAAGAAATAAAAATTCGCAGGTCACTGCCAGCTCCATTAAAAAAGTAAAAAAAACAGATATTGATCATATTTTAAAAGGCTCAATACAGTCAACCGATCTGCTGGGTTACAAGGATCTTTTCTGGAAAAGTCGTTTTACCACATTGAAAGTTTTTGACAATGAAACCATCAATTTTTCAGATCAATCTAAATCGGATGAACAGGTAAAAAGATTTGCCAACGGAACCATCATCCTAAAAAAAATAAAATTCCCTGCGATTAAAGAAGGTGAAAATATTTTTATCGAAGTGAAACAGCAATCTAACGGAGATGCTTACGACAGAACAGGAACCGTATTTTTTATTCCACAGGATAAAGAAACCTCATTTTTTGACGGACTGGAAAAAGGGGCTAAAACACTTCCTGTTTATGATAACGGAAACAGGAAGCAGTATTACGGAGTAGCAACAACCAAAAATTACAGTCCTGCCATAGAGATGATGAGATTCTTTACAGCCTTCGGGATTCAGAAATTCAATCATATTCAACTGAAAGGAAAAGACTGGCAGACCGTAAGCCCGTACCGACAGGATATCACAGAATTGAAGCCCTCTCTTTCTGAAAAGGAACTCTGGGTGGGTACTTTTATCGGTAATTATGATAAAGGCGGTCATAAAATAAGTCTTGAGATCACTATTCATAAAAGTGACCAGAACATTTATAGGAACAATGTGGCGATTCCTCTTTTTAATACTTTAAATATCATGGAGATGGCAGGTCAGGATTACTCAACTATGTTCGACAGGGATAAAGGACTTTTGGTAGAATTTACATTAGAAAAAGATTTAAAGAATGCTCAGCTGAGATACATCACTACCGGACACGGGGGCTGGGAAAACGGTGATGAATTTGTTCCCAAAACTAATTCTATATTCCTAGATGGAAAAATGATGTTTTCTTTTGTACCCTGGAGATCAGACTGTGGTTCTTACAGGCTTTATAACCCTGCATCAGGTAATTTTCCGGACGGGCTTTCCTCATCGGACCTCAGCAGGTCCAACTGGTGTCCCGGAACAGTTACCAATCCTAACTTCATTCCTCTTGGAGATATGAAAGCAGGCAAGCATACAATACAGATAAAGATCCCTCAGGGAGCAACGGAAGGTACAAGTTTCAGCTCATGGAATGTTTCAGGAGTTTTGCTTGGATCCCAATAAAAACAAAACCTTCTTGCAAAGAGAATTGCAAGAAGGTAAAAACACAAATGATGAAAAAAAATTATTTCGAGCCACAAAGTAAGGGCTAAAATTCATATAATAAATTACCATATATTATTAATTATTTCATTTTAATTTTGTATAGAAGATAATAAC
>NZ_QNFY01000004.1 GCF_003290185.1 Chryseobacterium lathyri | reverse complement strand
CGGGTGCTGAACAGAATACAGATTACTTAGATGGATTTCAATATAACAATCTGGAAACATTTGGTTCAACGGTTCCTACGGTTCCAACATTAAAGTTTGCACCGACACCAGAGGGTTATTTTGATTTTGAAAAAAATAAGTATATTTATAATTACATTGATCATTTAGGAAATGTAAGATTGAGTTATTTTAATAATGGAGCAATGCTTGAAGTGGTTGAAGAGAACAATTACTACCCATTTGGATTAAAACATGGCAGCTATAACAGTTTACCTGGGAATTATAGTTATCAGTATAAGTACAATGGCAAGGAGCTTCAGGAAAGTGGGATGTATGATTATGGAGCTAGATTTTATATGCCGGATATTGGGAGGTGGGGTGTTGTAGATCCTTTGAGTGAACAATACAGAAGGCATTCAACTTATAATTACGCTGTGAACAATCCTATACGTTTTATTGATCCTGATGGAAGAGGAATAAATGATTTTGTCCAAAGACAAGATGGAAGTATTTATTGGGATAAAAATGCCAATTCTCAAGCTACAACTAAAAATGGGGAATACTATCTTGGGAAGGAACTTACTTTTAATTTTAGAAGCTACATTGATGGGAAACTTTGGGATGGTCCAACACCTCCTTTTATAGATCCTGCGGGAAACAAATTAACAAGTACATTGAAATTAACAGGCAGAGAGAATGAACAAGGAGAATTAACAAGTATGGTTGGAGAATTTTCTTCAGCACCAGGAATTACCCCTATTGGTACACCAAGAGATTTTTATCCAGGAGAAGGGGGGAGTAATAACGTATTTGGAATGAGTACTACTTCCACAGGAATTAATGTAAATTTTGAACAGCACGCAAGTGTATCTCCAATTGAAGAATTAGGATTAAATGCGGCAGGATTTAAGATTGTAGATGTTGCTCAAAAACTTAATATTAACTTTACTAATAGTAATGGCAATCTTTCAATAGAAGCTTCCACGAATGTATTTCCTTCGGCAGATCTAACAGTTTTAGGTAATGGTGATCCTTATCAGAATCATTATCTTTTAATGCAATATAATCAACCATCTTTTCCGGGGACCCATACCGCACCCAATGCATCAGGAATTACTGTAACTCCAAGAGGAACAACAGCCCCTAAAAGAGATTTTTCATATTATCCATCAAAATTTTATAAAAGAAATTAATATGCTTAAAACTAATTTAATCAGTACCTTTTTGTATTTAATAATTAAGTACATTTTTTTCTTTTTTCTACTTGCTTTTATTGGAGATCGATTTAAAAATATTGTTTTAGATAATGCTGGAACATCATCTGAAGTATCTAAACTTACTTTAAATTATATTTTATTTGTTTCAATATATACAATCCCTTTAATATTGGTTTTAATTTTACCTCTATATTTTATTTTTAAAATAAATAAAGGAATATATTTTTTACTTTCTGTAATATTATTTTTTACAATGGAATACTTTACTTATACATATTTGTATTCTCCTTCGGATAAAACTCTGGGGATTTATAATATTATAATAAGTGTAGTTTTATTATGGGTATTCTTCTATAAATCTATACGATTAAAATTTTCCTAATTGACAGGGATATTCCCAATCTGGCGCGGGTGTCTTTACGTCTCAAAAAAATAACCACTGTGAAAAACAGTGGTTTTATTTTAAAATTTATTAGAAATGCGATCTCTACTTCCATCGCTCCCACACGATTGTATCGTGTGGCAGATAAAAAAGAACCCATCGCAATTGCGGTGGTTTTTGTATTTTATGTTGCTCTGTTTCCAAATATGAAACAAACTATAGTGCAGCAATGTTTTTCTGTAAATAGTCTTTAAAACATTTTTTTGGAAACGAGAGTTTCAATGAGCTTTAGAAGAATATTTTTTTCTTCGTTGTCGAGTTAGTTGATAAGCTTTAGCTGTTCCAGAACTGCGGTATTTTCTATAGAAATCTCGTTGGTAACATTATTTTTTCATTTTACGAACAGTATAGATTATCAAAGTAATGCAAAGAGACTTGCAGAGGAAGAATGTATTTTAGTTGTAGAAACGTCTCCTTCATCATATATACTTCTGAGATGTTTAAAATTAAAGGCTATAACTTCTAATTAACAAGTCTTGTGAGTGTAACCATTATAACAGAAATTCAACCCAAACAAATGCAGGAATAATTAATAGAAAAGAACGGAAAAAAACTCTTGGAACCTAGAATAACATCTTATACTTATAAAAAAGTTCATATTTTATAAGGTAACTCATACTTTACTTCACCCTCCCCGGATTCTGTTTCAAAAAACTATCCCATCCGCTGTAGGATTTTGTATCTGCAATAGTCCCGGAATTAAAATGATGGCAGACTGCAACAGCCAAGCCATCTGAAGCATCTAAATATTTGGTAGGAAATTCTTTCAGTTTTAAAAGGTTCTGGAGCATTCCGGCTACCTGTTCCTTGCTGGCATTTCCGTTTCCAGTGATGGCCATTTTGATCTTTTTAGGAGAGTATTCCGTGATGGGAATATTTCTATACAGGCTTGCGGCCATTGCAACGCCTTGTGCGCGGCCGAGTTTAAGCATACTCTGCACGTTTTTCCCATAAAATGGAGCTTCCAGAGCGACTTCATCAGGATGATATTCATCGATCAGAGCTAATGTCTTATCAAAGATATATTTCAGTTTTGTTTCGTGGTTCGGATATTTTTTCAGGATCAGCTCGTGGATGGAAATCATTTCCATTTTACTTTTGGTCACGGAAATAATGCCGAAACCCATAATCGCTGTTCCGGGATCAATCCCTAAAATTATCTTCTCTGAAATCATGCTTCAAAGATAGGGTTTATAAATCTTTTTTGGTGAATTGTAATAAAGTTTGATTGAGCCTTATTTTAAATGTTTTTCAGCAATGGGAATCCATCTTCCGTCATGACGGAGAAGTAGAATTTTGTCGACTAAAAATTTAGTTTTGTATACTTTGGTCTTATAAACTTCCCATGCTTTCAGATAATTATCAAAACTAAGATTTCTGTAGCCAACAGTCATGTGAGGCGTAAAAGATTTCTTGCCAAAACTGAAGTGCTGTGTTACCCTTTGATGAAGTAAATTTAAATTTTCGTTGGCTTCAGGCTGTACAAAAATGACCGCATTTTTTGGATTGGGAAAACTTCCGAAACCATTCAGTAGTATTTCAAAGGGAGGAATATCCGTATCTATCTTCTGGAAAGCAGTATGAATATCACTTTCCAGTTCAAGTTCTCTTTCAAAAGGTGATAATAAAGTAATATGTGCATCATTGGTTAATGCTTTTGAATTATCATAATTCGCAGCAAGATCTTGTTTGAACACCTTTACTTCATCAATGATGCTCTGTGGAGGATAAATAGCGATGAAATACATTTTTTTCATACCGCAAAATAGATATTTTTCAGAAAAAACTTAATGCATAAGAAAATTATGCATAGATTTACAAGGTATAAAAACAAGGTTTTTGAAAAAGAACAGTCTTTACAAAGGAACACTCCAGAACATTATTCTAAAACTGCTTTCTAAAGAAGTGAAAATGTATGGCTATCAGATTACCCAGCGTGCCAAAGAACTTACGGAAGGGGAGCTTGAGATGACGGAAGGTGCGCTGTATCCGCTGCTGCATAAATTGGAGAATGACGGGATGATCACCTCAGAGATCCAAAAGATCAACGGTAGGGACCGTAAATATTACCTCCTGACAGAAAAGGGAAAGAAACACCAGGCTGTTCAAGAAAACGAAATGAAAAGTTATTTGTTAAACCTCAATACTATTTTTAACATATGATGACCAAAGCACAGGAAAAACAGGTTACAGATTATCTTATTTTTCAGGAACTTCCTCTTGATATTTTAGTGGAAATAAAGGACCATATGATCTCCCAGATTGCAGATGTTCAGCTTCGCAAAAATCTGAATTTTGAAGACGCGTTTCTGAACGTAAAAAAATCATGGGACGGAGAATTTAAAATGGTAAGTTACTTTTTATTTTCTCCTGTAGAGATTCCATTAATTGTAAAAAAGATCATTAAAGAAAAATTTAATATACTCCTGAAAAAGTCTCTTATAATAGGTCTTGCTTTCTTTGGAATTAACCTGCTGCTGATTTATTTTTCAAAAAATCAGGAAGAATACACAATATTTTTCAGACTACTGAATGGACTGTTTTTACTGATAATGGGGACAGTATGGTTATTAAATATTAAAATCTGGAAATATATGAGAACAGATTTTAAATACAAAGGAAAGTGTTTTTACACCTCATACCAGCAGAATACGGGTTTGATGGTAATATGTACGATTTCCATGTTGCAGATTGTTGGAAAAACCGGGCATTATGCTTACCAGTTTTTCAGAATGCAAAATACATCTGAAATAGCCGGGACACTTATTACATTACTTGTTCCCTTTGTTATGCAGACCTTTGTAATTTTCACCCTGTTCAATTTTTTTGAACATAAAAAGACCCTAAAAAGAATGCAGGATTTTCTTCAGCCTGCGGGCAATTGATATTAGGCAATAGCTATAAGTCCAATAGTAGCTTACAGTACATTAGGCTTAATTTTCTTATCTGAATTCAGGTTAAATAAATTAGTGTTTTGCTTTGAGCTGTAGCAAAGTGTTCTCAAGATGGTCCGTAATCTTTTTAACTTCCACATGAGGCCTGAAAGTTGAACTTTTTCCCTTTTCTTCATCCGCAATATTAGATAAAATAATAACAGAGGTTTTGGTTTGTGGATAATAAATATTCAGCGAAGGGGAGCCCTTTACATAGCCGCTGTGAAAATAACTTTCAGGGCTTCCGATATTGATCATGATGCCGTAGCCATAGCCCATTTTCCCTAAAATGGCATGATGTCTTTCCGAGCTTTTAGAAACAAACTGCTTTAAAGTTTCAGCTTTGAGGATTTTTCCGCTATAGATCGCATTATTCCAGATGTGGAGATCTTCTATGGTTGAAAGAATGCCACCCGCCGGAGTTCCTATATCCTTTCCTCCCAATCTTTTTGGCATATTCGGAACGGCTGTAAATTTTGTAGCATTTCCCAAATAAGCACCTGCAAAATTCTTACCCTCAAAGATATTTCCCGTGGAAGAATTTTTCATTCCTGCTTTTTTGAACAGCTCCATGACATTTTCATCGTATGATTTTCCTGAAACAACTTCTATAATTTGGCCCAGAGCATTAAAGCCGTCATTAGAATAGAAAAAATCCGAACCGCTTTTGAACATCAGCTTTCCTCCGAAAGTATTTAATCCCGAAGTGTGATTTAAAAGCTGGTGAATAGTAATATTTTCATACTCTTTGATTTGAAATGATTTCAGGTATTTGGATGCTTTGTCACTAACGTTCAGTTTTCCCTGTTCCATCTGAAGAAGAATAAGAGTAGCAGTAAACTGTTTGCTTACAGACCCAATAGCAAAAACCGTATTGCTGTCGATTTTTACCTTATTCTTGAAATCGGAATAGCCGTTTTCTTTCCTGTACAGTTGCAGAGAATCTTTAAATATGGCAATACTTCCATTAAAATTATATTTTTTAAATACAGAATCAATCTGCTGTTCCAAAAGTGTTTTTTGAAAAGCTGTAATTGTGGAATCAATAATTACATTTTTGTCAACCGGTTTTTGGAGAGTTTCAGTTTTACATGAAAACAAAAAGCAGAAAAGCAGAAGAAAGGAAACGTTTTTTATCACAGGTGTTTTATATTAAAAGTTACTGACTTTAGGATTGATACATATTTAAATGTAAGAAAATCCTTTGAAGTCTCAAAGAGAAGCAAAATTTGTGCTAAGCCAGGGTAGAATCTTACAAGTATTTAATATTTTTGAATAAATTATTTTACAATATATCATAATGAAAGAATATTTGAAAAGCGATTCAGTGCAAATAGATCATATACTTGAAATCATAAAGCAGCAAGGAACTCAATACTTGAATACCCTGGCAGAAAGGCCCACCTCTGTAAATAATAATCGGGCACCTGAAAACATAAGCTTGCCGGAGTCCGGTTTTGGAACTGAAGAGACTTTAAAAATATTCAATGAAAGATTTGAACCCATCATAGTAGGATCATCAGGGCCGCGGTACCTTGGGTTTGTAACCGGAGGCACTACTCCAGCTTCCATTGCGGGAGATTGGCTGGCAACAGTCTACGATCAGAATACTCAAACTACAACAGGCCAGGGAGATATCTCGGGCAATGTAGAAATGGAAACCATAAAGATGCTGCTGGATCTACTTAGCCTGCCGCAAAGTTTTCTGGGAGGTTTTGTAACCGGAGCCACAATGTCTAATTTTACATGTCTGGCGGTCGCAAGGCAATGGCTGGGAAAAGAGCAGGGAAGGGATATTGCTAAAGAAGGAATGTCAGGAACTGTTAAAATACTGACAGCTACACCCCATTCATCATCCATAAAATCGCTGTCACTTTTAGGGATAGGAAGCAATAATATTATAAAGATAAAAACTGCTGCAGAAGATCGCGAAGCGATTAACATACAGGATCTTGAAGATCATATCATACAGCTTAATGGAGAACCGTTCATCTTAATTTCCAGTGGAGGAACCGTGAATACGGTTGATTTTGATAATTTTACAGAGATCAGAAAGCTGAAAGGAAAATATAAATTTTGGTGGCATATAGATGCAGCATTCGGAGGTTTTGCAGCCTGTTCAGATACTTATAAACATCTTGTTGACGGCTGGGAATACGCAGACAGTATTACAGTAGATTGTCATAAATGGTTAAACGTTCCCTATGAAAGTGCGGTATTTTTTGTAAAAGAACAATACAAAATTTTACAGATGGAAACCTTTCAGAATTCCAATGCTCCTTATCTGGGAGACCCGTTGGAGAATTTTAATTATTTGAATTTTCTTCCTGAGAATTCAAGAAGATTAAAGGCGCTTCCTGCATGGTTTTCTATCATGGCATATGGCAGAGAAGGATATCAGGATATTGTAGAAAGCAATATAACGCTGTCTAAACAACTTGCCCAACTGATTGAAGACAGTAAGGATTTCAAATTATTGGCTCCCGTAAGGCTAAATACAGTATGTTTTACTTTAAAAGAGGAAGCAAAACAGGATCAGGTCAACAGATTTCTGGAAGCACTGAATGACACCGGAAAAGTCTTCATGACTCCTACTTTTTATAATAAGCATAAAGGAATCAGAGCTGCTTTTGTTAACTGGCAAACCACCGAAAAGGATGTCGAGCTGATATTTAATGTGATGAAAAACATAATAGCAACGCTAGAGTAGTCTGTTTATTCAGTAAAGTAATACTTCCCTGCGTATTAATACGTGAAACGGCTTTGTAAATTTTAAAAATCAATTATTTTCTTATAAAACTTGTTTATCATTGCGTTAATTTTTAATCTCGAATTCAGATTAAATTAAAAATCCTAGTAACTAATAGAATCTTATTTCAAAATAAGATCGCAGAACCAGAAAACATACTCACCGTCTTCATCTTCAGGATTTACTTGAGGTTTAGGGTAGGTTTTCTTTACTGTTTCTCCTATTTCAAACTGAACAGGATGTTTAAAGATAGGCCCATCAAAAGTAAATGTGTGGAATTCCCCGTTTTCTCCACATGGATCAACATTTTCAGGAAGATCATTGATGAAATCCTGGTCAATGATTCTTCCTGCAAAACTTTTGTCCAGATAAGTTTCATTCACACAGGTCACAATCGTTTTGAAGCCAAGATTAAGAAATTCGTGGATGAGGTCGGTTGTATCCTGCTTCCAAAGTGGAAATATAGCTTCCATTCCTATGGAATTCAGCTGGTCTTCACGGTATTTCCGGAGGTCTTCCAGGAAAATATCCCCAAAAACAGACTGCGTAATGCCCATAGCTTGAATGTCTGACATCGTTTTACCCATAATCTCACGGTATTCTTCCATGGAGGGTTCCTTGGGGAGTTCCATTTTAATCAAAGGCAATCCTATATTTTCGGCTTGCTTTTCTAAAAGTGAGACATGAACACCATGCATGGAAATCCTCTGAAACTCTTTATTGATACTGGTAAGCAGAGTTGTAACTTCAGTCTGATTTTCCTGTTGGATTTTATAAAATGCAAGGGCAGAATCTTTTCCACTACTCCAGTTGAATACGGCTTTTGGTTTCATTAATTCATTCTGCGTTTTATTTTGCTGCATCATTCATTTCTGCTTCAAATTGTGCTAATCCGGCTTTTGTGCTTCCTTTATCAGTTGCTGTTTGCCATTCTTTTTTTGCTTTGGTTTTGTCACCCAGACTATAATAATAGCTTCCTAAAACCGTATGGCCTTCAACCTCGCCCATGCTGATTATTTTTTGTCCTAACCTGATGATTTCAGGATTCTGTTTAGGCTTTTTCAGTTTGTTTTTTAAAACGGCTTCCATTCCGCCGACATCGTTCATGATCATCAATCCAAATTTCTCCATGCATGCCTTTGCAAGACCTCTGGTACATAAATCGTCAATGGTTTTTGTATAATTTGTCATTGCGTTTTCATCAAATAATTTGTCAAGATCATTGGATTTGGCTCTTGTTTTACGGTAATATTCATAAAGAAGCTGTGCGTTTTTCTTAGCCAGGGCATCATCTTTTCTGTTGTTTTCGGCAAGGCTGTCTTTCTTTAGGTCCCACTTGGTGTCCTTAACCCAGGTTGAATTACCGGTCAAACGGTTTTTAGACATTTTAAAAATAAAAATATCCTTATCCGGAAAAACAACCACAGAATCATTTTTCACAAAATAATCTCCTTTTCCATATCCTGCAATATCGACCTTTCCGTTACCATCAAAAGCAAAATATGGGTATAACGTTTCTTTAGAATTGGTCATAAAATAACCCTGGAGGTTGTTATCAGCTTCTTGAGCATTGAAGAGTCCGGAGGAAATAATTCCAATCAGGAATAAAATATATTTCATTAGTTAAAATGTTGCTGTTGTGTAAAAATACAAAAAACCTCAAAGAAATCTCCTTGAGGTTTAATTTATAAGTTGAATATTGCTCAACAATGTTTAAAATTGTCTGGGTTTACATATTTCTTCTGTATTTACCACCCACTTCAAATAAAGCATTGGTAATCTGTCCAAGAGAACAGTATTTAACAGCATCCATCATCACGGCAAATAAGTTTTGCTGGTTGATGGCTGCATATTGCAATTGTTTTAAAGCTTCTGCAGATCTGTCTTCATTAGATTTTTGGAAATTATGTAAAGTTTCGATCTGAACCTGCTTTTCTTCCTCAGTAGAACGGATAACTTCCCCCGGACGTACTGTTGGTGAGCCGTCTTTTCCAAGGAACGTATTCACTCCGATAATCGGATATTCTCCTGTGTGTTTCAACCATTCATAATGCATCGATTCTTCCTGAATTTTTGAACGCTGGTACATGGTTTCCATGGCGCCAAGCACACCGCCTCTTTCCGTAATTCTGTCGAATTCTGCGTAAACTGCTTCTTCCACAAGATCCGTAAGCTCTTCAATAATAAATGATCCTTGAAGAGGGTTTTCATTCTTAGCTAACCCTAATTCTTTATTAATAATTAACTGGATCGCCATCGCTCTTCTTACAGACTGCTCAGTCGGCGTTGTAATAGCCTCGTCGTAAGCATTGGTGTGAAGAGAATTACAGTTATCATAGATTGCGTAAAGTGCCTGCAGCGTCGTTCTGATATCATTGAAATCAATTTCCTGCGCATGCAGCGAACGTCCTGAAGTCTGGATGTGGTATTTCAGCATCTGGCTTCTTTCGTCTGCTCCGTATTTCAGCTTCATAGCTTTTGCCCATATTCTTCTTGCTACACGGCCGATCACTGAATATTCAGGGTCGATACCGTTAGAGAAAAAGAATGACAAATTCGGGGCAAAATCATTGATATCCATTCCTCTTGACAAATAATATTCCACGTACGTGAAACCATTTGCCAAAGTAAATGCCAGCTGAGAAACCGGGTTCGCGCCCGCTTCTGCAATGTGATATCCTGAAATAGAAACGGAGTAGAAGTTCCTAACTTTTTCCGTGATAAAATATTCCTGAACGTCACCCATCAAACGAAGGGCAAATTCAGTAGAGAAAATACAGGTATTCTGAGCCTGGTCTTCTTTTAAAATATCAGCCTGAACCGTTCCACGAACTGTCGCAATGGTTTTAGCCTTAATTTCGGCATAAGCTTCAGCAGGAATCACTTCATCTCCTGTAATTCCTAATAATTTTAATCCTAAACCATTGTTGGAAGGAGGAAGTTCACCGTTGTATTTTGGTCTTTCTAAGCCTCTATCATCAAATTTTGCTTTTAGAGCTTTTTCAACATTCGCCTCAAGATTATGTTCGGCAATATATTTTTCAACATTCTGATCGATGGCTGCATTCATAAAGAAAGCCAGCAGCATTGGAGCAGGACCGTTGATGGTCATAGAAACCGAAGTCATCGCATTTACCAGATCAAATCCGGAATACAATTTTTTTGCATCATCTAATGTTGCGATAGAAACTCCCGCATTTCCGATTTTACCATAAATATCTGGTGGTAAAGCTGGATCTTGTCCGTATAAAGTTACAGAGTCAAACGCTGTAGATAGACGTTTTGCATCCATTTCCGCAGAAACATAATGGAATCTTCTGTTGGTTCTTTCAGGACCTCCTTCTCCTGCAAACATTCTTGTCGGATCTTCTCCTGTTCTTTTGAAAGGATAAATTCCTGCAGTGTACGGGAATCCTCCGGGAAGATTTTCCTGACCCTTCCATTTGATCAGATCACCCCAGTCTGTGTATTTTGGTAAAGCAATCTTTGGAATTCTTAAGTGGGATAAAGATTCCGTTGAAGTTTCCACTTTAATTTCCTTTCCTCTTACAAAATAAGAATAAAACTCTTCGTGAAAAGCTTTTTTCGTATCATCCCAGGTTTTTAAGAAGTCGATATTTTCCTGCTGAAGATCTTTTTCTGCTTTTTGATATTCAGCGTCCAGGGTCTCATTCGAAAGGAAGCTTTTTACCCCTTCAATATGATACATTTTTCTGGCTAATTCAGCCTGCTTTTCAACGTTGGCGTCATATTGTCTGTTGTTTTCAACGATTTCAGATAAATAACGAACTCTTTTTGGAGGAATGATGGTTACTTCGTCTGTAATTTCCTGTTCAACAAAACCTTGTAAGTTTAAACCGGAGAATTTATCATTTACTTTTGCAACTAATCTATTGTATAATTCAGTTGTTCCGTGATCATTGAACTGAGATGCTTTTGTTGCATAAACAGGCATGTCATCCAACTGCTGTTCCCATAACAGATGGTTTCTCTGAAACTGTTTTCTAACGGCTTGAAGGGCATCAAGAGCCCCACGTTTATCAGATTTATTTAATGCCACTAAATCAGCATAATCTAGCATGTCAATCTTCTCCAACTGCGTAGAAGCTCCGTATTCAGGAGTCATGACGTACATTGAAACATCCGCAAAATCAGACACTTCAGAACCGGACTGTCCGATACCCGAAGTTTCCAGAATGATAACATCAGGATGAGCCAGTTTCAAAACATTCAGTGCAGAATGAATAAACGGAGAAACGGAAACATTGTTTTCTCTTGTGGCCATCGAACGCATATAAACTCTAGGATCATTGATCGCATTCATACGGATTCTGTCTCCCAAAAGAGCACCTCCTGTTTTCTTTTTAGAGGGGTCAATGGAAATGATGGCGATTTTTTTATCAGGATTTGAACGGATAAAACGTCTTACCAGTTCATCTGTTAATGAAGATTTTCCCGCTCCACCAGTACCTGTGATACCAATGATAGGAATATTTAGATCTTTTGATTTTTCGTCAATTGCTTTTACCAGTTCAGGTTTTTCTTCTGAGAAGTTTTCGACGGCGGAAATAACTTTAGCGATGCTTGTGGAATTTTCAAAACTGATTGAATCCAGATCACCAGCGGTTATATCTTTTCCTGTCGCGAAATCCGATCTTTTAACCAAATCATCGATCATGCCCTGCAGGCCAAGTTCACGGCCGTCATCCGGAGAATAAATCCTGTCGATTCCGTAAGACATGATATCCTCAATTTCTTCCGGCAGAATTACACCGCCGCCACCGCCAAAAATTTTGATCTGCGGGGAGTTTTTTTCTCTTAAAAGGTCGTAGATATATTTGAAATATTCATTGTGGCCGCCTTGGTATGAGGTTAATGCAATAGCATTGGCATCTTCCTGGATCGCTGTGTTAACAACTTCCTCAGCTGATTTGTCGTGTCCCAGGTGGATCACTTCACATCCTGTTCCCTGGATCACGCGGCGCATGATATTAATCGCAGCATCGTGTCCGTCAAATAATGACGCCGCTGTTACGATTCTCACTTTGTTGGTTGGAGTATATTTTTGGGTTTCCATAAAAAAATCTAGAAAATTTCTGAATTTTCAAATATAATAATAAAATAAGAACCTTTTGGTTTTGTTTAATGGTTTGATTTTAAGATAGTTGATTGCAGGTGGCGGGTTGTTATTTTCCCAACTTAACAATCATTCGTTTAATAATGACAAGTAAATTCTTTATTTTTGCACCATTAATATATAGAGTATGAAAAAGGCTTTGATGTACTTTGCTTTAGGAACTGTTCTTAGTTTCCTGATCAATTATTTTTTTTACAGTTCTGATAATGTAGGTCTTGATATATATTATGCCCTGTCTTTTGGGATAGCATGGGGAATTGCTTATTATCTGGATACGCCCAATTTTACATTGCCGCAAAAATTAGGTATTTCCTTTGTCGCAATGGGTATTTTGGTGCTCATTGGAACATTCATATTCAACCTGGAGCTTGCCATTCCGTCTATCCTGAAGTTTTCCACGGTTTTTGTAGCCTATTATCTTATTGCTAGTTTTAGGGCAAACAAGTCCCTGCGTAGTTAATGCATTAATAAAAAGCTAACGATTCCCAAGCCCATTAATAAGAATGTAAATAAAACGGTGTTGATAAAGAATAGAATAGCACCTACTAAAATAGTCAGGGCAGGGTGCGTGCGGTAGGTCTTATAATGAGCTACAAAAAAATAACATCCTGCATAAACAGTAGCTCCTGTAGTCAGCAACCATTTCATAATAATGGCAAAGCTGCTTGTTTCATCAAAATAGCTAAACACCTTATTCAGTACAAAAAGAAGAAGGGTCAGCAATAATAAAAAGGAAAAATAATGGAGAGTAAAAACACCATGGTCAAAATACCACCACTTTTTTTTACTGTGAAATATCCATAGCAGAAAAGCAAACAGAGGAAGGTATATGAAAAGAGCTTTTGGTAAATTGTGAACCGAACTCTTAATAAAAAGATTGATAATCTCACTAGGAGAATGGCCTTTTTCTTCCAATTCAAAGATTTTAGCTACGAAAGGGCGAAAAGTCTGATATTTGTGTCCGTTCTTTTGATCTTTCTTATCAAAATCCTTCATAGACTGCAGTCCTAAAGATTTTGTAATGCTCTTATTCTCTTTAAATATATTTTCAACATCTACATCATCTTGAGCTGTATTTTTAACTTGGCTGGAATCTAATGCACGAGTCAGCATTCCGCCGGTAAGGGAATCCGCCTTTAGTGCTTCCGGAGACTGTAAAGCCTCATTTACAGCTTTATTTTTAGCGGCTTCTTTTTGAATCTCTTTATTGATTTCTTTTGCCTGACGGGAATTTTCCTTTCCGAAATTTAAATCTGTTATCTGAAATGAAATAAAGAGAAATGTTATAAAACTGATAAAGATGTAAAGCTTCACCGGCGGGACAAACTGCTGTCTTTTTCCTTCGAGATACACCTTTGTAAGTCTTCCAGGCTTAAAAAGCAGATTTTTCATAGTTCCCCAAAACTGGCCGTCATAATGTGTGAAGTCTTCAAAAAAGTGAGTGAACAGATAGTAAAAAGGATGGCGGCTTTCTATATTTTGCTGTCCGCAGTGCGGGCAGAATCTTTCTTCAACCTGGTGCCCGCAGTTCAGGCAGGTTTTATCTTCTCTTATTTTTCCGTGGCTCATGGATAGTTTGGGACTATGATTTGGACACAAATATAAATATTTCGCCACATAAAATAATCACATTAATAAGCTTTAAAGGAAATCTTTAAAGTAAAGTTAATAAAGTCCGAGTTTAATATTCAAACTCTTTGTGTTTTTATGTGTGTTTTTAGAATTTTGAAATGTTTTTAATTAGTCATCATTTTATAAGTCATATATCAAGTCAATGGTTGATAATCAATTAAAAGGAATTGAAATCCAGAGATAGTACAGATTAAATAAAATATGTTTTTGGGTTACGAAAATAATTTGTACCTTTGCACACCCTTTTAGGGGAAAATTATGTTTAATCTTTAACTAAAACGTGTGAATACATTAAGTTACAAAACTGTTTCAGCGAACAAAGCTACTGCTAATAAAGAATGGGTTGTGGTAGACGCTGAAGGACAGCCGTTAGGAAGACTAGCTTCTACGGTTGCAAAGATTTTGAGAGGTAAGCACAAAACGAACTTTACACCTCACGTAGATTGTGGTGATAACGTAATCGTTTTGAATGCTGGGAAAATTACGCTTTCCGGAAATAAGTGGGCTGATAAGACTTACATCTGGCATACAGGTTACCCTGGTGGACAGAAGTCTATGACTGCGGCTGAACTTCAGAAGAAAGATTCTTTAAAAGTATTGGAGAAGTCTGTAAAAGGTATGTTGCCAAAGAACAGATTAGGATCTGCTTTATTGAAGAACCTTTATCTATATGAAGGAACTGAGCACAAACATGAAGCTCAACAGCCTAAAACAATTAATGTTAACGAATTTAAATAATTAATTATGTCTATAGTTCACAAAATCGGAAGAAGAAAAACTTCTGTAGCAAGAGTTTATGTAAGACCAGGTTCTGGTGTTATTACAGTAAACGGTAAAGATGCTGCAACTTATTTCTCTACAGACGTGATGGTTTACAAGTTGAACCAACCGTTTATCCTTTCTGAAACTGTTGGTCAGTATGACGTTACCGTAAATGTTTTCGGTGGTGGTAATACAGGTCAGGCAGAAGCTATCAGATTAGGTATTTCAAGAGCTTTATGTGAAATCAATGCTGAATTCAGATTAGCTTTGAAGCCAGCTGGTTTACTTACAAGAGACGCAAGAATGGTGGAAAGAAAGAAGCCAGGTCAGAAAAAAGCAAGAAAGAGATTCCAATTCTCAAAACGTTAATTTTCAGACTTCAGATTCAAGATTTCAAATTTCAGAATATATTCGGTTTGTGGTCTTGTATCTAATATCTATTTATCAAAACAAAAAAATTGCCCGTTACGTTTAGCATCCAAACACTTCTCCCATCTAAAGAAGTTGTTGATTGTTTAAAAGACGGAAAGTAAACTAACAAAAACAGAAAACATGGCAAAAGCAAATGTAAAAGACCTTTTAGAGGCTGGCGTACACTTCGGTCACATGACCAGAAAGTGGAATCCAAATATGGCTCCATACATTTTTATGGAGAAAAACGGTATTCACATTGTAGACTTACATAAAACAGCAGTTAAATTAGATGAAGCTTGTAGTGCTTTAGAAAAATTAACTTCTGCAGGTAAAAAAGTTCTTTTCGTAGCTACTAAGAAGCAAGCGAAAGAAGTGGTTGCAAAACACGCTTCTGAACTTAATATGCCTTATATTACAGAAAGATGGCCTGGAGGTATGCTAACGAACTTCGTTACAATCAGAAAGGCTGTAAAGAAGATGAACCATATCGACAAAATGAAAAAAGACGGTACGTTCGAAACTTTATCTAAAAAAGAAAGATTACAGGTTGACAGACAAAGAGCTAACCTAGAGAAAAACTTAGGTTCTATCTCTGACATGGTTCGTCTTCCTTCTGCAATCTTCGTTGTAGATATCATGAGAGAACACATCGCTGTAACTGAAGCTAAGAAATTAGGTATTCCAGTTTTCGGTATTGTTGATACAAACTCTGATCCTAGAAAAGTAGACTTCGTTATCCCAGGAAACGATGATGCTTCTAAATCTATCGATATGATCCTGAACATTGTTTCTGATTCTATCAAAGAAGGACAGTCTCAAAGAAAAGCTGATAAAGAAAAATCTAAAGAAGAAGGAGAAAAAGTATCTGCTGAAACAGATACTGATTTCGATGCTGAATAATTAAAGATTTTCTTTAATATATGAAAAACGCTGGATTTCTATCCAGCGTTTTTTGTGTTTTCATATTCTGATATATAAGAGAACCCCTCTCAACTTGAGAGGGGTTTATTTTAATTGCTGATCTTTATAGCATAAGATGTGGTAATATACTTTGTAGAATCATAAGAGGAGTTACAGAGCATTCCGGAGAGTCTGTAGTTCCGGTTTTTAGGCACCATTGTATAACCCACTTTACCAGAGCCTATCGGGATCTTTTTAAGGAAGCCGGTGCTGCTCACAGTAAGGACCATATTGCAGGGAGATTTATTTTCCACCGAAATAGAAGTTCTGGGATTGCTCGGAGAATCCTCATTAAGAAGGTCTGTTAAAACATCTGCTGTTTCAGGTTTATAGGTCTTAATAAGCTCTGCGTATTCTCTTTCCGTACTCATCACAGTACTTCCCGGACTTGAAGGAGTTCTTATAGGATAGCTGGGATAACTGCTGTAGCTGGCACTGCAGCTTATAAGGATAAGTGAAATTCCGGAGAAAGTGGCTAGCTTTTTCATTCAGTTTATTTTTTTGATCTTTTCTTTTTTGAAGGTTTCACAGGTACAGTTTCCTTTTGATCTTTTGCTGCATCTTTATTGGCATCAGGCCTGGGTGTACCGGGATTTTCAATCACTACAAATATACTTTTTTTTATGTCTTTCTGAGAGGAGTATTTTACATCACAGACATTACTGTTCAGGGTATAAGAACCTTTATTGAGAATGATAAAATTTTCACCATGTGCAGGAACTGCCAGGTTGTAGAAATTTTTTCCTTCAATTCTCAGGATGATATTGCAGTCCGAATTATTTCTAAATAGAAGCACAGCCTCTTTACTGGTAATATCTTCATCAAACATAGCATTCAGAAGTTTTACCGTTTTATCTTTATGCTGATCAGAAGTTTCGGCGATGAGTCTTTTAAACTCTTCCGCATCATTAGAGTTGGAGTTTCTCAAAAATCTGTTCGGAATATCAGTCATTACCGGCCTGGCTTCCATTGGTTTTGCGGTTTTAGCCCCTTTTGTCCAGTTGGAATTCTTTAAGGCAATAAGTTTAGGTTTTAGCACATATCTTTTAGGGTCATCAGGGTGTGCATTCTTAAGGTAGTCTTCAATTTCCTTTGTATTTGTGCTTTTTAGGATATCCTTGTGTTTTTTCTGCGCCGAAGCGGAACCCGAAACCAGGAAAAAGAAGAGGAGGGTCGTTAAAATTTTTTTCATCAATTTGTTGTGTTATTCCATTAGCTTATCCGGAATTTTATATAAGTTATTGTTTTTCCTTTAGCAGAGAAAAGCTCTTCATAGTAGGTTTTTATATCTCTGAGATGTTCCGTATTCGGATCGTACTCAGGAGCGCCATAAATGTCGTGGTGGGCTGTAATGATTTCATAACCGGCACCCTGCAAATAGCCTAATGTATAGCCATGCAGAAATTCTGAATCCGTTTTCAGATGGATGATTCCACCTGGCTTCAGGAATTTTTTGTATCGTTCTAAAAAGTCAGGATGAGTAAGCCTGTGCTTTGTACGTTTGTATTTGATCTGAGGATCAGGGAACGTGATCCATATCTCGTCAACCTCATTTTCTGCAAAAAAATGATCTACAAGCTCAATTTGTGTTCTGAGAAATGCTACATTATTCATTCCGCTATCCACAGCTTCCTTGGCTCCGAACCAGAATCTGGCTCCTTTAATATCTATTCCGATGAAGTTTTTTTCAGGGAATGTTTTAGCAAGCCCTACAGAATATTCTCCTTTTCCGCAACCCAACTCAAGTACGATTGGATTTTCGTTCTTAAAGAAATCCTTTCTCCAGTTGCCTTTAAGCGGAAAACCATTGAGTGCATCCTCTCTCGTAGGTTGGATAACATTTGGTAAAATCTTGTTTTCAGCGAATCTTGCTAATTTATTTTTGCCCATCGAGTCATTTATAAAATCCTGCAAAAATAGCAATTTTTACATAGATTACCTTGCCTTTTAGACATAAAAGGCAGGTCTCGACAGATTTTAGGAATGCTTACTGAGTTGGAGAACTTCCCAATGTAACCATTATAGCTTTTTCGATTGTTTTTTGAGAAGCATACTGAGCGCCACAAACGAGACTTGTGAAAAGATACTGGCCCTTATCTATAACAATCGTACTGTCATCATGGGCAGGAACGGCAAGCCTGTATTTGGTAGTTCCAACACCTTCCATTCTCACAATGATATTACAGTCAGAATTGTTTTTGATCAGAACTATACTTGTTTTGCTGTTTGGATCGTTGTCGAACAGGGAATTTAATATTTTGACCGTTTTATTTTTGTGCTCCACCGGATTTACAGCCATCAGTAGATTAAACTCCTCAGCTTCGGCATTCGGAACAGCGACATTGGCGGATGTATTAACGACAAAAGCATTTTGAGTGGTACTTGGCGTATACACCACCGTAGATTGTTTGGCAGCAAGTTCTGCTTTATATTTGGCGATCTGTTTCTGTTTGATAATGGCGTTCATTTCATCAAAACTGATCTTTGTAGACGGTCTTCTTTTCAGCAAAGCAAGCATTTCCTGCATGTCTTTTACTTTTTGGTCTGCAGGATGAGCATCTTTAATGTATTGCGTCATCATTTCCATCACTCTGGGTTTCAATACAGACCGGCGGGGATCATCGGGGTGGGCATCTCTGAGAAAAGCATTGATCTCATAGATGTTTTTACTTTTTAAAATATTCGTGTAGTCTTTCCCTCTTTTTTGGGCAGATAAGTTAAAAAACAGAACAGAAACAAATAGTAAAAGTAATTTTTTCATTAACAAATATTAAGTTAAAAGCTGATGTTCTTTCTTAATTTGTGTTTTTGGGTCATTAGTTTATTACAATAACGAAATACAATTGTTTTTATTTTAGATACGTCATTGTGAGATAAAATTAAACATATTTTTAAATAAAAAAAGAAATGTATACTATAAATTATTAAATAGTATACATTTCCTAAAATATAAAAGTTTATTTAATGACTTCCTGAAGATTTGAAGTCTTAAGCCTTTTCTGATAGATCGGGAGGTACTTTTCGATAGGAATTTTTATCGCCTCAAAATTACCGGACAGGACATACGCTTCAATATTTTCTGAAGTATAAACAAACTGAAGGAAATTATCAATAAGGTTGTCAGGGATTTTGAACTTGGCAAAATAATCTTTACCGAGATAATTCTTAATTTGGGCCACAGAATTATTCATTCTTTCATAGGCCATATAACGTTGTTTTTTCTTTCTGTCTCCCGAAAGGATATCATAGATGCTTTCCAGGCTGAAAGTAAGTCCGCCGTCTCTTAATCCCGCAACCGGAAGTTCAGGAGAGGTTCCGTCACCCTTAGGCTCAGGCAGTCCAATCACTTTTTTGATAGCCAGTCCTTTATCTTCTTTTCTTATAGAATTTACGTCATACCTAAGATTTCCCGTAGGCTTGAACCTGCTCAATACAATTTCCTGTATCTCGTAATAAGCAATTTTCAATTCAATTAAATTTTTCTGCTGCATCATCTGGGGAGTAAGCTTTACATCTTTTCGTTCTGTGACGATAGACGTAAAACGGATCACATCTCCGGGAACGGCAGGTATATTATAAGTACCGTTATAATCAGTAAGTACCGTTTTTTGGGTATTCAGATTGGTTACGTAAACCTGGTTAAGATACAAGATCGAGTTGTCTCTTAAAAATACCTCTCCGGAATATGTCTGTGCATTGATTTTTGCCAGAAAAACCAGCATCAATAGGGTAATTAGCTTCTTCATATAATTAGGGCAAAATTACGTAGAAATACGGCAATTTATACCTATTAAGATAGTGATTACAGGTTAAAGTTATATTAAACTTTAATACTTAACTGTTAATGAATGTTATAAATAATCATAAATAAAAACGATATCATGAAATTTGAACTAAAATCATTTCGTTACTTACGTTTTACCAGTAGCCAGCTTGTATATTTTATAGGAATAGAGGTGCCAAATTCTGTCCAGGATATGAAATACCAGTAGGTAGCGGTTGGTACAGGCCTTCCGCCCATGGTTCCGTCCCAGGTATACCGGTTGCTTGGGCTTCCTCTGAAGATTTCTGCCCCATAGCGGTCAAATATTCTGAATTCCAGGTTCGTATTACTCATTAAAGCGGAATAGTCTATCACATCATTGTGTCCGTCACTGTTAGGAGTAATGGTATTGATGAGATTGATGATGGCAAATGCTTTTTCTACTTCACCACACAGCTTAGAGTCTCTTACAAAGACCTTGTGAGCTCCTCTTGGCACATTGTTGAACACATTTGAGCTCTGCCAGCTTACTCCGTCCAGAGAATATTCATATGGAGGTACACCGCCGCTTACACCCACCGTTACTGTAGATCCGTTGATTTCAAGAGAGGTAATAACCGGGAGAGGTGATTCTATAACATTAACATATTGCTTGTAAACACAACCATTGAATGTAAGCTCCACCCAGTAGCTCCCCACAGGAACATTGGAAATAGAAGGAGAAGTGGCTCCCGTACTCCATAGGTATTTTTCAAACCCGGGACCTGCATCTAATGTAGTGGTAGCTTTTAGACAAATGATCTTGTCTTTTAAAATATCAGATTTCTTAGGGGCTTTAACGGTGATTTTAATAGAACCAACCTCAGGACAGACCCCATTTTTTTCAAATCTGATATAAAAGGTCTGGGTACCTGTACTATTAACGGTTGCTGATATAGGATTAGTGTCATTCTGGGCATCAGCTAAACTTCCATGGAAAGTATAAGTTACATTTGGATCTGCTGTAAACTGTGGAATAAACTGTGCAAGATCAATCGCCTTTATTCCGTCAAGATCATCATCACAAATGCTTGTTACGGCTGTATGTGTTAATAAAGGAATACGGGCTCCTATGCTGAACTGTAAAGGTTTCACAACAACAGCACAGCCATCAGGAGATTCAACCCTGATGTAAATGGTTGTTGTGGCTGTATAGCTCCAGTTATTAGGAAGGGTATTGTTGTTTCCTGCATTAGCATCAGCAAGAGATGCGTAATATCTTACGTTGGTAAAGTAACCGGGATTATTCAGTACAATGCCTGTTATACTGGATAAAGTAACGGTGACGGTTCCATCCATATTGTCATCACAGAAAATACCGTTATAATTGTTCGGTACAATAGCTACGTTATATAAAGAAAGGGTAATTTGGGCAATACTTTTACAGCCCAGATTATTTTTTACGACAGCATATACAATAGTGCCGTCTGGTGCGGTATAGGCATTCGTCGAGGTGATAAGGGCTCCCGGGTTTTCTGTCTGCGCATCAGCTAAGGTAGGGTAATAGGTAATAGTTACCGGTGAGTTATTGGTTACATTGGCGGAAGTAAGGTTAAAAGTTCCCTGGCCATTAATATTACAGGCATGTAATGTAGCATTTGTTACGATAAGAGCCAGAACATTAACGGTGACGGTTACTGTTTCACAGTCCGTAAAAACAGGATCATCACCGCAGAAAGTATAGGTAAAAGTATCTGTCCCCGTACTTCCTGGAGTATTAACAGTATAAGTAATGATTCCGGTTACAGGATCGATTACAGCTGTTCCCAGTGTAGGAGCATTCACAATGGCTACCGTAGAAGGGACGGGAGTTTGTGCAGAGCTGCTGAATGTAGGGGTTATCGTTTTTGTGCTGCAGACATTATAGGTGGTGGCGGTCAGTTTGGTGCAATTAAGTACTTTGAACTGTTCTGTCACCAAAGGTGCACATTTCCCCATCGTCACGGAACAGGTGTAATATCCGGACTGTGTGGGGCTAATGGATGATCCTGTGGCTCCGGGAATAAGAGTTCCGTTTACATACCACTGATAAGTATCGTAAATAACAGGATCTACTGTAAGTACAATGCCGGGAGCACAGCCTCCTCCTGAGCTTAAAATAACGGGCTGTGTAGGAAAGCCTGCAAAAAAACCTCCATATCCTACAGCATTACTCCCTGCATTAATTCCAGCGGTGATTGCTTTGTCAGAAACTATAGTGATTGTGCCGGTAACATTAGGAATACCGTATGTAACCCAGTTGGCGGTGCCTGTCATATTAAATGGACCTGTTGTTGCCGGTGGAACAGCGCCGTTTACCGTGACATTGGCTCCTTTTTCTGTAATAAGATTCAGCTTTGTTGGAATATTAAGGATTCCTGAAGGGTTGGCGGTTGAATGAACAAAATTCTCATCAATAAAACCTAATTCATTAATCTGTTTGGGAAGATAGCAGTTCAGTGCCGGAATAAAATTGAATCCGCCGGTTGCTACTTCACTTCCTGAAACGGAATCTCCGGCAAGAATCTGATAGACATAAGCATTTTTGGATGTTTTAAGGTAAAGGTTATAATGGACGCCTGCCTGTAGTTTAAACTTTGAATCAGGAATAATAAAATATTGTCCTGCATTTATAGTAGTAAGGGGAGGAATTTCATCATTGACAAAGATCTGCGTATTATTCTCAGTAGCAATAACAATAGCTCCTTCCATATTGGATCCAATTCTGCCGTTTCCCTTTACCAAAGCAAACTCAGTTCCAAGCCTTTCGACAGGAACAGCCTGATCCATTAAAATATCAGAGCTTGAAGGGTAGTTTCCTGCATATTGACCGTTGAAATTTCCGTTGGTAATATTGACTGGTTTATTGGCAGTGATCTTAGCTCCAATGAAACCATCAGTGTTTATTGTACCCACCCCGTCTATAATGTATGACTGTCCTTTATTAAGAGTAAAAGTCATTGTAGGGTTTGTGGTTCCGGTAGTACCGTTCGAGAACTGTACGGTTGGCTTATATCCACTTACTGTAACTGTTGTATTGTCCTCTGTTGCAAGAACGCTGGCCATAAAGTTTAAGATAGGATTACTGACCGTAATGGGAGCATTGGCAACATAAAAGTTTTTTCCTGTAGAAGGTATTCCTTTAGAAGTAATAATTTCAGCGTGGTTGAACACAGAAAACCTGAGATTGGCATAAAAAGGAAATTCTGCTTTTAGATATAGTCCTTTCGTTGTAGGAGTAAACAAATCTGCCTGAAGGGTAGTGATAATATATTTCCTTAATACATCAAATTTCTGGGGATTATTTTTACTGATGGTTACCGTACCGATAAGTACATTGTTATTATAAATATTTACCGGGAAAGGAGTTGTTCTGTTTGTCGATAAGTATAATTTCTGATATGGATTAGGACTGATGCTTCTATCCATCATGGGTGCAAACCAATGTTCCCTGTCCAACTGTGCGAAGGCAAAGGCGAAAAAACAAAATATAAACAAAAAAGATAAATTTTTTTTCATTCAGCAGAGGGAGTTTAACACAAATTTAATAATAAAATGGATTTATACGTCGAAAAAGTAATAAAAAAACCGCGATGATAAAACCGCGGTTTGGGAAGTTGTATTTTTCAGCGTTTACTCTCTGCTTTTGACAAGAATCCAACCTGTATATTTTACAGCAGTCTGTTTGCCAGCAGGTTCATTCCAATGGATCTCAAACCAGTAATTTCCGGTAGAAACTCTTTTGCTTCCGCCTAAAGTTCCGTTCCATTTATAGCCATTTGATTTATCTCCCTGGAATATTTTGCTTCCATATCGGTCAAAAATGGTGAATTCCAAATTCTTTTTGCCTGATAATAATGAATAATCGAGGACATCATTGACCCCGTCTTCATTAGGGGTAATAGCATTGATCAGATTAGGAATGGTAATTTCTACTTTTATTGGATCGCAGTTATAACTGTCTTTCACATATACTGCAGGTGTCCCTCTTGCCACATCTGTGAATATGTTGGTATCCTGCCATTGGATATTGTCCAGTGAGTACTGGTATGGAGGAGTTCCGCCTATTGCATAAACGGTAACAGTGGTATTTGAAATATCAATATTGGAAACAACCGGCTGTTCGGAAGCATATACCTTCACAGTCTGAAGCGTTACACAATCGCCCGTTTTCAATTTTACCCAATAAGTTCCTACACCAACATTCTGGATGGACTGTGTTGTAGCACCTGTGCTCCATTCGTAGCCATTGAAACCAGGTCCGGCATCCAATGTTGTTTTGTCTTCTATACAAATAATCTTATCAACAAGAACAGTAGACTTTACAGGGGGAAGAACGGTAAGTGAAACCTCTGCAATTCTGTAGCAGCCGTTTGCATTGATTACTTTTACATACGCAACTCCGGTAGGGGCAATATAAGTTGCTGGATTTAAGATTTCATTCGTACTGTTGTCCGCATCTGTAGGAGAAGGATAATATTTCTTGGTTACTCCCGGCTGTACAGTTACTGAAGCGTTAGTAAGGTTAAATAATCCTGTCGCTGGATTCGCTTCCAGATAACAGGTTCTTAAAGAAGCATTATTAACAATCGGACTCTCAGAAACTGTTAAATTTAATGTTACCTCCTCACAATCTGTAAAGTCAGGATTATTTCCACAAAACTTATAAACAAATGAGTCTGGTCCTACATAAGTATAGGCAGGGGCATAGCTTATCACCCCTGTCACGGGGTCAACTACAGCATTACCATTAACAGGAGGTGTAACGATGATTACACTGCCTGGTACCACAGATTGTGTTGAATTTGTAAATGTTGGAACAATCAGCTTAACGCCGTCGCAAACCGTTTCATTCAATGTAGTTTCCGTAAGGCAAGTAAATACTTTATACACGGGAGTAGTTATTGGCGGACATGAGCCTACCGTGATCTTTACAGTATAGTTACCCGATTGTGTCGGAATATAAGAGTTGGCTACAGCTCCGGTAATGGGAGTGCTATCTCTGTACCACTGGTAAGAATCAAAGCTGTCATCCACTTCCAGAACAATTCCAGGAATACAGTCGCCGGTCTGTTTGGCAATAACCGGAATGGAGGAAAATCCTGCGAAATATCCACCATATCCTACCACGCCACTTCCTCCGGAGATTCCTGCTGTTACAGCTTTTGAAGAGGTTATTGTTACGTTTCCTGTAACATTCGGTACAGAATAGGATACCCATGATGAAGTTCCTGAGACAGGATAGGGTCCCTGAGCAGCAGGAGGGGTAGCACCGTTAACAGTAACTGCGGCTCCTGTTTCTGTCAGGATATTTAATTTAACATTGTTGGTTGTAGGGGGAAGGATGTTAATATTTCCTATTTCATCAATTCTTCTTGGAAGATAGCAGTTCAAAGGTGGGATATAATTGAATCCAATTGTTGCGTTACTTGTTGCAACACCTGCTAATAGCTGGTACACGTAAACATTTTTTGTTGTTTTAATGTACATATTGTAGTGGTTATTACCCTGATTGATGTAATTGGTATTGGATAACTTATTCACTCTGTAGCTTTCTCCTTCATTCAATGTGATTACCGGAGTTGCACCATTGTTAATGAATACCTGGGTACCGCCTTCTGTAGCAACAATTAACGCATCCTCCATTCTTTCACTGATATCTCCGTTTCCTTTTACAAGAACGAATTCATTTCCCAGTCTGTCTGTAGGAACAGATTGATCCATGACAATATCTGCTCCATCAAAAAAGCCACCCGGCGGAATAATAGCGAATTGGCCATTAAAATTTCCGTTAGTTACAGAAATCGGTTTATCAGCCTCTATTTTGGCACCGATAAAACCTTCTTTATTTCCGGCTCTATCGCCAATCCCTTCAATGATATAAGACTGGCCTTTATTGAGGGTAAAAGTCAGAGTTGGATTGCTTACACCCGTCCATCCGTTGGTAAATATAACGTCGGGAGAGTAATCTGAAACAGTAACGATAGTATTATCCTCTGTAGCCATCACACCGGTAGTAAAATTCAGTGCAACGATAGGATTTTCTATGGGCGAAACTACCGCATAAAACTTCTTGCCGATCCCTGCTTTTCCTTTAGATGTCAGAATTTCTCCATGACTGCTTACGGAAAACCTTAAGGTGGCGAAATAAGGTTTTGTACCTTTTGTATATATCCCTTTGCTTACCGGAACGAAAAGTTCAGAAGTATTGCTGGTAATAATGCTCCCTAAAGGAATGATAAATGTCTGAGGGGCCCCTTTGGAAACCGTTACTGTTCCCAGCAGGACGTTATTACTGTAAATTTCCACAGGAAATGGAGTGGTAGAATCCGTGGAGAAATATAAAGCCTGCTGTGGATTGACAACATTGGTGCTCCGTGCCGCCATCGGAGCAAACCAATGCTCCGTATCTCTTTGTGCAAAAAGTGGATTAGCTGTTATAAACAGCAATAGAAAAGTTAGTAAAAATATTTTCATTTATATGGGAATTAGGATTGTCGCAAAAATAGGAGAATATTTCATTTGGAATTATAAAATATATATAAAATATTGATTTTTGATCAAAAAAAACCGCGATTTCAAATCGCGGTTAATTATTTATTGTTTAAAATGGTTTATTCAATGTTTTTTACTAAAATCCATCCTGTATAGTGAATAGGAGTTTTTTCTTTGTTGGTTTCATTCCAGTTGATATGATACCAATAGGTTCCTGTTACCAGCTTTTTGTCATAATGTTTTCCATCCCACTTGTAATTATTGAATTTGTTTCCGGTAAATACCATATTTCCGTATCTGTCATAAATTACAAAAGAAAGGTTTTCCTTATAAGCTAAATCACTATAGTCAATAAAGTCATTTTTATTATCACCATTAGGAGTAATGGCGTTTAATAAATTAGGAACCGTTACTTCTACTGATGTAGGATCGCAATTGTAAGCGTCCTTCACATAGAAAGTATGTTGGCCTCTTGTTAGTCCTGTGAATACATTAGAATCCTGCCAGTTGGATGGCGAATCTACCGCAAATTTATATGGGGCTTTTCCTCCGTTTATAACTACTGTTGCTGTAGTGTTAGAAATTTCGATCTTGGTAATTACCGGATCTTCAGCTTTTTTTACTCTTACAATCTGTGGCAGCAGGCATCCGTTTTTGCCCAGAACTACAGTATATTCTCCAATACCTACATTTTGAATGGAAGGCGTTGTTGCTCCGGTACTCCATAGATAAGAGTCATATCCAGGACCTGCATCCAGATTTGTTGTTCCGTCCGCACAGATATACTGGTCAACAAGAATTGGCGATTTTTTTATAGGAAGAGCAATCAGCTGAATTTTTGCATTCGCTGTACACCCTTCGTTAGTGGTAACTTTTACATACACAAATCCTCCAGCAGACGGATAGTTCTGAGGGACTGTGATCTCGTTAGTTCCTGCAGTAAGATCGGCCAATGTAGGATAGTATTTTTTAACTACTGCATTATAGTCAGTAACGCTGGCTTTAGTAAGATCAAAATAAGCATATGGGTCTACATCATATTGACATGCCTTGAGTATTGCATCTCTCACTACGAAAGGGACTACGGTAAGATTTAAAGTAACCTGCTCACAATCTATAAATTCAGTAGCATTACCACAGAATTTATAAACGATCTGATCTGCACCATAATAGTTGGCCGTAGGAGTGTAGGTAATCGTTCCGTTTGAATTTATTACAGCTGTACCATGTGCTGGCGGAGTAATAATCACCAGTGTACCTGGTACAGGAGTCTGTGTTGAAGATGTGAATGCCGGTGTAATAACCTTCGTAGAACATGCATTCAGTGTTTGTGTCGTAAGTTTTAAACAGGTAAATACCTTATAGATTGGGGTAGTAACAGGGGGACATGTACCCATTGTTACTTTTACCGTATAGTTTCCAGAAGTTGTAGGGGAAAATGTATTGGTCGTTGCCCCCGCGATAGCTGTTCCGTTCAGGAACCACTGGTACCCTTCATAAGTATCATCCACTTCAAGTACAATACCGGGAGCACATTCTCCGGAACGCTTGGTAATTACCGGAATTGAAGAGAATCCCGCAAAATATCCACCATATCCTACAGCACCACTTCCTGCAGAAATACCTGCGGTAACTGCTTTTGTTGAAATAACAGTAACGTTCCCTGTAATATTAGGAATAGAATAAGATACCCATGCTGTAGTTCCTGTTGCAGAGAAAGGACCCTGTGTAGTTGGAGGGATAACTCCATTTACGGTTACAGTTGCTCCTGTCTCAGTAAGTATGTTTAGTTTCACGTTTTTTGTACCACTGGAAAAAGTTTCAGGGAGTTCATTGATCAATCCTATCTCATCGATTTTTTTTGGAAGGAAACAGTTCAAAGGCGGGATGTAATTGAATCCTTCTGTTGCCGTACTGTTTGGAAGACCAGCCAAAAGCTGATAAACATATGCATTTTTAGAGGTTTTGATGTGCATATTGAAGTGGGAACTTCCCTGATCAATGTATGGGAATACATAGGTATTGTTTGGTCCCTGGCCTACTCTTACCCATTCTCCTTCATTCAGGGTTTGGATAGGAGTGGTAGATCCGTTAAGAAAAACCTGAGTATCATTTTCAGTTGCGATAATCATTGCGTCTTCATCCCCGTCATTGTTGTCTCCGTTTCCTTTTACAAGAACGAATTCATTTCCTAGCCTATCTACAGGAACGGATTGGTCCATAATAATATCAGAACCTCCGGATCCTGCGCTTGGAGGCAGGGCAAACTGACCATTAAAATTTCCGTTTGTAAGTGATATAGGTTTGTCGGATTCTATTTTGGCACCGATAAAGCCAGTGGCATTAGCACCCGTATTGTCCCGGCCTTCGATAATATATGCCTGCCCTTTATTAAGGGTAAATGTCATTGTTGGATTTGTGGTTCCTGTAGTACCGTTGGTAAACTGAAGGCCTGCATTATAGCCTGAAACTGTAACGTGAGTATTGTCCTCAGTAGCTAGAACCCCTGCAGTGAAATTTACATAAGTAATAGACTGTCCGGTCATTGGAGTAGAAGCAGCATAGAATTTCTTCCCGATTCCTGCTTTCCCCTTAGAGGTTAATATTTCTCCATGGCTGGTAACACTAAATCTGAAATTTACATAATATGGTTTTGTCCCTTTAGTGTAAATTCCTTTACCAATGGGGGTGAACATTTCAGACGGAGCAGAAGTGATCATTTTATCCGTTGTAAGCTCATACACTTTAGGATCACCTTTCATAATGGTTACTGTTCCAAGCAGTGCACCATTGCTGTAAATTTCTACAGGGAAAGGCGTTACTGAGTCTGTAGAAAAATATAAAGCCTGTTTAGGACTGAGCAAAGCGGAGGGTTTTGCTGCCATAGGCGCAAACCAGTGCTCTGTATCTCTTTGTGCAAAGAGCGTGTTAATTGATAAAAGAACTAATACTAAGCTGAGTAGAAATCTTTTCATGTGTCTGGAATTAGGATTTATACAAATTTAAAATAATATTTGAAATAGTGTTAAATAAATATAACAAAAGTTAAAAATTAATCATGATTTTTAATTAAAAGCCATCCGTAATATAAAACTGCTAATTTCGTATCAGCCTCTGTACAGATGATCACATCCCGGTAAATATCAGCGGAAGATTTCTTCCGTTTACTTTTTCCTCTATTGTTTTGACTGGCATAACACATAAAAAATCCCGGTGAATTTCACCGGGATCTGTATTATTCTTTGAAAGATGATTAAGCTAAGCTTACTCTTACAAAACCTGTTACTTTAAGGTCTGCATTTACAGATTTTACATAGTCAGCTACAGAAATAGAGCTGTCTTTGATGAAATCCTGGTGTACCAAAGTGTTGTCTTTGTAGAATCTCTGCATTTTACCTTTCAGTATATTGTCGATAATGTTTGCAGGCTTACCTTCTTCAGTAAGTTTATGTCTTTCGATTTCCAATTCTTTGTCGATAGTTTCCTGAGAAACTCTGGTTTCGTCAAGAGCGATTGGGTTCATTGCAGCAGCCTGCATAGAAACAGCTTTAGCCACTTCGTCAGCTCCGTCTACCTTAGCAGAAAGGGCAGTGATAGCAGCGATTTTGTTTCCAGCGTGGATGTAAGCTCCCAGGTAAGGTCCTTCAATTCTTTCGAATGCTCCGATCTCGATTTTCTCACCGATAACTCCTGTCTGCTCAATTAATTTATCAGCAACAGTAAGTCCGTGGAAGTCTGTAGCTAAAAGTTCTTCTTTAGTAGCTGCGAAAATAGCCATTTCAGCTAATTCGTAAGCAAGCTCGATGAAAGCTTCGTTTTTAGCAACGAAGTCAGTTTCGCAGTTTAGAGAGATGATCACTCCTAAAGTGTTATCCTCGTTTACTCTGGCGATTACTGCACCTTCAGAAGATTCTCTGTCAGCTCTGTTTGCAGCAACTTTCTGTCCTTTTTTTCTAAGGATATCTACTGCTTTTTCGAAGTCTCCTTCTGCTTCAACTAAAGCTTTCTTGCAGTCCATCATACCTGCACCTGTTTGGTTTCTTAATTTTGCTACGTCTGCAGCAGCTGGTGTATAAGACATAATATGTATTATTTTTTTATTTAAGATTAGTATTAATTTTTAGCTTAATTTTAAAGCAGTGCAAAGATAATGATTTTAATGATAAACTAAAAAATGACTTTTCACGTTATTGATATATTTAATACTATTTTAAAGACCTGATTAATGAAAAAAATCTTTCTACTTATATTTCTATGCATTTTTACCTTAGGTTTCTCCCAAAAAAAGAAAAAATCGAAATCTAAGGCTGTTGTAGAAAAAGAAACGGTAATCATCTATACAGAGCAGGATGCCGAAGCTTCTAAAGAGGCCAGAGTGATCGCCGGTTTTCTGAAACAAAACCCCGGACATGCCAAAACTGATTATTTTAAAAGAAAATTGATTGAAATGATTATGGCCGATAATTCTCCTGAAGCCAAACCTACGATTAAGCCGATCAGTAAAGAGAAAATAGAAAAAATTGTTCAGAATAATGAGCTTAACAGCGGTAAAGTGATAGCGGCCAATAATAAAACATCTGTTGAAAATAAGAACACGGATAAGATAAATGATGCTATAAATGCTTTGAAAGAAGAGAGACTGGCAAGTGTTGGTTCCGCAAGTTCCGCCAAAACTGCCGGGGTTGCCAAATCAGAAGCTAGTGAAGCCCATAAAAAAACGGCAGCAATGCTTACCCACATTTTTAATAATGATATGAATAAGAATGAGGCTTATGTCAATATCAAGAACAGATCAAGCTGTAATCTGATCGTAAAAATAAGTGGAAAAAAATATTATAATCTAACGGTTCCCGCCAAGGGACAGAATTTTATTCTGATAGATAAAGGGGAGTATGTACTGACTACAATGGTGTGTGATGCAAAATATTCTTCGATCAAGAAAGTTACTCAGGATATTGAAATTGCACTCAACGTAGCTGATTAAGATTAATTAAAACTAAACTATAAGTAAAAACGGTTAAGAAATTTTCTTAACCGTTTTTTATTTTATCCTTTAAACTGTCCCATTGCAATGAATTTCTCCTGCCTTTGGGTTTCAAGTTCCTGTCCTGAGAACTTTGAAAAAGCTTTAATATTCTGTAAAATAGAATGCTTAAGGTTCAGATAAGCTACTTCAGGATCATATTGAGCACCTCCAAGGGGTTCTTCAATAATACCGTCGATGAATTTTTCTCTTAAAGCATCTTTCGGGGTAAGGTTTAATGCATTGGCTGCATCTTCCTTATGATCCCAGTTTCTCCATAAAATAGAAGAGCAGCTTTCCGGTGCGATTACAGTGTACCATGTATTTTCAAGCATGTATACTTTATTTCCGACTCCTATTCCCAAAGCTCCGCCACTTGCTCCTTCACCGATAATATAAGTGAAAATAGGAGTTTTAAGCTGAACCATTTCAAAAATATTTCTGGCAATCGCTTCTCCCTGTCCTCTTTCTTCAGCTTCTAATCCAGGATAAGCTCCCGGTGTATCTACTAAAGTCACTACAGGGATTTTGAATTTTTCAGCAAGCTTCATTAGTCGTAAAGCTTTTCTGTATCCTTCAGGATTTGGCATTCCGAATCTTCTGTACTGTCTTTCTTTAGTGGTTCTCCCTTTCTGGGTTCCTATGATCATTATTTTCTGGCCATCCAATGTTGCTAAACCGCCGATCATTGCAGGGTCATCTGCGAAATTTCTGTCACCGTGAAGCTCCAGAAAACTTCCTTTATCTACCATTCCGTTGATATAGTCAATTGTATAAGGACGATCAGGATGGCGGGATAGTTGTACTCTTTGCCAAGGGGTAAGATTTTCGTAGATTTCTTTTTTCTTTTCCAAAATCTTGTCCTCAATCTGGCTGCATGCTAATTTTACATCAACACCACTTTCTTCTCCTACTAAAGAACAAGTCTGAAGTTGATCCATCAGATCTTTTATAGGAAGTTCGAAACTTAAATATTCCATTTCTTGAAGTAAATTAAATCTTTCAAATTTATGAAAAATTATGAAAAACTATTTAAAATTATTGATAGCATTGTTTATTCGGGAGGTAGTTTCCTCTTTTCCAATCAGTTCCATGATATCCGGAACATCCGGGCCTTTCAGTTCTCCTACCAGAGCCAAACGCAGCGGCATCATTACTTTTCCCATCCCCAGGCCTTTGTTTTCCGCGAAATCGTGAACTGCCTGCTTCAGGATTTCTGAGCTAAATTCAGTGGCAGTAAGATTTTCGGATAATTCCCCTAAAACAGCTGAAGTTTCCTCGTTCCATGCTTTTTTTGATGCTTTTTCATCGTAAGAAATCGGAGCTTTAAAGAAAAATTTTCCGTTTTCATAAATATCTTTAGGAAAGGTAGCTCTTTCTTTCATCAAACCGATGATCTTTACTAACTTTTCATCAGAAACACCGGAAAGGTCAATGTCTGTATTTTTTAACAGCTGCAGAAGCTCGTCGTCCGATTTCATCTGGATATACTGATGGTTGAACCATTCGGATTTCTCCTTGCTGAATCTGGCACCTGCTTTATGTACTTTATGAAGATCAAATTCTTTACCCATTTCTTCCAGTGATAAGATTTCTTTATCATCTGAAGGAGTCCAGCCTAACAAAGCGACCATATTGATAAATGCATCAGGAAGGTATCCGTTTTCTCTGTATCCTTTAGAAACAGCTCCCGTTGCAGGATCTTTGAAGTCCAGCGGAAATACAGGGAATCCAAACTTATCACCATCTCTTTTGCTTAATTTCCCGGAAAGTCCTTTCTTTAAAAACTGTTTTACAGAAGCGGTTAACGGGTTATCTTTATCATTTTCGCCCAGCATTGATTTAAATCTCGGGCTTTTTACTTCTGCAAAGAAAGATTTAATAAGCTCTGCTGATTCATCAAAAGAAAACTGGCTGTTTTTCAAAACGAATTCTTCTGCAAAAGATTTTGTGATGCTGTCAATATTATCTTTATTAATTAAAGTTGATACATCAGGCTTCAGGATTAAAGAAAGGTGGGCAAACTGAGGTGCTTCCCATCCCATTGCTTCGTATAATAAAGTGTGAAGTCCTAAAGATGGCAGCCATTCTTCACCACGGATCACGTGGGAAATTTCCATTTCGTGGTCATCAATGATGTTGGCAAAATGATAAGTAGGCATTCCATCGTTCTTTACAAGGACTTTATCATCCAGTGTATTGGTGTTCACAGAAGAATTTCCTCGGATGATATCCTGAAGGTTTAATGTTCTGTCAACCGGCATTTTAAATCTTACCACATAAGGTGTTTTTTCATCCAGTAATTTCTGAACTTCCTCTTCGGAAAGTGCGACACTGTTTCTGAGACGGTTTCTGGTTTTATTATCATAAGAGAAAACCTCACCGTTGGCTTCAAATTCAGCACGGATGGCATCCAGTTCTTCAGGAGTATCAAAAGCAATATAGGCATAATCTGTTTTCAGGATCTGCGCTGTGTATCTGTCGTAGATGTCTCTTCTTTCAGACTGTCTGTAAGGGGCAAACTTCCCTCCTTTCTTAGGACTTTCATCAGGAACGATTCCGCACCATTCTAAAGCTTCTTCGATATAGTCTTCAGCTCCTTCTACATATCTAGCCGTATCTGTATCTTCGATTCGAAGTACAAATTCACCACCCTGGTTTTTGGCAAAAAGATAATCATATAATGCGGTTCTTACGCCTCCCAAATGCAAAGGTCCGGTAGGACTTGGAGCAAAACGAACTCTTACTTTCCCCATTTCAATAAAAATTTTGTGCAAATTTACTTAAAATTACCCGAGTTCAGGTGAAGAAAATTAAGATTAAAGGGCCGGAAGCTTGAAGAGGGAGGCTGGAAGTTCCTGTTGGGGTTGATATAACTTCTTTCTTCCGTCTTCAAACTTCCTATCTTATTTAAGCATCAGCAGTTTGAAGAATAAGACAGGATTTTTATACTTAATTCTGTATTTTTCTTTTTTCCACTCTGTTTGCAGCCTTTCTTTTTCAGATTCAGAATCTGTTTCTGATAATAGGATTTCGTATTTAAAATGAATGAGCTTAAGCCTGTATTTTTTATAAAGTTCCTGATCGGCTTTTATGTAATCAATGTATTTATGAGTCACTTTTTCATAAGAATCTTTCATCAGCTTCCAGTTTCTGGAAAGGCTGGTGGACAGGATTCTGTAATAGAATAGTTTCTTATCAATGAATCCAATTTTATAGCCTTTGGAAGTCAGTCTCAGATTCATATCCCAGTCTTCGGTATTGATGTTTTCATCAAATGGGTATTTTACAAGAAGTTCTCTTTTTACAAATGTTCCTACATTGGCCGTTTTGTTTTCCGAAACATTTTCATGGAAAAAATTATTAAGCGTGTCCATGATCTGTTTTTTCTCTTTCGGAGTATAGGCATCTGTCATTTTCTCTTCCGACTGATAATATTTATAACCGTCCGAAAGAATAAAGTCTACAGGATTCTTCTCAATGTATGATACTTTTTCTGAAAGATGGTCTTCTGTATACCAGTCGTCTCCCGAAAGCAGGGAGATATATTCTCCCGATGCATGAGAAACTGCAATATTAATGTTTTTTGCTACGCCAAAACTTTCAGTATTCCGGATCATCTTGTAATGCCGGTCAAATTTCGAAAGAGCTTTTTCCGCATTTTCAAATGTCTTGTCTTTGGAAGCGTTATCCAAAAGAATGATTTCATAATTGGTATAGGACTGCGAAATAGCGGACAAGCATGCCTGTTCAATGAACTTTTCATGGTTCATGGTGATGATGATGAGGCTTACAAGCGGCGGGTTGTTCATTGTTTAAAGATACTGATTTTAGATAGGATGAGTTTAATTGCTATAAATGGTAAAATATTTTGTCTTCCTGATCGCCTTTTTTTGTTTCATAAGTTCAAGGGTTATTGAACTGACAAAGAAGCCTTTTTTATAGTAATGAAAGAGATTGTTATCTACTGCTATTGGGTTTGTTTTTAATTTTTGAAGCTCAGATTTCCAGCTTGGGTATTCAATGTCCATTTCCCATGACGCACGGTTCAAAAAACTGGTGTTAATAATATCCAAAAGAGGTGAAGCGGGTAAGAATATAATATTTTTATGCACTTTATGTATCCTTTGTGCTTCCAGGATATAAGAATATTCTTTTTCCGAGACCAATAGACCTGAAACTGCCGGGATGTTTTTAATAAAGACATGTTTAGAGGCAAGACTTTCGGAAGCATAAGGATATTTGCTTCTATATATTGAAAAGACGGTTAATATAACTCCCCATAAAAGTATAAAAAATTTGTTCTGCTTTTCTATAAACCTATAAAGAAGAATCAAAATAAAAAAAGCAGGTGTATTATATCCCCACGATATAGAAGAGCACCATCCGAGAAACAGCAATAAAAATATAAATTTATTTTGCCGTTCATACTTTAGAAATAAGATGAATAAGAGAACATACAAAACATAAGCTCCCCTGAATTGTCCGTCATTAAAAAAAGGATATATGATAAAGACCGGCAATACAGCCATTAATGCTATTTCAAATACTTTTCTATTAATATTTATAAAATAGATCAAGGCCAATGAAAGAATATAGAGTATGGTGTGAAAGTTTTTTTCAAAAGAAAAATAAGGAGCTATACAACCTTCGTAAAGATAAGATGGCGATGCAGACTGTAAAACCTGATCTATAAATAAGCTGAAATTTTCAATAATCCGATACTGAAACAATACTGCAATTAAAAATAAAAAAGAAGGAATAAAGAGGTACAGGTCTTTTTTTGTAATCACCAATTTTTTAAACAGATCAAAAAGGATAATTACTGATGCTCCCAGTCCGAAAATCATAAACGATTGCTTGGTAAGAGAAGCGAATACAATAAAAAGGAGTGAACTCAGATACCATTTTTCTTTATAAAACAGCAACGCAAGGACGGCAAAGAAAATTCCGTCTATAGTATGCCAGGGCATAATGGGGAAGGTATGAAGAAAACATAATACCAGAAATACGGTAGTCTGTAGATCCTTCCTCTCAAAAATAAGCTTCTGTATGGTATAACAAATGACAAAGCTTTCTATAATAACAAAAAACCGGGAAATTAGAATTAAATAATCAAACTGCAGCGGAATAAACTTGAGCAGGTAATCCCAAAAAATGACTCCGAAAAAAGGACGGATAAAATCGAAATCCTTGTAAATAATCTGCCCGGCTTTTAACCTTTCTACTGCAGACAGCTGAAACCCTAAGTCAACCTGATTAATAGAATAAACACTTATAAACGCAAAATATAAACCTGATAAAAATAGTATTCCGTAGGAGAAAATCTGATTTTTATTATAATTGGGTACTAAATTCATATTTTGTAATCGTGATCTGTTTAATCCGTGACTTCTTGCATATTGATTAGCTTATCCAAGTACTGACTAAAAACCTCAGGATCCAGTCTGTAATCTTCATGGAAACCTTCATAATCCTGCGGGTAAATATAAAAATAAAGATCAAAGCCTACTTGCTTAGCTAAGGTAGAAAAAATTGCAAAATCTCCCCATACGGAACTGAACCAGCTCAGGCCTTTAGCACCTTGGTTGGCAAATAATACATTCGTCCAGGCTGCACCACTGGGGCCAATAATGTATTCGGCATTGTTGACCAGGTAGATTTGTTCATGAATGTTCAGATCTTCAAAAAAGACTTCTTCAAACCCATGCTTTTGTACCAAAGCCAGGATTTCTTCTTCATTATATTTTCTATACTGAGATCTTCTGGAGATAAATATTCTTTTAACTGGCTGAATGCGGACTTTGGCGAGATCCAGATTGTCAAAGGCTGTTTTTCGGAGATATTGAAGCGACGATTTTGATAGTTTTGTAAACCCGGCCTCATAGGTCATACCCGGCATAATATTCGGGACTGCATAATTGTTGCTGGTGATATGCCACAGCTTTTTAAAGCGGTAATAATTTTTTTCGTGGCTGAGGAACATAATTTTATAATCCTTCAAAAAGAACATAAGCAGGTCCTTCAGATTTTCGACCTTCTGTACATCTTCATCTATGATGATCAGCTTATTTTTTGCATCAGGAATATGTTTGAAATACTCAACTTTGGACAGGATATCTACCAGGAAATGATAATAATTGAAAGTAAACGTTCCACCCATGAAAATAGCTTCCTCGTCATAATAGACCTCTTTATAGTTCTTTACCTTGGCAAGAGTCATTGAATGCTGCAAAAGATTGTTGGTATTGTAGACATACGTGATTCTGTCGTCGTCATGCCATTTTTCATAGTAGATCTTCTCTTTTTTCAGATCCAAAAAATAAGTGGAATTGGGAATACAGAAAACATTCTGAAGGGCAAAAATCTCTATGGCATTTTTAGGTGTTTTTATAGAAGCTTGAGTCGTAGTATCAAACGTTTTAGGCAGAAACAATTCTGACTCTTCTTTGTCACTGATTGTAATTCTTTCCGTACAGTATTCAGAAGGGATGGAATCCAGCGGTAAAAAATCGGTTACGAGTCTTTTGGCTTTCCTGAAAAAAGACTTGATATAATATTTTTTTCTAAGTGCTTTAAGCTGCTTTTCTAAATTTTCAATTTGTTCCTTCGCATTCATATTCTAAAACTTAGGATGAACTAAGAAGCTCGTTCGTTATTTCCGGAAATATTACAGTTTGTATTTTTCTATAATTTCTGTATAATAACTTATGGTTTCATCCACCATCATATCAATGCCGAATTTAGATTCTATTAATTTTCGTGCATTGACTGATATCCTGTTTCTCAGCTCATCGTCTTCAAAAATAAGACTTATCTTTTCGTGGAAGTTTCCTTCCCCGGCAATCAGCCCATTCGCAGGTTCCTCTATAATTTCTTTAAAGGAATCTATCGCAGAACATACAATAGGTTTCTGCATGGCCATTACCTCGAGCAAAGATAAGCTAAAATTTTCACCTTTAGAGGGGAAACACACCACCTCTGCTTTGCCGATGAGCTGTACAATTTCCTCTCCCGGTTTATTGCCATAGAAATGAATTGAATTCCGGGTCTCCATATCAGGGATGTTTTCAGTGATATAGGCCGGATAATGATTGGGCTTTCCTATGAAATGAAGCGATGTTTCAGGATATTTTTTTTTGAGCTTAATAAAAGCACTGATCAGAGTTTCTGCCCCTTTTTCAAAAGAAACATTTCCCAGAAAAAATACAGATTTGGGAATGATTTCTACATTTTCTACAGGTTTGTAGAACTGTTCATCAATGCCGTTGTAAATGAGTTTCGGATCTTTGATACCGAACAGGTTCTTATTGATCTTCTCATTATACCGGGATATCGTGATAATATTTTCGGAACTTTTAAAAGCAGCTTTTTCACAGAAGATTCTTCCCTTATGCACTTTTTTGTAGCCAAAATATTTTTCCAGAACAGACCATGAGCCATGGCATCTGATCACATAAGGAATTTCTTTAGGGATGGAAAGTGCCAGACCGTCAAAGTCATGGGTTTCTGCAATGTCAAAATGAAGATTATTCTTACTGATCCAGGAATTGATCTGATTAGAGATGCTTTTTTTCTCGTATAAATAGGTTTTAAAATGAATCTGCTCAAGAATTTTCAGTTTTCCGGTAAAAGACCTTAGCAGTTCAAGAAGAGGATTGGCTTTGAAAATATCTTTGATTGAATGGATCTTTACACCGTTTTCCTCTATATCAAATACATATTTTGAAATCAGGAAAACATGTACTGAGATCCCTCTCTTTACAAGTTCTGCGCATAAATTTTTATAAAAAACGCCTGTTCCGCCTACTTTAGGAGTTCGGGAAGATTTGTATTCCCGGGTTACAATAAGTACATTTTTTATTTCTTTCATGAATTCAGTTTAAATACAGTGTTCACCCAATGGTCGAGAGTATACTTATAATAAACTTCTTCAGACAGTTTTTCGTATGGTGTAGTGAAAAAATCTTTTTTCAGATTGCGGAAATTCTTATCCAACACCAAAATGTTATTGGGATTATAAAAATCATATGTTTTGATGGTGGGGTTATCAGTAATAATTTTCTTTTCCAGAGCCATGGCTTCAAATATTCTGAAGCTGAGTCCGGTCTGGTCGGCCCGCATCAGGTCAAGGATAACTTTAGTATTCTTATAATAGGCGGGAAGTACGTGATGAGGTATCTTTTTTCTTCCGAACTTTAAAATATCAATATTCTTTTTATCAATGATCTGGTTCAGTTTATTTTTCCAGCCCTTTTTACCAACCATATAGACCTCGAATTTTATTTTCATTGGATGTATACGGTTGATCAACATATTTAGGGCAGAAAGCCTTTTTTGATCATACGATGTGATGTAAAACAGATCCAGCTTCGGACGCTGCTTGGATGCCGGAATATGGTCCAGGTAATTATAATTGGTAATCTTTTCGAATCCGAAATTCTTTACATCTTCATCATCAAAAGAAAATATCGTATCAAAATAATGTAGAAGATGGGTAGCCGGGTTCCGCGCCATGCTGTCATACAGATAGGCAATGTTCCGGTCCGTATATTCCCTGATCTTTTGATGGATGCTTTCGTCAATAGCCTCAGGATTGATGACCAGGATTTGATCCTGTCGTCCTATTTTTTCCAGAGACTCCAGTATGAAACTTTGTCTTTTGTGATATTTTGGATTTTTGCCCAGAAAAATCTTGCTGAACGTGTTTTTTATACGCTCTCCGGTATTTTTGTGGGTAAAGGCTCCGATGTTGATGTGGCATGCTTCAATGCCTTTATCACTCAGTTTTTCCACTATGTGTTCATCATAATTCCAGAAATCGAAGCTGATTAAACAAATTTTCATACTGCAAAAATAAAAATTTCATATTTAAATTTATATTTTTGATGAAAAGCCTGACCGGAATGCAAAAGAAAATTCTTATTGATGTCGAAAGATTAAAGTACCCGAAGTCGGGGATTGCCAACGTATGTGTTTCATTAATAAAGGGTCTGGACGAGAAAACCTCTGATTTTGAGTATACTTTTTACGGGCCTAAAAAAAATATTCCAGAGACGAAAAAAAAATTTAATATTATCGACTGGAAGTTCTGGCAGAAGAAATTTTCTATAAATACTCAGCCTTTTTCCCTGATCCATACCGCTCATCAGCTTTCAAAATATTTTCATACCGTAAAAAAAGGGCAAAAAAAGGTAGTAACGCTTCATGATCTTAATTTTCTTCACGATGGAAGCCTGGAACAAAAAGTGAAAAAAGACACAAAACTCGTTCAGAAAAATATAGGTAATGCAGATGCCATCGTTTGTATCTCAGAATTTGTAAAAGAAGATTTTCTTAAGAACAGGAAGCTTTTTACTTTAAAAAATGACGTTAAAGTAACAGTAGTCTATAACGGACTCATTTTTCCCGAAACCACGGAGTTCACTTCTAAGAACAGGTACAGTTTCATCGGGAAGAAATATATTTTAAATATCGGAGTGCTTTTTCCCAAAAAAAATCAGGATGTGCTTCTGGATCTTATTTCAAAAAATGACAGAGACCTGGTATTGGTAACTTCATCTGCAAAATCTGCCTATAAAGAGAAATTTTTGGAGAAAATAAAAACTCTGGGACTGGAAGATAAAGTGCACATCCTGGAAAATATAGATAATAACGAAAAATATTTTCTTCTTCAGCATTGCGAATCATATTGCCATCCTTCATTGGCAGAAGGTTTTGGAATTCCTCCCGTGGAAGCCATGTATTTTGGAAAGCCTGTTTTTTTAAGCACATTAACAAGCCTTCCTGAGATAGGGGGAGATTTGGCTTTTTATTTTGATGACTTTTCAGCGGAACATATGCAGCAGGTTTATGCATCCGGAATGCAGGCTTACGGCTCCGGAACGGATGAATACGCTGTGCAGTTAAAGCAGAGAGCCCTAAAATTCGGATACCTGGAAATGGCAGGAGCTTATGAAAAGCTTTACCATGAACTACTGAATTAAAGTTTAATCTTTCCGAGCCTTAATTTCCACTTAAATACATCGAAACTGTCACCTCCCCTGATATCAATTCTTTTAATCTCAAATTTATTTTTCCAGGGATAATAGGCAATATTGTTACCGATGCGTACTGCAGAAATAATTCCTGCTTTTTCGAGTAGGGAGAAAAATTCTTTTTTTTGTTCCCCTTTCTTAGGGAATTTGCCATAAGGGTAGGCGAGTACCTTGGTGAAAGGTATTGCTTTTTCCTCCAGGGTACGGATGTTTTTATGAATATCATCTGCTGCTTCCTGAAGTGAGATCTGAGAAAAGTTCTTATGAGAGTGGCTATGAAGCGCAATTTCAACGATTTCAGGATTTAGCGATCTGATCTCGTCAAATGTCATGAGCTGGCGGTTTTCATCCGCTTCGCTTTTCTGGATAAGTTCGGTTGGAATGAAGATAGTGGCTTTCAAACAGTATTTTTCCAGCAAAGGAACTAAGTATTGAAGATTGTTGAGGTAGCCATCATCAAAAGTGAGAATGAGTTTGTTTTTCAATTGGCTGTTGGTTTTCAGTTCATTAAAAAATAAGGTGTTATAATTATTTTTAATGTACTTAAACTGCTGTTCCAGATCTTCTGCCGAAACGGTCAGCAAATCTTTGCCGGAAATTTTTTTCTCCGGCAAAACTTTATGATACATGAGAATGCGGACACTTTCTGTTCCTGAGAATCCGAATGTTCTTTTAATAAATCTGAGCATGGCTATATGAATGTATAAACCGTGTTTTATATAATGCTGTCTATAAAATTATTTACGGTTTATATAATTCTATTGTTTATTACTGACTAACTGATTGAATAATGTATGAGTCTACAAAAAAAGACATCTGTTACAAGATTCAAAATTAATTAAATATTGAACGCATTAACTTAAAAATAGCTTAAAATAAGATTTAAGCTAACAAACAACTTGATCACAAAGTTAAGTAAGAAGTATTAAGTAAGGACAGTAAAGCGATAAATAGAGGTCATCCGGCTATTTATAACAATCTGCATTAGATGATTAAATCTATGGCATTATATAACAGAACAGCCGGCTGCAATAGAATTGAGCCGGCTGTTTAGTTTTAATCCGAAGAAATTATTTGAATTTATGGATCTCGTTAATTTTTATATACTTCAGAAAGGTGTAAAATGCTCCGGTGATTGAGATATAAAATCCGGCGACGCCATCCAGAAAGCCCAGTTTAAAAAAATAGGTTTTCATGAAGTCATAAAAAGGAGAAAATATAATTTTAAAAAGAGACACTGATTTCCCATTCAAAACCTTTTTTTCTGCCATCAGCTGTGTATAATTATTGATCTTTTCAATATGATGGGCTATGCTTTTATAGGTGTAGTGATCAATATTTCCGGGAAGCCTTCCTTTTTTATCCTGTGTAATAAAGCATTCATGCACCAAATCGTCAGAATATTTTCCATGCCCTTTTCTGAAGAATCTTTCTCTCCACACATTACCCCAGCCGCCATATTGTATGGTTTTCTTCAGCAGAATATTGTTGAAATGGATCTCATAGACGTTATAGGAAGGATTGGAACTGGTTAAAATTTCTTTGATAGCATCAACAGCCATTTTATCCGGAACTTCATCGGAATCCAAAAACAGGATCCACTCTCCGGAAGCTTCAGACAGGGTATAGTTTTTCTGACAGCCGAAGCCGTGAAATTTTTTTCTGATAAATTTTACCTTCGGAAATCCCATACAGATTTCCTCAGTTTTGTCTGTGGAAAAAGAATCAACGACTATTATCTCATCAGCAATCTCGTAGACGCTGCTGATGCTTTTTTCAATGACTCTTTCTCCATTTAAAACAATATAACAGACTGATAACTTCATTAACGAAATTCTGTAATAGTTTTTTCAATGATTCTGACACAGTCTAAAAGCTGCTCTTCTGTAATAACCAAAGGTGGTGCCAGTCTGATGATATTTCCGTGGGTAGGTTTGGCCAAAAGTCCATTTTCTTTTAACTGTAGGCAAAGGTTCCATGCTGTAGAGCTGTCCGGAGTATCATTAATTAAAATAGCATTCAAAAGGCCTTTTCCCCTTACTTTGGTAATAAGACTGTTTTTTTCGATAATTTTTTCGATTTCGGCTCTGAAAAGTTGTCCCAGCTGTTCGGCTCTTTCGGACAGTTTCTCATCGGCAACCACATCCAATGCTGCTACGGCTACGGCGCATGCAATAGGATTTCCTCCAAAGGTAGAACCGTGCTGTCCCGGCTTGATTACATTCATAATGCTGTCATTAGCCAATACTGCAGAAACAGGATACATCCCTCCGGAAAGGGCCTTTCCTAAGATAAGAATATCAGGCTGTACATTTTCATGGTGACATGCAATAAGCTGTCCTGTTCTTGCGATACCGGTCTGCACCTCATCTGCAATAAACAGTACGTTATGTTTTTTACATAATTCAGAAGCGTTTTTCAGGAAACCTTCATCCGGAACGTAAACACCGGCTTCACCCTGGATAGGCTCCACTAAAAATGCAGCGATATTTCCTGCTTCTCTGTTCAGAACTTCTTCTAATGCTGCAGTATCATTGTAAGGGATTTTTATGAATCCGGGTGTGAAAGGTCCATAGTTCTGGTTGGCATCAGGATCATTGGAGAAAGAAACAATGGTAGTTGTTCTTCCGTGGAAATTATTTTCGCATACGATGATCTTGGCTGCATTTTCTGAAATTCCTTTTACTTCGTAACTCCATTTTCTGGCTAATTTTACGGCTGTTTCTACGGCTTCAGCTCCGGAATTCATAGGAAGTACCTTATCAAATCCAAAAAGGGAAGTGATTTTTTGCTCATACTCGCCTAATTTTGAATTGTAAAATGCTCTTGATGTCAGGGCCAGCTTCTGGGCCTGATCTACCAAAGCTGCCACAATTTTAGGGTGGGAATGTCCTTGGTTCACAGCAGAATATGCTGAAAGAAAATCATAATATTTTTTGCCTTCCACGTCCCATACAAAAACGCCTTCGCCGCGGTCAAGAACCACTGGAAGAGGGTGATAGTTATGGGCTCCATGTTTGTCTTCAAGGTCAATAAAATACTGTGAGTTTTTTGCTGTTGCTGCTGTTGACATATGTTTCGGTTTTTGACAAATTTAAGCATTATTAATGAGATGCATGAACAAAAACGTAATACAGTACAACTGGGGATTTAAAGTGTATTTTAAGGCTATGTTATGCTCTTCTAGAAAATATTTCTTTTCCTGATCAAGGGGTGTAGGTTTTATATCTTTCCGGAATGGGTTCTATTATTTTTAGGATGTTGTTATTATCATATTAATAAAGTACGGGAAGTTTTCGGATCATATTGCAGGAACTCATTTAAAAGAAATATTAGCGACCATTATTTGTTTTTATAAATAAGCTTAACCATTTTTTGGTTATATTTTTTAGGTTAAAATAGTGACCGTCAATACAACAAAAAAGACAGAACAGTATCCCTCACTTCGGGTTACCATTCTGTCTGTTGTTTTTTGATATAGAAATTATATTCTTAAGATGTAGGCCATTCTGCTCTATAAGAAGAATTACCCAGATCAATATGCTCGGCACTCACGACGAAGCTGATGTACATACTGTTGTCATCTACCGCGTCAAAATCTACTTCGTGCTGAATTACATATCCGTTTTCCCATTTCAGAGTAGTCAGTGTTCCTTCTTCGTGAGATTTGTTGAACGTTACTTCTCCGGTTGTAGGTTTGTATTTTCCGTTCAGAAGACTTTCCAGAATATCTGATTTTTCTGTAGCTTCAACTGTGATTTTGATGAGAGCATTGGAAGGATCTGATGCTACTCTTCCTGATACGTCTGTAGAACGGGATACACTGTAGTTAAGTTTTAATAACTTCTGTCCTTCACCGCCATTGAATTTTAGAATTCCTCTTGAATTTCTTTCTGCCATGATTAGTAAATTTTAAATGTTAATATTGTGTGATTGGATATCTTATGTCACCAAATTTAGAAGTAATTATATTATCAGGAAAAATTTTTTAAAAGAATTTTAAAAAGTGTCGTAATTCTTCGACTAACAGTTGTTAGGTGATTTGTTTGTTGGTAATCAGCTGCTTATAGGTTTTTTACATTAAGGGTTTGTTTACTTTCGATGGACAGGACGAATGGAAGGATTTTGAAATGCAGATCAATATTTTTCTCAAAAAATGAAGTTTGCAAAATTGGGTATAAAAAAACTGCCTCAAACGAGGCAGTTTAAAATTTATAGATCAATAATTTTAGTGATTATCATATTTTCTATCCATTACAAAATCTTCCATGAATTTTGTCGTATAGTTTCCGGCCAGATAATCTTCATTATCCATCAGCTGTCTGTGGAACGGGATAGTTGTTTTTACCCCTTCAATATAGAATTCTTCTAATGCACGTCTCATTTTAGCGATAGCTTCCTCACGGGTTTGAGCCGTAGTGATAAGCTTAGCGATCATTGAGTCATAGTTGGAAGGAATTGTGTATCCTGAATATACGTGAGTATCTACTCTGATTCCGTGTCCGCCAGGGATATTTAATCCTGTGATTTTCCCCGGAGAAGGTCTGAAGTCTGCATATGGATCTTCAGCATTGATTCTGCACTCAATTGAGTGTAATTTCGGGTAGTAGTTGATTCCCGAGATAGGCGTTCCTGCAGCAAGAAGAATCTGCTCTCTGATCAGGTCGTAATCAATTACCTGCTCCGTGATAGGATGTTCTACCTGGATTCTTGTATTCATCTCCATGAAATAGAAATTTCTGTGCTTGTCTACAAGGAATTCAATAGTTCCCACTCCTTCATACCCAATAAATTCTGCAGCTTTTACAGCAGCTTCACCCATTTTCTCACGAAGTTCGTCAGTCATAAATGGAGAAGGTGTTTCTTCAGTTAACTTCTGGTTTCTTCTCTGTACGGAACAATCTCTTTCAGAAAGGTGGCATGCTTTACCAAATTGGTCACCTGCAACCTGAATCTCGATATGTCTTGGCTCTTCAATCAGTTTCTCCATGTACATTCCTCCGTTCCCGAAGGCCGCTACAGCTTCCTGAATCGCAGATTCCCAGTGATCTTTAAGGTCTTCAGCTTTCCATACAGCTCTCATCCCTTTTCCACCACCGCCTGCAGTAGCTTTGATCATGACAGGATATCCTGTTTCTTCAGCCACTTTTACGGCATGCTCATAAGATTCAATTAATCCGTCAGAACCAGGTACACATGGTACTCCTGCTGCTTTCATCGTTGCTTTAGCGTTTGCCTTATCGCCCATTTTTTCAATCTGTTCAGGAGAAGCACCAATAAACTTGATGTTATTTTTCTGGCAGATTCTTGAGAAATTAGCATTTTCAGACAAGAATCCGTAACCTGGATGAATGGCGTCAGCATTAGTGATTTCTGCTGCAGCAATAATATTAGGGATTTTAAGGTAAGAGTCCTTACTCATAGGAGGGCCTATACAAACCGCTTCATCAGCAAATCTTACGTGAAGACTGTCTTTGTCGGCAGTAGAATATACTGCAACGGTTTTGATCCCCATTTCTTTGCATGTACGTAAAATACGCATTGCAATTTCGCCACGATTGGCTATTAATATTTTTTTGAACATCTTCTTCAATTTGAAAATTAGATAATTTGAAAATTAGGTAATGTTATTTTGAATGCAGAATTAAGTCTAACATCTAATGTCTAACATCTAACTTCTAAATTAAGATGGATCTACTAAGAATAAAGGCTGGTCGTATTCTACCGGAGTAGCATCGTCTACCAGGATCTTCACGATTTTTCCGCTGATCTCAGAATCGATCTGGTTGAATAACTTCATTGCTTCGATTACACAAACTACTTTTCCTGCAGAAACTTCGTCACCGACATTTACAAATACATCTTTATCTGGTGAAGGCTTTCTGTAGAAAGTACCGATCATAGGAGATTTGATAGCCACATATTTGCTGTCATCAGATACTGCTTCTGCTTTTTCAGCAGGAGCCGCTGCCTGAGCTGCTACAGGAGCAGGAGCCGCTGCAGCCTGAGGAGCTGTATGGTAAACTGCTGGTTGTGCATAAACCGCATCGCTACCGGCTAATGGAGTTTTAATAGTGATTTCGAAATCTTTAGTTTTGTATTTTACTTCTGAAACTTCAGCTTTAGATACAAACTTGATAAGATTTTGTATGTCTTTAATGTCCATAAATTTGATATTTGATTTTGTCCCAAAGATACCAAAAAAACACAAAAAACAACAAAAAACCGCCTAATTTTATCAAAATTGGGCGGTTTTTGTATTAAAATGAGGCTTTTTCAGTGAAAAGCGACTCTTAGTTTTCTTCTGTAGTTGCTACTTCTTTTTCCAATACTACTTTACCTCTGTAGTAAAGTTTCCCTTCATGCCAGTGAGCTCTGTGGTAAAGGTGAAGTTCACCAGTTGTTGCATCTTTCGCTAATTGAGGAACTACTGCTTTATAATGAGTTCTTCTCTTATCTCTTCTTGTGGACGACTGTCTTCTCTTAGGATGTGCCATTTTGAATAACTTTTTTAATTGATGAGCGATGAGATTCATCATCTCATCATATTTAAATTATTTTATTTAATTATTGTCTTTTAATTTTCTCAGTGCGTCCCATCTGGGATCGCTCTCATGATTTTCCTCTTCGGGTTCCTCAATATCTTTTGGACTGAACCTGTTCAGAATTTCCAGATCTTCATCGCTTACATTCGGTGAAATTTTCTTCATCGGTATAGAAAGCTGTACATTTTCATAGATCAGCTGTGCCACATTGAATGCGTGATCTGAGGCTGGGATGGTAATGACATCTTCATTGCTGTCGTCGTATTCTTCGCCAAAATGCACTAAAATTCCGATCTCGTTTTCAATAGGGTAGTCGAATTCATCATTTGTGATATCACAAATAAGCTCTACTGTTCCATGTACTTTGATCTCAAATTCTAAAAATGTAGTATGCTTTTCAAGAAAAACATCAGCTGTTATTTTAGGATTTGTAAATTCCTGTTCAGTGTCAAATAATTGAAAGAACGTTTTATCTATCTCAAATTTGAACACGTGCTTCCCGTTTTTAAGTCCGGAAAAGCTTACGTCATAGTTTCTTAACTTGTCCATAAAATGAGTGTGCAAAAATATGCAATTTTTTTATAATAACAAATAAAATACATAACAAATTAATTTAAAATTTGTTTTAACAATTTATCCTTCGTTTTCATCAGGAAGATCTTCATCTACTCCGTTATCAACAGCCATTTTTCTTGGCTGCATACGATTGCTCATCAGGTCATTATATTCGCTTCTGTTCTTAAAAATCTTAATAGCAGTGAAAATAGCTTCAGTAAAACTCTGCTCATCAGCAATGTTTTTTCCTGCAATATCGTAGGCCACTCCGTGGTCCGGAGACGTCCTGATAAACGGAAGTCCTGCTGTATAGTTTACGCCTTCTTCATAGGCTAATGTTTTGAATGGGGCAAGTCCCTGATCATGGTACATGGCTAAAACAGCATCAAAGCTTTTGTATTTATTAGGCTGGAAGAAACTGTCTGCAGGATAAGGTCCAAACGCTAGTATTCCATTATCAGAAAGCTCTTTTATTGCTGGCTCTATAATCTCGATCTCTTCTTTTCCGATCACACCTCCGTCTCCAGCGTGAGGGTTTAGCCCCAATACTGCAATTTTTGGTTTTTGTATGCAGAAATCTTCTATTAATGTTTGGTTCAGGGCTCTGATCTGTTTTTTTATTTTTTCTTTGGAAATATTTTCTGCAACACTGGCAATGGGGATGTGATGGGTAGAAACAGCTACTTTCAGATCTTCTGTAACCAGGAACATCAGTCCTTTTTTACTGAATTTTTCCTCGAAATATCCTGTGTGTCCTGCATGCTTAAAGCCCATTTTTACCATTTCATCCTTATTGATAGGCGCTGTAACAAGCACATCAATCTCTCCTTTCATTAAAGCTTCGGTGGCCAGTTCCAGGGAATCAATAGCCATTTTGGTAGATTCTTCTGTAGGAACACCTAGTTCTACATTCACATTGTCTTTGGTGAGGTTCACCATATTCAGTTTTCCTGCCTGAGCCTGCGATGCTTCATTAATGTAGTTGAAGTTCAGATTCAGTTTGAAAATATTTTTCTGAAAGGTAAATAACTTTCCCGAGCCAAAAATCACCGGAGTGAAAAAATCCGTAATGGTTTTGTCACTCAGGGATTTCATGATGATCTCCGGACCGATGCCGTTAAAATCACCGATTGAAATTCCTACTCGTACTTTATGGTTTTTTGGGCTCATTTTGATTATCTTTGAAGATTATAATTTACAAATTTAGCAAAAAATAATATGTTCACAGGAATTATTGAAGCAGTTGGCATTATTGAAAAGATTGAAGAAAAAGGAAGCAACATAGATTTTACATTAACATGCCCTTTTACGAACGAGCTAAAAATAGATCAAAGCCTTGCCCATAACGGATGCTGTCTTACAGTTGTTGAGATTAAAGAGGATCAGTATGTAGTAACGGCAATCAACGAGACACTGGAAAAGACCAATCTTGGAAAATGGGACGTGGGTACTGTGGTAAATCTTGAGCGATGCATGAAGATGGACGGAAGATTAGACGGACATATTGTACAGGGACATGTTGACAAAACCGGTGAAGTAGCAGGAATTGAAAATAAAGACGGAAGCTATTTTATTACCATTAAATATGAAGACAACGGTAGTTTTGTAACTGTTCCGCAGGGGTCCATTACGGTAAACGGAATAAGCCTCACGGTAGCAAAAAGTGAAGATACACAGTTTTCTGTAGCTATTATTCCATATACGTGGGAGTTTACGAATATGCAGCATCTTAAAATCGGAGATAAAGTTAATTTAGAATTTGACATCATTGGTAAGTATATTGCTAGATTAATTAAAAAGTAGGATGCCAATAAGTAAATATAAAGGATACAGTTTAAGGAACCGGGTGTTTTTCGGGTTCTTACTCGTATGTTTTTTAAGTGTTGTTGCTACCTCGCTGGTTCCCTATTTTGTTTTAAGGAATAATTCCCTGCAGCAGAGTAATATCGACATGCAGGAGAAGACCAATGCCGTGATGAGATATCTGGATTATGCTGTGAGCCGCACCCTTGTTGAGACCAAGGATCTGCCACAGGTTTTGGGGAATAAGATTTTTGAAATAGCAGATATCAATCAGCATGATATTGTGATTTATGATCTGAAAGGAAGTTATCTTCTTTCCAATAAAGATGAAAGCCTTATTGACCAGAAAACCATCCCACTCAATATTGTCAATAAAATTCTGGCTACCGATTCAAGAGTTGATATTAAAGGGTATGACAAAACCAAAGACGCAGGACGTACTTCATCGTATCTCCTTTTAAAAAATAATGAGCTTGAACCCATAGGAATTGTATATATTCCTTTATATCATAATGAATCCGCCTATCTGGATGTCCTTCATCAGTATATAAAATATATTCTGCTGGTAGATATTTTCCTTATTTTGTTCAGTGTGTGGATAAGTTGGGTAACGTCCAACAGTCTGGCGAAAAATATTACTAAATTTTCTGATATGATCACCCGTATTACATTGTTTGAAAATGAAATGCGGCCTATCAGGTACTATAAAAATGATGAGCTTAATGCACTGGCAAGGGCTTATAACAGAATGATTCTGCAGATCCAGGATCAGAAAGAAAGGCTACGGTTTAAAGCCTCTGAAGAAGCCTGGAGAGAAATGGCAAAACAGGTAGCTCATGAGGTTAAAAACCCTCTTACTCCAATGAAGCTTACCATTCAGAATTTTGAAAGAAAATTTGATCCTGAAGACCCGAATATCAGAGAAAGAGTAAAACAGATGAGCAAGACGATGGTAGATCAGATTGACCTGATTGCGACTGTTGCCTCAGCTTTCTCAGAATTTGCAAAACTTCCTGAAAAAAATAATGAAGTCATCAATCTTAATACTGAAGTGGAAGATATTCTGCGTGTTTTCAATGATGACAGCATTTTTATGCATTCCAATAAAGGTAATATTATGATCAATATGGACAGGATTTACCTTTCCAGGATCATTACTAATCTTGTAACCAATGCAAAACAGGCCCAAAGCGATGAACGTAAGCTGATCATCAACGTAGATGTGGAACAGCATCAGAGAAGGGTAATGATTTCCATACAGGATAACGGAATCGGGATTCCTGAAAATATGTATGAAAGAATATTTGAGCCTAATTTCACCTCTAAAAACAGCGGTATGGGACTTGGACTTTCTATGGTAAGAAAAATGATCGAAGACTACAAAGGGGAGATTGCAGTGAAATCAGAAGTAGGGAAGGGGTCTACATTTACTATTACGCTACCTACGAACCTATAGTGAAGCCTTTTAAATTTAAATATTTTGAAATCCAACAGTCGAAAGAGGTCTTTCGTGTAGGAACAGACGGTGTTTTGCTGGGTATTCTGGCTGATGTAAAGAATGCTTCGGAAGTTTTGGAGATAGGAACCGGAACCGGCCTGATTTCGTTAATGCTTGCTCAGAGAAATGATCACGCTTCTTTTCTGGGTCTTGATATCAATGCGGACGCTGCTCTGCTGACTAAAAAGAATTTTGAACAATCTCCTTTTCATTCAAGGCTGAAAAATATCCATCAGGATCTTAAAACTTTTCATACAGAAAATAAATTTGATCTTATTGTTTCAAATCCTCCTTATTTTGAAGAATCCGGATCTGATAAAGATAAAATAGCACGTCAGACTGTAGAACTGAATTTCCAGCAGCTTATTTCTGTTTCTGAAAAACTTCTGTCTGATCATGGTGTTTTGTCGGTTATTATTCCTGTTGAGGCCGGCAGTGTTTTTATTGATATAGCATCAGAAAACCGATTGTTCTTAAAACGAAAAGTTAATATTAAAGGGATTGAGAATTCAAAAACGAAAAGATTAGTTCTGGAATTTTCGTTCATAGAAAGAGCTATTGAAGAATCTGATTTTGTCATAGAAAAAAGTCCGAGACAATACTCGGACCAATATCTTGAACTCACGAAGGAGTTTCATGTCTTTAAAAGTAGAAGCTAGAAACTAGAGGTTAGAAGTTAGATGGTCATATTCAGTCTGTACCTCCAATTTGCAATTCTTTATCTTATATCTTATTCAAATAATTCTGCAGTATCCAACACGGAAACTTTTCCGTCTTCACACCTGATCGCTTCTCCAGGGAAGTTCTGGATCATATGGTAATCGTGTGTCGCCATTACTACTGCGGCTCCGTTTTCAAGGGCTACCTGCTTCAGAAGCGTCATGATTTCATTGGATGTTTCCGGGTCAAGGTTTCCTGTAGGCTCATCGGCAAGGATAAGATCCGGATGATTAAGTAAAGCCCTTGCAATAGCGATACGCTGCTGCTCCCCACCTGAAAGTTCATGCGGCATCTTGTGCTTTTTGCTTTTCATGTTTACACTTCCCAGAACTTCATTGATGCGGTCTTCCATTTTTATTTTATCACTCCATCCTGTTGCTTCAAGAACGAATTTCAGATTTTTCTCAACTGTTCTGTCAGAAAGTAGCTGGAAATCCTGAAATACAATCCCCAGTTTCCTTCTCAGGTTAGGAATATCAGATGGTCTCAGTTTGGCAAGTTCAAAACCTACCACAGCTCCATGTCCTGATGCTAAAGGAATGTGTCCGTAAAGTGTTTTCAGAAGCGAGCTTTTTCCGGAACCTGTTTTTCCGATAAGGTAACAGAATCTGCCCTTTTTGATGTTAAGATTAACGTCAGAAAGAACAGTAAAGTTTTTTTGCGCAATTTTTGCGTGCTGTAAGCTTATAATATTATCTCCGGAGATATGTGTATGCGGCATAATTCAATTTTATAGTGCTATTTCTAAAATATTTTTTCAGATCTTAAAAATAGAGAAAAGAAGCTTAAAAACCCTAAACTTTAGGAAATTTTAACAACAAAAAATGCCTGAAAAACTTCTTTTCAAGCATGATTTGTATATGATAATTCGAGATATTATCTCTTAGCGCGGGCTGCACTAACAGTTAAACTCTTTCTGCCTTTAGCTCTTCTTGCTGCCAAAACTCTTCTACCATTTGGCGTAGACATTCTTTCTCTGAAACCGTGTTTGTTTCTTTTCTTTCTTTCTGATGGCTGGAATGTTCTTTTACTCATTACTATATATTTAAATCGTAATTAATCTATTAATTTTCAGGTTGCAAAGATATAGAAATTTTTAAAAGTTACAAATTTTACTTATCTTTTTTTAGAAATTATTTGACAATGCTTTTTATACCAATATTGACAAACTGCATTAAGAAACGAAATTTTGTGCAAAGAAATAATATTTAGCTGATTTATTTAAAAGCTCTATCTTTGAAAACTCAAATTTAAAGAAAAATAAACACACGATGTTTACACCAGCAGAACTTTTAGATATCAACACATTACTTACGCCTGAAAATAAAATAATTATCCTTACCCATTATAATCCGGATGGCGATGCTATAGGCTCCAGTCTGGGATTAAAGCATTATCTTGGGGCAAAGGGAATTCCGGTAGAAGTGATTGTTCCCAATGATTTTCCGAAATTTCTGAAATGGATGCCGGAATCCAAAAAGGTGGTCATCGGGGAGTATAAAAGAAAGTATGCATCTGATCTGATCAGTGGGGCAGATGTTATTTTTTGTCTTGATTTTAACTCGCCTTCAAGAATAGGATTATTGGGAGAATGGCTGATTAAATCTAAAGCTAAAAAAATACTTATCGACCATCACCAGCAACCGGAAAATTTTGACTTTGTGTATTCTGACACAGTGATTCCAGCCACCTCACAGATGATTTATCATTTTATTGAAGCAATGGAAGATGAAAGGCTGGTCAATCAGGATATTGCAGAATGCCTCTATACTGGGATCATGACGGATACAGGCGGTTTCCGTTTTCGTTCCACAAGCGCAACGACTCACAGGATTATTGCCAATCTGATAGAAAAAGGAGCTGATCCTTCCGTTATAACCTCGAACACATGGGATACCAACACAGTTTCCCGTCTTCACCTTCTTGCTCTCGTGCTGGGAAGGATAGAAGTCGTGAATGATGGCAAAGTAGCTGTGCTGTCACTTACAAGAAACGAGCTGAAGGAATTTGGTTTCCAGAAAGGAGATACAGAAGGTTTTGTCAATTATGGACTGAGCATTGCAGGAGTAAAAATGGCAGCTTTCTTTATGGAAGACCTGTACGATGATTTTATCAAGATCTCTTTCAGAAGTAAGGATGATGTGGATGTGAACCAGTTTTCCAGAAAATATTTCAGTGGTGGCGGACACATCAATGCTGCGGGTGGAAAATCTGATGAATCTCTTCCGGATACCATCGAAACATTCAAGAAAAGACTGGAGCAGGAAGAGCTGTAAAGGAATTAGTACATGACTATTTTCAGACAGTAAGCTTATACATTCAAACACTTACACTTCGGTACTCAAATTTTTAGTATATCCCTTGCTTTCGAGTTCTTCACAGGTATACTCGTAAACTTCCTGAAACATGACATCAAGGTTTTTCTTACTGAATAAGCTGAATTTTGTCATTTTAGGAGGGTCTAAAAAAATGTCACAGGACTTTGCTTTGGAGTAAACCGATTTTGCAATGGCTAAATGGAGAATACGGTCAAATTCCTTCATCAGGCTCATTTTCCTTAATTCATCATAACTTATAGAATTGACGTGAGAAGCAATTAAAAAATCACATTTGTCGATGATCGGCTCTATAGGGAGATTGTCTAAAACACCTCCATCAACATATATTTTTTCACCCATTCTCACAGGAGGTAAAATAAACGGAACGCTTGACGAAGCCAGAAGCGGGCCGAAAAGCTCACCTTCCGAAAAGAAATCCACAATTCCGTGGGTCATTTCCGTGGCAGTAACGTAAACAGGGATTTTTAAGATTTTAAAATCATTCTCAGGAAAATGATCATTAAAAAGTTTCAGGATGAAATTTGAGCTGAAAATACCGTTTTTAGAAAGTTTCAGATAAGATCTTGAAAAGAATGTTGTTTGTTTTACAATATCCATCATCTCATCCGGTGATTTTCCGAAGGAATAAAATGCTCCCACAATAGAGCCGGCGCTGGTCCCTGAAATGATATGCGGTCTCAGATTATATTCTTCCAGTGCTTTCAGTACTGCGATATGGGCAATTCCACGCATTCCTCCACCGGAAAGTGTAAGGCCGATAACCGGCGGTTTCTTTTTTTTGAAAGAGAATAAACCCATCGAAAGTAATAATTCCTTACTAAGATACAAGAAATTTTGATATAGACCGGGCAATAAAGCTATTGCCGGGTATTACAGGACTAATTTTTTTGGAAGATTATGAAGAAGTTCCGTATTGATAATTTCTGCGCAGATGCCGGGCTTTTCCCAGTGCCCGTTATGCCCGCAGTCCAGGATGTAGGATTTTATATTCGTTCTGTCAGGAAGATGTTTGATCATCATATCTGTTTTTACAGCGTTGTCATGCTTTCCTGCCAATACTAAAATTTTCGCTTCCAGGCTTTCCATGACATGTTTTTTGTCTGTTCTTTCTACCATACCCTTTACACAGGCAAGAGCTCCCATATTGTTGGTGGAAAGTGCAGTTTCAAGCGCGGCTTCAATTTTGCCTTCCAGGATGTCTCTTTCATTGGGATTGAAAAGATTCGGAATTCCAGCCCGTACATAATGGGGAAATGCATCCTTGATGATTCTATAGCTTTTAATCCGCTGCTGTTTTTTTTCTTCATCGTCAGGAAAATAGGTGGAAAAGAATAAGGTCAGGCTTTTGAGAGTCTCAGGATATTTTTCTGCGAAAGCCAGTGAGGTGTACCCTCCCATGGAATGCCCCAAAAGATGTACTTTATCCAGCTTCTCATGATCTAAAACTTTTTTCACTTCATCAGCCATCAGTTCCATGGTGTGAACTTCGGCCAGAATATCAGATTGTCCATGGCCCGGAAGATCTATTTTCAACAGTGAAAAATCTCGCGAAAGATGTGGCTCCATATCACTCCAGATGGAGATGTTTTCCATAAAGCCGTGAAGCAGTACCAAAGTTTCTTTCCCGTTTCCTTTTCTTTCAAAATTCAGCATAATCTTAGTTGTTTCTTCAAATTTAAATAAAAAAGAGCATTGTAAAAATGCTCTTCGATTCTATTGGGTTAATTCGGTATAAATTTTCTTTTCCCATGGTTTTATATCAGTAATGCCATATCTTTCTTTTTTAGAGATCGCGATATTGTCCAGGATGTCTACGAAGTTTTTATAGATGGCATCATCGGTGGGCTTTACAATGACGGTGAAATTTTCAGGCACCGGAGCGTTTTTATAAGCTTCAGAAATGATCTTGGAAATTTTTACCCCGCTGAAATCGGTTTCTTTCAGATTTGCTGTATTCAGATCCTTCTCATTGCTTTGGTGGTAAAATACCCTGTCGTTTTTCCCGAGAATGAAGGTAACCTGGTTCTGATCCATAATTACATCGGTAATAGGGTGAGGATTAGGATCCTTTGCCGGAAGTCCCAGATCCATTACATTGGGTTTTGTAAAATTGGTGGTAAACATAAAGAAGGTGATCAATAGAAATCCTAAATCTACCATTGGAGTCATATCCACCCGGATTAATTTTTTTCTTTGTTTGCTTCCTCCCTGTTTTTCTTGTGCAATTACTTCAGCCATAATTCATATTTTTAAATGTTAAACGGTTTTGATTAAAAAAGTAAAGTATTGATACTTATCTGATGGAATCTATACAAAGTTTGTACCTAAAATTGATAAATATCAATAAAATTTAAAATTTATAGAATGGTTGACATAAAATAACTGTACAATATTTTATATTCGCAAGCTTTTGTGACTTTTTAAGAATATGATTATTTTTATAAATATCAAAAAAGCCCTATCAAAATAATGATAAGGCTTTTTATATGTTTAAATTAAGAATTACTTCGTCGTTTTATAGTAATTAACTCCGCATTCTAAGAACTTTTTGAAATCTTCTTTCGGCATATATCCGGATACAGGCGTATTGATTACTTTTCCGTCCGGTGTTATCAAAACGTAGTGAGGCTGGGAATTATTATTAAAATTCACCTGCTGGAATAAGCTCCATCGGTCACCAATCGTTTTTACCTTTTTCACCTGTCCGTCCCCAAGATCTATTTTTGTTTTCTGATCTTCAGGAAGCTCTTCCTTATCATCTACATATAAGGATGCCAATACAACATCGTTCTGTAAAATCGGAAGGATATCCGGCTCGCTCCATACGAATTCCTCCATTTTTCGGCAGTTTTCGCAGCCATAACCTGTGAAGTCAATCAAAATTGGTTTGTTTTCCTTTTTAGCCAGTTCAATAGCTTTAAAGAAATCATGCTCGGGATGCATTCCCAGAATTCCGTCTTTTTCATCATGAAGATAACTTACATTCAAAGGAGGCAGAATTCCGCTTAACAGCTGTAGTTTTGGACGTTCTGCCGGAATTAATCCCTGGATCAGATAGATCACAAAACCTATTCCCAAAGCGCCTAATATCTTTCTTGTAATAGAAATCTTCGGTTTTTTATCATCGTGCGGAAATCTTATAACTCCGAATAAATAAAGAGCCAGTCCCAAAGCAATAACGATCCAGATGGCAATGAAAAGTTCTCTTTTTAATAAGAATGTTTTAGAAACTAAATCTGCCTTAGATAAGAATTTTAAAGCTAAAGCCAGTTCTACAAAACCAAGAACCACTTTCACGGTATTCATCCATCCTCCGGATTTTGGAAGACTCTGTAAAGCCTGCGGGAATAAAGCCAGCAATCCAAAAACGATGGCCCATGCCAGTCCGAATCCTGCCAATGCGAATGTCAGCAGCATAGGAACATTGGTAGAGCCTGTCACTGCGCTTCCCAGTAAGCTTCCCAGAATAGGTCCGGTACATGAGAACGAAACGATAACCAGCGTCAGTGCCATGAAGAAAATACCGATAATTCCTCCTGCTTCTTCTGCTTTCGAAGACTTATTGGCAATGGAGCTTGGCAACGTGATATCATAGTATCCGAAGAAGCTTCCTGCAAAGAAGATGAATATGATAAAGAAGGCAATATTCAGCCATACACTTGTAGATATTTCATTGAAAATATTTCCGGCAATTCCATCGATCAGATGGAAAGGAAGGCTCAGAAGGACAAAGATGATAAGGATGAAAAATCCATAGATCAGTGCATCTCTTTTACCCTTTGCTTTGTTTTTATTCCCTTTTGTAAAGAAAGAAACCGTCAGCGGGATCATAGGAAAAACACAAGGTGTCAGCAAAGCGATCAGACCACCTACAAATCCTAAGAATAAATAAGTCCAGTAATTTTCTCCGACTTCTTCCACGGCTGTTCCGCAATCGGTCAAGGGTTTCTGGAAATCAATGGTTGCTATTTTTAGCTGTTTTGGATCCAGTTTTGATGTTTCTGCAACGGGTAATTCTCCTTTTACAGGCGTTACTGCAACTGTTTCTATAGTTTTTGCAGAATCTTTTATAACATCCGTCTTTTCCTCTGCAGTTTCCTCAACAGCACCTTTTGGAGTTACTTTTTGATTGAATTCTAAAGTATTTGGAGCCAGACAAACTCTGTCGTCACAAGTCTGATAGGTAATTTCAGAAATAACCTCTGCTGGTTTTGTAGGGTCTTTTAATTTAAATTTCTGCTTGAAACCGGCAGAATTGGAATAAAAAACAATCGTCCCTCCAAAAGCTTCTGAAAACTCTTCGTGTTTCTTACCAACTTCAGTGAACTTTCCGATCAGTTCGATGTTTTTCCCTGAAACTTTATACTCGGTAGGAATTCCTGTATCTTCAGGAAGATCTTTGGAATAGATATGCCAGCCGTTTTCCATAGTAGCATTTAAAACTGCTTCATATTGGTTGTTCCCTAGATCGTTGACAGTGAACTTAAACTTTACAGGGTTCTTGATCTGTGCATTAATTCCTGCCGCTAAAAACAGTAGTACGGCTAAAAACCAGTTTCTAAATTTCATTTTTTCTTTTCATTAAAAATTTTGAGAATACTTTGCGTTTTCTCATCACTTGCATATCGTCTGTCCTGTCTGAGAGGTATAATTCCAAGTACGGAATTGTAACTGTCACACAGGATCCAAATTTTTGGCCTCGCTAAAATAGATAATTTTTCGTCCCTAAAAAACTTAGAAACTTTCTTTTTGCCTGAAAAATCCGCCGGATAAAACTCGTCACCATCCTGCTGTTTTCTTAAACGTAATGGAAACTGAAGTTTTGCGGCATCAAAATCCCATTCAAAACTGTTATTGATTCCGTCAATGTTTTCAATTGTATCTTCAAGACTAATATCCATTTGGATTTCAGAAAAATCAAAATTTTCCACCAAAATAATTTCATCTTTGGTTTCTTGCCTTTGGTTTTTACTGATGAAAATTAATTCATCGCGGCTGATCATAAGCTGATAATCTTTTGAAAAAAAAGAACTGCCGTTTTCCGCTGTAAAAATTTTGGAGATTTCTTCTTCCTTGTCGAATCCGTATTTCTTTAAAATCTCAAACTGTACGAAAGCACTTTCCTGACCCAGCTTTTCTTTGGATAAGATTTTGTGCTCAGAGTTAAATACCGTAAGTTTATTTTCGATTTCCTCGATCCGTTTTTCTACAAAATCTCTGGTTTGATTCAGATAAGAAGAGCTTTTTCTGAAATTTTCCAGAAAGTGCTCATTGATTTCCAAAAGCTTGGGAGCGATCTCATTTCTGATTTTGTTTCTTAAATAATCACTTTTTTTATTAGAGAGATCTTCCCGGAAGTCAATTCTGTTTTCCTCAGCGTACCCATAAATTTCTTTTTTTGAAAAGTTAAGAAGAGGCCGGATTATTTTGTTTTTATTTGCTGGAATACCACTCAGCCCACTAATGCCAGAAGCTTTAGAAAGATTGATGATGAAAGTTTCCAGCTGGTCATTCAGATGATGAGCGGTAACAAGAAATTCAAGGTTTTCCTGCTCCTGAATTTCCCTGAAAAAACGATAACGGATTTCTCTCGCCCAAAGCTGGATAGAATTTTCCGGTTTATTATCTTTTTCCGAAACTTCATACAGGTGAAAACGAATATGATTTTTCTCACAAAAATCCTGAACCGTTTTTTGATCCAGATCAGAATCTTCACCCCGAAGTTTATAGTTGATATGAGCTATCTGGAAATTAAGCCCCAAACCCTTAAAAAGAGAGGCCAGGACCATAGAATCGGCACCTCCGCTTACAGCCAGAAGATAGCTGTGAGTTTCCGGATTTCTGACAAGGTTTTCAAGCTGATTTTTAAAACTAAATTTTTCCAAAGGGTATGTTGAAGATTTCTTTTATGCAAAGATAATCCATAAAATTCAATTCAATTTTCCTAACTTTGATTCGTCTAAAAATGATTACATATGAAGATTATTAAAATTTTAGGAGTAACTGTAATGGCGTTGGGATTGACCTCTTGTGTCAGTAAAAAACAGTATGATGCATTAAGCTCCAATTATAAGCAGTGTATTGAAAATATCGGTGAAAGACAAAGAGAGATCCAGGATTTAAAGTCTCAGAATTCTGCATTGTCAGGTGAGAATAATCTTTTAAAAAGCCAGCACGATGCTTTGAAATCATCTCTGGATGCATGTCTTTCAAATACAGGAAAAAGTTCAGCTAATATTGATAAACTGGTTGGAGAGATCAATGCTTCCAATTCATATATCAAACAGCTGATTTCAAACAATGCTAAAAATGACAGTCTGAATATGGCACTGTCCAACAAGCTTAAAAGATCTCTTGATAATGTAGCGGATGATGACGTACAGGTGAAAGTGTTGAAAGGAGTGGTAATGATCTCGCTTTCTGATAAAATGCTATACAAAACAGGAGATTATAACGTACTGCCTGCTGCTCAGGAAGTATTAGGAAAAGTAGCTAAGGTAATTAATGATTATGATAAATATTCTGTATTGATTGAAGGTAATACAGATAATGCACCATTAAGCTCACCTAATCTGCCAAGAGATAACTGGGATCTTTCTGTATTGAGAGGTACAGCAATTGCGAAGGTTCTTCAGACGCAGTTCGGAGTAGATCCAGCAAGAATTACTGCGGGAGGACGTTCCGAATACAATCCTAAAGCAACCAATATGAGTGTTTCAGGAAGAGCGGAAAACAGAAGAACGGAAATCATCATTATGCCTAAGCTGGATGAATTCATGAAATTAATGGATATTGCTCCTAAGAAGTAATTGAACATACATACCCATAAAAAAATCCCGAAGTCATTCGGGATTTTTTTTAATCAAATTAATTCTTCTTTTTTCAATAATGAAATAATTCGTTGAAAAAATGAGTTGGATATTTCTGTCTTAGTTTTTTTGGACGAAGAATCCGCACTGCCATTTGGCCTTGCGGTCTTCTGATTCTCTGTGTTAATTAGTTTTCCTCCTGCATTCATTGTTTTGTCTTAGTGTTTTTACCCCTTGTTCTGTGCAAATGTATTACTATCTTTCAGGCAAACATATCCGTATTTTTACGGTATTTTCAATGGGTTTTTTACGGAGAAACGGATGAAAAATGCCGACCAATAATAATTTTTTCTTTATATTTAAGTACTTTTGAATAACATAAAAAAGAATTGCAGTATGAGCTTTTTTGAAGAAAAAAATCCTGAAATGGACAGGTATCTGGAAACGCATGCTTCCTCGGAACCTGAAATTCTGAAAAAACTGAGAAGAGAGACCTATCAGAAAACTACACAGCCGCATATGATATCAGGATATCAGCAGGGAAGACTTTTAACTATTATTTCTCAAATGATACAGCCTAAGAATGTGCTGGAAATAGGAACCTTTACAGGATATGCCACACTATGCCTGACAGCAGGACTGGCCAAAGATGGGAAAATTACCACACTGGATGTGAACGAAGATCTTGCTTACCTTCCAAAAAAATATTTTGAAGAAAGTGAATATGCCGGACAGATCGATTTTAAGCTTCAGGATGCCAAAGAATTTTTAAGAGATACTGATGAGTTTTTTGACCTTGTTTTCATAGATGCTGATAAAGAAAATTATGCGGAATACTTCAGACTAATCAAGCCCAGAACAAAAACAGGTTCGGTAGTGATGTTTGATAACGTTTTATGGTACGGAAAAGTGCTGGAGGAAAATCCGAAACAGAGATCTACGCAGGTTATCAAGGAACTCAATGATTTGATTGCAAAAGACGATGATTTTGAAAATCTTATTTTACCTTTGCGTGACGGAGTGAATTTTCTGAGAAGAAAATAGGCAAAAGATTTAAAAATTAAAAAAATAAAAGATTTTACGGAATCTAATTCTTTAATTTTTAAATCATTGAATCTTTTAATTTAGAATGAATGAATAAAGGAATTTGTAATGTTACTGTAGCACCGGTTCGTGCAGAGAATTCTGACAAAGCGGAAATTGTTACGGAAATACTGTTTGGAGAAAGCGCTGATATTCTGGAAGTGAATAAAAACTGGACCAGAATAAAAATGCATTATGATGGTTATGAAGGATGGATGGATACCAAACAGCTGAAACCTGTAACAGAGGAAGAGCTGGCAAAAAGAAAGGTTACCGTGGTGACTGAAGATTTTTCCTCAGTGTTAATGAATGACGGAAAAACCCTTCTGTCAATGGGTTCCGAAGTAGAATTTCCTGCGGTGGCTTCAAGAAGAAGTCACGATCTCCGTGAGAGTATAGCTTTAGCTGCCAGAGAATTTCTTAACGTTCCTTACCTATGGGGCGGAAAGAGTTTTTTTGCAGTAGACTGTTCCGGTTTTACACAGCTGGTATACAAGATCCATGATATTAAATTACCTAGAGATACTTATCAGCAGGCAGAAGTAGGTGTCCCTTTAACTTTCGTTGAAGAAAGCCAGCCAGGTGATTTAGCATTTTTTGAAAACCCTGAAGGCAAAATTATTCACGTGGGGATTATGCTTGAGAATCAGAAGATTATTCATGCTTCGGGAAAAGTGAGAATAGATATTCTGGATTCTACCGGCATCTTTAACAAAGAAATGAATAAGCATACCCATAAGCTGAGAGTGATCAAAAACGTACTCTAATCTTAAATACAGTCTGAATGGAGAATATTATTTTCACAGCTTTTGATATTTTTAATTTCGGATTGGTGGTTTTTTTCTGGTGGTTTACCCTGAAACATTACAAAACCCTTCCTAAACGAATTCCGGTACATTTCGATTTTGACGGAAAGGCTGATAATTTTGGAAACAAAGCCTTTTCTTTTTTAACACCGATTCTGGGAACGGCTTTCTATTTTATGTTTGTATATACCTTAAGACATCCGGAAACCGCTAATTTTCCTGTAGAAATCACAGACCAGAATAAGGATGCCCAATTCCTGATCATGGAAGTTTTTATAAGATGGCTATTTGTATTAATAATGTTTATTTTTATGAATAGTCAGGATTATATGTTCCGTTATTCCTTTGATGAAAACGTGAAGCCTAGAGTTCCATTATCTACAGCTATTTTATCGGTAATAGGAAGCCTGATCGTGGTTTTTATTTTTGTAGCGATATTCAAATGATATATTCTAAAGATAATTCAGTACACTATACCTGGGGAAACGGCTGTGACAGCTGGATCCTGAATGATTCCCACAATCTTTCCGTAAAGCAGGAAAAAATGCCTGCCGGAACTGCTGAAAAACTGCATTTCCATGAAATGGCAGAACAGGTTTTTTATATTTTAAAAGGGGAAGCCATATTGTATATCAATAATGAAAAGTTTTCTGTTAAGGCGGGAGAAAGTATTTCCATTCAACCTAAATCAGAACATTTTATATCCAACGAATCTCAGGATGAAGTGGAGTTTCTTGTTATCTCCAGCCCATCTACCCATAACGACCGAATTGAAATTGAAAAATAATTAAATGTCTTTCTTATACAACATATTTGTCAGCCTGCTCATTTTCGGAATGAAAGTTTTCTCTTTGTTTAATGATAAAACTAAAAAAGGAGTTGAAGGAAGAAAGCAGTCTTTACACAAAGTAAAAGCTGCATTTTCGCCCTCAGACAAGGTGATCTGGATGCATGCGGCCAGTCTCGGCGAATATGAGCAGGGGCTTCCTGTTTTGGAAAAGTTGAAAGAAAAATTTCCGGAGCACAAGATCCTTGTCACCTTCTTTTCTCCATCCGGTTATGAAAATGTTGTAAAAAAGAAACATATCGCAGATGTGATCTGCTATTTGCCTTTCGATAAAAAAAGTAAGGTAAAAGAGTTTATTTCCCGGTTTGATACAGAATTGTTTTTTACGGTTAAATATGACTACTGGTATCATCTTCTGGCAGAGCTTAAAGAGCATGGAGCTAAGATTTATGTAATTTCTGCCTTGTTTTATGAAAGCCAGGCTTTCTTCACATCTTATGGAAAATGGTTTGTAAAGCAGCTCAAAAAAGAGGTAGACTGGTTTTTTCATCAGACCACCTTTTCTTATGCATTAGCCAAGAGTATTGGATTGGTCAATTCTTCAGTAGCAGGAGATACAAGGTTTGACAGGGTAAAACAACTCCGGGCAAGAGATAATCATGTTGAATTTATTGCAGATTTTATAGGAGAGCATCAATCTGTTGTATTCGGAAGCTCGTGGCAGGCTGAAGAAAAGATTGCTGCCACAGTTTTCAGAATGAATGCTGATTTGAAACTGATTATTGCTCCCCATGATCTGAAAAGAGTGGAGCATTTGAAGAATATTTTCCCCGAAGCCCTATTATACAGCGAAATACGAAATACGGAGCTTTCCGTTTCCAGACATCAGATTTTAATCATCGACAGCATTGGTTTGTTGTCAAAACTATATTCTTATGCAGATGTGGCGGTGGTAGGCGGAGGTTTTCATGATGCAGGTCTGCATAATATTCTGGAAGCAGCTACGTTCGGGACTCCTGTGATTTTTGGGGATCATTATAAAAAAAATCCTGAGGCAGACGATCTGATTGCAGCCGGCGGAGGAAAGTCTTTTTCAGAAGAATATGCCGCAGCAGATTTTGTATTGTTTCTTCTTAATAATGAAGAAGAGTTACAGGAAATGTCTGGAAATGCAAGAAAATTTATAAAAGAAAAGCCGGATGCCACAAATCTTATCCTGCAGAAGATATTATCGTAAAAATCCCTGACTTTTGGTGTCTTTCATGATCTGCTCTATATTTTCCGGAATATTATCAGATTCAAGCCAGTTAATATCCAGACCATTATTGATGCAAAGTTTCTGCAAATAATGATTTTCAGAGATTTTATTTCGTGTTTCTCTCAGGAGCTCATCAATTTCCATCCAGTAATCTTCGTCCAGCTTTTTTGTTAATACCAATGCCTTAAACACTTTATTAATGATATAAATGTAGAGCTTGTACACATTATCAAATCGCTGTCTGCTGAAATCACTGTTGGAATCCAGAATTCTGTTCACCAGCAAAAGATTCAGAGAAACTTCCCCGAATTTATCCGTTGTAATTTTGATGTGCTCTGTTATTTCTGCACTCAGCTTTCGGATAATAGTAAGAAAATATTTGGCGTTTCCAACATATTTTGAGGCCAGAAGAACCTGTTCTGCAACATTCTCTTCCATAGCATTTCTCTTATCATCCGTAGTTTCCTGATCGATCAGTTCAAAATACAGTTTTTTAGATAAAAGCTTATCTTTTTTCAGCAATCTGAAAATAAGCCGGTCTTTTTCTATGCTGGAAAAAGCACTTAAGGCAGCTTTAAACTCTTTTGAATATTCCATTAATTGAAAATTTTAGAATATTTCAGAAATCCGTTTATGGCCCAATTGGCCGTATAATAAAAGGATTTTACAGTAGAAAACCCCATAAAGTCTTTGTAGACCAGATACTGATCCTTAATGATATTTTTTTTCTTTCGGGAAACACTGTTCTCACGCATCCTGTATTTTGCCAGTGTCTTATTGATGGGCATTCCTTCAGGAATTACTTTTAACAGGTTTAGCCACATCACGTGATCTTCACGCTTGCTTTTTATAGGGAATAAGAATTTCCCCACCCTTTTGGTATCGTACATGGTAGAAACCGGAGCCAGTCTGCAGGTTTTCAGAAGATTGGAGAAGGTTACTATCTTATCTGCCAGGAAATCTTTTAAAACAGGCTGTAACTGCTCATTACATCTTGAATAATTGCAGTAGACCAGTTCCGCATTATTTTCCTGCATATAATCTGTCATCGTTTCCAGATATTCAGGATACCAGAAATCATCAGAATCCAGAAAAGCAATATATCGCCCAGTGGCTCTTTCCAGGCTGTTATTTCTGGCATTTCCGGCACCGCCGTTTTTCTCCAGGACCTGTAATTTTATCCTGGGATCATTGTATTTTCTTATGATTTCTACGGTATTATCTTTGGAAAGGTCATCGGTGATCAGCCATTCCCAATTGTCATAGGTCTGGTTTAGAACAGATTGTATCGTTTCTTCGATGAATTCGGCAGAATTGTAACAGGGAGTGATGATGGAGACCAGGTCTTTCATTTGCATTTTTACTGGGGTAAAATTATAAAAATTTTTTCTCATAAAGATGCCAAGATGCAATTCCTACTCCGATAACGACCAGCATACACAAAAAGCTCATGAAAAAAGGATTGTAGTTGGCAAACAGTCCAAGCGTAGCAAATACCCTGATAATAGGAAAGTGGAAGATATAAATACCGTAAGTGAAATCTCCGTATTTCCCAAAATTGTTCAGAAATTTGAATGAATAGGCAATATACAGAACAATAATACTTATCATGATAGGTGAAAATAATTTGATATGTAAGATCAGATCTATCCAAACCGTAATAATAGCAATGATGAAGAGCGTGTTTTTATATTTGATAAACTGATCAAAATAAAAATAGCCCAGCATCCCGCCTATAAAATAACATAGCGAGCCGGGCAACTGTTTGGATATGGAGATTTTTCCGGCCATTTCAAAATAATTAAGGAAAACTAGAGAAAGAAAATACAGAATGATCAGGCTGATATTCCTGTACTTATTATTTTTTCCGAATAATAAAAAGATTAAGGGAACAACAAAATAAAAGCACATTTCAATCTTAAGCGTCCATAGAGCACCGTTGACTGCTTCATTCCCGAAGACCCCGGGAAGAGAAGGAGCCATGAAATTCATGAAAATAGAATTCCAGAAGAAATATTTATAAACCTGAACGTTTCCGAAATAATCGGAAAGAGGCAACGTACTTACCAGACTCAGCAGGACAGTACAGAGTAAAACAACCAAGAGATAAGCGGGAACAATTCTGGAGATTCTTTTCTTTACGTAGCTTTTCAGGCTGGAAGATCTCTCATAACTCCTTGCAATAAGGAATCCACTGACAATGAAAAACGAAAAAACGGCAACTTCTACAGGACTGTGTGTTAAAAAAGTAAGCTGGCTGGAGTCACTTAAAGCTCCCAAATGTCCTACAAAGACAATGAAAGCAAGGAGAACACGGATGAAGTCAAAATTATTTTTCGTTATACTCTGCATTTTTGTTTCTTTCTGCAAAAATAGTTTTTTTAATAGATAGGGGAAAAACTGAGATTCAATATTTTGTTAAATAAAGGCTGTTTTAAAGGATAATACTTTAAAATTTTCAGAAATATAGATTATCAAAATAATTTTTCACAAAAAATGAGGTTATAAATCAAAAAAATTATAATTTTAGCCCTTGAAAATTTTATATATGAAGAAATTAGCATTACTATTTGCAGGTTTATCATTATTTGTAGCTACAGGATGTAATGATGATGGCGATAATGAGATGGAATATCCTCTTGTAGGTGTCTGGCAGCCGCTTAAAGAAGTGGTTACTACCGTAGAAGTAGGTGAGGAGCCTGTTTCCGATCTTATTACGTATACCGACTGCCAGAAAGAGGGCAGATGGAGATTCAATACTGAGGCATCGGGAAAAAGAACTGAATGGGGAGAGATTGGTACAACTCCACAATGTGCTATTACGTCAGACAGAAACTTTACTTATACCTATGATAAAAGTGCAAAAACGGTAATAGTTAAGTATCAGGGTACCGTAGAACCGTCCAATGGTAAAATAATTACGCTCAATGATGCTACCTTAAATATAGCATTCAGAGAAGAGACCCAAGATCCGACTGTATATAAAACGAGAACATTTACAATGAAGAGAATTCCTCAATAAATAAAATATACATTTTATACCTAAATACAGATCTCATCTCCGGATGAGATTTTTTGTTGAAGGGCATTTGTGAATTAATCAAAATTAAAATTTCCATTTCTTTTAAAATCATTATTTTTGTGAATCTTGATTTAGAATTAATGATAAGAATTAAATCTAATATCTAAAGTCTAACATCTAACATCTATTATAAAAAGTGTTTTACGATCATCAGCAGATAGAAAAAAAGTGGCAGAAGTACTGGGAGGAAAATCAGACCTACAAAACCTCTAATAACACAGACAAACCTAAATTTTATGTTCTCGATATGTTTCCGTATCCATCCGGAGCAGGACTTCATGTGGGGCACCCGCTGGGGTATATTGCATCAGATATTTATGCGAGATATAAAAGACATCAGGGGTTTAATGTTCTTCACCCGGTAGGATACGACAGCTTCGGTCTTCCTGCTGAGCAATATGCCATCCAGACAGGGCAGCATCCTGCGATCACAACTGAGGAAAATATTAACAGATATGAAGAGCAGCTGAAAAAGATCGGTTTTTCATTTGACTGGAGCAGAGAAGTGAGAACTTCAGATGCATCCTATTATAAATGGACGCAGTGGATCTTTATCGAGCTGTATCATTCATGGTATAATAAAAATACTGATAAGGCAGAACCTATCCAGACTTTGATTCAGCATTTTGAAGAAAAAGGAACTGAAGGATTAAATGCCAATCAAAATGATGAATTAAATTTCACTGCAGAAGAATGGAAAGATTCCTCAGACCTTGATAAAGAAGATATTTTACTCAACTATCGTCTGGCTTACAGGGCAGAAACTACCGTAAACTGGTGTCCAGCCTTGGGAACTGTATTAGCGAATGATGAGGTAAAAGACGGAAAATCTGAAAGAGGGGGATTTCCTGTATTCCAAAAGAAAATGATGCAGTGGAGCATGAGAATTTCTGCCTACTCTGAAAGATTATTACAGGGATTGAATACATTAGACTGGCCGCAACCTCTTAAAGATGCCCAGGAATACTGGATCGGGAAATCCCAGGGAGCACAGGTTAAGTTTCAGATAGAAGGTCATGACGAGATCGTTGAGGTATTTACAACAAGACCTGACACTATTTTCGGGACAACATTTATGGTGCTGGCTCCTGAAAACCCTTTAGTGGATACCATTACTACAGAAGCTCAAAAAGCAGAAGTAGATTCTTATATTGAAGAAACTTCCAAGAAAACGGAAAGAGATAGAATGGCTGACGTGAAAAACGTGAGCGGTGCTTTTACGGGAAGTTATGCTGTCAATCCTTTCAGTGGAGAAAAAATGCCAATCTATATTTCAGATTATGTATTGATGGGTTATGGAACAGGAGCTGTAATGGCCGTTCCTGCACATGATGAGCGTGATCACAGATTTGCGAAGAAATTTAACCTTACTATTAAAAAGGTAGTGGATACCGATGAAGATGTTCAGGAAAAATCTTTCGATGCTAAAGATTCGGTCTGTGTGAATTCTGATTTCTTAAACGGATTGAATTATAATGATGCCAAATCAAAAATAATTTCTGAAATAGAAAACAAAGGAATTGGTCACGGAACCACGAACTACAGGCAGCGTGATGCTATTTTCTCAAGACAGCGTTACTGGGGCGAGCCGGTTCCTATATATTATAAGGAAGGAATGCCTTACACACTTCCGGTTTCTGCTTTGCCGCTGGAACTTCCGGAGGTTGAAAAATATTTACCGACTGAAGACGGAGATCCGCCACTAGGAAATGCAAAAGTATTTGCCTGGGATGAAGCCAATCAGAAAGTGGTTTCTACAGACCTTATTGATGATAAAACCATATTTCCGTTAGAATTGTCTACCATGCCGGGTTGGGCGGGAAGCTCATGGTATTTCCTTAGATATATGGATCCGAATGATCAGGAGGTTTTTGTTAAAAAAGAATTGGCGGATTATTGGGGACAGGTAGATTTATACATCGGAGGTAGCGAACACGCAACCGGACACTTATTATATTCCCGATTCTGGAATATGTTCCTAAAAGACAGAGGCTATATTAATCAGGATGAACCTTTCCAAAAATTGATCAACCAAGGGATGATTTTGGGGATGAGTGCATTTGTATACAGAATTGATGGAACCAATCAATATGTTTCAAAAAGTCTGGCCGGTAATTATCAGACTCAAAAAATCCATGTTGATGTATCCTTATTAAAAGGAACCTCTGATGAATTGGATACCGAAGCTTTCAAAGCATGGAGACCGGATTATACGGATGCGGAATTTATTTTGGAAGACGGAAAATACATTACTGACCGTGAAGTGGAAAAAATGTCCAAGTCTAAATACAACGTTGTAAATCCTGATGATATCTGTGAAGAATACGGAGCAGACGGATTAAGGCTGTACGAAATGTTCTTAGGTCCTTTGGAGCAATCTAAACCATGGAATACACAAGGGTTAAGCGGAGTGTATGGTTTCCTTAAGAAATTCTGGAACCTGTATTTCAACGGTGATACATTTGAAATTTCCGATGAAGAGCCTACAAAAGCAGAATACAAAGTTTTACATACCTTAATAAAGAAGGTGGTATATGATATTGAGAACTTCTCATTCAATACCTCTGTATCTTCATTTATGATTGCTGTCAACGAGCTGCAAAAAATAAAATGCAACAAACGCAATATTTTAGAACCGTTAGCCGTTATCATCTCTCCATATGCGCCACACATCTGTGAAGAGCTTTGGAGCCTGCTGGGACATAAAGAATCCGTGGAATTCGAGAAATTCCCTGTATTGAACGAGGAATACCTGGTTGAAGACGAAATAGAATATCCGGTAAGTATAAACGGTAAAATGAAGTTCAAAATTTCACTTTCTGCTCAGTTATCGGCCAAGGAAGTGGAAGATTTGGTGATTTCGGATGAAAGAATGCAACCGTTTTTAGAAGGTAAAACACCTAAAAAAATCATCGTCGTGCATCACCGTATTGTGAATATCGTAATTTAAAAAAAAGTTAACATTGGCAAATTAAAAAAAATGAAGGTCTTATTTTTTTAAATTTCTAACTCAAATGTTAAAATTGAGAAAAATAAATAAAATAATTTAAAATAATTATTATATCGAAATCGTATTAAATTTTCTTTATCAGAAAAATGCAAAATGTTTATTTAAGACTCTTGCATTTTAATTAATTTTGCCTTTAATTTACACCCTGTAAAATTTTAAAACAATATAATTTAGTTAAATATGGAAATGAATGTTTCAAAAAATGATGAGCAAGTAGTTGCTAGAAAAGCAGGAGGTTTAAACCCGGCTGTTATTATTCCTATTTTATTCGTTATAGGAGTTTGTATTTATTTATTTGTTCTTGGGAACCCAGGAAACTTTAAAGACGCAGAAAAGCTAGGTGGCGGATCTGTAGCTTTCTCAAGTGTTGAAGGAAAAGACATTCACCCAGAATCGTTTTTAGGTATTATCTACAAAGGAGGGGTTATCGTACCAATCTTGATTACTTTCATGATCACAGTAATCGTTTTCTCTTTTGAAAGATATTTCGTACTAGGTAAAGCTGCTGGAAAAGGAAACTTAGACAACTTCGTAGTACAAGTAAGAAGCTTATTGAATCAAAACAAAATTGATGAAGCTTTAGAAGAGTGTGACAGACAGCAAGGATCTGTAGGTAACGTAGTGAAAGAAGGTCTTACTACTTACAAAGCACTTTCTCACGATACTACTTTAAATAAAGAGCAGAAAATGGTAGCTCTTAACAAAGCTATCGAAGAGGCTACTACTCTTGAAATGCCAATGCTTGAAAAGAACATGATGATTCTTTCTACTTTAGGTACTGTAGCTACGCTAATCGCACTTTTAGGAACTGTAATCGGGATGATCAAAGCATTCTTCGCATTAGGTTCAGGTGGTGGTACTCCAGATGCTGCTGCACTTTCTACAGGTATCTCTGAAGCCTTGATCAACACGGCATTAGGTATTGGTACTTCAGCTATCGCGATTATCCTTTATAACTTCTTTACATCTAAAATTGACGGATTAACTTATAAGATCGACGAGATCGCTATGAGCATCCAGCAGTCTTTCGCTGAATTCAACTAAGAATTGAATTTGTAGCAAGGAATTTGTATTCCAATTAAAAGAAGTTTAATTTAAATAATTCAAAAACAATGGCGAGAGTCAAACCAAAAAGACATGGAGTAGTGACGGATATGACGGCAATGTGTGACGTTGCCTTCCTACTACTTACGTTCTTTATATTGACCACTCAGTTTAAAAAACCTGACGTGGAGCAGATTAAACCGCCATCTTCAATATCAGAGAAGTTACTTCCTGATGCAAGTTTGATGACCATCAACGCGACTCCGGACGGGAAATTCTATTTCCAGCCAGTAGAAAATGCATCAGAGAGACTACAGCTTTTAGACAAAATGGGACAAAAGTATAACATGACTTTTGACAACAAACAAAAAGCTGCATTTCAAAAAGTACAAGCAATTGGGGTTCCAATGAGCCAACTGAAAAGCTATCTCGATTTGTCAGATGAGGAGCAAAAGAACTTTAAGAGTCCTACCGGGATTCCTATGGATAGTACAAATAAGCAGTTAGTAGACTGGGTACAACAGAGTTTGAGCGTAAATCCTGATTACAAATTAGCAATCAAAGGAGACGTTACCACTGAGTATCCTAAAGTTAAAAGCCTATTTGAAGGTTTAAGAGATATTGATTTTCTTAAATTCTGGTTGATTACATCACAAGAAGGTAAACCATAATAATATCATTTAGAAATGGCAGAAGTACAAGTACAGGAAAAAGGCGGCAAAGGCGGCAAGGTACGTTCCAAGAAGCAGAATACCAGAGTAGATATGACTCCGATGGTGGACTTGGGTTTTCTATTGATTACCTTCTTTATGTTCACAACCACATTCAGTAAACCGAATGTAATGGATTTGGGGCTTCCGGCAAAACCGAAAGAAAAAGATAAAAAACCACCTCCAACAGAAATTAAACTTTCTAACTCAATTTCTTTATTATTGGGTAAAAACAATAAGATTTTTTGGCATCAGCAGGATAATACTTCTTTAACTGATCAGAATCTTAATGAGACTACTTTTGATAGAGAAGGGATCAGAAAAGTAATTGAGCAGGCAAAAGCAAATGCGGCAGATAAAACAAAGTTTACTGTTATTATCAAACCGACTGACGATGCTGTATATAAAAACTTTGTAGATATTCTTGACGAAATGGCGATAACCAAAAGCGAGCAATACGGGGTAACCGATTTGAAGCCTTGGGAGAAAGCTATTTATGATAGAAAAGTTGGAAATAATGGAGCTCCGGCTGCACCGGCTACAAAGTAATTTAACCATAAAATTGTATATCTATGGCAGATGAAAATGTATACAATCAGAATCTTACTTTAGATGAGATTGTATTTGAAAATAGAAACAAGGAATATGGTGCCTATGATCTTAGACATCAGTATCCAAGACTTCTGACAAAATCTTTTATTGTCGGAACGGCATTATTCCTGGTTGCGGCTTTGTCTCCTTTTATTTATCTTACGATTAAGAGACTTACTGCTCCGCCTAAACAAGAAGTGAAGGCAGATTTGGTAGAAATTCTTCAGGAAGATAAAATTATTGACCAGCCAAAAGAAGAAGAACCACCTCCACCACCTCCACCTCCAAAAGAAGAGGAGAAAATTGAAGTGATCCAGAACGTGGTTCCTGAGCCTGTAAAAGCTCCTAAGATTGAAACACCACCGCCACCAATTTCTAAGCAGTTAGAAACGACGACAGGTTTAAATAATCAGGAAGGGGTAAAAGCTCCGGCTTATACACCACCACCACCACCGCCATCTACTGGTACTAAAGCCAGTACAGCGGAAGTAAAAACAAATAATCCTAATGAGATCTACAAAGATGTAGACCAGTCTGCAGAATATCCTGGAGGTATGGGTGCATTGAGAAAATTCCTTGGGGAAAATTTTGATACTTCTTTAATGGAAGGAGGTGAAGGTACACTTAAAGCTAAGCTTAAGTTCGTTGTAGAAAAAGACGGAACAGTTTCAGCAGTTACTATTGAAGAGAAATCTCCAAATAGCGACTTCAACAATGAAGCAATTCGTGTAGTTAAGAAACTTAAAAAATGGACTCCTGCGAAAAGAAACGGGGAGAGCGTAAGATCTTACTATAGCGTACCATTTACTATGAACTTTGAATAATACTTATTTATTCAACTTATAAATAAAAAGAGAAGCATATGCTTCTCTTTTTATTTTTTTTGGTATTTTTGTTACATGATGTTCAATTGGTTATCCTTAGTTACAGGATTATTTTATATCGTATTGGGAATTGTAGTTATTATCTACAAGTTTTTCTTCACGATTTTGGAGCCTGCCATTGCCTACGCGATGGGTGCAGTGCTTATTCTTTATGGAATATTTAGAATCTATAGAGCAGTTACAAGAATTAAAGATTCCGGAAATGAAGAATAGTTTAAAAATTGTGTTGCTTTCTATAATGAGCATCATTGCAGTAAGCTGCAAAAAAGAAGATAAATCCCCCTCTTATCATAAAGGAGATCTTACCATACTTACGGATGAGTCTTTTAAAAGTGTTACTGAAGCGTTGGCAGACGGATATATGATCAATTATCCGGAAACCCATATCAAAATAGTAACCCAAAAAGAAGATTTGGCTTTTCTTGATCTGTTGAAAGATAAAGCAAGGATAACTGTCATGTCAAGAGATCTGACTCCCGAAGAGAAAAAAGCTTATGAAGAGCAGGTTGATTTGAAGTTTCTTCCCGCCAGATTCGCTGCAGATGCAGTGGTATTTATTGTTCCTAAAGATTCGCCGAAACAAAGTATTTCAATGGATGAAATCAAGAGTGGATTAGAATCTGATGCTAAAAATTTTATTTTTGACGGAACCAATTCAAGCAACCTGAACTTCGTCGCCCAAAAACTGAATAAACAGCCAAAAGACCTTAAATTTTCTATTATTCCGGGAAATCAGAATATTGTAGAAGAATTAGGGAAATATCCGGATAAAATTGGAGTTATTGGGTTAAACACTTTCAGTCGTCCTTATGATAAGACTTCTGAGAAGCTGAGAGATATGGTGAAAATTCTTCCCATAGAGGATAAAGGAAAACTGTATACTGCTGATAACGCAGGTCTTCGTGAAATGAAATATCCTTTTACACGTGTTCTTTATTTTTTAACAAACGAAGGTAACTTTAATATAGCTAACGGATTTATCAGATATTCTTGCACACAGCTTGGCCAGATGATTGTAGAAAAAGAAGGTCTGCAGCCCTATAATATATACAAAAGAGAGGTACAGATGCGTTAAATAATATTAAATAATATTATACCCACCGTAAAAATATTATTTTGGTCTGAAAATTGTGGAGCATATAACTCAAAATATAGAAAATATAAAAATGAAAGATATAATGATTATGAATGTAAAGAAAATTGCTTTTGGAGCGGCCGTAGTATTTTTTTCCGGTTTTGCCACTGCACAGACATTGCAGGATGGTATTAACAGTATAGACAGTGATAAATATGCGCAGGCTAAAACCAATTTTACAGAAATGGTTGCCAAAGCACCTACAGCAGAAAATTACTTCTATTTAGGAAATACTTACTTAAAACAGGGAGAACCTGATTATGCTAAAGCAATTGAAAGCTTTAACAAAGGTTTAGCTGCTGATAGCAAAAGCTACCTTAACAAAATCGGTTTGGCTACCGTAAAGCTGGGTAAAGGAGATAAAAGCGCAATTGCGGAAATTCAGAAAATTGTAGCGGATTCCAGAGAGAAAGATGCTGAAGTATTATTCAGAGCAGCAGAAGCTTTAACTTTGTTTGAGAAAAATAACGCTCCTGATGCTGCTATTCAGTTCCTGACCAAGGCTATTGAAAAAGCTGAGAAAAAAGGAGTTCCTGCTCACTATTATTATACCCTTGGAGATGCTTACAGAATAAAAAGAGCTCCGGGAGAAGCTATGTCGGCTTATGACAAAGCACTTCCTTTAGCTAAAAATAAAGCTTCTGTTTATACAAGAATGGCTACGTTATGGATGGCTGCACAGCAATGGCAGCAAGCTAAGCAAAGCATTGATAAAGCGATCGGTGTAGATCCGACTTATGCTCCGGCATACAAAGCTTTAGCTTCTTACGATATCAGATACCAGGAAAATGCAAAAGCAACACAAGACCTTATCAACTATACAAAATATGCTGATGAAGATCCATATACCCAATTAGAAATTGCTAAACTATACTTCACAAACGAAGATTATGCAAACTCTAAAACTGTTTTAGATAAAATCTTTGATAAAATTGATGATCCTATCAAATTTAAATTAAGAGCTTATCAGTCTTATGCAGACGGAAATTATGCCGAAGCAAAACAGAACATGGATACTTTCGTATCTCAGGCTGAAAAAACAAGAATACAGCCGGCTGACCAGGGTCTTCAGGGACTTATCGCAGCTGGATTGGCAAAAACTGAAAAAGATGCGGCTAAAAAATCAGCTTTAACTACAGAAGCACAGCAAAAAATTGCTATTGCTAAAGCAGCTAAGGATGAAACAATGAAGTGGGATATGGAGCTTGCAAACATTGCCGGAGGAGGAGCTTCTCAAGCTGAAGCAGAAAAAGGACCATCTACACCGGAAATTGAAGCATTGAAAAAGAAAGTGGCTGCTAACCCACAGGATTCAGATTCCCTGTTTAAGTTGGCAACAGCTTACCAGGATGCTAAAAACTGGAACGGTGCAATCCTTACATGGCAAAAAATGAGTACCCTTCTTCCTGATTGGGCTCCGGCTTATTACAGCCAGGGGTATTCCTATCAGCAGGCAGGAAATAACGATGCTGCGAAAATTGCATATGAAAAATTCATCAGCACAGTAAAACCTGCAGATCAGGAAGCCAACAAGCAGACTTTAGCCTATGCTTACTTTGCAGTAGCCTATATGAATAAAGATACTGATCTTGCAAAAGCTAAAGATTATATAGCTAAATCTTTACAGCTTGATCCTACTTACCAGGATGCTGTAAAATTAAATGCAGAAATCAATAAGTAATTTAAAATTTAAATTATAGATATTAAAACTTCCCATTCTCAATGTTTGGGAAGTTTTTATTTTAAATCTTATCTTTGAAACTATGAAACGCCCGGGGTTAAAAATTCGAAAATGTGAGGGAAATTATTGGGCGTTCCATCTGACAAATTAAAAAATAAAAAGAACAGATGAAAACAGATATACTTGCTTTTGGAGCACATCCTGATGATGTAGAGCTGGGATGTGGCGGAACTATTGCCAAAATGATTTCGGAAGGTAAAACATGCGTTATTGTAGATCTTACAAGAGGCGAGCTCGGAACCAGAGGAACCGATGAAACCCGAAAAGTAGAAGCAGGAGATTCTGCCAGAATACTTGGTGTTTCTGCCAGAGAAAATTTAAAGATGAAAGATGGCTTTTTAGTGAATTCCGAAGAATATCAGATAGAGATCGTAAAAATGATCCGCAAATACCGTCCTGAAATCGTCTTGGCTAATGCCATTGATGACAGACATCCGGATCATGCAAAAGGAGCAAAATTAGTGTCAGATGCGTGCTTTTTATCCGGACTTAGAAAAATTGAAACCGTTTTAGAAGGAGAAAATCAGGAAGTGTGGAGACCGAAACATATTTTTCATTATATCCAGTGGAAAGACATTAAACCGGAGTTCGTTATTGACATATCAGAGCATTTGGATAAAAAAATTGAAGCCTGTATGGCTTTCAAAACCCAGTTCTATGATCCAACATCTAATGAACCGGTTACCCCTATTGCAACAAAAGATTTTTTTGAAAGTCTGACCTACCGTGCTCAGGATTTGGGACGCTTATCGGGAGTTGCTTATGCTGAGGGATTTACGTCTGAGAAGCTCATTGCGATGAAAAATTTTGATGGAATTGTTTGGTAGTTAAAAAATCTTCCCTATATTTGCACTCACAAAACGGTGATTGTAGCTCAGTTGGTTAGAGCGTCGGATTGTGGTTCCGAAGGTCGGGGGTTCGAGACCCCTCATTCACCCAAAGAAAGTACACTTTTTACAAGTGTACTTTTTTATTTTATGTCTGTTTCAATAATAACAGATACTTCTTTTTTCATATCCTTTCTAAAAGTTTTTTTCATCCAGCGCTTATAATTTGTAAGTCAATACACAAAAATGGTTCTATTTAAGTTTTTGAAAATAAATTCAGGGTTTGGTGATTGAAACTTTTATATTTGTTTTGCCAAAATTATGAGAATTAATTCTCTTAAAATGATCTAAAATCAAAACTATTAACATGAAAAAGTTCTTTACAATCCTTACCCCGCTATTTATTAAAGAGGTTGCTGCTGGTAATCTTGATGATGACCCCAAAAGATGAAATTGTATTGTTGATTGATGCTGAAGATTATATGCAAAATGGTGTGTATGCTTATGATATTGATGATAATGGGATAATGATACTGATTGATAAGTCTATAGGCTTTGGTTCAGCTTCAGATTGGAAAGGATTGGCTGTTGGAAATCTGGATGGTGATGGAGCTGATGAAATTATCGCTCATAGAAACTTTGATGGAGATTATAAAGTTTTTAAACTGAAGGAATCAAATGGCGTTAAATTTTTAGATAACATTGGTATTGAAAGTTTTCCTGTATTGCAAAGATAATGTAATGTGCTTTGGAAACTTTGATTCAAGCTCGCAAAATGATGAACTGGTTACTCTTAGAAAAGATGGAGGTATTGTAATGTTTTCTGCGGCAAAAGTTGTCAAAACTCCTCATAATGCTATTAAACAATCAGATCCATGTAAGAATGAGCTGCCGGAAGTATTGTTTAGCTTCCTGGATCCGGCTTGTTTTAATAACTAAAGTTGTTCGAAAATACACTTGAAATAATCACAAAAATAAAATATGAAAAAATTCTTCACAGTTCTTGCTTTCTTATTTGTAATAAAGTCTTATGCTCAATCCTATTACAAAAACCTGTTTGATAGTAAGGGATATGCTGTAGTACCACTTAATTCAACCAGCTCAAACCAAGTAGAATTTTCGTGGATAGTATCTGCCCATATGGAAGCATTGGTAATGATGTATGAAAAAACACATGACGTGAAATATGCTAATGTTTTAATAGGGACTATCGGAAATGTGATTGACAGAAGAGATGATCTTAGAGATCAGGTTCCTGGTCTGGATACAATTTATGATTACCGTCATATTTCTGGTGCTGCATGGTCAACTGATGAGTATAACACAATACCAAATGATGGAAAAACTTATGCTCATGTGGTACACAGTGCTAACATAACTTATCCTATGGCTAAGTTTGCCACAATAGTTAAGAATGACTCTACTCTTCATCATTTAAAATATATTGGGGGAGGGCGTTATAATGATATGAGTTTTAAAGCTATTTCTGACGATCTTAAACAAAAGGTAAAAGAAACTATTGATTATCATGGGGGTCAATGGTATACTGAACCAAATTCTAATACAAATAATAGTATAGGTTATTATAAAGAGCGAAATGATAATCCGCCAATAAATAACGCTGGTGAAATTTTACCGTTTAATATGCAAAGTGCAATGGGAAGAGTATTGGTACAGATGTATTTGGCAACAGATAATCCGGATTATCTTACACAACTTAACCAGATAGCCAATTTTATAAAAGCAAATACCTCTTTTAATACAAATCTGGGGTCCAATAGCTGGACATATTGGAAAACAAGTACTTTGCGGGAAGATATTTCTCACGGTGGTTTAACCATATCTTTTCCTCATGAATGCCGCAAATATAATATTTCCAGAGGTGGAACGCTTATTTATACGGATTCCGATATACAAGCCTATGCTAATACCTTAACGAAAGATATCTATAAGGCTCCTTTGTATATAAATAATGGAGTGAGTTATCCTAATTCACCCTGGGATCTTAAGTATCCACATCCTGTTGGCGAAGACGTAAGTACCTATACATGTTTCCAATGGGCGAGCTTATCTGAATATGATGAAAAAATATATCAGTTACTTGCTGAAATGCAAACGGCAGAAAATTATTATACACCTTTGACACCTGAAAATTTTCCTTTAGTAGTTGCTTATTTGGCTTATTATGAAAACTTAATTGTACCTGTCAATACGGAACATGGATGGGGATCTGGTTCCGATTGGAGAGGAATTGCGAGCGGTAATTTTGATAGAGATAGTGCTAATGAATTTGTTGTCATCAGAAATTATGATGGGATGATAGGAACTATGGAACCTTGTGGTAAAAAATTTCATTCCGTTACAAATGACAAATATTATAGTGGACAGTACAATTGGAGAGGTATAGCAGCCGGAGATTTTTTTGGAGATAGCAAAAGTGAGATAATAGCTTTAAGTAATCATTCCGATCCCGGCAATAATGGAGCTTATATTTTAAAAATTGAAAACAATAATATTGTTGAACAGACAAAATCTATAGGATGGGATGTACAATCTGATTGGGTAGGAGCCGCAGCTGGAAACTTTATTACCGGAGATAAGGATGATTTTATTGCTGTCAAGAATTTAAATAAAGAAGTAATTGTTTTTAAATTTAATGGGACCACTCCTGAGCTAGTTCATACTAATGCTCTTAATCTACCCGCGGATTCTAAAATTGCAGCAGTAGCATCAGGTAATCTGGATAATGATGATAAAGATGAGATCGTATTACTTGTAAATTCTCCAAACATAGCATATAACGGAATACATGTTTATGATATAGATGATAATGGTGTAATGACAAAAATAACCCAATCTACAGGGTGGGGCTCGGCTTCAGAATGGAGAGGACTGGCTGTAGGGGATATCGATGCAAACGGAGTAGATGAGATTTTTGTTCATAAAAATTATGATGGAGAGTATGTATTATATAAATTGAATGGAAATGCCCTGGCTAGTGTGGATGTTGAAAGGTTTCCTATATTACAAACCAAAGATAATATAATGTGTTTTGGAAATTTTGATCCTGCTTCAAAAAATGAAGAACTGGTTACCCTTAGAAAAGATGGAGGGATTGTAATGTTTTCTGCAGCAAAAGTTATTAATAGTACTTCTAATTTTAATCCAAGTAAAATAGCAGATCCTTGCCAGAATGACATCCCAAGTGAACTATTCAGTTTAATGAAATCTCCGTCTTTCATTAAGCAGGAATTGAAAGAAATAGTATTGGTAAAGTAAGAAAATCCTTAATGACGAAATAAAATGTAAAATATTCATCATACTTTAATAGGAACGGGCTTTAGCCCGTTTTTTATGCAAATATGGTTTCAGAGCATAAAAAAAGCATCTTTTTCAGATGCTTGTGTTTTTAGAATATTCTTTTTTTTAAACTTCGTCGTCAGAATCAATTGTGAATGATTTGCTTTTGAAGTCTTTGTCATGCTTTTCTGATATTACATCCTCACCCTTTTCATTAATGATGAAATCTGTGGACTCATTAAACATCTCCTGGAAACTTTTAAAATCCTCTTTGTAAAGATAAATTTTGTGTTTCTCGAATGTAGCTTCACCATTCTCTCCGAAATTCTTTTTACTTTCGGTAATCGTAAGATAATAATCTCCTGCTTTCGTCTCGCGCACATCAAAGAAATAAGTTCTTCTTCCTGCTTTTAACACCTTCGTGAAAATTTCATTTTCATGGCGTTCCTTGTATTCACTCATTGTTAGATATTTTTTAATCTTGTTAAGAACAAATATAAAAGAATTCTTTTAATCACAAAATTTTTTTTATGATTTATTTAACAATTGAGAACGAAACCGCTAAGCAGTTACAGAATTGGTAATTTCGGTGAGGTTGATGATTTTATCTGCTCTCTGAGCGCTAGACTCTCTGTGTGTGATAATTATGGATGTAGCGTTGCTGATTTTCTGATCAATATTTTCAAGGATATTCTGCTCGGTTTCCGTATCCAGAGCAGACAGAGAATCATCAAAAATAATGATATTTGGGTCCTTAATTAAGGCTCTGGCGATACATATTCTTTGCTTCTGTCCTCCCGAAAGCATCACACCCCGTTCACCTACAAGTGTTTTATACTGTTCTTTAAATCCAACAATATTTTTATCAACGTCTGCAATTTTAGCATATTCCACCACTTTTTCGTGGGATGGATGGTCAATGGCGAAACCGATATTGTTTTCGATTGAATCAGAGAATAAATAGCTTTCCTGGGGAATATATCCGATAAAGTTTCTGTAATTGGTAAGATTATGCTCCTTCAGGTTTTTACCGTCAATTAAGATTTCACCTTCTGTAGGATCAATAAGTCGGCAAAGCAGAAGGGCGATGGTAGATTTTCCGCTTCCTGTTTTACCCATAATAGCAAGAGATTCTCCGGCTTTAATCTTAAAGCTTAAGTTATCTAATGCTTTAATTCCTGTATTCGGATACACATAAGAAACATTTCTGAATTCAATATCCCCTTTAATAGGATAGTCCTCAAAGTTGGTATTGATGACTTCAGATTTTTTATCCAGAAATTCATTAATTCTCTGCATCGAAGCTTCAGCTCTCTGGTTGACGGAAGTAACCCAACCCACCATTGAGAATGGCCAGATCAGGATATTGATGTACATAAAGAAATCAGCAATTTTACCAACACTTAACTGCCCTGCAATATATTTCTGTCCACCAATTAAAATAACGGCAACATTCAACAGTCCGATTACAAATAAAATTATGGTAAAGAAATAGGCTTCTGTTTTTGCTAAGTCGAGTGCTTTATTCTGATAGTCCGTTACTTTTATTCCGTAGTTCTTTTTAATGTAGTTTTCTTTAGCAAAAAACTTTACAACGCGGATTCCTGAAAAGCTATCCTGTACGAAAGTGGAAATCGCAGACTGGCTTTTCTGCATAATCTTCGACTTCTGATTGATAATCGAGCTTACCTTAAATATAATATAGGATAAAATAGGAAGCGGCAATAACGTCCATAAGGTCATGGAAGCATCCGTTTTAACCATATAAATGCTGGTGATTAAAAGAAGAATCACGAGATTCACCACATACATTACTCCCGGACCAAGATACATTCTTACCGCAACAACGTCTTCACTTAACCTGTTCATAAGATCCCCGATGGTAGTCTGTTTGTAATCCGTAAGAGAAAGATCCTGATAATGTCTGTAAATCTTATTTTTCAGTTCATATTCAATTCTTCTTGAGGCGACAATAATTGTCTGGCGCATCATGAAGGTGAAAAATCCAGTCAAAAGAGAGCAGCCGACAATAATGGCAACATACACCAGAACCTGCTTATTGAAGCCTAGATTTCCGCCTTTTGTAAGCTCATCTACAGATTTTCCTACAAATTGGACTTTATAGATATTGAAGAAATTACTGGCAATGATAAATAACAACCCCCAAAACAATAATATTTTGTGCTTCCAAAAGTAAGGGTTTAAGGTTTTTAGCGCTTTCATAAAGTTTTACAAATTTACAAAAATGTAGACACACTACGAATTTCATCAATTTTAATTTTTGTATCTTTGCACCCATAAAAAGCTCTTTGAATGTTAGGAAGACGACAAATCCGTGAAAAAGTAGTACAAACAGTGTATTCATACTATCAGAATCCTTTAAAATTTGATGTTTTAGAGAAAAACATGTTCTCTGGAATAGAGAAAATCTATAATCTCTATATCTATCAGCTTAATTTTTTGGTGGCTCTGAAAGAATTGGCAGAAACCCAGATCGAAATTGGGAAGAACAAATATCTTAAAACTGATGCTGAAATTAACCCTAACCAAAAATTTATCAATAACCAGGTCCTGATCAAGCTGGAAGAAAATCCTGAGAGATTATTTTTCACAGGTCAGCACAAGCAGTTGAAATGGGATATGCATGATGATATATTGGTAAAAACTTTTCAGAGAATTACGGCAGGAAAGCGTTATCAGGATTTCATGAAAGAAGAAGGATATTCTTTTGAAGAAGATCAGAAGTTTATCGGGAAACTGTTTTTAAGATATATTGCTGAGAATGATGACTTCCAGGAGTACCTTAGTGATAAAGAACTTTCATGGTATGATGATATTCATATCGCCAATTCAATGGTACAGAAAACGATCGGTTTCCTGAAAGAAGATGAAGAAAGCAGAACTTTAATTAAAATGATTAAAGATGAAGAGGATAAAGTTTTCGCCGGAAAACTTCTCAGAGATACCCTGAACAACTGGGAAGCTAATGAGAAAACACTAAGCGAAAGACTGGAAAACTGGGATCTGGAAAGAGTTTCTTTGATGGATAAAGTAATTTTGTCAACGGCTATTTCAGAACTGGATAATTTTCCTTTTACACCTTCAAGAGTTATTATCAATGAATATATTGAGATTGCAAAGGTATTTGCAACAGACCGTTCCAATATCTTCATTAACGGAATTTTGGATAAATATTGTAAAGATCAAAATAGAATTTAACATGAAAAAGACGTTATCAATTATCGCCTTGTCTATTATAGGCCTTGGTTTGGTTTCTTGTAAAAAAGAAAACCAGCAAGCTGCAGCCGGTGCAGAAGCTGCTAATATTACAGATTCTACAGCAGGTGCAACCAATTTAGCTCCTACCAATTCAGCGACAGCTCCTGCAGCAGCCAATACAGCAGAAGCAGCTCCGGTTTCTAACCAGCCATTAACATCAGTTGCCCTATCTGAAAACAACTTCGATTTTGGGAAAATCAAAAAAGGAGATAAAGTAGAGCACGTTTACGAAATTACCAATACAGGAAAAAATCCTTTGGTGATCTCTGAAGTAAAACCTGGATGCGGATGTACAGCTCCTGATTTCACAAAAGAACCTATTCTTCCTGGTAAAAAAGGAAAAATCACTTTGCATTTTGATTCTTCAAGCTTTGACGGAAACGTTCAGAAGCATGCGGATGTATTTGCCAACGTAGATAAGGCTCCTATCAAATTAACGTTCACAGCGAACATTCAACCGTAATTATAAAATATGTTGACAATCTTTTTACAGGCACAGCCACAAGGATCTTCATCAATGATGCTGATCATGATGGGGGTGATGTTTGTGGGGTTTTATTTCTTAATGATAAGACCACAGATGAGAAAACAGAAGCAGGAGAAAAGCTTTCAGGAAACTTTAAAAGTAGGAACCAGAGTGGTCCTTACTTCAGGTCTTCACGGAAGAATTGCTCAGGTTCAGGATGATGGATTCGTTATCGAAACTTTATCCGGAAAACTGAAATTTGAAAAAGCTGCTGTTTCCAGAGAATTTACTGAAGCACGTTTTGGAGATAAAGCGAAAGCTGCTGCAGACAAGACGGCGGAGAAAAAAGAAATCGATACTGAAAAGAAATAACTTTTTAGTTTGAAAATATCGCTCGGCGCGGTGAACGAAGTTCACCGCGCCGAGTTTTTATATAATCAACACAGTAAACATACGCTTATTCAGTGGCGTAGCCACATTCTTTGCTTCCCTCAAAACTATTACACATCATCTTGAAACTTTGCGTTGAAAATCTCCTACAGATCCACAGATTGTATAGATTTTCACCTAACGTTCAGATCAATTTGTTAATCCTATACATGTTAAGAATAGCTTTACATGAAAACCGACTCAAGTGTTATCCATGAACTCATTCGTGAAATTTGCTTAAAAGTATTTCTATTCAAAATTCATGATCATAAAATCAAATAAATATCTTTGCACCATGAATCAAAATACAGGCAAAACCGTTCTCATTTTAGGCGCCAATTCAGATGTGGCTAAGCAATGTATTAAGCAGTATGTTGGAAAAGGTTTTTCTGTGATCGCAGCTTCGCGGGATATAGCTTCACTGGAAAGATTTGTTACAGATAATCAGATTCATCCTTCAAAGATTACCATTCTTTATTTTGATGCTGTAGATTTTGCTTCCCATCAAAAATTCTATGTTGACCTGCCGATAAAACCTCATATTGTAGTTTATGCAGCGGGCTTTTTGGTAGACAATGAAAAAGCTTTGAGAGACTTCAAAGGTACCCAACAGATGATACAAGTGAATTATATAGGTGCTGTTTCTATTCTGAATATCATTTCTATGGATGAAAGCAATAAAAATTTGGAAAGGATCATTGGGCTTTCTTCACTTTCCGGAGTTAGAGGCCGAAAAAGCAACTTCGTGTATGGAAGTACAAAAGCTGCTTTCACCCAATATTTAGCAGGGTTACGACAGGAATTAGCATCAAGAAAGGTTATTGTTAATGCCCTGGTGATCGGTTATATCAGAACTAAGATCAATGAAGGTCTTCAGCTCAATGAATCTCTGATTATGAAGCCGGATTATGTGGCGAAACATATTGTCAATGCTGGGAATTCTTTTACCATCGTCCCGAATTTTAAATGGAAGATGATTTATATGATTTTGAAAATCTTGCCGGAAAGTTTGGTGGCGAAACTGCCGTAACTATCTATTTTGAATAACTACTTTTGGAAACTTCAATATGGCCATTAAATCGTTATAGTTATTCAAAGGCAGAGAATGATCTCCATAATAAGAGAATCTTAAATCTCCTTTAACATTGCTTAAAGCAAAAGAGTTTCCGGAATTTGAAATTTCTTTGTCAAGAAATCTGGATTTCATTAAAGCATTGATATAATTCATTAAACCAAGCTGTTGTGAATGCGATAAAATGAGATTTTCAGTGATATCTTTTTTTTGAATAATTGAGCCCATATTATTTCTCTCTCCACAATTATCAACTTTGTACTTTATATAAGCTAATTTTATTTTTCTTTCTGAACGATAAATTTTAATAAGTTCATTATGTCCACCCCATTCACCACAATCTTCAAATTGAGATTTTATAAATAAGGTATCTTTGTTACCATAATCTAATATGTTTTCAAATGAATATTTTACTTGCTGTAGATTTGTTTCTTTCGCTGTTTCTTTGTTAGAACAGCTTGTGAAAAATATTAAAAAGAAAATTAAAGTTAAGATTTTCATTAGTCTTAGTTATATTCAAATGTATTCAAAATTATTCAACATCCTCCAACAATTCCAACGCCTTCATCATATCAATTCCTTTCCCCAAAACAGGTTTAAATAAATCGCCTTTTTCCTTAATTCTATCCAAAGCATTATGAATAGTAAAATCTGTCGGTTTCATACCGGGCTTCACTTCATCCCATTCCAAAGGCATCGAAACTGAAGCTCCTTCCTTGGGACGTAAACTGTAAGGACTTGCTAAAGTCTGTCCCGTCCTGTTTTGCAGATAATCCAGATATATTTTATTGTCATCCCTTTTCTGTAAGCTCCTTTCTAATGTGGTAATTTCCGGAAGCTGTGTATGAACCTGCTTCATCAAAATATGGGCAAAATCTTTCACCTGGTCAAAATCATATTTTCCGCCCATCGGAATATAAACGTGAATTCCTGTGCTTCCCGAAGTTTTGCAATATCCTTTGATTTTAATTGAATTTAAAACCTCGTTTACCTGAAGAGCTGTTTCAATGACATCATCAAATGTATTTTTCTTTGACGGATCCAGATCCAGCACCAGATAATCAGGATGTTCAAGGTCGGGGAGAGCACTGTTCCAGGGATTTAAATCGATACAACCTAAATTATTCAGGTAAGCTAACGTAGCTTTATCATTACAGTATACATAATCAATATACTTATCATTGGATTCTGAATAGACTTCCGTGGTTTTGATCCAGTCTGGCATATTGTCTCCTGCATCTTTCTGATAAAAGCCCTGTTCTTCAATTCCGTTGGGAAAACGATTCAGAGATAATGGGCGGTTTTTCAAATAAGGAAGAATATATTCCGCGACCGATTGGTAATATTCTATAACATCACCTTTTGTAATGCCATCTTTCGGAAAATAAATTTTATCCTGATTAGTCAGTTTTACTGTATGTCTGTTTAAAGTAATCTCCTTTTCTTTTTCAGTAGGTTTAGTACTTTTCTTAGGGGCAGCTTTAGCTTTCATTTTTTTAGGATTTTCATGAATTGGACTTATTTTATTGATTGAATCACTGATTTCTTCAGGATTTTTATCCTCACGGAGGGCGACAAAAACAGGATGCCGGTAAATGCCGTCTTTGGTAATTTCAGAGAATTTGATTTCACAGACCAATTCTGGTTTTGTCCAGGTTACGGGCATATTTGTTTTAGGCTTTTTTTCAAACGGGGAAGTTTTTACAGTCAATTCTTTTAACCTTTCATGCATCTGGCTTAAGGATTCTTTATTAAAACCTGTTCCCGTATGTCCGCAATACACCAGCTTTTCATCCATGTATTTTCCAAGGATCAATGCTCCGAAACTTTTTCTGGATCCTCTTGGCTCCGTAAATCCACAAATAATGGCTTCCTCTGTATTGGTGAATTTTATTTTAAGCCAGTCATTCGTTCTGTGATTTTCGGTATATAAACTGGCGGCTTTTTTTGCAATCATTCCTTCTAACTGCATTTTCTTCATTTGGTTGAAAAAAGCAATGCCTTTTTCGGGAATATGATCGCAATATTTGATAACATCAGTTTCAACTAAAGCTTCTTTTAAAAGCTCTTTCCTCTGTAAAAGCGGAAGTTCTTCTGTAGAATGGCCATTCAACCACAGAAGATCAAATACCTGGTAGGTTAAAGCAAGGTTGGGATTGTCACCAATTTGCTGTAAGAGTTGGAAACTGGGTTTTCCATGTTCATCATAGGCTACAATTTCTCCGTCGAGAATCATTTGATACTTTTGGTGCTCAAAATCTTTTGTAACTTTTTCAAACTTTGATAAGAAAGAAATTCCGTTCCGGGAATAAAACAGAGGAGATTTATCACTGAGATCAGCAATTGCTCTGTATCCGTCCCATTTTATTTCAAAAACCCAATCTTCATTATCAAAAGCATTTTCAAACGATTTAGCCAGCATAGGTCTGATAAAGTTCTCTAGCTTTTTTTCGTCGACCAAAGCATTAAACCGTTGAAATTTTGGTTTGCTTTCAGAAGTTATGACTTCTTTTTGCTGTTTTTTAGGCTTTTTTTTTCCTCTAAAAATTTTGTTACCGCAGAGTTTTTAGATGTATTTTCTTCTGCATCATAATTTTCTTCTGCAAATTCATCTTTATGTTTAATTAAAAGCCATGCGTTATTTTCGGCATTTTTCATTTTAACTAAGGCAAATTCGCCTTTCAGTTTTTTTCCGTGCAAAATAAATTTTATTGAGCCGGCTTTTAGCTCTTTCAACAATTCTTTTTCGTCGGAAAGTTTGCTCGTATCGTCTAACGGCTCATACGTTCCGCTGTCCCAGACCTCCACCTGTCCGGCTCCATAATTTCCTTCGGGAATGTTGCCTTCAAAATCTTTGTAATCGTAAGGATGATCTTCAACTTCCATGGCCAGACGTTTGTCTTTTGGATCCAGTGACGGGCCTTTTGGAACTGCCCAACTTTTCAGAACGCCTTCCATTTCTAACCGGAAATCATAATGCAGGCGGGATGCGGCGTGCCTTTGAACTACAAAAATAAGCTTGTCTTTACTCTTTTTTGTTTTTCCCTTAGGTTCGCTTGTTTCATCGAATCTTCGTTTTTCGTTGTAATCTTTCAGAGCCATTATGATGCGTTTTTAGATTTGGAACTTTGCAAGCTGGCTTTCAGTTGGGCCATAAGGTCTATTACCTTACCTTCTTTTGCAGGTTCTGCTTTTTTAGCTTTTACTCCTTTACCTTTAGCTTTCTGCTTAATGATTTTCAGCAAAGATTCAGAATAAGTGTCCTCGTACATTTCGGGATCAAACTCTTGTGAAAGCTGCTCGATAAGACTTACTGCCATTTTTAATTCGGCAGGTTTCGGAGCTTTTTTGGCCGGGATTTTTAAATCTTTATAATCCCTGATTTCCTGAGCGAACCGTAAGCGGTTTAGAACCAAAACCTCATCATTATAAGGCCGGATCATTCCGATGGCTTCGCTTTCACGAAGAACAAAAGTTCCTACACCCACCATTTTTGTTTGTGATAAAGCTTTTAATAGAAGCCTGTAAGCATTTTCCCCATTTTTTTGAGGTTCAAGAAAATAAGGATTTTCAAAATAAACGCTGTCAACTTCAACTTCTTTTACGAATTGATCTATAGAAAGTATTTTGCTTTTTTCGGGGCTTGCTGCTTCATAATCTTCATCTTCGAGAATAATGTATTGATCATCCAGAAGATAACCTTTTACAATGTTTTCCCACTTGACTTCTTTGCCTGTTTTTTCATTGACTCTTTTGAATTTGATATTCGAAAAATCAGATTTATCGAGCATATCCAAATCTAGTTTGCTGGTTTCTGTGGCGGAGTAGATTTTAACAGGAATATTGACTAAACCGAATCCAATGGCGCCGTTCCAAATTGCTTTCATTGTCTTACGTTTTTAAAAATCAATCAATTAACATGCCGTGGAACCATGATGTGGTACATTTTACAGGCTCTGTTGCCAAATGTCAGCGGGTTGTATGGCTCGTTTCTGTATCCTTATATTTCTCCAAAATAATGTTCCTGTACCTATCTTTCTACCGGACAAGGACCAGGTATGAATGTAAAAGAATTAGAGTTTGTGAAATTAACAATGTGGAGAATTCTTCACATTGTTAATATTAATTGATGTAAATTTCCTCTATCTGATTATTTTCTGTGTTTAAAATCAGAAGTCCTTCATTCTCACGATTAAGCTGTCCGAGTAAACTTCCGTTATTATTCCATACAGAAGATTTTCCGGCACATTCATAGCCGCCCGATTCTCCGGTAAAATTTGCCATCAAAACATGCATGTGATATTTTTTAGCAATATCGGAAAGTTTAACAAGATCGTCGTCGATGCCATTTACAGAATTAAGAACGCTGGCAGTATATACATTCGATCCGGCCTCATAAGCTTCCTGGGAATATTTTGGATCAGATAAGTCATAACATATGGCTAATGAGATCTTATTCTGCAATATATTTAGCTGACAGAAACTTTCACTTCGTGAAAAAACACCTGTCTCCGTTGAAAAAAGATTGCGTTTTGAATAAATATCTCTTGTTTTTCCCGGCTGGAATATGATAGAACTGATAAATAATTTACCATCTGCTTTCGTAGGCATTCCGACGGTAATGGTGATGTTATTTTCATCTGCCATTTTCTGAAAAACGTCTAAAACAGGATCTTCATAATGAATTGAGAGCTGTTCCGCCAATTCAGGTTCATAGCCGGTAACTGAAAGTTCAGGGAAGATGACCAGATTAACATTCTGATCAGATGCGGCTTTGATTAATATTTTGTGATTTTCAATATTTTTAGGAATATCTCCCTTTACAGGATTAATTTGGGCTGCTGCGATTTTCATTTTTTTCTCATTACAAGTGGTTATTTACTCATTTAAATCCGAGACAGAGATTTTTTCACAAACTCTACAATCATGGGGTTGGGTTCATTTTCTGTAGAAGTAAGTGCCGGTTGAAATAATGTTCCTACAAAAAAAGGATGGGATTGTATTTCAAATGAACGGTAATTCCCATCTTCAGAAATTGAAGTTAAAGACAAGCCTCTGTCCTTTAAAATATTAACATATTTTTCATTAATGCCGTAACTGCAATTATATTTACCAATAATAGTATCCTGATTAATTGTTCGATAAAGAAAACTGTTTTTATCAATAATTTTAAGATTTTCCTGTTCTCCTTTTAACGAACATGAAAGTTTTTTAATCAATGAGTCTTTTGCATCCGGATTTGTTTCTTCATGATCTGCATTTTCAATATCGCAGACGTTTCTGGCAAATTCAATAATCATATGCTGAAATCCTCCACAATTACCAAAAGTGGGAATATTATTCTCACGGGTAAACTGTATGGCATTCAGTACATTTTCCATATCCCGGTATGGGCTTCCCGGAGCAATCCATAATCCTAAGTACTTATGTTTTTCAAAAACGGTTTTAGCATCTAAAATATCAGTAGGAACCCAATCAAACTGAATTTCATGATTTAGTTTTTTTTGAACACTTCTTGTACTGTCATTGAGTGCATGAAGTGTAAAATAATTGGGGTTGAAGTCTCCCAGAATAGCAATTTTTGGTATCATAAGTGTATATTAATAAAAAAGCGGAGAAAAATCTCCGCTCTAAATTTATGCTTTTAAATTCAATTGTAATTCTAATTCATCGAGCTGTTCATCAGCAATCGCAGCCGGTGCATCAATCATCACGTCGCGTCCTGAATTATTTTTAGGGAAAGCGATATAGTCTCTGATGACTTCGTTTCCGTCAAGAATAGCTACCAAACGGTCAAATCCGAAAGCCAAACCACCGTGAGGCGGAGCTCCGTATTTGAAGGCATTCATCAGGAATCCGAACTGAGCTTCTGCTTCTTCTTTTGAGAAACCTAAAAGATCAAACATTTTAGACTGAAGATCTTTGTCAAAAATTCTGATAGAACCGCCTCCGATCTCGTTTCCGTTAAGAACCATATCATAAGCATTCGCTCTCGCTTTGCCCGGATCTGTTTCCAGTAAATGGATATCTTCCGGTTTAGGAGATGTGAAGGGGTGGTGCATCGCATGATAACGTCCACTTTCTTCGTCAAATTCCAACAATGGGAAATCAACAACCCAAAGTGGTGCAAATACATTTCCTTTTCTTAATCCCAAACGGTTTCCAAGCTCCATTCTCAAAGCAGAAAGCTGTGCTCTTACCTTATTCTCGTTTCCGGATAAGATCAGCATTAGGTCACCTTCTTTAGCTCCAAATTTTTCGATTATTTTGGAAAGATCTTCTTCATTATAAAACTTATTGACAGAAGATGTTTTTACACCATCATTCTGGAATTTGGTCCAAACCATTCCGGATGCTCCGATCTGTGGACGTTTTACCCAATCAACAAGTTCATCAATCTGTTTTCTTGTATAGTCAGCACATCCTTCAACATTAATTCCTACAACCAATTCAGCATCATCAAATATTTTAAAATCTTTTCCTTTTACAAGCTCGTTAAGTTCCACGAATTCCATTCCGAAACGGATGTCCGGTTTATCGTTTCCGTATTTTCTCATCGCATCTGCGAAGGTCATTCTCGGGAAATCTCCGAATTCCTGTCCTGTAACGTCTTTAATCAGCGTTTTTGTCATTCCTTCAAAGACATTCATGATATCTTCCTGTTCTACAAAAGCCATTTCGCAGTCGATTTGGGTAAATTCCGGCTGTCTGTCCGCTCTTAAATCTTCATCACGGAAACATTTTACAATCTGGAAATATTTATCCATTCCACCTACCATCAGAAGCTGCTTGAATGTCTGTGGCGATTGTGGAAGTGCATAAAACTGACCCGGGTTCATTCTGCTTGGAACCACGAAGTCTCTTGCCCCCTCCGGAGTAGATTTGATTAAAACCGGGGTTTCCACTTCAATAAATCCTTCGTCTGAAAGATAATTTCTTACCTTTTGTGCCATTTTGTGACGGAAGATCAGTTTATCTCTTACCGGAGCTCTTCTGATATCCAGATAACGGTATTTCATTCTTAATTCTTCTCCTCCGTCTGTTTCATCTTCAATAGTGAAAGGTGGAAGCTGGGATTCATTAAGAACTTCTAATTTTTCAACTAAAATTTCAATCTCTCCTGTTGGAATATTGGGGTTTTTGCTTACTCTTTCAATTACTTTTCCTGTAACCTGAATCACGAATTCACGTCCCAATTTTTTTGCATTTTCCATCAATTCCGCTGTGGATCGGTCCTGATCAAAAACCAGTTGAGTAATTCCGTAACGATCTCGAAGATCTATCCAAATCATAAATCCTTTGTCACGGATAGTCTGTACCCATCCGGAAAGTGTAACTTCTTCATTAAGATTTTTCAGAGATAATTCTCCGTTCGTGTGTGATCGAAACATAATTATTTGTTTAAGGTTCAATGTTTAAGACATATGGTTTGGCTTTCAGATCATGAAGTTTTCTACCATAATTTTCGGATGCAAAGATAAGATTTTTGCAGGTTCTATAAACAAAAAAAACTTCCTTTCGGAAGTCTTGTATATTATTTGAGGGCTTTTTAATTAATTATTAGCAGCACCTTTTTGTATCAATAGCTGTACAGTTTCTTCTTTGTTTCCTAATTTAGCTAAAGCAAGAGGCGTTTTTCCGTTACATTCTTTATTAATATCTGCCTGATTGTCCAAAAGGAATTTGACAATATTATTTCTACCGTAAAGCGAGCTGAAGCCTAATGCGCTGAAAGTCTCATCTTTAAGTGGAAAGCATTTGTTGTAATCTGCTTTTGTGAAATTCTTTTTAAATGAAGCAACATTATCAGATTGAATAGACTGCATCTGAGCTTTGCTGAGTGTCTGAGCAGAAAGCATATTGGCAGACGCTGAAATTACAAGTAGAAAAGCAGTAGAGATTATTTTTTTCATAAGATTCATTTTAAGAATATACAAATCTAAATTATTTTTTTGATATGGGTAACTAATTTTTTATAAGAATTGAATTTGTATTTTTGGAAATCAGATAATTATTGATTAGAAAATGACAAAATATATAGACTTTTTGAAAAGAGCCTTTAGTGGAGAAGAAGTAGATTATACGAAAATAACGATAAGAAGTGCTGTGCTTTTACTGGCTGTTCCTATGATGCTGGAAATGGCTATGGAATCGGTTTTTGCCTTAGTTGATCTGTACTTTGTGGGACATTTGAAAGAAAGCGGTTATGCCATCCAGAGTGTTGGTTTAACGGAATCCGTACTTTCTGTAATGTATTCTATTGCCATAGGAATGAGTATGGCTGCCACTGCTTTGGTAGCGAGGAGAATCGGGGAGAAGAACCCGGAGCAGGCTTCCAGAAGTGCGGCACAGGTTTTATTGGTTTCATTTGTTATCACTTTCATTCTTAGTTTATTCGGAGTCATTTATGCTGAGGAAATTCTGATTCTGATGGGTTCAAAGCCTGAAGCTGCGGCTTATGGAAAAGATTTCACAAGAATAATGATGGGCAGCAGCGTAATTATTATGCTTCTGTTTTTGATCAACGGGATCTTCAGGGGAGCAGGAAATGCAGCTATTGCCATGAAGTCTCTTTGGATCGCCAATATTGTGAACATTATTCTCTGTCCTGTTCTTATTAGAGGTTTTGGGCCTGTTCCTGCGATGGGACTTACCGGAGCTGCTTTGGCGACTACGATAGGCAGAAGTGTCGGGGTAATTTACCAGCTGTATCATCTTTTGGTTGCTGATACTCAGATCCGTATTTCGCTTTCTTATTTCAGCCCTGATTTTAAGCAGATCAAATCTATTGTGAAGATTGCAACTCCGGGAATTTTTCAGTTTGTAATTGCCTCATGCAGTTGGATCTTTCTTGCCCAACTGGTTGCCACTACGGGAGGAGAAAATGCTTCTGCAGGCTATCAGACGGCTTTGAGGCTGATGATGTTTTTTATGCTTCCTGCCTGGGGACTGAGCAATGCAGCTTCTACACTGGTTGGACAGAATATGGGAGCTAACGAAATGCTGAGAGCAGAACAGTCCGTGATGAAAACTGTAAAATATAATGTGATCTTTATGCTAGCTGTAAGCCTCATATTTTTCCTGCTTGGAGATTTTCTTGTAGGATTTTTTACACAGGAAACAGAGATTAAAGAGTTTGCCAAAAACGCATTACACATTATGAGTGTTGGGTTTATCTTCTATGGAATCGGGATGGTGCTTATCAACGCTTTTAACGGAGCAGGAGATACCTGGACCCCCACTTGGGTAAATTTTTTCGGTTTCTGGCTGTTTCAGATCCCGCTGGCCTATTTTCTTTCCAAACATTTCGGGATGGGACCAAAAGGAGTATTCATCTCTATTCCTGTTGCAGAAACTTTGATTACTATTGTTGCTTTCATTTTGTTTAAAAAAGGAAAGTGGAAGATGGTGAAAGTGTGATTGAAAATGAAGCTGGAAGAGGGAGGGTGGAATTTAGCGGAAGTCCTGCTATCCTTGTCAAGGTTTCAAACCTTGACAAGGATTTCCAAGTGCAAAAATTAATAAAACTGTTTTTTAAATTTCCGTTTCTGGCCTCAGGCTTCCTTTCTTTTGTCTCGATTTTATAAAAATTTTAACAGCCTTAATTTTTTGATGTATACCATATTTTCTAATTTAGTATTTACCAATAAATATTTATCACTATGGGAAAAGGAGACAAAAAATCAAGAAGAGGAAAGATCAATGCAGGAAGTTATGGCAAAAGAAGACCCAGAAAGGCTTCCAAGCCAGTTGCTTCTTCTGAAGCTAAAGCAAAGAGCTGAAAATAAAAAGGCTGAAGATTTAGTCTTCAGCCTTTTTCAATATACAAAATTAAATTATTTTCCTCCTAAAAGGTTCCCAAGGATATTTCCTAATCCACCTCCTTGCTGTTGCTGTCCGCCACCGCCAAGTACGCTTCCTAAGATATCGTTAAGCGGGTTTCCCCCGGACTGAGCCTGACCACCCCCTAAAACACTTCCCAAAATGTCATTCAAAGGGCTGGATTGCTGTGCCTGAGCCTGATTAGATGCATTCCCAAGAATTCCGCCTAAAAGGTCTCCTAAACCTCCGGCTCCTACATTGTTTTGCTGTTTCTCTTTACCGATATATCCCATAATTACCGGAGCAAGCATCGCTAAGATAGGTCCGATTTTATCAATTGAGATCCCTGTATTCTGAGAAAGCTGGTTTTCTACAGTGCTTTTTTGTCCGCCAAAAACATGATCAAGGATAGATCCTCCTTCAGCCTGTCTGGCTTCTGCTTGTGAAGCATCGTCAAGAATACTTCCGTCGTGGTCTTTATCTAATGCACTATTTAAAGCTTCTGCTTCGTTAGCGTCCTGCGATTTGTTTCTAAGGTAAGAAATAACCAAAGGTGCAGCTACTGCCAATAGGGCAATAATCTGATTTTTGCTGATTCCGAATTTGTTTTCTGCCTGTTCAGCAACCTGATTGCTGGTGCTGCCTGTAAGTAGGTCGATTAAACTCATGTTTGTGTTTATTTTAAATATTAAGTAAATCAAAGATATCAAAAAATGTGATTCACGAAATTTTTTGCCTCACAATTATTGTTAAAGTTTTTTGATCTCCTCTTCCGTATATCCTTTACTTTTTAGCAGTTCTATATATTCCATAGCACTCAGGGTCATCCAATTAATAGGTTCCGGAGCTGTCTTTTTATCAATAGTAAATTCCAGAATACCGGCATTGTCATTCATCCAGGGAAGTATATAATAATCCAGGCCGCCTTTATACTTTTTGAAGCTATGGAATGCCTTTCCTTTTTCTGTCTGGAAAACAGCTTTATAAGTAAGCAGATATCCTATAGGAATAAGCAGGCAGACCCATGATACTTTTTTGAGAGCAGCATATTTCGGGTGCGACAGTCCATATCCGACAGACAGGGCAAAAATAATATTGAAAGGAAGAAAGAAAACATAATTATCCGAAACTGCATAAAAAGTAGAAAAGCCATACACACATACAGATCCTGCAAAAAAGACAAAGAACATTTTTCTGTTAGATTTGTATAGAAATACAGCACCCATTACTCCGAAAAAAGTGAATAGATTGAAATTGTAGATGAGGTAAGCGAAAGACTGGAAAAAATCTTTAACATACTGCAAAGAGGTTTTGCTGAAAGATTCTTCTACCCAGTTTCCCTGATCCGAACTATATGGCGATTTGAAAGAAAGCCCTTGAGACATATTCAGAATAAATAATGAAGCAAACAGCAGTACAAACGCCAGCAGTGAAGAATAGAAGTATTTTTTTTCACCTTTAAAATAAAAAAGGAAAAGCAGAAAAGCAGGAATCAGTAAAATATTCTGGATATGTACCCAAAGACTGATGCCGAGAAATATACCTGCCCATACAATATATTGTTTTTTGTTTTCTATAAAAGTCTTAATCATCGAGAAGAAAAAAAGACTTATCCATAAGGTGTTGTACGTATATACTTCTACAATCTCTGCATTTCGCCAGAATGAGAAGCTGAAACCAAAAACAAAAGCTGCTGTGAGAGAAACCCATTCTGTTTTCGTAATACTTTTAACAGTAAGATAGATCACGGAAACGGTTGCGGCTCCGGAAAAAACTACCAATAAACGGCTTGCCTCGATTGCATTAAGACCGGTGATATTTTTAATTAAAATGACCGTATTAATATATAAAAAATGAGTAGTAGCCGTAGCAGTTGTCATGAATTTACCTTTTTCGGCATCCAGAACAAAACCAACACAGTCTGCAAAAGGAATTTTTGTAAAACTCCCGGAATAATAAATTACCAGAAAAATAAAGAACAAAAATAAGGCGGATAAATATTTCCTCATGTTAATTCTTTACAATAGGAACATTGGAACAGGCTTCACCGAACATGAGGGATTTAACCATTGGTTTCAGTTGTTCAACCAGCTCTATATATGCATTTTCAGGGATTTCTTTATCAGAGCAACCTTTTACAAGCACTCTTTTACCTCTCATATCTTCAAAATCATAAGTCTGGATAGCATTGTGCATCAGGATCACTTCCAGATCTTCACGGTCTCCGAAGACGATTTTTTTAGCAACATCTGTAAGCTTGGCGGTTAATACAAAATAAGCCCACAGCGGAACAATAGTATCCACAGAATTGTAAATATATATATAAGCATCTTTATACTCATCAGTATTGATGGCCTCTACCTTTTCCCTGAAATCTTTTTCCTTCAGAATCAGTTCCTGGAAAAGGAAATCTTTAAGGTCAATACCCTTTCTTATTCCCTTAGGAACCAGAGTAGATAGGTCGAAATTCACAAGGCCGCTTTCAGCAACTTTATTTCGGATTTCAAATTCTTCTGACATTTTTTATCATTATCTTTGGACAAATTTACAAATTAAGATCAAGCAAACCTTAATTTGTTCTCTATCCTTACTATAGAAATGAAGTATTATATTATTGCAGGAGAAGCGTCCGGTGATCTGCATGGAAGCAACTTAATGAAAGCCCTTAAACAGAAAGATCCGCAGGCAGAAATACGTTTCTGGGGTGGCAATCTTATGAAAGCTCAGGGAGGAACATTGGTAAAACATTACCGTGATCTGGCATTTATGGGTTTTCTGGAAGTCGCGATGAATTTAAGAACCATCCTCAACAATATCAAATTCTGTAAAGAAGATATCAGAAAAAACAAACCCGATATTCTTATTTTGGTTGATTATCCGGGATTTAATTTAAGAATTGCAAAATTTGCAAAGGAGCTCGGGATAAAAGTGGTCTATTATATTTCTCCGCAACTCTGGGCCTGGAAAGAAGGCAGGGTAGAGATCATTAAAAAATATGTAGACGAAATGATGGTCATTCTCCCTTTTGAAGAGGATTTTTATAAAGGGCATGGTGTTCATTCCCACTTTGTAGGACATCCGCTCCTTGATGCAATAGCTGGCCTGAATGATATCAGTGTTGAAGAATTTAAAAAGGAAAACGGGCTTAACGAAAAAGAAATCATTGCACTCCTTCCCGGTTCCAGGAAACAGGAAGTGGAAAAAATGCTTGAAATTATGCTTTCCGTGAGACCGTATTTCAAAAATTACCAGTTTGTCATTGCCGGTGCACCAAGCCTTCCGAAAGAATTCTATCAAAAATATGTGGATGATAATGTTCATTTTGTTTCCAACAGGACATATGATCTGCTGAGATGCTCGAAAGCTGCTTTGGTAACTTCGGGAACGGCTACTTTAGAAACAGCTTTGCTTAATGTTCCGGAGGTGGTCTGCTATCGTGGAAGTAAAATTTCTTACGCCATTGCCAAAAGACTCGTTAAAAACATTAAATATATTTCCCTGGTCAATCTGATCATGGATAGAGAAGTTGTAAAAGAACTGATCCAAACCGACCTGAATACCAAAAACCTTGTGGAAGAGCTCAATAAAATGATAGAAGGTGAAAAAAGAAACCAGGTTCTGGCAGATTACAGTCTTTTAAGAAAAAAACTTGGCGGAAAAGGAGCCAGTGAAAAAGCTGCTGAGGTAATTTTAAGCATTTAATTTACTCTTTCTGAATGATCAAGGCTTCTAAGATCATCTGTGCTGAATAATTTTTAGATTTAAATTTTTATCAATGAATTTTTTTAAAAACTTTCTGGTATTCATTTTATTGACTTGCATTTCACTGAAAAGTTTTGCTCAAAACAGCAAATCCCGGGATAAGGTCCAGATCTTCTATTATGGATGGTACGGAAATCCTGAAGTGGATGGAAAGTATTCTCATTGGAATCATGATATCTTGCCCCACTGGAACAATCCAAAATGGAACAACCTGGAAAATCACAAAGGAGGAGACGATATTGGTGCTAATTTCTATCCTGCCCTGGGTAATTACAGTTCCAATGATCCGGCAATCATTAAAAAGCACATGAAAATGATCCGGGAAGCCGGAGTTGGGATGGTTGTTTTAAGCTGGCTGGGGAAAGATTCATTTGTTGATAAAAGTATTACCCAATATCTGGATATAGCAGACCAATTTAACTTAAAGGTTGCTTTTCACATAGAGCCGTTTTACAAAAATATAACAGAACTTAGAGAACAGCTTTCTTATCTGGTGGAGACCTATTCCCACCATCATGCCTTTTATAAAAAAGATGGAAAGCCATTGTACTATGTTTACGATAGCTATAAAATTTCACCGTCAGAATGGTCCGAGCTCCTGTCTGAAAACGGAAGTAAAACAGTTCGGAAAACAGAATTGGATGGACTTTACATAGGGTTATGGGTTGAAAAAGAACATTCAGATTTTTTTGAAGAATCCGGTTTTGATGGTTTTTATACCTATTTTGCCAGCGACGGTTTTGTTTTCGGAAGCACAACATCCAATTGGAGCTATCTTTCCCAATTTGCAAAAGACCACCATCTTATTTTTATTCCGTGCGTAGGTCCGGGGTATTCCGATACCAGAATAAGACCATGGAATGAAGCTAATTTCAAAAGCAGAGAAAGCGGAAAGTATTATGAAAGGATGTTTGATGCAGCTGCCAAAGTAAATCCGGACTTTATCGGGATCACTTCTTTCAACGAATGGCATGAAGGAACACAGATAGAACCTGCAATTCCTAAAAAATCTGGAGATTTCAAATATGAAGATTATGGAAAAGATTCCTTGTTCTATATAAAAGAAACTAAACGCTTGACAGACCGGTTTTTAAGCGGTAAATAATTCGGTGAATAACCTTTTATAAGACTATTTTATTTACCAAAGAAAATATTGCGTTAAAAATTTTAATAAATTGCTACAGTATGCAGTTTTTTAATACAAAGCTATCTTTAACAGATGGCTTTTACTTTTTCATTTAAAACCAGATTTTATAATAAATAATCAAGCCGTATATTATTCATTTAATGGGAAGTAATCATTCAGTTCTGCAAAATCTGTGTTATTTAATAATCAAATAAATTAATTACTTTTTTGATTGTAAATATACACGGTTTGAATAAGCAGCCACTTCTCATTTTGTCTATCTGTTTTATCCTCGGAATTTTTTTTCAGGATAAAGTACTGTTGGATAAAACTATAATTTATATAGTTTCAGCATGCTGTTTATCAATTTTCCTTTTGTGTTTTTTGAATTCTTATTTTCTGCATAAAACAAGAGCGATACTGCTGGGATTGATATTTTTCGGAACCGGAATAATTCTTCATTTTTTCAATACCTTTTCGTCCGATGATCTTTCTGTTCCTCAAAACACAACAGTATCCTTTAAGATCTCCAAAAAACTGAATTCTACAGATAAAAATAAAAAATATGAAGCTGTTATTCGTGCTGGAAAAGAAAATTTTAATGCCGTTGTCTATATCCCGAAAATAAGTAAAGAACTTGATTTTGAGCACTATTATAAGGCCGATGCTTACCTATCGAAACCAAAGCCGCCAAAGCATGATTTTCAGTTTGATTATGCAAAGTATTTAAAAAGGAAAAATATTGAGTATCAGTGTTATATTTCCAAAAATATTTCTTCGGCAGAGAGATCAGATTTAAATCCAAATGAACGAATTCAGCAGCGCAGATTAGAAATACTCCAGAAGATCGACAGCGTTGAAATGTCTTCCAGAACCCGGGAATTTCTAAAAGGGATTATCCTTGCAGACAGAACAGAAATGGATTCCGGGACAGTAGAGGATTTCAACAGGTCCGGAATGGTTCATTTATTGGCTATTTCAGGAACACATATTGTCGTTATTTTTGGGATGATCTATTTTTTATTGACACGGTTCAGTCCTTTACGATTCAGAAAATATGCAGTGATTTCCAGTATCTTTTTTATTTGGTTGTTTGCTGCATTTATCGGTTTCGGAAATTCTGTAATACGGTCGTGCATTATGCTGACGGTATATTTTGTCTATGTCCTTCTCCAGAGAAAACCGGATCTGCTTCACTCCCTTTCTTTATCAGCAATGATTATTTTAGTTGTTGATACACAGCAGCTTTTCGACGTAGGTTTTCAGCTCAGCTTTCTGGCTGTGTTGGGGATTTTTTGGCTGAACCAGCCACTATTGAAATATTTTCCCCGGCAAAATGGTTATTTTAAAAAATTAATCTACAATACCATTACCATTTCTCTTTCCGCACAACTGGCGACACTTCCGCTGGTTCTCTATTACTTTCACCAATTTTCGTTGGTTTCTGTTCCTGCTAATATTGTGATCGTTCCGTTTTCAGAAATATTGATCATATTTTCTTTTTTAATGACGGTTCTCGTGGGATTAAAGATCGATTTTACTTGGATCAATTTTGTATATGATGGATCTATCCAGCTTTTATTGAACCTTATCCACTGGTTTTCAGAAAGGGATATGCTATTTTATTCCAATATAGCGATGAATATTGCTGAAGTAGTATCCTTATCCTTGATCGTTTATGTGTTGAGACCATTATTTTTAAATATCAATCTTAAAAATTTAATCAGGGTGGCAGGGATGATTTTAGCTTTTTTTATAATCAGAACTGGGTTTACTGTTTTTTATAATCAGAAAGAGGAAATACTGCTTCATGATTTTAATAAAACTAAAGTATTATCAGTGAAGAAAGGAAGTAGGGCTTGCTTTTGGATGACAAAAAATTCGGATAAAAAGAAAATTTTAAAATTTATAGCTGGCCCTTACTGCTCTTCAAGACGTATTCAGACTATGGAAATAAAAACCTTTCCCGGAATAGCAGAAAAGGTAGTTTATAATGGCAAAATTTATGATTTGAAAAAATAAACAGTACTTTTCATTTTTCCCTTTAAATAATGTGCTAGATTCTTATTTAGAAAGATTACAAACTGTCTAATTGTGAGATTTCTCACTTTTTGATATAGTTAACATTTCTTAATTTTGTGGGAAATTCAAATTTAAACTTATATGGCAGGTTTAACGAGTTCTACGATAGGTAGAAAATATGCGATGGCATTATCAGCTCTATTTTTGCTGATCTTTCTTATACTGCATTTGACGACCAATTTGTTATCAGTCCTGAACCGTGATGCGTTCAATACAGCATCTGATTTTATGGGCTATAATCCTTTTGTGCAGTTCTTAATGCAGCCTATTCTTGGTTTTGCGGTTTTTTTCCATTTCATTATGGGATTTGTACTGGAGATTAAGAATAGAAATGCGCGTCCTGTAAAGTACGCAGCAAACAATCCTTCTGTGAACTCATCATGGATGTCCAGAAATATGATTATTTCCGGAGCAGTGGTGTTGGCTTTCTTAGCGCTTCACTTTTACGATTTTTGGTGGCATGAGATCGATTACAAGTATGTGGAAGGGATTGCTCCTGATGCAGAACGTTTCTGGCCGGAGCTTCACGAGAAGTTTGCGGATATCTGGAGAGTAGCTTTGTATGTAATTGCTTTTGTATTATTGGGATTACACCTTGCGCACGGTTTCCAGTCTTCATTCCAGTCAATTGGGGCGAGACATCCAAAATATACTCCGGTAATCAAGGCTTTCGGAAAATGGTATTCAATCCTTATTCCTGCAGGGTTTATTTTTATCGCAATTTTTCACTTTGTAACTCAATCATAATATCAGTATAATAGTATGAGTAAATTAGATTCAAAAATTCCGGCAGGTCCTTTAAAGGATAAATGGAAAAATCATAAAGACCATATGAACCTTGTTGCACCAAACAACAGAGATAAGATTGATATTATTGTTGTTGGAACAGGTTTGGCAGGTGGTTCTGCAGCTGCTACTTTAGCAGAGCAGGGATATAACGTAAAAGCGTTCTGCTACCAGGATTCTCCAAGAAGAGCACACTCAATTGCTGCACAAGGAGGTATTAATGCTGCTAAAAACTATCAGGGTGATGGTGACTCTACATACAGATTATTCTATGATACCATCAAAGGTGGTGACTATAGAGCAAGAGAGGCCAACGTTTACAGATTAGCTGAAGTTTCTGCCAATATTATCGACCAATGTGTCTCTCAGGGTGTTCCTTTTGGTAGAGATTACGGCGGTCAGTTAGATAACCGTTCATTTGGTGGGGTTCAGGTAAAAAGAACTTTCTACGCAAAAGGACAAACTGGTCAACAGTTATTATTAGGTGCCTATTCTTCGATGAGCCGTCAGATTGGTAAAGGAAGAATTAAAATGTACAACCGTCATGAAATGATGGAATTGGTAATTGTAGACGGAAAAGCAAGAGGAATCATCGCAAGAAACCTGGTAACAGGTGAAATCGAAAGACATTCTGCTCACGCGGTTGTTATTGCATCAGGAGGTTACGGAAACGTATATTTCCTTTCTACAAATGCAATGGGATCGAACGTTTCTGCGGCTTGGAAAATCCATAAAAAAGGAGCGTACTTTGCAAACCCTTGTTATGTACAGATTCACCCGACTTGTATTCCGGTTCATGGAACACAGCAGTCTAAACTGACTTTGATGTCAGAATCATTAAGAAACTCAGGAAGAATCTGGGTTCCTAAGAAAATTGAAGATTCTGTAGCGATCAGAGAAGGAAAGCTTAGACCTGAAAATATTAAAGAAGAAGATAGAGATTATTATTTAGAAAGAAGATATCCTGCATTCGGAAACTTAGTGCCTAGAGACGTTGCGTCGAGAGCTGGTAAAGAAAGATGTGATGCTGGTTACGGAATCGAAAATAATGATACTAAAGAAGGTGTTTACTTAGATTTCTCTACAGAGATTATTAAAAAGGGTAAAGAAGCCGCTATCGAAAAACATATCCATAATCCAACAGATCAGCAGATCTATGATTTAGGAAAAGCTTGGATTGAGGAAAAATACGGTAACTTATTCGTGATGTACGAAAAAATTACGGCTGATGATCCTTACAAAACACCAATGAAGATCTATCCTGCAGTTCACTACACAATGGGTGGTGTTTGGGTAGATTACAACCTGCAGTCTACCATTCCTGGGTGTTTCGTAATCGGTGAAGCCAATTTCTCAGATCACGGAGCTAACAGATTGGGAGCTTCTGCTTTGATGCAGGGGTTGGCAGACGGATATTTCGTTCTTCCTTACACGATTGCAGATTACCTTTCAGCGGACATCAGAACGGGAGCAATTCCTACAACTTCTGGTGAATTCGATCAGGCTGAAAAAGAAATTAAAGACAAAGTAAATTTCTTCTTAAATAATAAAGGAACTCACTCAGTAGATCATTTCCACAAAAAATTAGGACACATCATGTGGAATAAAGTAGGAATGGGAAGAACTCCTGAAGGTTTGAGAGAAGCTATTGCTGAAATTGCTCAGGTGAAAAAAGAATTCTGGAGCGATGTGAAAGTTCCTGGTGATGCAGATGGAATGAACACTGAGCTTGAAAAAGCTTTCAGAGTGGCAGATTTCATCGAATTAGGACAACTAATGGCCATCGATGCATTACACAGAAACGAATCTTGTGGAGGACATTTCAGAGAAGACCATGCTACTCCTGAAGGTGAAGCTGAAAGAGATGATGTTAACTTCAAATATGTAGCAGCTTGGGAATATCAAACAGATGATATCACAACGGAAGTGCTGCATAAAGAAGATCTGATCTATGAAAACATTGAAGTTAAAGCAAGAAGTTACAAATAATCTCCAACCTATAAATACATAATTATGAGTGCAAAAAAAGGCCTTCATCTTACCCTAAAAATTTGGAGACAAAAAAATAGCAAAACTAAAGGTCAGTTTGAGACCTACAAGATATCAGATGTTTCTACAGATTCCTCATTCTTAGAAATGCTGGACATTTTGAACGAAAATCTTATTAACGAAGGAAAAGAACCAATTGCTTTCGATCACGATTGTCGTGAAGGGATCTGCGGAATGTGTTCCCTTTATATCAACGGTAGAGCGCATGGTCCGGATACAGGGATCACGACTTGCCAGCTTCACATGAGAATGTTCAAAGACGGTGAAACCATCGTTATTGAGCCTTGGAGAAGTGCAGCTTTCCCGGTTATCAAAGATTTAATGGTGGACAGAAGCGCATTCGACAGAGTAATGGCTGCCGGAGGATTCATTTCTGTGAACACTTCAGGTAATACATTAGATGCCAATGCTATTCCGGTTCCTAAAGAAGATGCAGACAAAGCAATGGATGCTGCAGCATGTATCGGATGCGGTGCGTGTGTGGCTACTTGTAAAAACGGATCTGCAATGCTATTCGTTGGAGCTAAGGTTTCTCAGTTTGCTTTACTTCCTCAAGGTAGAGTGGAAGCCAAAAGAAGAGTTCTGAACATGGTGAAAGCTATGGATGAAGAAGGATTTGGAAACTGTTCGAATACTGGAGCTTGCGAAGTTGAATGTCCGAAAGGAATTTCACTTGAAAACATCGCCAGAATGAACAGAGAATATATGGCTGCTATGGTAGATCAGGGATAAACCTATTCAAATACATAAAAAATCGTCTTCATTATGGAGACGATTTTTTTATACCTGTAATTTAGCTGTTAAAATTTGTTAAGGTGTTGATCAGATAAGATATTCTTTAATTTAATAAGTCTATATTTGGTGAGCACTTGGATGTGTAAGAAAAGAATTGCATTTTTTGAGACTCTTTTCTGGTGAAGAAGTTTATAGAACGGATAGGCCTTAAAGTCCCTATTTTACAGGTTCTCATAAAATTTTCAAAAAAAATAAATAGTGTTAATTAACAAGCCGTAAAAAACGTATTTTTGCGTAATATTAAAATCGAAATGAAAAAATATCTTTTATTGTTTATCATCACAGCTTTTGTGATGTCTTGTTCAAAAAAAGTTGAAGTTAAAGGAAAAATAACCGGAAGTTCACCACTCGAAAGAATTGAATTTGTTGAAGCTTCTGGTGTGGCAACACTTCCACTTGTCAATATTGGTTTAGATAAAAATGGAAACTTTACAGGAAGCTTCGAAGCTCCTAAAGATGGGATGTACGTAATCAACTATGCAGGAAGACAAAACCTGATCTATCTTGAGGGCGGACAGAACCTGAATATTTCCGGAAATGCAATGACCTTTCCAAATGAGTTCGTCGTTACAGGAGATGCTAAGAAAAATAATGATTTCCTTCAGGCCAGCCAAAAGTTCTTGGGTGAGTATGGAAGCAAAATCAATATCCAGCAGTTAATGTCTGGAGACGAAAAAACATTCTTAAAAGGAGCTCAGAAAATTGAAGCCGACATCAATAAAAATGTAGAAGAGCTTGCTCAGAAAAATAATCCAAGCAAAGGAATCTTGGAATGGAAAAAGAATGATGTGAAAGTAACTATCCTTAACCTTCTTGCCAACTATGAAATGTCACAGCGCCAGATGTCGGGAAATCCATCATTTAAAGTATCAAAAGCATTCCAGGATTACGAAACAAAACTGGAAGGTAATAAAGATGTAATGGTTAAGACTATTCCATTATACAGACAGTATCTTCTTGTAAAAATGAGCCCTGACTTTCAGAAATATGCCGAAGCAAAAACCAAAGGAAAAACAGATATGATTACTTCTGAAGTATTTGCACAGTTCCTGAAAGACAGAAAAGAAGTTTCACAAACTGCTAAAGATTATCTATTGGCGTTCGTGGTAGCTCAGGATATTCATCCGGGTGCTCCTGCAAAAAATACTGAAAAGGTTAAAAAAATCATTGATACAGATATTACAGACGCAGGTATCAAGGCAGATTTAGTTAAAATGCAGTTGGCAATCAATGGACTTAAAGTAGGAGAGGCTGCTCCGGAAGTCTCACTGGTAAAAGCAGACGGAAAATCTTACCAGCTTTCTGAAAATAAAGGAAAACCATACATGCTGTTCTTCTATGCATCTTGGAATCCTTACATCAGCGAAGCTACAGTTCCTGTATTGAAAGAAGTTGTAAATTTCTATAAATCTAAAATGAACTTTGTTTTTGTAAATGTAGATGATACCAAAGATCAGTTTGTAAAAACCAGCAGTTCATTGTTAAAAGGAATTCCGGGAGCAAATGTGTACGGAGAAAAAGGTTTAGAATCAGATATTGTTAAAAAATATGGCGTTTACGGATTCAAACTGCCTTGCTTTGTGATCGTGGATAAAGACGGTAAAATTGCTAGCAGATCTTTTGTGAACCTTGGTGAACAGGAAGTGGTAACAATCCTGGATAAACTTACAGGTCTTTCTGCACCTAAAGTACAGCCTAATATTCAGATGCAGCCGGGAGCGATGGATCCTTCAGCACAGCCTGTAAATCCTCAGCCTGCCCCAACAAAATAATAAACTTTTATATAGATGGAAACCTTATCTTCGGATAAGGTTTTTTTTATTGTATTTTTGCGGAATCAAACCGGAAGATTGTTTTCGGTGTATTATAAAATAGAAATAGAATTTAGGATGAGTCGGAGGGTTCGTCCGACCATAAAAGAAATTGAGTTTTAGGGATGAGAAAGAAGAAAGATATAATTCTTGAAAATATTAAACTGTTTGGTGCAGGTGCAAAAGGCGTGGCCATAGGGAAAACCGAAGAAGGAAAAACCGTACTGATTTCCGGAGCAGTTCCCGGAGATGTGGTTAATGCCAGAGTAAAAAAATCCAAATCCAAATACTATGAGGCAGAAACCATAGAAATAGTGGAAAAATCGCCATTCAGAGTAGATCCCAAATGTATTCATTTTGGAACATGTGGTGGATGCAAATGGCAGAACATGAGCTACGAAAAACAGCTCAATTTCAAACAGGAAGAGGTCTATAATAATATTAAAAGAATCGGTGGGATTGATGATTTTGAAACCGTTCCGATCTTAGGCGCCGAAGAACAGTATTTCTACAGAAATAAAATGGAGTTTTCCTTTTCCAATGCGAGATGGCTTACCCAATACGAAATAAGCTCTGAAGAGAATTTTGGGAGTAAAGACGCCTTGGGTTTCCATATTCCCGGAATGTGGAGCAAGATCCTGGACCTGAAAGAATGTTTCCTGCAGGAAGATCCCTCCAATGCTATACGTTTAGCTGTAAAAAACTATGGTGTAGACAATGGGTTGGATTTCTTTGATGTCAGAAATCAGGAAGGGTTTTTGAGAACTTTAATGATGAGACAGAACTCTAAAGGCGAATGGATGGTACTATTCCAGCTTTACAGAGAAGAAAAAGAAAACAGAGAAAAGCTTTTCCAGTTCTTACTAGAGAAATTCCCACAGATCAAAACATTGGTTTACGCTATCAATCCGAAGCAGAATGATTCTATTTACGATCTGGATATCAATATTTATTTCGGAGAAGGCTTCCTGATGGAAGAAATGGATGGGCTGAAGTTTAAAATTGGCCCAAAATCATTCTTTCAGACCAACTACAAACAGGCTTTGGAGCTTTACAGAAAAACATTGGAATTTGCTGATTTAAAAGGTGATGAAGTAGTATATGACCTTTATACAGGAACAGGAACTATTGCCCAGTATGTTGCCAGAAATGCAAAACAGGTTATAGGCATAGAATCTGTTCAGGAAGCCATTGATGCAGCTATTGAACATGCTGAATTAAATGGTCTTACCAACACAACATTCTATTGTGGAGATATGAAAAATGTCTTTAACGATGAATTCTTAGAAAATCATCCGAAAGCAGATGTACTGATTACCGATCCGCCAAGAGATGGAATGCACCAGAAAGTGGTAGAACAGATATTGAAGCTTGCTCCGGAAAAAGTAGTCTATGTAAGCTGTAATTCAGCAACACAGGCAAGAGACCTTGCCCTGATGAAAGAACATTATACGTTGGTGAAAATTCTGCCGGTAGATATGTTCCCGCAAACCCACCACGTGGAAAATATAGCATTGCTGATTAAAAAATAAATTTATTTAAATTTGAATTTCAAATCTTAATATGAAACGTAAGTTCCATCTGATCAAAATAAAAAATCAAAATATGCAGATGAAATATTTTAAATTTCTCGTCATGATCTGTTTCGTTGGAATGCTTTTTTCCTGTGGAGGAGATGACGATATCTGCGAAAGTGGCGAAGGGACACCCAGAATAAAAGTAGCATTCAAATCTCTGGCATCCGGAAAAGCAACTACTTTGGATTCATTATATGTAGCCGTAGATTACGGGGCTGGGAAAGTACAGCTGGGGAAAGCTGAGAAAATAGATTCAAGACTTATCCCCTTAAGAGTGGATGGTTCACCTTATACAGATGTTTATTTCAGACTTGCAGATAAAGGAGCAGAATCTCACGTTCGCATTAATTATACAACGAAGAGTACATACGTTTCGCCAGGATGCGGGATTAAGAAAACGTACGATAATTTAAGCTCAGAATTAATACAATCAAATCCTGTACAACAGCTCGAAGCAGGACAAAACCAAATTGAGAATGAAGACAAGACTAATCTTTTCCTTCTTTTTTAGCATAATAGGAATAACCGGGTTCGCCCAGGAAAAAAAAGAAACCCAGGAAGCCAAAAAAGTTCAGGAGAAATACAAACCTAATTTTATGGTAGGTTTTGATGTTCTTAATACAGGTATTTCCTTTTTCTCGGATAGAATGCTTTACCAGGGCTTTATTTCATCAAAAGTGAAAGGAAATGTTCATGCCATTGCAGAAGCCGGTTTTGAGAAAAATGTATATCAAAAAAACGGTTACGATGCCAAGGCAAGCGGCCCCTTTGTAAAGCTTGGTGCTTTTTATATGCTGGCAAAAGACCTTGAAAATGAATTCAATGGTTTTTATGCAGGAGGTAAAATAGGAGGTGCATTCTATAATCAGGAGTATATGGCTGTTCCGGTCCGCGGATTTGGAGGCAGCACTTCGTCTGTGGCATTTCCGTCTTCATCACAAACCTCTGCCTGGGTAGAAGGAACTTTAGGAGGAAGGGTACAGCTGTTTGAATCCAATTTTTATATAGATGTTAATCTTCAGCCAAGATATTTAGTATATACTTCCAAACAGGATGATATTACGCCGATGATTGTTCCCGGATTTGGTAAAAGTTCAGCTAAGTTCAACATGGGCTTTGCCTGGAATATTGCCTATAAATTTTAAAATATAAGAAGCTTTATCAATACCTTGTAGAGAACTGATCAAATGGGATTTTAAGAAGGTTTTAAATCTCATAAAAATACAGGGAATTGGCTGTAATCCCTATGAAATTGTAAAAAATATTAGAGATATCTCTAATATTTTTTTTGTTCATTTTTATATTTTACAGATCATATTTTTAAACTGATTGTTAAAAAAATAAAATAAATCAATTATTTTTTGGTTTATTTGTTAATGTATGGTTATTTTTGAGAAATTTAAAAAATAATCTTTTTTATGAAAAAAATCATTACTGCTTTATTTTGTAGCTTGATAGGAGGGTCTGCTTTGGCACAGTGGACGCCCACTAGCTATGAGAGAGGAAAAGAAAAGTTCTCTCTGGTACGTAATTATTATAAGTTAGATCTTAATAAGATTAAGGAACAACTTAAAAGCGCTCAGGAGACAGGTCCAAACGCAAAACCTGTTGAAATTTCTTTACCAACACTGAATGGCAAAATTGAAAAATTTGCAGTATACAGCTCCCCGGTTGTTGTACAATCACTAGCTGATAAATATCAACTGGGATCTTATGTGGGAGTTGGAATTAATGATCCTTCTAAATACCTGAGATTCTCTTTATCAAACAATGACTTCCAGTCGATGATTATAAAAGACGGAAATTATGAGTTTATAGAGCCGCAAAATGCAGATAAAACTGTATATGGGGTTCATCCTAAGACAAAACCAACAGCAGGAAAGAGCTTTGTTTGTAGTACTGAAGAGGGCCCAGCTGCTGTAAATCAAATCAACCAGATGTATGAAAATGGTAAAACATTTACCAATCAGCCAACTGATTTCTCAAAAATGTCTGATAAGAAGTACAGAACTATGAGGCTGGTAATGTCAGTGACCGGTGAGTATACTGCTTTTCACGGAGGAACTGTTGCTGGTGCACTTACAGCTATTAATGCAACATTAACGAGAGTGAATGGTGTGTTTGAAAAAGATTTTGCACTACATCTGATTTTACAGGAATTTCCGAATGTAATTTATACTGATGCGGCTACGGACCCTTATTCGGCAGCATCAACTGGAGCCGGTGGGGCCTGGAATTTGGAATTACAGCAAACATTAACAGCAAACGTAGGAAATGCTGCCTATGATATCGGACACTTATTCGGAGCTTCTGGTGGTGGTGGTAATGCAGGTTGTATTGGTTGCGTTTGTGTAAACCCTGCAACAAATACTACTAAAGCTAAAGGTTCAGGATATACGTCACCTGCAGATGGTATTCCTCAAGGTGATAATTTCGATATTGATTATGTAGCTCACGAGATGGGTCATCAATTAGGAGCTAACCATACATTCTCTCATGCTCTTGAAGGGTCTGGCGTAAATGTTGAGCCAGGGTCAGGATCCACCATTATGGGATATGCAGGTATTACAGGGGCAAATACAGATGTTCAGCTACACTCTGATGCCTATTTCCATATTGCAAGTATCAAGCAGGTTCAGGCAAATCTGATCAGTAAAACTTGTGATATAGAAACGTCTATTGCAAACAATGCACCGGTAATTGCTGCCTTACCTACATACAACATTCCTAAAGGAACTGCATTCGTATTAACAGCTTCAGCTACAGATGCGGAAAACAATCCTATGACTTATACATGGGAGCAAGTTGATAATGCAACTACTACAATTAATAAAACTAATTTGGGAACTACCACTGCTGGGGCTTCATTCAGGTCTTTAGCACCAACAACAAACCCAACAAGATATTTCCCTAAATTATCTTCCGTATTAGCAGGAGTTTTAAATAACTCAAATAATGGATGGGAGTCGGTTTCTATGGTTCCTAGAAATAGTAAATATGCTGTAACGGTAAGAGATAATAATCCTGATCCGGCTCAACAGCAAACTCAGTTTGCTGAACAAACTATTGTTGTAGGTAATGACGGACCGTTTAAAATCAATACTCAATATGCCGCATCTAATGCAGCTACTACAGTTGAATGGGATGTAGCAAATACTACAGCTGCGCCATACAGTGTAGCAAATGTGAAAATTGATTACACTACAGATCCTAATGGTGCAACGTGGACAACATTATTGGCTACTACTGCTAATGATGGCTCTGAAAGTATAACTTTCCCTTCTTCATTGAACGGACAGACAATTAAATTAAGAATCTCTTCTATCGGGAATGTATTCTATGCCATTAAATCTGTTTTGGTTACTACTTTTGCTGCATGTGACGGCTCTGCTCCAACTGGAGTCGCTGTTAGTAATGTGACGACAAGTAGTGCAAGTGTAAGCTGGGCTCCTATTACTGGCGCAACCTATATTGTCCGTTATAAAAAAGTATCAGAAGCTACTTGGCAACAAATTACTACGCCAAGCAGCAATATCACATTACCGAATCTTACTGATGGTACGGCTTATGAAGTTCAGGTAGCTGCTGTTTGTTCAGGAACTCCTGGAGCTTATTCTGCTTCTTCAAACTTTACAACACCTGGGCTTACTTATTGTACAGTATCTTCTGATGATGACACTGACGATCATATTGCAAACGTTACCCTGGCAAACTTAAATAATACTTCTTCTGCTAGTTTATACACGGATTATTCTACCAATCCGGCATTACAGGTAAACTTAGTAGCAGGTACTCAATATACTCTGTCAGTTGGAAAAGGATGGTTAAGCGGAACTGGACCATATTCTGGGGCAACTTCAGCCTGGATTGACTTTAACAGAAATGGAAATTTTGAAGATTCAGAAAGAATTCTGACTTCTACAACCACTACTGCAAGTCCTGTTACGGCTACATTTACGGTGCCTGCAACCGCAGTTACAGGTTTAGGCCTTAGAATGCGTGTGGGAATGTTGTATACCACCACTGCTAATCAATATATTGGAAATGCTTGTGGCGCATATGGCACCTATGGAGAGTTTGAAGATTATAATGTTGTAGTTACAGCTGCTTTAGGAACAAAAGATATCGCTAATCCTCAGGACGGAATTCAATTATATCCTAACCCTGCAAGCGACATTCTGAATGTAACTAAAGTTTCAGATAAAGCGGCTTATAAAATTTACAATACTGCCGGTCAGCTGGTAGGAAATGGAAATATTAATGACGGAAAGATCAATGTTTCCTCTCTTGTGAAAGGCGGATACGTCATCACGATTGATGAAAAAGGAAAAGATCAGTTCAGATCCAAATTTATCAAGAAATAACAGTAATTAATAATAATATAAAATCCTCAGGCTCTCCTGAGGATTTTGTGTTTTAATGTATAGAATGTGTTATTATTGTGAAATTTTTACAAAAAAATATTTGAATGAATACATTAATAGTGAAAAAATTATTAGATTTGTGTAATTATTAAAATATGAGCGTATGAATTAAAAAACTATTTTTTTCAATACAGATTATCTGTAGAATGGATGTTCAAGAATCCATTTGAACACCAACAAATACGAAATACTATACTTATTACTATTGTTATTATAACTAAATTTAAAAAATATGAGTGGATTTTTACTCTGTAAAATGAGCAGGCCCTTTAGGGTGCTCATAACATTGCTTTGTATGGTCTTCGGACTGTTTTCACAGGCACAAACAATTACTATTGGTGCAGGAACAGCTACTCAGAGATATCCTTTGGGAGTTTACTATGGATATCAAAGAGATGCATCACTTTATACTGCAGCAGAAATCAATCTGCCTGCCGGCGGAAGTGTACTGTCAGTGGCATGGAATGCAACAACAGCTACAAGTGCAGCTACTCCGGTAAAGGTTTATTTGAAATCTGTTCCAGCTGCAACAACTACTCTTACATCACAAGACTGGCCTACAGCAACTGCCGGAGCCAGCTTAGTGTATACCGGAACGATCAATAATATAACTACAGGATGGAATACAATCACCCTGCAAAGCCCTTTTTATTATAACGGGACAGAAAATCTAGTGGTGTTAGTCGAGGTAAGCTATGGTGGTACCGGGACGGGAAGTACAAGTGGAAGTGCTTTTACTTACTCTAATGCTGCATCGAGACATATGTATATCGAAGAAGATAATTCAGCTTCAGCAACAGCTACTGGAACAATTACCTCCAACAGACCCAATGTTCAGTTGACTTTTGGAGCTGCTCCTTCGTGTTTGCCTCCTTCCGGATTAACGTTAGGAACGGTAACACCAACGAGTGCGGCAATCAGCTGGACTGCTCCTTCATCTGTGCCTGCAGGAGGTTATGATGTATATTACAGTACATCTGCTACAGCACCAACATCTGCAACCGTACCTTCACAGACAGTTACTACAGGAACAAGTGTAACACTTTCTCCATTGACGGCCAATACTGCTTATTATGTTTGGGTAAGATCAAAATGCAGTGGAACGAATCAGAGTACATGGATAGGACCTGTGAATGTGTTTACAGGATATTGTACACCTACGGGAGGTTCCAGCTCAACTTCGTATTATCTGAAAACGATAACCACAACAGGAGGAATTACCAATTTAAATTATTCAGCTAATTCCTATACGGCATATGTTAATAATTCAGCCACAGTTTTTTCAGGGTTACCAACCAATACGATAACCATGAATTTGAACAGTGGAACCAGCACTTATAATTATTATGTTTGGGTTGACTGGAATAATAACATGAGTTTTAATGATCCGGGTGAAACCATTTTGGCAACTCCTGGTTATGTTACAAACGGAACAGCAACAATTGTCATCCCTGGAACACAGGCACCTGGTAATTACAGAGTAAGAACATCGACATCCTTTATTGGAGCCAATACTTCATGTGGACCTGCAGCATGGGGTAATTTTGTTGACTTTACATTAAATGTTATCGCTTTACAACCATGTACTACTTCGCCTCCAAGTAATATTGCAGTGTCCAATATTACACCGACTACAGCTCTTGTGAGCTGGATGCCTTCAATAGGTGCTACTTATGTACTGAGATATAAAGCTGTAACTGCACCAACGTGGAATACAGTAAATATTACCACTCCTCTTGCGAGCAGTTATACAATAAACAACCTTACGGAGCAAACGCAGTATGAAGTTCAGATTGCTACAATCTGTGGCGGAACACAAGGACCGTTCTCTACAAGCACTACCTTTACGACTCCTGCTATTTCTTATTGTAGTTCCAATTCTACAAGTACCACTATTGATGGTTATATCAGTAAAGTTGTTGTAACTCCGAATGCTGCAATACCAATGACCAGTACTTCAGATTTCAGTAATTATACAGATTATACTACAGATCCTGCAAGACTTATTACTTTAGTAAGAGGTTTAGGAGCTAATACTGTTACTATTGAAAAAACCTGGCCAGGAACACAATGGTCATTCGGAACAGGAGTATGGATTGACTTTAACAGAAACGGAGTTTTTGAAACTTTTGAACAGGTATTGAATTCACCAAGTAATACTACAACTCCTGTTACTGCAACTTTCAGCGTACCGAACGTTGCTGGGGGAGTGTATACGGGAAATCTGAATACACGTATGCGTGTAGCATTAAGAGAAAGCGCTACAGCGGCTCCTTGTGGAACTTTCACCTGGGGGGAAGTAGAAGATTATGCAGTGAAACTGATTGATCAGCCTGCTTGTACTACTGCGCCGCCTACAAATATCACCGTTACAAACCTTACAGCTTCTACAGCTACGGTTTATTGGATGGGTGCTGCGAATGCTACTTACACCATTAGATGGAAGTTAGCTACTGCTGGAACATTTACAATCCCACCTGTGACTTTGGCACCGGGAGTAAATAATTATACTATTCCTGGGCTTGCTGAGCAGACTAAATACGATGTACAGGTTTCTACTACATGTGGAGGTTCTACAGGACCATATTCTACAACAGTACAGTTTACAACACCGCCGCTTTCATACTGTCCAATGACAGGTACAGGAACTAACGACCACATTTCAAATGTAACCGTTACATCTTCCAACCCTGGAGTTCCGGTGATGAGCAATACTACTGTACAGAATAACTATACAAGCTATACAACACCTGCAACATTAATCACTCTTGATGCAGGATCTGCAAATAATAAAATCTCTATAGCAAAGGGATGGACAGGTTCAACGAGTAATGATGCAGTATCTGTTTGGATAGACTACAACAGAAACGGAGTTTTTGAAACTTCAGAACAGATCTTAAATACAGCAGCGAATACTGCAACTCCTGTTACTGCAACCTTTGCTGTTCCGGGAGCAGCTTATACAGGTCCGCTTACAACCACAATGAGAGTCGTGCTTAAACGTACCAGTGCTCCAGTATTGTGTCAGAATGCAGTCAATGGAGAGGTTGAAGATTATGCGGTAAGAATCAGACCATGTAGTAATGGTATACCTAACCAGCCTGGAATTACAGCGACTCATAATTCTGCTACACTTACTTTCTCAGGAGTACCGAATACCGTTACTTATCTTGTAAGATATAGAACTCAGGGACCTCCTCCAGGAGCGTGGACAGAAGTATATGCTTCAACATTGCTAAATAATATTCCACTTGTATTGAACGGTTTAACTCCGGCTACAATCTATGAAGTGCAGGTAGCTGCTGTTTGTGGAGATGTTGCAGGTACATTTACACCGATCAAAACATTCGTAACAAGATGTGATCCTACGCCTCCGAATGTTACAGTAAGTAATATTACAACTAACTCCGCACTGATTACTTGGGCACCGCTTGCAGCGAGCTCTACGTATACACTGGAATGGAGAAAAGTAGGAGCTCCTACCTGGAATCAGGTTCCTAACATTGCTCCTCCTACCAATACTTATTTATTAGGAGGTTTAGATCCGTATACAAAATATGAAGTAAGAGTTGCAAATAAATGTGTTGGAGAAAATACTCTTAACCCGTACTCAAATCCGAAAGTATTTACTACGGAAAGAACATGTGAACTTCCTCCTCCAGGATTAACTATAACTCAGCTTACTCCTACATCGGCTGAAGTTACATGGGAAGGTTTCCCTGGGGCAACTTATGTTCTGAGATATAGAAAAGTAGGTATTCCGAGCTGGACAAATGTTCCTTTAACAACGAATACTTATACTATAACAGGATTACTGGAAGAAACGAAATATGAAATGCAGGTTGTAAACATTTGTAGCGGTACGCCGGGTACATACACACCTCCATACTATTTCACAACACCTACAGTGACGTACTGCCAGATGAGTTCTCAAAATGCTGTTAATGAACATATTTCCAAAGTTACGGTAGTTCCAAATGGAAGACCTAAAATGGAAAATGCTTCAGGACCTTCTAGCTATACAAATTATACAGGAGTACCTGATACATTCATAGAAATGGTTCAGGGATCTACAGGAAATCAGATCACGATTGAGAAAAAATGGAACGGAACAAACCATGATGAAGGAATCGCAGTATGGATAGATTTCAACAGAAACGGATACTTTGATCTTGATGAGAGAGTATTTACATCACCTCCGAACACTACAAGTCCTGTTACAGGAACATTCAACGTACCTGTAGATGCTTATATAAGCATGACGAATTATAAGTATGTAGTAATGAGAGTGGCAATGATGAGAGACGGAATTCCTGTGAACTGTACTAATTTTGCAAATGGTGAGGTAGAGGATTACTCAGTAAGAATCTCTAAACCGGGAGTACCAAACTCTCTTAACCAGACCGAGATCATGATTTACCCTAACCCGGTAAGCTCAGTATTGTATGTGAAGAATATCAGCAAAAAAGCTAAATATAAGATCTACAATTCTGCAGGACAGGTTATCGCTGACGGTATTCTGCTTAACAACCAGATCAACGTTGGTAAATTGATCAATGGTATTTATGTAATAGATATCGATGACAATGGCGTAACGGTTCAAAAGAAATTTATTAAAGAATAATATTTAAATTTCAACAATAAATAAGCCCTCAGAAATGAGGGCTTATTTATTGTTGAAAGTTTTTCGTTTAGAAAATCTATATTGAAAAACCTCGTTAGAATTTTTCTAACGAGGTTTTTTTTATTCAATAGCAAAGATGATCTGTTCGGTCTGTTCCTTAAGATCTTCTAGGTTGGTATTATTATAGATAATGCAGTCTGCAAGTTTTATCTTATCCTTTTCAGGCATTTGCTTTTCCATGACAGATTCTACTTCTCGGTAGGTTTTTCCATCCCTGTCCATTACTCTTTTGGCTCTGATATTATCTTCAGCAGTAACCAGTAGAGATTTATAACATTGTCGGTTCAGCTTTAATTCGAATAATAAGGCCGTCTCTTTAAAGACCAAATACTTTGTCTGTTTTTTAAGCCATTCTTCAAAATCAATACGTACCGCAGGATGAATAATCTCATTTAACTCGTGAAGCAGTTCCTTATTGCTGAAAACCTTTTCTGCAACAAATTTTCTGTCATACAGTCCGTTCGCATCATAAGCTTCATTGCCTAGTAAATCTATTATTTTTACCTTTAAATCCTCACTTTCATTCACAATGGCTTTCGCCCTGTCATCGGAATAATAAACAGGAAATCCAAAGTCTTCTATAAAATGAGCTACAGTAGTCTTTCCTGAACCTATACCACCGGTAAGTCCGATCACCTTGGGTGCCGGTTCCGGTTCTGCTTTCTGTGTTTCTGAATGTAAATCTTCCATAATCAAAAATTAATATCCAAAAACATCATTAAAACTGTGAATCTCGTCTAATCTTACCCCTTTTTCAGTCATTTTAAGACTTGCCAGTTCATTGTGGGCATCATGTTCAAAGAACAGAAGATATTCATTGTCTACACACTGTTTCAGGAATTTTCCTTTCTCTTCCAATGTCAGAAGAGGTCTTGTATCATATCCCATTACATAAACCTGGTTAATATGTCCTGCAGTAGGAATAAGATCCGCAGCGAAAACAATCGTCTTTTCCTGATATTGAATCACCGGAAGCATCTGTTTTTCCGTATGTCCGTCTACAAATATCACATCCATTTTTAAGTCTGGAGCAAAACCGTAATTTCCCGTAGTAGGAAGAGGCAAAAAGTTAAGCTGTCCGCTTTCCTGCATTGGAAGGATATTCTCTTTCAGAAAGCTGGCTTTTTCTCTTGCATTAGGTTCTGTGGCCCATTGCCAGTGGTTTTCGTTCGTCCAGAACTGAGCGTTTTTAAAAGCCGGTCTGTATCCCGTTCGGTCATCATTCCATTCAATAGCACCTCCGCAATGATCAAAGTGAAGGTGAGTAAGGAATACATCCGTAATATCCTCTTTTACAAAACCGAATTTCTTTAAATTCTTATCAAGATTATCATCTCCCCAAAGCGAATAATGCCCGAAGAATTTATCATCTTGTTTATTTCCAAGACCGCAGTCTATAAGAATCAGTTTCTTGCCGTCTTCTATAAGCAGGGAACGCGTTCCCAGTTCAATCAGGTTTCTTTCGTCTGCAGGATTGGTTTTTTCCCACAGACTCTTTGGGACGACTCCAAACATGGCACCGCCGTCCAGTTTAAATTTTCCACATTGTATCGGATATAGCTTCATATATATTTTGATTATTATTTCTTTATTAATTTCATTTTCTCAGCAATTTTTCTTCCATTCTCATCCGAATTTTCAAGCTCAGAGATAATGTTCTGATAATCATGATCTTTTCTGTTCTGAGAAAGCTTTTGCTTGATGAATATTTCTGTTGGGATTATTTTCAGCCCGAAAGCACCTTTCATTTCTTTTTCCACAAATTCCCTTTCCATATCTTTTACCATGACAGGACACTTCTGGAAACTTTCATATTTTGAAGTTAATTTATCAAGATGCTGATAAAGTTCGTCATGATTCATAAGCTGTACTTTCCCATACACCTGAACAGCTTCATAATTCCAGGTCGAAACATTGAGATGATCATACCAGCTGCTCGAAATATAAGTATGGGCTCCCAGAAAATCGCAAAGGACTTCATCCCCGTCCTTTAATGTTTTTGCCTGAGGATTGGCTCTGGAAATATGAGTTTCCACATAGACATTCTCAGGATCATTATCATTAAGCATCATCATGGAATGCGTAGCTCTTATTTTTTCAACGGAGGAAATAAGCAGGGCAAATGCATTGTCTCTGATGATTTCTTTCATCAGATCAAGATCTTCACTTCTGTATAATTTTGGAATAAACATAGACTGTTAAAATAATTCTCCCGGATTTTTTGGACGGGATATTTTTAAATGCTGGTAAGCTTTGTCGGTAACTTCTCTTCCCCTTGGTGTTCTGATGATAAATCCTTCCTGAATCAGAAAAGGCTCATACACCTCTTCCAGGGTCTCAGGGTTTTCAGCAATTGAGGTAGCAAGGGCGGAAATCCCTACCGGTTTTCCTTTGAAGTTTTCAATCATGACCCGCATGATCTTATTATCCATTTCATCCAGGCCAAACTCATCAACATTAAGAGAATTCAATGCATACTTTGTGATATTGATCTCAATTTCTCCGTTTCCTTTGATCTCGGCAAAATCACGTACTCTTCTTAGCAAAGCATTGGCAATCCTTGGTGTTCCGCGGCTTCTTCTGGCAATTTCTATCGCTGCATCTTCATAAATCTTACTTCCCAAAACCCTTGAGCTTCGCTGAATGATCATCGATAAAAGCTCAACCGAATAATATTCAAGCCTGCTTTGAATCCCGAACCTTGCCAGCATTGGCTTTGTAAGCATTCCGCTTCTTGTGGTTGCTCCTACCAGCGTGAAAGGATTCAGACTGATCTGGACACTTCTCGCATTAGGACCGCTTTCCAGCATAATATCTATCTTATAATCCTCCATGGCAGAATACAGATATTCTTCCACAACAGGCGACAGCCGGTGGATCTCATCAATAAAAAGAACATCGTTTTCTTCCAGATTCGTCAGCAGGCCGGCTAAACTTCCCGGCTTATCCAACACAGGACCAGAAGTAATCTTACAGTTAACACCAAGCTCATTGGCAATAATATTGGCTAAAGTTGTTTTACCCAGACCCGGCGGACCATGCAGAAGAACATGATCAAGAGCACCACCACGTCTTTTGGCAGCACTGACAAAAACTTCCAGGTTTTCCAAAGTTTTTCTCTGTCCGGCAAAATCCTTAAAACTCTGCGGACGGATCTGCTCCTCCTGCATAAGTTCTTCATGTGAGTAGTTTTCCTTATCTGGATGTAAAAAGTCTGGCATTAATTCATTTCATTTACTTCAAAGATAGGAAATTTAGACTAAGGTTGAGGTTTAGATTGAGAAAATTCAGGGATTCAAAAAGGAGAGTTGTAAGGCAGAGGTAAAGGCAAAGATAACTACAATAGCTGAGGTTGAAGCCAATTTGAATTTAGTATATTGAGATATTTTAAGTATTTTTGAGAAGAAAATTTAATTGCAAACAAGCTGTAGCTTTAATCTTAAACAAATGAAATTAATAGGACCTTTCAAGCAGATCATTACGTTGGCAGATCTTCCGTTAAGAGGAAAAATATCTGATGAGCAAATTGATATTATTACAGACGGAGGAATTTTGGTTGATAATGGCTTGATTAAGAAAGTTGGGAACTTTAAGATGCTAAAGACTGAAAATCCGGATACAGAAACGGAATCTATTGAAGGAGAGCAGATTGCTCTTCCCGGATTTGTAGATTCCCATACCCACATCTGTTTCGGTGGAAACCGCGCCAATGACTTTGCCATGCGTAATGCAGGAAAAACCTATCTTGAAATAGCAGAAAGCGGCGGAGGAATCTGGAGCTCCGTACAGCACACGAGAAATGCTTCAGAAGAAGAATTATTAAAAACATTGGTAGAAAGGATCAGTTTTTTAGTTTCATTAGGAATTACGACCATTGAAATAAAAAGTGGCTATGGATTAGATGTGGAAAATGAACTGAAAATGCTCAGAATCATTAAAAAAGCACAGGGACAGACAAAAGCCAGACTGGTTCCTACATGTCTTTCTGCTCATTTGAAACCCAGAGATTTTGACGGAACCAATCAGGAATATTTAGAATATATTCTTACAGAGATTTTGCCAAAAGTAAAAGAAGAAGAACTAGCACAGCGTGTAGATATATTTATAGAAAAATCCGCATTTCAGCCTGAAGAAAGTAAAGATTTCCTTCTTAAAACTAAAAATTTAGGTTTTGATATAACAGTTCATGCAGACCAGTTTACACCGGGAAGTTCAAGGATCGCAGTGGAAGTAGGAGCAAAATCTGCAGATCACCTGGAAGCCACCATTGACGAAGATATTGAGTTTTTAGCACAGTCGCATACTGTTGCTACTGCATTGCCGGGAGCAAGCTTAGGATTAGGTGAAAAATTTACTCCGGCCAGAAAATTACTGGATGCCGGAGCTATTGTAGCCATTGCCAGCGACTGGAATCCGGGATCTGCACCGATGGGAAACTTAATTACCCAAGCTTCTATTTTGGCTACATTTGAAAAATTAACAACTGCTGAAGTGTTAGCGGGAATAACATTCCGTGCTGCTTATGCATTAGGTCTTGAAGATATAGGAAAACTGGAAACGGGTAAAAAAGCAGATTTTGTAACGTTTGAAACCGATAATTTTCAGAACGTTCTTTACAATCAGGGAAGCCTGAATGCAGAACATGTGTATATCAGCGGAACTCAAATTCAATAGAAAATGGGTATTTTTGATAAGATCTTAGGCAAAAAACAGCCGGAGAAAGAAACCAAAACCTATAAGGACTTTTGGGACTGGTTTTTAATAAAAGAGAAAACTTTTTTTGAAGTTGTAAAAAGCAGAGAACATATTGAAGAACAGTTTTTTGATATCATATCTCCTGAACTTACTAAGATAAATGACGGTTACTATTTCCTCTCAGGAATGTGTGATGAAGATACGGCCGAACTTATCATTACGGTAGAAGGTGATGTAAAAAAAATAATTTTTGCAGAAGAACTTATTGCTGCTGCTCCTAAGATTGATCATTGGAAATTTACAGCCCTCAAACCCGAAACGAATATTGAAAATATTGGATTGAGAATGGGGGACTTAGAATTTACAAAAAACAATATCTATTTTTACTCCAATGAAATACAAGGTTATCCGGATGAGATTGATCTGGCGTTTGTTTATGAAAACTTAAACGAAGAAAACAGACAATCGGCCACGACGGGAATCTGTATTTTTCTGGATAATTTCCTGGGCGAGTTGAATTTTGCCACCCAAATTGATACTTTCAGCATTATAGGTAAAAGTGAAGCGGAGCAGGAACTTATTCCCATAGAAAAACTAAAAGAATTTCTTCTGTGGAGAGAAAGAGAATTTACAGAAAAGTATAAAGACCGGCAGGTTTTGGAAAGTGAAGATCAGTTTTCTCTTCTTGAAGCCACTCTGGAAAACGGAATGCCGCTTATGGCCACAGTCAATGCTTCTCTGTTAAAATATGATGCAAAAGCCTCTTATCCGTGGATTTCTGCCCTGAAAATTTCTTACGATGGAAAGAACAATAATGGTTTTCCGGAAGAAGCGGATTACAATACAATGAATGTCATTGAAGACTATGCAATAGAACTTCTTGGCCAAAAAGATGGTCATTTGTATATCGGCAGGGAAACCGCAGACAATTCCAAAAGCATTTACTTTGCAAGCAAGGACTTCAGGCAGCCTTCTAAAGTTTTTGATCGGATCATAAAAGACAATCCTCAGTATAAAATTTCACTTGAAATTTATAAAGATAAGTACTGGCAGAGCTTTGAACACTACAATGTAAATTAAAGAAAATACATTTTTTTTACAAGGCAAATTAGGCGGAATACAGCCTCAGACTTTTATTTTTTATTTAAGTTTTCTTATATTGTCACCCCATTACTGTTGATTCATTGTATAAAACAGTAATTTTCTATAGTTCTTAAGTACACTCCTTGATAAGGAAAATAACGCAGTCATATTATTCTTTGAGTACTTCTGCCAGGGCTATGCCAGGTGTCTGTCAATATTAATACGAAAAAATAAACTTGATGAAATTTGAAAATCTAAAGTCTACTTTCAACAAAGGTGTTACTATTCCAAGTCTCATTTTTATTATCGGAACATGTTTTCTTTCGGCTCTTTATCCTAAGCCGACGGAAAATATTTTAAACGAGATTAAACAATTTATATTTATTAATCTGAACTGGGTGTATGTATGGGCGGTCACTCTGTTTGTGATCTTTTTAGTTTACCTGCTGTTCAGTAAATATGCGAATATAAAGCTGGGAGCTAACGACAGCAAACCTGAATACTCCTTTTTCTCATGGATCTCAATGCTGTTTGCAGCAGGAATGGGAATCGGGCTGATTTATTTTAGTGTGGCAGAACCTATGCAGCATTATTCTTCCGAAGTTTTTGCCGATAATCATTACGTTAGCAGAGCCAAGCAGGCACAATTGTATACCTTTTTTCACTGGGGAGTTCATGCCTGGGCTATTTACGGAGTGGTAGGACTTTCTTTATCGTACTTTGCTTACCGGTACAGGCTGCCGCTTTCATTACGAAGCTGTTTTTATCCATTGCTGAAAGATAAGATTAATGGTAAATGGGGGAATGCAATTGATGTATTTGCATTATGTTGCACTTTCTTCGGATTGACTACTACTTTAGGATTTGGAGTGGTACAGATCAGTTCAGGATTAAATATACTTCATATTACCGCGGAAAACAGTTTTACCAATCAGGTGATTATTGTGATCAGTCTTATTACTCTTTCTGTATTTTCAGCGATTAGCGGAGTGGATAAAGGGGTAAAGATTTTAAGCAATATCAATGTAATGAGCGTCATTGTACTCTTACTTTTTGTACTAATATTGGGCCCGACGGTCTATCTGATAGGAAGCTTTACAGATGGATTGGGAAACTATATCAATAATTTTTTCAATCTTACTTTCAATACCCATGTCTACGAAAAGAATGCATTGCCATGGTTCTATGACTGGACTATTTTATATTGGGCGTGGTGGATTTCATGGTCGCCTTATGTAGGATTATTTATCGCCCGGATTTCCAAGGGAAGAACCATCAGAGAATTTATTCTGGCAGTTTTAGTACTTCCTACGTTATTCAATTTTATCTGGATGTCCGTGTTTGGAAACAGTGCTATCTGGTTTGATTTAAATATTGCAAATGGAAAATTGAGTCAACTGGCGTCCGATCCTGATGCATTGATGTTCCGGTTTTTAGAATATATGCCCTTATCAACACTGACCGGGTTTTTCGTTATTGCCATCATTATTATTTTCTTTGTGACCTCCGCTGATTCGGGAATATTTGTGATGAACAGTATCGCTACCAAAAATGCTAAAAAATCTCCCAAATGGCAGATTGTATTCTGGGGTATTTTACTCGCTGTGCTTTCCCTTTTGCTATTAAACGCCGGGGGATTAAAAGCGCTTCAAAGTATGACTTTAATTACGGCATTACCCTTTTCAGTCATCATACTTTTATTTATAGTAAGTTTGATGAAGGGACTGATCATTGACCAGAAATATTATGAGACTAACTTTTCTGCTTCAACCGTTCCATGGTCAGGCGAGTTTTGGAAAGAGCGTTTAAAAAATATTGTTTCCTTTAAAGATAACTCTTCGGTAGATCATTTTATTCAGATCAAAACAAAAGAAGCCTTTACAGATCTGCGGCAGGAATTTGCAGCGAACGGAATTGAAGCCAAAATAAATCATTATGAAAATCCTGCCAGAATAGAAATAGAGATTCACCAGGGAATCGTCAATAATTTTATTTATGGAATTGAAAATAGAGTGAAAACCGTTTCAGAATACATGATCACTGAAGAGAATCTTCCCGATCTCGATGACAATAAAACCCACTATCCGAGATCCTATTTCGGAGATGGAAGAGAAGGGTATGATGTGCAGTACTTTACAAAGAATGAACTGATTTCTGATGTACTCAAGCATTATGAACGATTCCTAGAAATTGTTTCAGAAGAGCGAAATGAAATGTTCATAAGCAGTAACGCCAATCAGAAAAAAAAATAATTTAAGATCAGCATATTACAGGAATGACAGAAGTCATGGAGCATTTTTGAAATTGAACACAGGAGCGTTTTAATATCTAAACAATATTATTTAGATTTACTGGATAAAACGCAGTAATTAAAATTTAATTTAGATCTATGTTTCAGGACACTTGGCAAGGCAGATTAGACGGAGAAGAACCTCTTTTCCACAGAATATTTCAAAGAGTTAAGGAAGAACATAATTACGACAATATTAAAGCAGATGATTTTGTTCTGCATGGCTTTGCCGTAGATGAAGGAGTCAGAAGAAATAAAGGACGGCAGGGTGCCAAAGATGCCCCTGATGTAATCCGAAAAAATATGTCTAATTTCCCTGTGATCCGTCCGGATTTCTCCCTTCTTGATTTTGGAAATATAACCTGTGAAGACGGCGATCTTGAAGGTGCCCAGAACAGCCTTGCGAAAAATGTTTCAAAAGTTTTGCTGAAAGGAGGAAAGTCACTTGTTTTAGGAGGAGGCCATGAAGTAACCTATGCGCATTATTTAGGCGTGAAAACGGCTTTTCCGGAACAGAAAATTGGGATCATCAATATAGACGCCCATTTTGACAACAGGCAGCCGGAAAAAGGAGTAGGGGCAAGCTCCGGAACAGGGTTCTGGCAAATTGCACAGGAAGGGCAGATCAACTCACTTCATATCGGAATCCAGAGAAACTCAAATACTCTGAAGCTTTTTGATACAGCCCATCAGTACGGGATGAAATATATCCTTGCTGATGAACTCTTTTTTGAAAATCTTCCTTCCATCTACCAGCGTATCGATGAGCTGATGGAGACTGTAGATTTTGCTTATCTTACCATCTGCATGGACGTTTTCAATGCATCCATTGCTCCCGGAGTTTCCGCTTCCGCCTATAATGGGATCTTTGCAGATACCCCTTTTATGCATTTTTACAGACATATTTTAAAAAATAAAAAACTGATAGCACTTGATGTTGCAGAAGTCAATCCTTCCCTTGATATTCAGGACAGAACAGCCAGGCTGGCCGCATGTCTTGTGAATGAATGGTTTATGGTCTGAGAATAAATTATATTATTTCTATAGAGAAAAATCATTACTTTATTTAGCCTTAAGGAATAGAATTTGTTACTTTCACACTGCTTTTAGAATAAAGGCATTAATAAATTCATTTTGTGAATTTAAAACAGAAATTATATTATGGAACAGTTAATTGAAAATAAGCTTATTCAAGCAGATAAGACATTTTCAGAATGGAGAAAAGTACCGTTTGAAGAAAAGCAGAAGCTGATCGCAAAAGCGGCAGGAATTTTAAAGAACAATTCAGAAAAATTCGGAAGAATTATTACTGCTGAAATGAATAAACCGATTTCAGAGTCGATTGCTGAGGTTGAAAAGTGTGCTTTAATGATGAATTACTATGCAGTTGCTGAAAATATTTTAAAACCTGAAAAAGTTGAATCTGAATTTGCTTATTCTGAAGTTCATTATGTTCCGAAAGGGGTAATTTTAGGAGTAATGCCCTGGAATTTTCCCTTCTGGCAGGTATTGAGGTTTGCTGTTCCAGCCATTTTAGCCGGAAATACAGTAGTTCTGAAACACGCTTCAATTTGTTTTGGAAGTGGAAATGCAATTGTAGAGGTCCTTTTAGAGGCAGGTTTTCCGGAAGGTGTATTTCAGAATCTGGAAGTGGGACATAAAGCCGTAAAAGAAATTCTTGAGCATGATGCTGTAAAAGGAGTAAGTCTTACAGGAAGTGGAAAAGCTGGTGGAGAAGTAGCTTCAATTGCTGGTTTGAATATCAAAAAATCTTTATTGGAATTAGGTGGAAGTGATGCTTTCATTATTTTCGATGATGCAGATTTAGATGATGCGGCAAAAGCAGGAGTAAAATCCAGACTTCAAAATTGCGGACAAACCTGTACTGCCGCTAAAAGATTTATTATTGATGAAAAAATTGAAGATGAATTTTTGCCGAAGTTCATTGAAGAATATAAAACTTATGAAGTTGGAGATCCTTTAAATAAGGAAACTAAATTAGCGGGAATGGCAAGACCGGACCTGGCCGATGAGCTGGAAGCTCAATTCAACAGAGCATTGGAAAATGGGGCTGAAATTATTATTCCTTTGGAAAGAATTTCTGAAAATGAATTTAAACCCGGTTTAATTCGTGTTCAGGAAGGAAACCCTATTTTAAAAGAAGAACTTTTCGGACCTCTTGGGATGATCATGATCGCTAAAAGTGATGAAGAGGCTTTACAAATGGCCAATGATATTCCTTTTGGGCTTTCAAACTCTGTTTGGACTGCAAATAAAGAACGTCAGCTGTTTTTCATCGAAAACCTGGAATCAGGAACGGTAAATATCAACAGAATGACAAGCTCTGACCCGCGTTTTCCATTCGGTGGAAGCAAGGCTTCAGGATATGGAACGGAGTTATCATTATTGGCTTTAAAAGAGTTTGTAACAGCAAGAACAATTGTAGGAAATTGATTTGTATGATGTACAAAGTATAATGTATAATGTATTTGTGTAAACCTACGTTAACAATATAAAAAATAAAATCCCGGAAACATCTATTTCCGGGATTTTTTATATAGTAGCTAAAGTAATTTTGCTTATTGCTTATTGCTTATTGCTTATTGCTTATTGTCTAAACTGTTGTCAGTCTCAATGTATTCGTTTTTCCACCTTCATAAGATGGCGTAGCATTGATGTTGATTACAAAATCTCCGCTTTCAATATAACCATGGTTGTGTGTCAGCATATTTACCTGGATAATTGTTTCATCGGTAGATTTTTTCATGTCATAATAAAAGGCATGAACTCCCCAAAGAAGGTTTAGCATTGTGATCACTCTTCGGTTTCCGCTGTATACAATGATATGGGAATTCGGTCTGTGTGCTGCCAGCTGAAATGCTGTATATCCTGAATGCGTCAGGGTAACAATAGCAGAAACATTGGTAGTTTTAGCAATTCTTACTGCTGCAAGACATACCCTGTTGGTAATGAATCTCTCATCAATACAGTTATAGTCTTTTTCGATAGGTTCATTTTTATGCTGATAAAAATGCGTCTTCTCAATGTTCTGTACAATTTTTGACATGTTTTCAACTACCTGAACCGGATATCTTCCTACAGAAGTTTCTCCGGAAAGCATTACTGCGTCCGCGCCGTCCAATACAGAGTTGGCAACATCATTTACCTCTGCTCTTGTCGGCGTAAGGCTGTTGATCATTGTTTCCATCATCTGTGTAGCAATAATTACCGGTTTTGAGTAAAATCTTGCTTTCTCTACCAGGTTTTTCTGGATAGCTGGAACTTCTTCCATCGGAACTTCCACCCCAAGGTCACCACGGGCAACCATAAGTCCGTCACATTCCAATAAGATTTCGTCAATATTTTTAACACCTTCAGGCTTTTCGATCTTAGCAATAATCGGAGTTTTGAATTTTCCGTTTGGATGGCTGTCGATCAGCTTTTTCAGGTCGATAATGTCCTGTGCGTGTCGTACGAAAGAAAGTGCAATCCAGTCAACCTCCATGTCAAGCATGAAATTGGCATCCTGCACGTCTTTTTCCGTAAGAGCAGGAAGAGATACATTGGTATTCGGCAGGTTCACTCCCTTTTTAGAGCTCAAAGGTCCCCCTTGAATAGTCTTTGCTTTTACCGTATCTATTTCGTTGGTTTCAATAACCTCCAACATCAGCTTTCCGTCATCAATAAGGATTCTCTCCCCAACTTTTACATCCTGAGGAAACTGCTGATACGTCATGTAAACCTTAGTGGAATCACCTTCTATTTTCTCATTCGTAAAAGTAAGAATATCGCCGGGGTTCAGGTAAGAACCTTCTTTTACGACACCTACTCTCAGTTTCGGGCCCTGAAGGTCTCCAAGGATACCCACAGAAAAACCGTATTCCTGATTAAGCTCTCTGATAATTTCAATATTGTTTCGAACTAATTCGTAATCTGCATGTGAAAAATTTATTCTGAAAATATCAACACCTGCTTTCATGAGTCCTAACATTACCTCCTTCGACGATGAAGCAGGCCCTAGTGTTGCAATAATTTTTGTCTTCTTTAAATACTTATTCATAATACTGGATAATTTGATAAAGTTCTTCTTCAGAACCTAGTGTATAGTCTTGTATCGGAAATACAAGATTTTCCGGGAGCAAAATTACGGAAAAATCAGGAATTTGTTCCGAAGTATGCAGAATATATTCTACATCTACCTGATTATTTAATAAAAATTTAATGTTTTCTTCTCCTGTAAAGAGCTCGGTCTGCAGTTTTTTTTGCGTACTTTCCGAGGATCGGTTCGAAATAAATGTAAAACATGTCTTTGTAAACTTATGATAAGCCTCAAATCTCGGGAAATAATAATCATAATAAGCCCCGTGAATAATCACATCTTTCTTTCTGGAAAAGGTAAGGCCGTTGATTTGATTTATTTTGTAGAAAAACTCATGAGCAGGTATATCTTTTGCTAATCTTACCAATCCTATGGCAATATCTTCAAATTCTATATCATCCAGATCATAAAGTTTTTGAATTTCCAAGTATGTTTTCTTTTTTGTTTAAAATATAAAATGCTCTTTGTGCTGCCTTTTCTTCCGCTTTCTTTTTGGAAGTTTCCGTCGCATTGGCGATCTTTTCTTCTCCCAGCCAGACGTGGCACCTGAATACCACCGCTTTATTGGCCTGGACCTCTTCACAGGTCTCGTATTTTATATTTACTTTTTTCTTCTGGCTCCATTCAAGCAGAAGACCTTTATAGCTTACAATTTTATTCTCAAGCTTGTTAATTTCACTAGGAGTCAATAATCTTTCCAAGATGATCCTCTTACAGGCATCATAATGAAAGTCCAGATAAACAGCACCAATAAGTGCCTCAAATAAATTTCCGGAAATGTTTTCTCCCAATGCTGCGGATCCCTGCTTCTGCAAAAGATCGATAAGCTTCAGGTCTTCTCCTAATTTATTAAGATTCTTCCTATTAACAATTTTAGATTTCATCTGTGTCAGATATCCTTCATTAGCCTGAGGATAGGTCTGGAACAGATGACAGGAAATAATTGTACCCAAAACAGAATCTCCCAAAAATTCAAGCCTCTCGTAATTGCAGTCTTGATTTTTAGAAGAACTTTTTAAAGAAAAAGCTTCACGGTAAAGAGCAATATTCTGAACCTCCGCACCCAGCATTTTTTTCAGCTCGGTACTAAGGAAATAGTCTCTCTCCGTTAATTTTCTTTTTCTTTGTTTGAGAAGGAATTTAGAAAAGTATTTCTGTAACTCCATTCATTGAATTTAGATTTTCTTAAATAGAACGCAAGCGTTATGCCCGCCAAATCCAAAAGTATTGCTCATGGCTACTTTTACATCTTTCTTAACAGCGTTGTTGAATGTGAAATTCAGTCTGCTGTCAATATTTTCATCATCAGTAAAATGGTTGATGGTAGGCGGAACAATACCATGAATAATAGTTCCTAATGCAGCGATAGCTTCAATTACTCCGGCAGCTCCCAGAAGGTGTCCGGTCATTGATTTTGTAGAATTAATCTGAATATCAAAAGCGTGCTCGCCCAGTAATTTTGAAATTGCGTTGGATTCTGCAATATCTCCTAATGGAGTAGAGGTACCATGCATGTTGATATGGTCTACTTCATCAGCAGTTAAGCCTGCGTCTTCCAAACAGTTTTTCATTACCAGATAAGCTCCCAGTCCTTCAGGATGCGGGGCAGTCATGTGATGTGCATCTGCACTCATCCCGCCACCTTGTAATTCTGCATAAATTGTAGCACCACGTTTTACTGCGTGCTCATATTCCTCAAGGATGATACATCCTGCTCCTTCGCCCAACACAAAGCCATCTCTGTCTTTGTCAAAAGGTCTTGAAGCTGTTTTAGGATCGTCATTTCTTGTAGAAAGTGCCATCATCGCATTAAATCCACCGACACCACTTGCTGTTACGGCTGCTTCAGAGCCTCCGCATACAATAACATCTGCTTTTCCAAGCTGGATAATCATCTTGGAATCAATTAAAGCGTTGGCTGAAGATGCACAGGCAGATACCGTAGTATAATTCGGCCCGTGAAAGCCATACTCTATTGAAATATGTCCAGGAGTGATATCCGCGATCATCTTAGGAATAAAGAATGGGTTGAATCTTGGAATTTCCGTGTTCGCCCATCCTAAAACCTCAGTTTCGAAAGTTTCTAAACCTCCGATTCCTGACCCCCAGATTACACCGACTCTGTTTTTATCTACATTGTCTTCCATAATCCTGGAGTGTGCTACCGCTTCTCTTGCAGCTACCAGCCCAAGCTGGGTATTCCGGTCCATTTTTTTAGCTTCTTTCTTATCAAAATGCTGTAATGGATCGAAGCCTTTCACCTCGCAAGCGAATTTAGTTTTAAAGTTTTTGGCATCAAAAAGAGTAATCGGAGCAGCACCGCTCTCACCTTTAAGAAGATTTTCCCAGTATTCTTTTGCATTATTTCCAATCGGTGTTATTGCGCCAAAACCGGTTACAACTACTCTTTTTAATTCCATAAACTTTTAAAATTTTCTTTTTTGTTGAAGAATATTATTTATTTACTACTTCTTCGATGTAAGCGATAGCGTGCCCTACAGTAGTAATTTTTTCAGCCTGGTCATCAGGGATTTGAATATTGAATTCTTTTTCAAATTCCATGATTAACTCAACTGTATCCAATGAGTCAGCTCCTAAATCGTTAGTGAAGCTAGCTTCAGGAGTTACTTCTGTTTCTTCAACGTCAAGCTTATCAGCGATGATAGCTTTTACTCTTGATGCAATGTCTGACATAGTAAATTATTTTTTTAATTGTTAGATGGTGCAAATATATAAAATTCTTCACGATAAAACATTTTTTTAGTCTTTTTTGTGGACTAGAAGCTTTCATTTTAGTTTGTTTGGTTTTAGTCTTTTAGTTTTCAGATGGTTATGTTAGGGTGTCTGCTGATGCGAAATTGAAAAGTCATTGATTAAAATAATTCCATTCATTTTTTAAGCTCCTATTTTCCTTACTTATCAGCATCTTATTAAATTGAAATTATTCAGTAATTCTAAAGCTTGCATTGTTTTACCATAAAACTTATATACTATTCAAGATACTATTCTGTTTCTTATGCAGTAGTGTAAATCTGCTTTTTAATTTAAAAAATCCATTTTTAATGAAAATATAAGCTTCTGAAATAATCTTATATTCTAGATTTTTAAAGTTCAATTTTAATAATAATAAGAAAAGTTTCTCATTTTGAATGAGTTGGTCAATGTTGTGTGTTAGTGAATAATTGTTTTGATTTCCAGATAGTTGTAAAACTGGCGTAGATTTGAAGTAGCGCTTTTTTTGCATGTTGTCCGGATTTGAAATTTACTTTGCCAAAAATTATTCAAACAAAAAAGTTTAATTAATAACTTTTAATTTCAAACACTATGACGAAAAAATTATTATTAGCAGCAACTATTGCTGTCTCCTCTATTGCGTATGGACAGGTCGGAATCAATACCGCAACTCCCAAAGCAACGCTGGATGTAACATCCACGCCTGCAGATCTTACAAAAACTGATGGTTTTATTGCTCCAAGATTAACAGGAACTGAACTGAAAGCAAAAGATGCCAATTATGATGTTCCACAAACCGGAACCATTATTTATGTTACCCAAGCATTACTCCCTATTGATACAACAACAAAAACAGCCAATGTGACTGCTGTTGGTTATTATTATTTTGATGGTAGTTTATGGAAAGCCTTAACAAGCGGAGGTCAAGAGCCCTGGAACATTTCTGGAACCAATACCCAGGCTTCTGCCAATACCCAAGACATTTATCAGATGGGCAAAGTAGGAATTGGGGTTAATCCCGGAACTTCTCCGGCTGCTAATCTTCAGATTATGGAAACTACAAGCTCAGGAGATACGGGAAATTCAACAGGTGTTGACAATACATTAATTAGTAACAAGTTAGGATTTAAGTTTGGATTCAATAATCAAATCTATGACAGCTCTACATCCGGATCATTTTCAACCTATGGATTGAATAACTCTATTACTGCATCACCGGCATCTTCAGGGTCTTCTTCTTATTATGGTGTGAATAACTCGATTAACCTTAGTGATAGGAATATATCTCAAATGTATGCTTTTAGTACTTGGCCAACTATTACTGCAAACACTAATGATGTTACAGCATCGTATTTAAGATCTTATAATACCATTTTAATTGCAAGTGCTTCTGCTGGAAAATCACTTACTGTAAGCGGAGATATAAAAGGTGCACAATTGCGCGTAACTCTTGCAGGAGCGGGTAATATAACCTCTTTTGAAGCTATTGGTCTTGATGGAGCTTTGTATACTCAGGATGCAGGAGTCAGAAATATTACTTATGGAGCAGGATTGAGAAGCCAGATTAATTTGACGGGTACTGCGGCCAATAATAAGTTTACCAATCTTTATGGGCTTCACATCAATAGAGCTTCTAGGAATGCTACTCCTGCTAATGCATATGGTATTTATATTGACGACTTTACTTTTTCCGGAGGAACAGCTGCGACTAGTTACAACTTATATTCTAAAGGAGTGAGTACCAAAAACTATTTCGAAGGAAGAGTAGGTATCGGGGTTAATGCTCCCGCTGCACCACTTCATGTAGTAAAGCAGGCTTCAGATCTTACGCCTGCAATTATTGAGGGATGTAGTGACCTTCCAGATAACGCAGCAGCCATTGCAGCTGGGTTACCTATTGGGGCGTTGTACAGAACAGGTGATTTTCTAAAAGTGGTACACTAATTCTAGATTTTTTTTTTCATTTTTTACATATGTGTATTTGAATAGTGGCTGCTACAGCAGCCACTATTTTAAATTCTAAACAAAACTATGATCAGAATAAATAATAAAAAAAAGGTTGATCGCTGGATGTATTTTTATTTTTTCAGTATTTTATTAGAATTCTTTATATTGATAATGTCCTATTTACTTTGTGTAAGTTTCTTATACTTATATTGTATTCAGATTGTTATCTGTTTATTAATCATTTTTTTTCTGTTTCTGCTGCTTAATCTGAGATATATTGAAATAGAAAATTCTGAAGCAGTATTCAGTATAAAAGAATTTTATCCAATACGTATAGGATCCCTGTTGATGTTTTATAGGCAGGTAGAAATCCCTTTAACTGAAATTCATTCTGCCAAAGTGGATTTTGCAACAAAAAAACTTTTGATTTTTATTAATAGTAAAGCCGCCGAAAAAGTGGTAATCCAAATTTTTGTATTACAGTATATGACAGAGGGTAATTTACATACAATCAATAAATCTCTGAAAGATTCATTATAATGATTTACTATACATTATTTAGAATGCAAATTAAATGATATGGTTTTATTTAATTAAAGTGAAGTCTTTTTTTTAACTTTACTTACATCATAAATATGCATTAATACTATGTTGAAAAAAATACTTTTTCTGCTTTTCACAATTTCTGTTTCTGTACATCTTTTAGGACAAAAATATACCCCAAAAGAAATAGATAGTCTTGGTAAAATAGCAGCTTTTAGTATGACCAATAAAAAGGAAGCTTTACAACTGCTTTTTAAATACGTTGATATTGCTGGTGAAAGTGGGTATGAGAAGGAAGAAATGTATGCAATGTATCGTGCTTTAACTGTTTATTATGATATGGCAGAATACGAAAAACTAATAGAATATTCTCTAAGACTGGAAGATTATGCTCATAAACTTGGTTATCCGTTTTTTGAAATGCTGGCTATTCGTATGAGGGCAATATCTTATATGAAGTTGGGAGTTTATAATAAATCGGAAAGTTTGTTGAAGCAAGCCCTTGAAAAAGCCTCAAAACTAAAAGGAGATGAGATGTTTGCGGGAAAAGGATCATTATTTAGTGATCTGGTTATCCTCAAAAGTGAAATGAGATTATCTTATGATAAAAGTACATTAGTTTATCTTAAAGAAAGTTTGAAGTGGTATAATAAATGCAGGATAAAGATAAAAAAGAAATATCCTTAATTCCAATGTATTCTAATATAGGGATGTATTTTTCCGAAGTTCATCAACTTGATTCTGCACGTTACTATAGCCGCAAAGCATTGAGGCTTTCCATTTCAAGAAAAGATACGGTAAATGTGGGTTTTATTTTTAGTAATATGGGTTCTTATTATTATAAGAGTGATGAACAGGATAGTGCTCTTTTCTATTTAAAGAAAGCTTTACCTATTACAAAATTGAGTGCAAGACCTTATCAATTGAAGGATGTTTATGATAATCTTGCTCTTGTTTATGAAAAACAAAAAGATTATAAAAATTCCTTGTTTTACAGAAATAAATATAAAAAACTTGATGACAGCTTGCGCAATGTCGAAAAAATGGCTGTAAATAAAGAATCAATACGGGATAACGAAACAAGTAAACAGCAATCCGGTAGATTTTATATTATTTTAGGGCTTATTTTAAGTGTCTTATTGATCATGGTCTATTATGCAGTAAGATATTTTAAAAGATACCGAAAAGAAAGAAAGGAGAAGAAACAAAAGGAAGTGGTGATTTCTGATTTGGAAGATAAAATGAATGATGCTTTTGAAGAAGTAGTTCAATTAGCAAAATCAGATGATCCTGCTTTTCTTTTAAGATTTAAAGAGATTTATCCGGAATTTTATAAAAAACTATCAGAAACGTATCCTTTTCTCACTTCAGGACAGCTTAAATTTTGTGCATTGCTCCGTCTCAATTTTTCTACTAAAGAAATTGCTCATTATAATCACCTGACTATTCGGGGAATTGAAACCAAAAAAAACAGATTAAGGAAACAACTGGATATTCCTTCGCATGAAGACCTCAATAACTGGATGATGAAATTTTGAAAATTTCGTTTTAATATCTATATGGTATAACAAAATAAAAAAAGGACCTTGGAAAAGGACCTTTTTTATTAAAAGTGGAGTTGGAGGGATTCGAACCGTCTCTTTAAACCTCTTTATTTATCAACATTTTTTTAAGTTGAGCTCAGTCTACTCACCGAATTACTCATTTTGAAAATGTAGGTTTTTAATTCATTTTACAAATCAAAGATAATAACTTATTTTGTATTTTAATATGAGGCTGTCTCAAAAGTACCCCCTCTCTCGGACTCCTGTCTGACAACTTTTGTCATTTAGAAGATTCTCAGAGTATTAGTTTACCTTTTGAGACAGCCTCATCAAAGTTTTATGGAAGATTAGAAATGGCTTCCGGCGTTCATACGTTAAGTCTCGTAAAAAGTAAATCGAAAATCGCAAAACGATTCTTCTTTTTAATCCGAGGTTTACCGAATTTTCTCAAAGAGACTTGTTAAATATCTCTTTGAAATTAGTCCTGCCGTTACCTTAGTAGTAGCATACTGTTTATTTAAATTCTTTTATAAATTAAGTATCTACTTATTAACTAGGTCCGATAAAATTCTTTTCCACTTTGTTATAGTGTTCCTACTTAATTTATAGTGGTTGGCCAACTGAGTATTATTTAAATTCTTTTTCTTTTGAAATTTTAGAATTTCAATAATTGTTTCCTTATCATAAGAACGATATCTCTGATTCAAACGGGTATTTTTATTATTGTTTCCTAAAATGAGATTATTTATTTTAATGACATCAAATTTTGACAGGAAGTCCTTAGATAATATTCTTCGACACAATTCTTTTTTTTCAGGATGTTTTAATTCTATTAAATCCGAATAAATTTTTTTGTAGTCTGGCAGAGTTATTTTTTGTTGCCGTATTTTTCTATCCATTTATGCAAAGTCGTTTTAGGTATTTTATACTCGCTCATAATTTGCAATTTAGTTTTTTGCTCGGTATCAATAAGTTCAACTATAAAATCTATTATTTCTTTAGTATATAGATTTTTTCTAAATGAAGGTAATGTAGATTTTGAGTTGTATTTAGAAGAAAATTCTATTTTTTGAGGTGGAGCATAAAGTATAAGATGATGAGAATAAATTCTGAAAAAATCATACTTCAATAATTTACTCCATTTCAAGAGGATACTTGTTTCCAAGTCTTCCTGCTCAAACATATTAGTGATTTCTTTTTCAGTACACTTCAAAAAATTACAAGATCTTTCAATCGAAAAATCTTTTTCTTTAAATTTCTTATGAATTAATTTTCCAATATGTATGTTTTTAAAGTCCATGTTGAGCTTTTAAAATAATGCTATTGTTGTGAACATTCAACACAACAATAGCATATTTCTATATAATTATTTGTGTTTATAATTTTTATATTAAGACTTTCACTTAATTATTATAGTCAGAAACTCGTATAACATGGATACTGAGTGTCCCGGTAGCAGCGGAAGGTCCTGCAAGTGTATTTGTAAGTTCTTCAGGACTAACATAGTAGCCGGATGTGCTTACGTACGGAACAAAATTCACCACATTATCTTCTTTTACAATAATATTTCCCACTGCAATTCCGCTCGTTCTTTGTTGCCCGGTGCCTAATCTGGCATTTATAACATCAGTGTTATGTGTAACGTTAGAAGAATAAGATCCTGCTGGGCTATTCATAAAATTAAGTCCCATATTATAAGAAACCTGGCTACCAAGTCTATCTGGAAGATTTGGGTTATTAGCTCCATCCCCGGCAACATCCCTCATATAAATAAAATTAAATTGAATAATAATATTGTAAACGCCTGATTTTAAGAATTTTGCACCTCTGTTTAAAGCGGGGTCTCCAGGTCTGGTTGTCACATATGGAGAACTATTAAATATACTTTCTGTCCCATTTACAAAATATATATTTGATTGAACGTTTGGATTGTTGTAATCTGTCTCGGAGCCACCTGTAAAATTCCCAATTCCCATATTAGTGGAAGAATAACTTGCAGAATATAAAGCAGAATTAATTGAGTTATTAAATTGATTAACATTGTACCATTTATCAACGGATGCTAAGTAATAATATACTCCAGAATCTAAAATAAGACTTGTCCTATCAATAGGGGCTGTCGGTTTTGAAATAACAAAAGCGAGTAATCCATTTTGATCAGGTGTAACATTCATCGCTTGTACTTCATCTCCCGTTAAACGAGGAATTAGTAATCCTTGAGGAGTTGATGATGAAGTGTTTTTTACAACATCTAAAGTAGATTTGGGGGCGCTTGTATTAATTCCTACTTGAGAATATACGACATTGAAGATTGAAATTAAACTAATTGATAATAATTTTGTTTTCATTATAAATTCATATTTATGTTTACAAAGTTATAATATAAACAAGTGTGAGAACACCGGTAAAAGGGGGGGTATTTAGCCCCCCTCTTTTGGGGGGTAGGAATAAGGAAAGTATCCACGTACTTTTGTTCCATTTAAAATAGAGTATTTTATCTCTCCTTGCAATTTGTTAATTCTGTTTTGAATGATTGATAACCCCAATCCTTTATTTCTAGATATGTCATAATCAAACCCCTTCCCATTATCTTGTATAGAAAAATTACAGACTGTTTCATCAAAACCTATTTGAATGGAAATCTCATCACATTTGGAATGCTTGATGGAGTTTCCTATAATTTCATTTAATATGAAATAAAATTCTTTCGCTTGGTATTTTGTAAGATATTTATTAATATGTATTCTGTCGATATTAATAAATATTTGTAAGGAAGACGTTTTATAATGTTGTTGTAAAGCGTCTAAAAAATAGAGGATATCATAATTATCCTCATGGTCTCCAGAATATAATTTTTGAATATAATCTCTTACCTGAATATAGATGCTATTGATTTCACTTTCCAGATCTTTAAGGAATTCTTTCTCTTTAAGATTTTGTGTCTGTAGTCTTTTATCATTAATATAAAATTTTAGACCACTAATTGTATTGCTTATACCATCATGAATATCATTTGAAATTTTTAACCTCTCCGTTTGTTTACTCTCATGGATTACTTGTTGTCTTTCCATTTCTTGTAGCAAAAGTTTTTTTTCGATAGAGGTGTTTTTTTCAATAGTACTCAGTTTCTCATCCCAGTCGTTTTTTGCTTTCATGCATAAAGCTAACATAAACATCATCAATTCTAAGAACCAGCCTATACAAAGAATTGAAAAATTGGTGAGCCCATAAAAATTTTTATCAGGGGAGTTAAAAAAAAGACCGAGAGTATTAAAAATCAAAAACAAGAAACTTCCTATATACAAAAATCTATAATATATAAAAACACGGTTTTTATACAGATTTTGTATAAATAAACAAACGACAATAAATAAGAATATTGAAATAGGTGCAAAAATGTACCCAAAAAAGATTTTATACTCAGGGAGTACGATTTGAAAGCCCATATAAATAATAAATGCAAGCCCATGTAATACCTGAGTAATAATTGCTAGCTGTCTAAAAAGACCTTCTTTTTCTTTAAAATCTATAGTAATATAGATAAAACGGACATATAAAATAAGACTACTCCAATAAAAAACTTCACTTATAATATATAAAAATAAAGGGTCTTGAGTATATTTGGGGATAAGGATAAATTCTTTTAAAAAAATATAACCCAGGGTCACCCATAAAAAATTTCTATATCTTTTTAAAGCTTCATCTTTTATATACAAATAATAAAAAGTGAAGAAAACAACGGCAATCGTAATTGCGCCAAAAGCCATATAGGGAACGATACTGTCTATTTTTACATCACTCATAATGAATTTTTTACAAATCTAATTAAGTTAAATAAAATAATATCTTTAAGGTGAGGTGAATAAAATAAATATTTTATAGCTTTGTTTATATTTATTCTTTAATTTATGTTTGCCGTTATTATTGATGACCATAAGATGATTGCTGAAGCTATAAGAAACAGCCTCCTTTCACAGAATATAGCGTCAGAAATACGTATTTATAATAAGGCAACAAGTTTTTTTAATGAAAAAAATAATTCAAAACTTCCAGACCTAATAATTACAGACCTTTTAATGCCGGAACTCAGCGGAGTAGAGTTGTTAAAGTCATACCAGGAATATTTTTTATTAAAAAAACATTCAGATTATAAGCTAATTGTCCTTTCCTCTATCTCGGATCCAATGACTGTAAAAATGGCCATTAGGTATGGAGCTAATGCTTATATGAGTAAAGAATCTTCTATAGAAGAACTTATTGACGCTATTAGTGATTGTCTAGATGGGAAAAAGTATATTGGGAAAACCCTTAGAGGAAATATTTTAAATTCTTTCTTTAATGATGAGCAGATTATTTATCACCTTTCACCCAGAGAAAAGGATGTGCTTAAGCTTATATGCTCTGGGAAAACAATTAAAGAAGTGGCTAATGAAATGCACCTTAGTTATCATACTGTAAAAAGCTATCATAAAAATATCATGAAAAAATTTAAGGTCAATCGAACTTTTGATCTTATTGTTTTTGCTATGAAAAATGGATTTTATCAGCCTTAAATATTTATATAAAATTTTAAATTAAATGCTATATAAAATAGGATCTAGGGAAGCAGAATTAGAATAACTATCAATTTAAAAACTAGCATATAATGTCATCATTTTTTTGTATTTCTTATGAAAAGTGGATGTAAATTGATGAAAAAATGTAGCATTTTATTTTTTGTAAACAAAATAATAAGTCCAAAATATCAATAACAGTTGAAATGGAATCCTAAACCATAAATATGAAATGCCATTTCCATCAAAAGTGCCCGTTTGATAATTTAAATGTTTGATCGAGGAATAAATATTGGAAGGCAATATTAAAATAAAAAAGGATATCAATAAAACGGCAGTAATGATTCTAATATTTGGAATGAATATTCCTATTGCTGCTGCAATTTCAATAAAACCTGTTATATAGATTATTATTTCTCTAAAAGGAATTATGTCTGGCAGCATTAATGACATCCCTTTGGCATACAAAAAATGTCCCAATGCAGTAAATAGTAGCATTAAAGATAAAGCCAACCTCCCTGCCAATAAATGGTTAGAGTTTTTATGAATGAGTTTCATAATTATAATTGAAATGGAAAAAACTCCCAGTAATATAAATAATGGTTTCATTTTTTTAATTTTTTTCTAGATGATCAATAACGAATTTGTTACTAGTTAGTTTATTTAAAGGATTATATTACTTGGTTTGAAAACCATAAGAGTAACAATTATTAGGGCTATGATAATCAAAATTATCCCAACAATTGTTTGTTTTTTTTCGGCTTTATAATATGATTTGGGATCTAAATCATATCTTTCAAGCATTTTTATTTGATTAGAAAGAGCTGAAGAATATAAACCAAGACCAACAATTCCCATCATACTAAAAAGAAGTAAGGAAAAAAATAGCCAATCTATGTTTAGTGGGTTAATCCCTCTGATATAGCACATACATAATCCGGTAAAGAGACTAATAAAATAAGCAGGATTAGCAATTTTCTCATCTAAAAATTTTATTCCTTTTAATGAAAATAAAAGATATTGTTGTTGCTTACTCCTCTGTAGCCAAATAAAATAAGATAAATTACTGCCTATTGCGATAATTACAGATAAAATATGTAATAATTTTAAAAATAAATACATATTATGGTTGGATTAAGGTTATTTCGATTTCTTGATTTGCATTTAAAACAAAACTACATTTATCAAAGGAAGGGGCAGATAAAAATGGTTTCACATTATTTGAAAACGCATAAGGCTCTATAGGTTTTCCTAAAATATTTTTATCTAATTTTCCATTTTTATTTACATCTTGGAAAAGGGCGATAGCATAATTATTTTTAGGCAAATCTTCCCACGACACTTTTAATAAAGAGGAGACGGGCGTTTTTTTTATTGTTCTAAAAGTACTTCCAATTTGTCCAAACTTTTTGGAACTATCATATAAACCAATAAAAATATCACCATTGCTTTGTATATTATTTATAGTTAAAGAAAGAGTGAATTTTTTAGGAGAAAAAAGAGGAAGAGGAAATAAAAGAGCCAGAATTGGTAATTGAAATAATTTTTTCATGACGTTGTTGTTTAAAATTATTTCACAAAATTATTTTAACTATGTCTTCAAATCAATGAACAAATGTTAATAAATCTGTTTTCTTATTCTGCTAAGTGATTGTGGACGAATACCAATATAAGATGCTAGATATTTTAAAGGGATGTTTTGTACCAATTGAGGCTGTTCCTCGAATAAATCTAAATATCTTTGTTTAGCCGAATTTTCAAGAAGGCACAATTCTCTTTTCATTTTTTTTAAATATAATTCTTCTGCTATCATTCTTCCAACCCTATTTCCTATTGTTGTAGTAGCATAAATATTCTGTAAGTCGTCATAAGATACCCTCCATAAAGTACAATCTGTAATTGTTTCTATATTATATAATGATGGTTTTTGTTTTATAAATGAATCGTATCCACTAACAAAATTATTTTCAAATGCAAAAGCAAAAGTAAAATCATATTCTATTTTTGGAATGTTAAATCTCAATATTCCGGATTCTATAAAAGATAAATATTTTTCGATTTTACCCTTTTCTAATAAAATTCCTTTTTTGGGAAAGTTTACCTTCGATAACTTTGAAGAGAAAATTTCCCAATCATTCTCTGATATGTCAACGATATTTGACAAGTGGTTTTTTATATTCTCCATGCTTTTTTTAATTAAACATTAGCATATAGATTATTAAGGGAATAAAGTTTTAATTATATAATTGAAGATGATTTCAAACAAGGGATATATACAAAGCTATCAAATAAAAAGAAAAAAGAGACTGTTTAAATCATAAATAATAAAAAAAGAAATAATATAGTAAAAGAACTTTAATTTTTTCCAAACTCCATGCAAGATTTTGTAAGCTCTAACTTCTACCCGTCAATAGTACCAATCTAAAATAGAGAAATTTGCTTTTTTGATTGCATTTCGATGAACTCATTTGGGGTTAGATTTCCTAATGAGCTATGCGGTCTGTAATCATTATAATCCAACTTCCATGCATTTAATTTTTTCTGTGCATCATGAAGCGACAAAACCCAATTTACGCTTAGGCATTCATCCCTCAATGAACCGTTAAAGCTCTCTATAGATTCATTGTCAGTAGGTTTTCCAGGTCTGGAGAATTCCAATTCTATGTTCTTTTCATAAGCCCATCTATCCAATTCTTTGCTGATAAATTCAGGACCATTATCTATTTTGATACGCTCGGGAAAAACCTTCTCTTCAAAGGTAATGTTTTTTAATATTTCCGTGACGTTTTCTCCCTTGATTGAAATTTCCGCCTCAATGGCCAAGCATTTTCGACTATAATTATCAACTAAAGTCAAAAGCCTAAATCTCTTCCCATCAAACAAGGCATCGCTCATGAAATCCATTCATTGTTGAGACAAATATTAATTATTTTTTGAAAATTTCTAATATACTTTACAGCAGAATTATTTGAGCAGTTTCTTACAGTTCTCAAATAAAACTCATAATCTGCAACGAATCCGGCATTAATATGACGGACATCAATGTCACTGATATTAAATTTCCATTTCAGAAATGCCTGAGTATGTCGTAATGATGTTTCATACCGTTTCCACGTTCCTTTAGAAAATTCTCTATCTATAAGTCCCTTTACCTTTGAGTTATGTTCAATAAGAGTAATTTTTCTTTCCTCAATTTCTAAATATTTGTTTCGGAGATTTTCACAAGTTATCTCTTTGCCTTCGTTATACAAGGAATTATAGCATTCAAATAATTTAGCTCTGAAACTTTCCAATAAGGAGTTTAATTGTTTACCATTGGGACTATTGCCTGATACTTTTCCTAATTTTATACTCCATTGAGGGGTTTTTACCGTTTGTCCTGTTGAAATCTCTGTTCGTCTTCCGGCAACAGTGATTCTCATGTAAATTGTAGATAATTCAGGGTTGTTCTTTGCCTTTTTGGCATAAAACAGTAAGCTGTAGGTTTGCATAATATTTTAATTTTAAAGGTTAATAATATTGCTGAACCTTTAAACCTACAAGATGTTGAATCAATGAACAGGCTGATGAATAAGCTGTTTAATGAGAATTCGGTGAGTCAAAATGCTGCCTAAAGAAGACTCACCGAATGACTCACGTTCGATTTGTATTTCTTTGGTATATTTTGATAACTCAAAAAAACAAAAAAGCCCTTAAATACTAGGATTTAAAGGCTTTTAGATTAATTTGGTTTCTCACCTGGTGGAGTTGGAGGGATTCGAACCCTCGTCCAAACAAGCAATACATAAGATTTCTACATGCTTATTCTACCATTGGTTTTCGACTGGAGGCAGAGGGAAGACACCCAACTTCCAGCTTATCTTCTGAAGTTTTCGAGTTTCAGCCAAAGCATCTGAAACCTTATTCCTGCATTCCTATATCCCAGAATCAAACGCCGCAGAACAGAGCATTTGTGAGATATCTTGCTTCCTTACTATCTTCAGGAAAACGCTTGATCTACTATACTTCGATATTAAGCTGCAAGAGCGAACTCTTCGTTGCCAGTTAAAGTTGTGTAGCAAGGGATTAAAGAGATCGCGCTACGGTTCTCTGCATGCTTACTTACCCATTGATCTTGCTGTCGAAACCAGTCAACCCCATGAATAAAGTAGCTACAAAGATAGGGATTTTTGTTTACATATAGTTCATAATATGACATACTTTTCAGATAATCCCCAGTATGTTTATATTGCTGTTATTAGTAATATAACGGATAATAGAGGGGACTCAAAATTTTAAAAATAGCATACTTGTCCACATTATTGTATCTGATTGTAGATAACTTATAATGGGTTTTTTAAAGAAAGTGGAGCTAAATTTTGCAGTTTAATAAAAAATGTCTAGTTTTGCAATCCAAAATGAGATGTAAAATATGTTAATAATTCCAGTAAAAGATGGGGAATCCATCGACAGAGCTTTAAAAAAATATAAAAGAAAATTTGATAAAACGGGTACAGTTCGTCAATTGAGATCTAGACAAGCGTTTATTAAGCCTTCTGTAACTTTAAGACAAGCTAGACTAAAGGCCGCTTACAAACAAAGAGGACTTAGCAAGGAAGAGCAGGCTTAAGATTTTTCTTAACCACATACTAAATTCACTTCTTAAATACGTATATTTGAGAGGTGAATTTTTGTTTTTATACCTTATGTAATGTTAGATAAGTATTTAGAATATTTACAGTTCGAAAAGAGGTATTCGCCTCACACTATTACAAGTTACCGAAAAGATCTTGAAGACTTTTCCCATTTCTACCTTAAAACAGAAGCTTCTGAAGATATTTCCAAGGCTGATAAAAAAGTAATCAGAAATTTTATCGTCGAATTAAGCGAAAATAATATTTCAAAAAGAAGCATCAATAGAAAATTATCATCCCTCAGAAGTTTTTATTTATTCCTTTTAAAGGTCGGTGAAATTAAAGTCTCTCCCACGGAAAGTATATCTTCCCTTAAGTTTTACGCTGAAAAACAGATTCCTATCTCACAGGAAGAAATGCAGGCGCTCAGTGACGGTGTTCTGATAGATCAACCCGATATTCTGGAAAAATGTATTATAGAGGTATTATACCAGACTGGAATGCGTAAAGCTGAGCTTTGTGGCCTGATGTTTGAACACGTTAACCTAGAAGGAAATGAGCTCAAGGTAATAGGAAAAGGAAATAAAGAACGTTTTATTCCCATTTCCGCAGACCTCTCAAATCTGCTTAGAAGTTACCTGGAAATAAGGAAACCTAATACCGAATATAAAACCTATTTTTTCATCAATAAAAAGGGTAAAAAACTCAATGAAAAATTTGTTTATGTGGTAGTTAATAAGTACCTTAGTCTTGTAACAACGAAAGAAAAAAGAAGTCCTCACATCCTTCGGCATAGCTTTGCTACACACGTTTTGGATAATGGGGCGGAGATCTCCAAAGTAAAAAAAATATTAGGGCATTCCAGTCTTGCAAGTACTCAAGTCTATACGAATGCTAATATTGAACAATTGAAAAAAGTGTTTAATCAGGCTCATCCTCGAGCATCTAAAAAAGAAGAATTATGAAGATCACAGTTCAATCAATTGGTTTAACTCCACACGAACCATTAGAATCACACATTGACAAAAAAGTAAGCAAATTGGAAACCTTTTATGATAAAATTCATGAGTGTAAGGTGTTCTTAAAAGTTGAAAATAACTCTGATAGAAACAACAAAACTGCCGAGCTTATTTTAGCCGTCCCAGGCGACGATATCGTTGTAAAAAAGACGTCTGAAACTTTTGAAGAAAGTTTAGACCTATGTGTTGATACTGCTAAAAAGCTATTAATCAAGAAAAAAGAAATGGCGTAGTAAAAAAAGTTTAAAAAAGTTATAGAAAAGTTTGAGAATTCAAAAAATCCGTTCTATATTTGCACTCGCAAAAAGGGAACAGCGATCTTTTGAATTCTTTTTTATATGCCTCCATAGCTCAGTTGGCCAGAGCACGTGATTTGTAATCTCGGGGTCGTGGGTTCGAATCCCTCTGGAGGCTCTTTTTAATATAAACATGAGGGGAGATTCCAGAGTGGCTAAATGGGACTGACTGTAACTCAGTTGCTTCGGCTTCGTAGGTTCGAATCCTGCTCTCCCCACATTTTATATTAGATGGAAATTTGTGTATCTAAAGGATTTTTCCTAAGTTTGCACAGCATTACCAATAGTTTTGGAAACAAAATTGCGGAAGTAGCTCAGTTGGTAGAGCGTCAGCCTTCCAAGCTGAATGTCGCGGGTTCGACCCCCGTCTTCCGCTCAAAATAGATCACTCTGCTAGAGGGTGATTTTTTTTTAACTGCTGAAAAGCATAGAGTAGATTCTCTCTAAAGCCTTCAGTTTACATTTTAAAATTGCCTCCATAGCTCAGTTGGCCAGAGCACGTGATTTGTAATCTCGGGGTCGTGGGTTCGAATCCCTCTGGAGGCTCAATTTTAATATAACATGAGGGGAGATTCCAGAGTGGCTAAATGGGACTGACTGTAACTCAGTTGCTTCGGCTTCGTAGGTTCGAATCCTGCTCTCCCCACATTTATATTAATAAAAAAAGTTTTGTAGATTTAAAAGGATTTTCCTAGATTTGCACAGCGTTACCAATAGTTTTGGAAACAAAATTGCGGAAGTAGCTCAGTTGGTAGAGCGTCAGCCTTCCAAGCTGAATGTCGCGGGTTCGACCCCCGTCTTCCGCTCAAAGAAAATCACGCTAATTAGTGTGATTTTTTTGCTTCAATGCCGACTTAGCTCAGCGGTAGAGTGCTTCCTTGGTAAGGAAGAGGTCACGGGTTCAAGTCCCGTAGTTGGCTCTCTATATTTCCCGAATCTTTTCGGGATTTTTTTTTACCCTAAAATCTAGTTTTAAGTCTGGTTTATAGTATGCCTCCCAGAAATCTTCAGCAACAAAAAAACAATAATTACTCCTTTTTTTGTAAAAATTTACCTTAAAATTTAATTAAATCTGTCCATCAGCCTTCAATGGATAATACAGGAACATAAAAATTTCGTTAAATTCGTATAAAATAAGATTTTGATGAATATTCTTTTATTGGAAGACGACCTCATTCTTTCGGCGGAGCTTTGCCGGTTTTTAGAATCGAACAGCTTCACCTGTGATAAGATCTATGATGGTGAAACCTTTCTCCGGCAAATCAAGAACAATACGTATGACCTGTATCTGCTCGACATCAATGTTCCCAAGATAAATGGGCTTGACGTTTGCCAGACCATCCGTTCTTTCGATAAAAATACTCCCATCATCATTATCTCGGCTTACGGAGACATTTCTGATAAAAAAGATGCGTTTACCAGACTTGCAGATGATTACCTGGTGAAGCCTTTCCAGTTTGAAGAGCTGCTGCTGAGAATCAATTCGCTGCTAAGGAGAAAGTCCCCGTCCGATGCTGCAGACCAGGATATCATCAGGGTAGACGACCTTATCATCAATAAAACTGAACAGAAAGTCTATAGAGCAGGCAATGAAATAGCCCTTACTCTTAAGGAATTTCAGCTTCTGGTCTATCTTGCAGAGGCGCAGGGAAGAACCGTTTCCAAGCAGCAGATCACGGAACATGTGTGGGAACATAATTTTAATACGAATACCAATACGGTAGAAGTCTACATCAATTTTTTGAGAAAAAAGATCGATAAGGATTTTAAACTTAAACTTATCCACACCCGTTCTGGTTTCGGATATTACCTAAGCCCATTATAAATGTCTTTAAAAAGAAAGATAGCATTAACATTAAGTATCGCTTTTTCCCTGCTTTTTGCAATGGTGATGGCGGTGATCTATCTATCTTTTAATGATTTTAGAAGAGACGAGTTCAAAGAAAGATTCAGACAGCGCCTTGAATTTACTTCACACTTCATTTCAAAGTCCAGGAATTTCGAAGAAGAAGCACCTATTTTTTTTAACGAAAATTCAGACAATATCCTTCTCAATGAAACAATCTTAATTTTCAATGCAGACAAAGAACTGGTCTACAGTACAATCAAAGACCGGAATGTAACCTGGGATAATGCGCTTCTCAAAGAGCTGGATGAAAAGAAGATCATATACAGTGAAAAAACTGTTCCGGAGATCTATGCAGCACTTCGAAACATCAATGGGGAGAATTACTACATTCTTACCAGTGCTTTTGATACCAATGGGAAATCGAAACTCGAATACCTTAAATATCTTCTGATCACAGCTTATGTAATGAGTACCCTTCTCATCGGTTTTTTCAGTTATTATTTCATGGGGCAGTTCCTGCGTCCGTTGGAAGATCTGAATACCGAAATTTCCGAAGTTACTGCTCATAAACTTACCACACAGATCCCGGTCCAGGAGTCTGATGATGAGATTAATGTTTTAGCCAAATCCTTTAATACCATGATTGCAAGGTTGGATGATGTCTTTCAGTCACAGAAAGATTTTACGGCAAGTGCATCACATGAAATCAGGACTCCTATTACAAGAATGGCATTTCAGCTGGAAAACCTGATCAAATTTGAAAAGCACTCTCCTGAAACCCTTGCTTCTTTAAAACAGATTCAACGGGATGTGTATCAGTTGTCGGATCTTACCAATTCCCTTTTATTGCTTACAAAATTCGACAAAGAGAATATTCAGAGCATTTATGAAGAAGTAAGGATTGATGAAGTTATTTTTGAAGCCTTCGAAGCAGTAGAAAAAAGTTATCCCACTTTGAAGCTGGATTTTCTGATCTCTGAAGATACTTCGGAAAACGGACTGCTTACGATTAGTGGCATCCATTCTCTTTTAGTCATTGTCTTTATCAATCTTTTTAAAAACGCAGCCGTATATTCTGATGATGCAGAAGTGGATGTTTTGATAAGAGAAACCAATGATCAGCTTACGGTTGATGTTATTTCTCATGGAGATACCATACCTGAAGAAGAGCAGGCAAAACTGTTTGAAGCTTTTATGAGAGGTAATAATTCTCAAAATATTTCCGGTTCGGGTCTTGGACTTCGAATTGTTAAACGAATCCTGGAGTATCACAACGCAAGAATCAAATATTCTTCCCCGGCTGAAAGTACAAATAAATTTAGCATCATATTTAATAAACAGCCTTAGTTGCGCTTTTTATAATCTATAGTTTAAAAACACATACTTATTCTTATTCCTATTCCCGACCTTAATATGGTTTAAAAGGGTAAGTTTTTAAATAAATTTCGTATTCCTAAACCAAATTTAATTTTTTTTTAAGGCTTCTTTAAGGCCCTTTTAATCATGTAAAGGCAATTTTGTATCATAAATAAAGATAGAATGAACAAAATTGCAGGGCTGTTTATTGCCATCTCCTCATTCATGGCAGGACAGCAGCAGATGTCACTTTTGGACTGTGAAGAGGCTTTTCAGAAAAATAATCTTCAGCTTCTTGCAGAACAATATAACATCAATATGGCCGATGCAGATATTCTGCAGGCTAAGATTTGGGAACTGCCACAGCTGAGCGGTCAGATCAATGCCTACAATCCTGAAGGTAAAAAAGCTTTTGATATAGGCCATGCCAAAGGAGCGGAGATCACCCAGCTGATCTATATGGGAGGAAAAAAGAAAAATGAAATTGCTTTTGCAAAATCGAACAAAGAACTTGCCCAGCTTCAGTTTTCGCAGCTTTTAGTGGACCTGAGAGCTCAGCTTCGTGCTGCTTATTTCAATTTATATTATGAGAAACAGAAGCTTGGCAATACCAATAAGCAGCTGGAGTATATGAATGACCTGTTAAATGCTTACCGCCTACAGTCTGCCAAAGGTAACGTTTCCCTTAAAGACGAAGTAAGGCTGCAGAGTCTCGTGATCCAGCTTAATAATGATAAACTGGGAATTAATAAAAACATCCTTGAATTTGAACAAAATTTAAAAGTGCTGACCGGAATTTCCGATGAAATAGAGCCGCAGCTTTCTGACGCTGATGCAAAAGAAATTCTTGCAGCCCAGCCCTTCGGAGACGAAGATGAGCTAAAGAGAAAAGCACTGGAACATAATTCTGATTATCAATATTTCCTGAAATTAATTGACAACAGCAAATTATATGCACAGTGGCAGAAATCTCTGAATGTTCCGGACCTTAATGTAGGAGCAGGATGGGACCAGAATGGAGGGACTTTTAAAAATGAGGTTAATCTTATGATCGGGATTCCACTGCCACTATGGAAATCCAATCAGGGAAATGTGGAAAAAGCCAATTATGCCATTCAACAGAACCAGAAAAATGCAGATTATCAGAAACTGAACCTTGAAACTAAAGTTCAGGCTGCCTACAAAACATGGAAAAATCAGTACGACCAGCTTGCAGAAATTAAAACCACAGACCTTAGCAATATGGAGATTGTGTACGATGGAATGCTGAAAAACTTCAGAAAAGGAAACATCAGCCTTATAGAATTTACAGATTTCATGGACAGTTACAGAGAGACGGCTCTCCAGATCTTCGATATGAAGAATGAAATTATACAATCGGCAGAACAGCTTAATCAACTAGTACAAACGAAAATCTTCTATTAAACATGAAAAAATATATAACCCTAACAATGGTGGTTTTGTCAGTCCTGTCTTGCTCAAAAAAAGAGGAAGAAGCTAAACCACAGGCAAAAAAAGGCTTTGAACTGAGCAACACAATGCTGAAGTCGATTTCTTTAGCAAAAGTTGAGAAAAAAAATATAGAAGACGATTATAATTTTTACGGGAAAATATCCGCAGATAAAAACAGCTATATAGATGTTTATCCGCTGGTTGGAGGAAATGTTTTAAGTGTAAATGTAGAGTTGGGAGATCATGTGACGAAAGGACAGATTTTGGCGACCATCAGAAGTACGGAGTTGGCGGAAGTTCAGAAAGATGTAAGCGATGCAAAAACGGATTTGGTTGTTGCTCAAAACAATCTTCGTGTTGCCAAGGAAATGTACGAAGGAAAACTGAATACTGAAAGAGATGTACTGGAAGCCAAGAGCGAATTGCAGAAGGCTCAGGACCAAATGCAGAGAGCAAGTGCGGTGAGTACGGTTTATAATGTAAAGAAAGGAAATATTTACAGTGTTGTGGCTCCGATCAGCGGTTATATCGTTCAGAAGAATATCAATAAAGATATGCAGTTGAGAAGTGACAGAAGTGATAATATTTTTGATGTGGCGAATACAACCAATGTTTGGGCGATCATGAATGTTAACGAATCAGACATCGAAAAAATAAGTCTCGGAATGAAAGCCCAGGTTTCCACACTGTCTTATCCGGACAAAGTTTTTGATGGAAAAATTGATAAAATATTTAAAATTATTGATCCGCAAACCAATGCAATGCAGGCAAGAGTTGTTTTAGACAATGCAAACGGATTATTAATTCCTGAAAGTAAGGCAACCATAAAAGTGACAAGCTCAGAAAATAATACGGCCCTTACAGTTCCTTCCAAAGCTGTGATTTTTGATGATAACAGAAGTTTTGTAGTGATTTTTAAATCAAGAACAGATGTTAAGGTTAAAGAAATAAAGATTTTAAAGCAGACCGGAGATATCACTTATGTTTCCGAAGGTTTGTCTGAAGGAGAAGAAGTAATCACTAATAATCAACTTTTAATTTACCGCTCTCTGAATAATTAAAATTGATTTTGAACCATTAAGAATTATTGATCATGTTGAAGGAAGAAGTTAAGCTGAATTAAGAAAAACATCTGAAGATATTCTTAAGCATTCCTCTTACCCAAATTCGGCTGCGACTGCTTCATAATCTTAAATCCTAAAATAAAAACTTAATGGTTCAAAAGCCTTCAATTTTTTTAATTAACATCTTTAAAATTGTCTCAACAATTAAACATTTAGTTATTAGTCTAATATCTAAAGTCTAACATCTAATTTCTACTATGAATAAATTCATTAAAAATATAATTGCTTTCTCGCTAAAAAATAAAGCCTTTACCTTTATCTGGGTTGCTATTTTGGCCATTGCGGGTTTTATCAGTTTCAAAAATATGCCCATTGAAGCTTTCCCGGATGTTACCAATACCCAGATTGTTATTATAACCCAATGGAATGGGCGGAGCGCAGAAGAAGTGGAACGTTTTGTGACTACGCCCATTGAATTGGCCATGAGCCCGGTGCAGAAGAAAACGAGTGTGAGAAGTACCACGATGTTTGGTCTCTCTATCGTTAAAATTCTTTTCGACGATGGGGTGGATGATACTTTCGCCAGAAATCAGGTGAATAACCAATTAAGAACCGTAAGCCTTCCTGATGAGGTGGATCCGGAAGTTCAGCCACCCTACGGGCCTACCGGGGAAATTTTCAGATATACCCTGGAAAGTAAAACGAAAGATTCCAGAGAACTGCTGACTTTACAGAACTGGGTAGTCGACCGCGCACTGAGAGGCGTTCCGGGAGTTGCAGACATCAATGTTTTCGGAGGCCAGGACAAGGTTTTTGAATTAAGTATTGATCCGAGAGCTTTGGATAAATACAATCTGACGCCGCTTCAGGTGTATGATGCCGTTACCAAAAGCAATTTAAATGTTGGAGGTGATGTTATTGAGAAAAATGGTCAGGCTTATGTAGTAAGAGGAATCGGTTTGGTTAAATCCATTAATGATATAGGGAATATTACTATTCAGAATGACAACGGAAATCCTGTTTTGGTCAAAAATGTTGCCGAAGTTCACGAAAGTTCAATGCCGAGAGTCGGACAAGCCGGATTGAATAATCATGAAGACACCGTTGAAGGAATTGTTGTAATGAGAAAAGGGGAGAACCCAAGGGAAGTTCTGGTTGGAGTGAAAGCCAAAATCAAAGAGCTTAATGAAAAGGTTCTTCCGAAAGATGTCAAAATGGTAACCTTCTACGACCGTGACAACCTGATGGACTTCACGACACACACCGTGATGCACAACCTAATCGAGGGAATTATTCTTGTTACGGTGATTGTTCTGATCTTTATGGCAGACTGGAGAACCACGCTCATTGTTTCCATTATTATTCCACTGTCCCTGTTGTTCGCATTTTTATGCTTAAAGCTTGCCGGGATGAGTGCCAACCTGCTTTCGCTGGGTGCGGTAGATTTTGGGATTATTATTGACGGAGCTGTCGTCATGGTGGAAGGGCTTTTTGTCATGCTCGATCATAAAGCGCTTAAATATGGAACAGAAAAATTCAATAAATTGTCAAAAGGAGGCTGGATCAAGCAGACTGGAACAGGTTTAGGAAAAGCCATCTTCTTTTCAAAATTAATCATCATTACATCACTGATCCCTATTTTCTCTTTCCAGAAAGTGGAAGGGAAGATGTTTTCACCATTAGCATTTACCTTAGGATTTGCTTTGATAGGGGCATTGGTATTCACTCTGACATTGGTTCCCGTTCTTTCCCACATTTTATTAAATAAGAATGTAAAAGAAAAAAATAACCCGTTTGTTAATTTCTGGGATAGAATTGTACTCAAAGGATTCAACTATACTTTTCAACATAAAAGAATGAGTTTAATTGTTGCCATATCTTTCATGGTAGTGACGTTATTCTCAGGAAAATTTTTAGGAACAGAATTCCTGCCCCAACTGAATGAGGGCTCACTTTGGATTACTGCAGAAATGCCGATGAGTTCATCATTAAAAGAATCTCTGAAAACCGCAGACCTTTTAAAGAAAGACATTATGAGCTTTCCTGAAGTTACCGATGTCTTGGCTCAAACCGGACGGAGTAATGACGGAACAGACCCGAACGGATTTGGATTTGTGCAGTTTGCCGTCAATCTTCAGCCTAGAGATGAATGGAAACGCAAGATCAGCTACGAAGAACTGATCGAGGAAATAGATAAAAAGCTCAGAAGCTACCAGGGAATTACCTTTAATTATTCCCAACCCATCTCAGATAATGTGGCAGAAGCCGTAGCTGGTTTCAAAGCGGAGAACGGAATCAAAATTTATGGTGATAATCTGGAAACCCTGGATAAATTGGCGGATGAGGTTTTAAAACAGATCAAAGACGTAGACGGAGTAAAAGATCCCGGGATCATTAAAAATATCGGTCAGCCGGAAGTAAGTGTCGTGCTGGACCGGGATAAAATGGCGGCTTACGGAGTAATGCCCGACGACGCACAGTCTGTACTGGAAATGGCTTTTGGAGGAAAAACGGCATCGGAAATGTTTGATGGCGAAAGAAAATTTCCGATTCGTCTCAGGTATTCCCAGGAATACAGAAAAGATGAAAATGATATTGCTTCCTTAATGGTTCCTACACAGGATGGGGCAAAGATTCCGCTGAAGGAAATCAGTACCATTGTAAAAGATAACGGAGCTGCATTTATTTACAGAGATGATATTAAAAGATACATCGGGGTGAAATTTTCGATTCGTGACCGTGATTTAGGAAGTACCATTGCGGATGCACAGAAAAGAGTGGCCAATATTGATCTTCCGGACGGTTATTCCATTGGCTGGACAGGTCAGTTTGAAAACCAGCAGAGAGCTTCACACAGATTGGCACAGGTAGTTCCGATCAGCATTCTGGGGATTTTCTTCTTACTGTTCATCCTTTTTGGAAATATGAAAGACTCATTGCTGGTATTGGCGAACGTACCTTTTGCACTGATCGGAGGGATTATTGCCCTGCATCTTACCAGAATGAATTTCGGAATTTCAGCCGGAGTGGGAATGATTGCTTTGCTCGGTATCTGTATCCAAAATGGAGTTATCCTTATTACTGAGTTTCATCAGAATGTCAAGAACGGATTGAGCTTAGACAATGCCATATTAAATGGTGTAAAATCCAGAACCCGCCCTGTTATCATGACAGCTCTGATGGCTTCGATAGGATTGATGCCTGCCGCATTGTCCACAGGTATCGGTTCGGAATCTCAGAAACCCTTAGCGATCGTGATTATCGGAGGGTTAATTACAGCAACTATATTAACATTGTTGATCTTCCCGATTATTTTCTGGATCTTCAACAGGACGAAAAAGTCCCAACAGATTTAATATTTCTTCTATCTATATTATGTGAAGCGCGGAAAACTATGTTTTCCGTGCTTCTTGCATCAAAATAATCATGTGTTTTCTTAAGCCACAATCCTGTTAAAAGTTCCTGGGCCGTATTTTCGGGTATTATATTATCTTCAAAAATTGTTAGCCCGGAAAAATATTAGAATAATTAACATCTAGAAAAAAGATAAAGATGCTCATGATATTATTTTATTCTATTATATATACGAGGAAATATTAATGGTGGTTTTTATAGTGTAATTTTATTTGCAAATATTTTTTCACTTCCTATATTATTCAGAATTAGTCACATACTTTATGCTTTCAAATAAAAACGTTTATAATGATTTTTTTCAATCCGGAAATTTGTGTAAATTTGCAGTCTCAATACATTGAAATATAAGGTTTGTGCTTCTTTGATTGAATATTGAAACTTTTTTAAATAAAAAAGATTTTAGTATTTAAAAAATCATTATATTTGCACACCGAAAAATTGAAAAATAATAAAATAAATAATTTTAAATCATGGCAAAGGAAACGTTTAATCGTAACAAACCACACTTGAACATTGGTACTATTGGTCACGTTGACCATGGTAAAACTACTCTTACAGCTGCAATTTCTGCTGTACTAGCTAGCAAAGGTCTTGCTGAGAAAAAAGACTTCTCTGCAATTGACTCTGCTCCAGAAGAAAAAGAAAGAGGTATTACTATCAATACTGCTCACATCGAATACGAAACTGAAAAAAGACACTATGCTCACGTTGACTGTCCAGGTCACGCGGATTACGTAAAGAACATGGTAACTGGTGCTGCTCAAATGGACGGAGCTATCGTAGTATGTGCTGCAACTGACGGTCCAATGCCTCAGACTAGAGAACATATCCTACTTTGCCGTCAGGTAAATGTACCTAGAATTGTTGTTTTCATGAACAAAGTTGACATGGTGGATGATGCTGAGTTGTTAGAGCTTGTTGAAATGGAGCTTAGAGACTTATTATCTACTTACGATTTTGACGGAGATAACTCTCCAGTAATTCAAGGTTCTGCATTAGGTGCTCTTACAGCAGCTACAGCAGCTACTCCTGATACTGAAGACAAGTGGTTCAAGAGCGTTGAAGAATTAATGGATGCTGTTGATAACTGGATCGAGCAGCCACCAAGAGATACTGATAAGCCATTCTTGATGCCAATCGAAGACGTATTCTCTATTACAGGTAGAGGTACTGTTGCAACTGGTAGAATCGAAGCTGGTATTATCAATACAGGTGATCCTGTTGATATCATCGGTATGGGTGAAGAAAAATTAACTTCTACTATTACAGGAGTTGAGATGTTCAGAAAAATCCTTGACAGAGGTGAAGCTGGTGATAACGTAGGTCTATTGTTGAGAGGTATTGAAAAAACTGACATCAAGAGAGGTATGGTAATCGCTAAGAAAGATTCTGTTAAGCCACACAAAAAATTCAAAGCATCAGTTTATATCCTTTCTAAAGAAGAAGGTGGACGTCACACTCCATTCCACAACAAGTACCGTCCTCAGTTCTACGTAAGAACTACTGACGTTACAGGTGAGATCTTCTTACCAGAAGGTGTAGAAATGGTAATGCCTGGTGATAACTTAGAGATCACTGTAGAATTGTTACAGCCAATCGCTCTTAACGTAGGTCTTAGATTTGCGATCAGAGAAGGAGGTAGAACAGTTGGTTCAGGTCAGGTGACTGAAATCTTAGACTAATCATCTTAAAATAAATAAAGCTTCCGGAAGGAAACTCTCGGAAGCTTTTTATCTACGGGCATCGTCCAATGGTAGGATACCGGTCTCCAAAACCGTTGATCAGGGTTCGAATCCTTGTGCCCGTGCAAATATTAATTATGAGTTCATTTGTCGATTTTTTAAAAGGTTCTTATAACGAATTCAGACATAAAGTTGAATGGCCAAAGTGGGCTGATCTTCAGTCTTCTACTATTGTGGTAACTATTGCTACAGTGATTTTGGCATTGTTTACCTTTGGAGTTGATGAATTGTTTTCAAAAGCAATCAGCAACATAATTGGAATGCTAATTAACGTGTTCAACTAAAAAAGTATTTTCCCATAATGAGCGAATTGAAATGGTATGTGCTGAAAGCAATCAGCGGACAGGAAAATAAAGTGAAAAACTATATTGAGACAGAAATCAAACGTTTAGGGTTTGAGCAGTACGTTACTCAAGTGGTTATTCCTATGGAAAAGGTTATTCAGATCAGAAACGGAAAAAAAGTTCCTAAAGAGAAACCTTACTATCCTGGATACTTAATGATCGAAGCTGATCTGATGGGAGAAATTCCTCACGCAATTAAAAACATTCCGGGAGTAATATCTTTCTTAAGCTTAACAAAAGGAGGTGATCCTGTTCCGATGAGAAAATCTGAGGTCAACAGAATGCTGGGAAGAATGGATGAGCTTTCAGAATTTGCAACCGATGTTGAGATTCCGTTTATTGTAGGTGAAAACGTTAAAGTAATTGACGGACCTTTCAATGGATTCAACGGAACTGTTGAAAAAATTCTTGAAGACAAGAAGAAAATTGAAGTTTCTGTACTGATCTTCGGTAGAAAAACTCCAATGGAGCTTAGCTATATGCAAGTAGAAAAGGTATAATTCATACTTTTAAAATATATAAAGACTGCTGTTCGGCAGTCTTTTTTTTGTGATTATGTTTTTTTTGTTCTTTTATTTTTGTTAAAAGGGCAGTTATGAAAAAGATTGGTGAAACACAGGGGCTTTAAAAGAATTTGATTGGATATGCTTAATATTGGAAGTAAGTTCGTATTGCTTGGTTTCCATATTGTAATAAACTCGTTTTAGATTTTAATAAGACAATAAAACACTAAAAATATACCCAAGACTAAAAAATTTCAGTCCCATGGAGCTTTGTCTTTTATAAATGTAAATAAAAAAATATTCATATTCTTTTCTAAAAATCAGCACTTTCCATTTGCTAATTCAAAAATATTTCATAATTTTGCAGTCCGAAAAGTAGATTTACTGTATGTGAGTCGGTAATCTGCTGAATAATAAATGCTTCCAAACTCATTAATTATTCAAACTAAAAAAATTAAAAATGGCTAAGAAAGTCTTTAAAATGGTAAAGCTTCAGGTGAAAGGTGGCGCGGCTAACCCTTCTCCACCAGTAGGTCCAGCATTGGGTTCTGCAGGTGTGAACATCATGGAGTTTTGTAAGCAATTTAACGGGAGAACCCAAGATAAGCCAGGGCAAGTTTTACCTGTAGTAATTACAGTATACGAAGACAAATCTTTTGAATTCGTTATTAAAACTCCACCTGCAGCAATTCAGTTAATGGATGCGGCTAAGATCAAAGGAGGTTCCGGAGAACCAAACAGAAACAAAGTAGGTTCTGTATCTTGGGATCAGGTAAAGAAAATCGCTGAGGATAAAATGACTGACCTTAACTGCTTTACAATGGATTCTGCAGTTTCTATGGTTGCAGGTACTGCTAGATCTATGGGATTAAGAGTAACAGGAACTAAACCAACTTTTAACGCTTAAAACTAATAGAAATGGCAAAATTGACTAAAAAGCAAAAGGAAGCTTTAAGCAAAGTAGAAAAAGGAAGAATCTATAACCTTGAAGAAGGTTCTGCTCTTGTAAAAGAAGTGAACACTACAAAGTTTGATGCTTCTGTAGATATCGCTGTAAGATTGGGTGTAGATCCAAGAAAAGCAAACCAAATGGTAAGAGGTGTTGTATCTCTTCCTCACGGTACTGGTAAAGATGTTAAAGTTTTGGCATTGGTTACACCAGATAAAGAAGCTGAAGCAAAAGAAGCTGGAGCTGATTATGTAGGTCTTGACGAATATTTACAAAAAATAAAAGAAGGTTGGACAGATGTTGACGTTATCGTTACTATGCCAGCTGTTATGGGTAAATTAGGTCCATTAGGTAGAGTATTAGGTCCAAGAGGTCTTATGCCTAACCCTAAATCAGGAACTGTAACTATGGAAATTGGTAAAGCAGTAACTGAAGTAAAAGCAGGTAAAATTGATTTCAAAGTAGACAAGTATGGTATCATCCATGCTGGTATTGGTAAAGTATCTTTCGATGCTGTTAAAATCAAAGAAAATGCTCAGGAATTAATTTCTACATTGATCAAAATGAAACCAACTGCTGCTAAAGGTACTTATGTGAAGAGCATTTATTTGTCTTCTACAATGAGCCCGGGTATTGCAATTGATAGTAAATCTGTTAACTAATAATAATCCTTAAGACAATGACAAAAGACCAAAAAGTTGTAGCAATACAAGAGATCAAAGATTTGCTTCAGGATGCGAAAGTAGTTTATGTAGCAGATTTAGACGGTTTGAACGCTGCTAAATCTTCTGATTTCAGAAGACAGGCTTTCAAGCAGAATATTAAAGTGAAAGTAGTAAAAAATACACTTTTACAAAAAGCAATGGAGCAGATTGACGGAGTAGATTTCTCTGAAATGTTCCAAACATTCAAAGGTAACTCTGCATTAATGGTTGCTGATACAGCTAACGCTCCAGCAAAATTAATTAAAGACTTCAGAAAAAAAGAAGAGAAGCCGGCATTAAAGTCTGCTTTTGTACAGGAAACTTTCTATGTTGGTGACAACAATCTTGATGCCTTAGTAAGCATTAAGTCTAGAGAAGAAATGATCGGTGAAATCATCGGATTGCTTCAGTCTCCAATTCAAAGAGTTGTTTCTGCTCTTCAAAACAAATCTGAAACAGTAGAAACTGCCGCTGAAGAAGCTGCACCTGCTGTAGAAGAAACTCCTGCTGCTGAGGCTCCGGAAGCTCCAGCTGCAGAAAGCACTGACGAAACGCCAGCTGCTGAATAATTACACTCAAAAAATTAAATAAATAATCAACAAAAACATTACAACAATGTCAGATTTAAAAAATTTAGCTGAAACGCTAGTAAACCTAACAGTAAAAGACGTAAACGAATTAGCTACTATCCTTAAGGATGAGTACGGAATTGAGCCAGCTGCTGCTGCTGTAGTAGTTGCTGCAGGTGGTGCAGGTGAAGCTGCTGAAGAAAAAACAGAATTCGATGTAATTCTTAAGTCTGCAGGTGCTTCTAAATTGGCTATCGTTAAATTGGTAAAAGATTTAACTGGTGCTGGTCTTAAAGAAGCTAAAGATATCGTAGACGGAGCTCCTGCTGCTATCAAGCAAGGAATCTCTAAAGACGAAGCTGAAGCTCTTAAGAAGCAATTAGAAGAAGCTGGTGCTGAAGTAGAATTGAAATAATTCAATTTACTATAAAATAAGAAGCCCGGACAGCAATGTCCGGGCTTTTTTTGTTTTTATAACATTCTAAAAATCAATGTATTTTGTTAAAATAATCAAGTATTATTGATATGTATGTTTTGATAATTGATTATTGTTGTGTATGTCGTAAAAATTAACATAATTAAATGTTTATTATTTACTTAAATGTTTGTTTTTTGTTAAAATTTAATATTAAAAAGTTGTTTTAATTGAAAATTTACTATATTTGTACCGAAAAAAAACACATACATCATTGAAAATAAATTACTTTATCTTCTATAGCTGTGCTATAGCATATTGTATCAATATGTTGTTTGCATTGCAGATAGAAAATCTCAGCACCACATCTTTAGCAGTACAGAATTCTACTGTATCATGCTCTCTTTATAAAACTGGTGAGTTTACAAAATATTCACAAAAAGATAAGATTCCCGTTCTTAGTAAGGCTTCTATAGAAATGAGTAAGCGGTATGCTGGTATCAGGCATCTGAGCTTCATATGCAGAGACGCAGGAATTGTACAACAGTATAAATGCACTATACATTCTGTTGAAGATCCTAAAATTGAGGCAGGTTTTGACTTTGTCATTAAGTTTCCGGATAAATTATCTTAATCGTACATCTTCCAATTGCTTTAACGAAAACAAATATTAGTAGTAATAGCTTTATCCTTTATGAGTGTCACCCCATAAACGCACAGGTTGGAATTAATACATGTTAAGCTATACAGTATTTGAGTTCAATAGTATAAAAAAAACATAAAACATAAAAAAACAACAAATATCAATTTAATGAAAAACAAATTATTAACACTTGCTGTTTTATCCTTTACAGGATATCTTATAAACGCACAAGTTGGAATTAATACTGGCCTTCCCCAGGCTACATTGGATGTAGTCGGGTTTCCAACAAATATCAATAAGCCTGATGGAATTATTGCGCCAAGGCTTTCATTGAGCCAATTGGCTGCTAAAACGTACGCTGCAGCTCAGACGGGGGCTTTGGTATATGTTACATCTATTAACGCTACTCCTGCTGGTTCAACGATTAATGTAACAACTCCGGGATATTATTATTTTGATGGAACAGTATGGATATTTACTACGCCTTCAGACTGGCATACTACTGGGAACTCAGGGACAACCGCCGCCGCCGGTGTGGTGGGAAGTACAATTTCTTCCGGAAATTTTTTAGGAACAAAAGATTCTCAGAATTTGGTAATTGCTACGGCTGGTGCAATAAAAGGAATTTTATATACTGATGGTACTTTACGTGGTGGAAATACCACAGCTGCCGGTCCATATGCTTCTCTTGTATGGGGATCAAACAATACAATATCAGATACAACATTATCTTCTAGTGTTGTCCTGGGCAAAGATAATACGGTTTCTGCACAGGGACCAAATTTTCCAGGTGTTGCTATAGGTTCGGGTAATACAACTACTAACGGAGCAAAAGCAATTGGTAATAATAATAATCTGAATGGATCCAATCAATTCGCAATGGGTAATCTCAATGCGGCTGTTGCGGGTAGTACTTCTGGTATTGCCTTGGGGAATAATAATACTTTCGCGGGCTTTGTTTTGGGGTCATCAAATAATGTAACGAGTAGTAATTACGCTTTTGGAAATAGTAATACAGTGACTGCTTCAGGAGGTGCGGCTATGGCGATAGGTATTGGAGCGCAGGCAACAACAGCTAACCAGACTATATATGCTAATACTCAGCATGCTTTTTTCGGGCAATCGACAGCTACTAACACGGTTGTAGGAATAAATATGGCTCCTACAGCGGCATCTTCAACCGGAGCAGCTATTCAGATGAAAGGAATTGCTGCTGCTGCGGGTACATCTTGTACTTCAGCCGAAGAAGGAGCAATTCGATATAATATTACTATACATGCTCATGAGGGCTGCAATGGCACAATTTGGAAGGCATTCTAATTTAAAATAAACACAAAACTTAATAAAAACAAAAACAAAAAAAAATGGCAAAAAAATTATTCGAGAAATTTGCAGTCATGCTGATGATATTTATGATGTCAGCGGCAGTATCTGCTCAAAAAGGCTATGAGCCTATCCGAGGGATGGGGGTAGAAGCTAAACCTGTAAATAATTCAGGTATTTGTTTGGCGTGTTATAACGGGAGTATGAATCCGGTAATAGATGCGAATCTGGATAATAGTGTAAGTATGGGGAACTTTGCTTCTTTAGTAAGTGGAAACGGTATATCTGTGAAAAACACAAATACTACTTATCCTGCAGGATACATTACAGGTTTTAATGTGGATTTGGGGACAAGTTTTATCACAGTAGACCTGTTAAGTTCATTAAGAATCAGTACCTACAAAAATGGAGTGCTTCAGGAATCTACTACAAGCAGTACCTTATTGTCTGTTCCTGCGTTCGGAGGAAGCAAAAACAGAATTTTCCTGCATATGAAAACGACAAGAGAATTTGACGAAGTAAGACTATACCAAACCAATGTACTGTCTATATTCAGTGCACTGAATGTATATTATGCCTTTGCATTTGATCCTACTAAAGTTCCTGTTGATAACAATGGAATCTGTGATGATATTATTGCGGGAAGCGGTGTAGATGGAAACGTATCAGGAAGCAGCAGCTTCATTGCTCCGCTTTCTTTTGTTCAAAACAGAGAAAGAATAGGGGACGGAGATAAGAATTCTTACGGATCAATTGTATTGCCGGCTGGACTTCTTGGATCTTACTCAGTAGGAGTATTGGATAAAAATCAGGTTTATCCGGCAGGAAACAAAGCAGGTTTTGTGATCTCTCCTGACGATGAAGGAAAACTTTTAAGTGCAGAGTTCTTAAAGAATATTACAGTGGAAACTTATTTATATGGCCAGCTGCAGGACTCTAGGACATTATCTGATGGTGGCGGTTTAATTAACATTAAAGTTCTGGGCTTTGGTACCGGAAAACAAAAAGTTTCGGTGACAACAACTAAGCCTTTTAACGAAGTGCGTTTGAAAGTTACGCAGACTTTAGGTGTTAATCTGGGATCTTTAAAAGTATATTATGCATTTGAGGAGCCTGCATCTTGTGAATGTAATGATAAAATCCAGACAAGTGGTTCTGCAATTCAGGGAAACCTGGTATCAGGAACTAACTGGACTTCCGGTCCTGGACTTTTTGGTCTTATTTTAGCGAAAATGGTAAACCCAGCGGCTATTGTAGATACCAATACATCTAATTATGCTACAGCAACTATTCCTGCTGCTTCATTATTAAGTATTTTCTCAGCATATGCAACTGTAAGTACCAATAGCTTACTTCCCGCTAATACGTATGCTGGATTTACATTGGAAAAAGCTGCGAATCTGATCGGGGTGAGTGTTCTTGAAAATATTACGGTAACCCTTTACAATAATAATACTCAGACAGACATTTTCACAAGTACAGGAAGCCTAATTAGTGGAAATTTCTTCACTACAGATTCCAATAAATTTTATGTAGGAGGTAAGGCGACCAAACCTTTCAACCGTATTAAAGTGACGTTCTATAGTGGTACGGGGGTACGTATTCCTCAAAACTACTATATCTATAATGCATTTGCAAGCAGAGACGATGATAATGATGGAGTGCCAAACTGCTTCGATCAGTGTCCTAACGGTAATGACAGTATTGATAATAACGGTAACGGTATTCCGGATTGTGCAGAAGGATGTACAGCGGTCAATGACAAATCTCCTACTATTGATACAGATGGTGACGGAATTGTGGATGCATGTGACCTTGATTCTGATAATGATGGAATTCTGGATGCTGTTGAAGATTTGAATCATGATGGCTTATTTGAGAATGATGACGTAGAAGGAGATCTTTTTGTTATTCCTACTTTAGGTGATGGTATTGCTGACTATTTGGATTTAGATTCTGATAATGATGGTATTCTTGATTTATTTGAATCAGGTGTTCCAACATCAGTAATTGATCAGATTGATGCAGATCATAATGGTGTTATAGATTTAGGTGTGGCTGTAGGTGCTAATGGTATTGCTGATATTTTGGAAACTTCTCCGGATTCAGGTGTATTGAAATATGCTACTAAAAATACTGATGGAGATGCTGATCTTGATTTTGTAGATCTTACCTCAAACGGTGCAAGCTTCGATTTATATGCTATTGGTAAAGGTAACCTGGATGACCTTGGTTCAGGATTTATTTCCAGAATCAATGATGTAGATAAAGATGGTATCCAGGCTGTTGTGGATACAGATCTTGTAAAGAGAGGAGCACCTGATTCTCCATTATCTCCTTACGCTGCTCAGTTAAAGAGTGCTTTGGCGAAGTCAGGTAAAGGAATAGCTGATTCAGATGTTACTTCAACTGCAAGTGATATTAGTGTGTATCCTAACCCGGTTAAATCAGGTGAAAACTTAAACGTTAAATCTGGAGAAGCAGGAACTTATACACTATTCTCTGCTCAAGGGCAATTAATCAAATCAGATAAATTCTCTGGTAATGCTGAAATTAATACAGCTTCACTACCGGCAGGTGTTTATATTGTAAAAATAGAAACTAAATCAACAATGAAATCTTATAAGATCATTGTAAAATAATTTTCACATTTTATAAAATGAAAGGCTGTCCTTCGGGACGGCCTTTTTTATTTGAAAACTTTTAATGCTCTCAAAATGAAGAGATTTTATTTGTCTATATGAATGTAATTTCGTACCTTTGTCCCTCTTTTGGCGCGAATAATTGTTTGTAAATCTATAAAATATTGAAAATCAACTCTTTCATGGAAAATAATGAAAGGGATTTCTCGTATATAGATACTGCGGCTAGTTCTGCCTCAAAAGTAAATAAAAATATTTTGCATTACGCTGTGAAAAGATATACCAGCGTTGCAGTTAGGATTAGATTGTAAGAATAAAGAACAAAGAATAAAGACGATTTCTAATAGCGCCAAACATTATGAAGTCTTTTATCTTTTCTCTCTTTTTCTTTTTCTTTTTCTTTTTCTTTCCTGATATTTTTTAATGAATCAAAATATTTTTTAACCCTTTCTTAAAAGTTTTATGAGTAAAACAACAGCAACTACAAGGGGGAATCAGAGAATTAACTTCTCATCAGCTAAAGGAAAAATTATCACTCCTGACTTCCTGGATATCCAGTTAGAGTCTTTCAGAGATTTTTTCCAGCTTGATACCCTTCCAGAAGACAGAACAGACGAAGGTTTATACAGAACCTTCCAGGAAAACTTCCCGATCACCGATTCTAGAAATCAGTTCGTATTGGAATTCCTTGATTATCTGGTAGATTCTCCACGTTATTCAATTAACGAGTGTGTGGAAAGAGGATTGACGTATTCAGTTCCTCTTAAAGCAAGACTTAAATTGTATTGTACAGACCCTGAGCACGAGGATTTCCAGACTGTGGTTCAGGATGTGTATTTAGGCCCGGTTCCTTATATGACGCCTAGTGGATCTTTCATCATCAATGGTGCTGAAAGAGTTATTGTTACGCAGCTTCACCGTTCACCTGGTGTATTCTTCGGACAGACTTACCACGCAAACGGAACTAAACTGTACTATTCAAGAATTATCCCTTTCAAAGGATCTTGGATGGAATTTACGACCGATATCAACAGCGTTATGTACGCGTATATCGACCGTAAGAAAAAGTTACCATTAACTACCCTGTTAAGAGCGATCGGTTACGAATCTGATAAGGATATCCTTCAGATTTTCGACCTTGCTGAAGAAGTGAAAGTTTCTAAAGCGGCCCTTAAGAAAGTAGAAGGAAGAACATTGGCTGCGAGAGTATTGAACACTTGGTTCGAGGATTTCGTAGACGAAGATACAGGTGAAGTAGTTTCTATCGAAAGAAACGAAATCATCCTGGACAGAGAAACAATTCTTGAAAAAGAACATTTAGATCTTATTCTCGATGCTGGTGTGAAATCTATCCTGATTCACAAAGAAAACAGCAATGAATTCTCTATCATCCAGAATACATTACAGAAAGACCCTACCAACTCTGAAAAAGAAGCGGTAGAGTACATCTATCGTCAGTTAAGAAATGCAGATCCGCCAGATGAGGAAACAGCAAGAGGAATCATTGAAAAATTATTCTTCTCTGAGCAAAGATATTCTCTTGGTGAAGTTGGACGTTACAGGCTAAACAAAAAGTTAGGTCTTAATATTCCAACTACCACTGAAGTTCTTACAAAAGAAGATATCATTGCTATTGTAAGACACTTGATCGAGCTTGTTAACTCTAAAGCTGAGGTTGATGATATTGACCACTTATCAAACAGAAGAATTAAAACTGTTGGTGAGCAATTGGCAGGACAGTTCGGTGTAGGTCTTTCAAGAATTGCAAGAACGATCAAAGAAAGAATGAACGTTAGAGATAACGAAATCTTTACTCCACTTGATCTTGTAAATGCAAAAACATTAACATCAGTAATTAACTCGTTCTTTGGTACCAACCAGCTTTCTCAGTTCATGGACCAGACCAACCCGCTTTCAGAGATCACGCACAAGCGTAGACTTTCTGCACTAGGGCCTGGTGGTTTATCAAGAGAAAGAGCAGGTTTCGAGGTTCGTGACGTTCACCATACCCACTACGGAAGAATTTGCCCGATTGAAACTCCGGAAGGACCAAACATCGGTTTGATTTCATCTCTAGGGATCTATGCTAAAATCAATACCTTAGGTTTCATCGAAACTCCATACAGAAAAGTAGAGAATAGTAAAGTAGACCTTACTGCAGATCCTATTTATCTGAATGCAGAAGACGAAGAAGATAAAGTAATTGCTCAGGCGAACGTAGAATTGACTGATAACGGTGATTTCTTAACAGACAGGATTATCGCAAGACTAGATGGTGACTACCCGGTAGTTGAGCCATCTCAGGTTAACCTTATCGACGTAGCTCCAAACCAGATCTCTGGTATTTCAGCTTCATTGATTCCGTTCCTGGAGCATGATGATGCGAACCGTGCATTGATGGGATCCAACATGATGCGTCAGGCCGTTCCTCTATTGAAGCCACAAGCTCCAATCGTGGGTACAGGTCTGGAACAGCAGGTTGCCAAAGATTCTAGAATCTTGATCAATGCTGAAGGTACAGGTCTTGTAGAATATGTAGATGCTGATAAGATCACCATCAAATATGAAAGAAGCGCTGACGAAGATTTAGTACAGTTTGAATCTGCTACTAAAACTTACCACCTTACTAAATTCAGAAAAACCAACCAGAGTACAACAATTACACTGAGACCAAACGTAAGAGTAGGTGAAACAGTGCATAAAGGACAGGTACTTTGCGACGGTTATGCTACTGAAAACGGAGAATTAGCTCTTGGTAGAAACTTAGTAGTAGCCTTCATGCCTTGGAAAGGATATAACTTTGAGGATGCCATCGTAATCAACGAAAAAGTGGTACGTGAAGACTGGTTTACTTCAATCCACGTTGATGAGTATTCACTTGAAGTTCGTGATACCAAATTAGGTATGGAAGAACTGACAGCAGATATTCCTAACGTTTCTGAAGAAGCGACTAAAGATCTTGACGAGAACGGTATGATCAGAATCGGAGCTGAAGTGAAGCCTGGTGATATTATGATCGGTAAGATTACGCCAAAAGGTGAATCTGACCCAACTCCGGAAGAGAAACTTCTTAGAGCCATCTTTGGTGACAAAGCTGGTGATGTGAAAGATGCTTCATTGAAAGCAGATTCTTCATTAAGAGGTGTTGTGATCAATAAAAAATTGTTCTCCAGAAATATTAAAGATAAAAAGAAAAGAACTGAAGAAAAACTTAAGCTTGAAGAAATTGAAAACACTTACAAGGCTAAGTTTGATGAGTTGAGAAACACTTTAATTGAAAAATTAAACACACTGGTAGGCGGTAAAACTTCTCAGGGAGTTACCAATGACCTTGATGAAGAAATCATCGGTAAAGGTGTGAAGTTCACTCATAAATTATTGACTTCAGTTGAAGATTACGTAAACGTAAGCGGTGCAGACTGGACTGTAGATAACGATAAGAATGAATTGGTAAAACAGTTAATTCACAACTATAAAATCAAGTTCAATGATATCCAAGGAGTTAAAAACCGTGAGAAGTTCGCTATTTCTATCGGAGATGAGCTTCCTGCAGGAATCATGAAATTGGCAAAAGTGTATATCGCTAAAAAACGTAAGTTGAATGTAGGGGATAAAATGGCAGGACGTCACGGTAACAAAGGTATCGTTTCAAGAATCGTTCGTGAAGAAGATATGCCATTCCTTGAAGACGGAACACCGGTAGATATCGTATTGAATCCACTTGGGGTACCTTCCCGTATGAACATCGGACAGATTTATGAAACAGTTCTTGGATGGGCTGGTCAGAAACTGGGTCTGAAGTTCGCTACACCAATTTTCGATGGAGCAAGCCTTGATCAGATCACTGAATATACAGAAAAAGCTGGTCTTCCGAAATTCGGTAACACTCACCTTTATGATGGTGGTACAGGAGAAAGATTTACTCAGCCGGCTACAGTAGGTATTATTTATATGCTGAAACTAGGACACATGGTTGATGATAAGATGCACGCACGTTCTATTGGTCCTTACTCATTGATTACTCAGCAGCCGTTAGGAGGTAAAGCTCAATTCGGAGGTCAGAGATTCGGAGAGATGGAGGTTTGGGCTCTTGAAGCATTTGGAGCATCAAATATCCTGAGAGAGATTCTGACTGTGAAGTCGGATGACGTGATTGGTAGAGCAAAAACTTATGAAGCAATTGCAAAAGGTGAATCGATGCCTGAACCAGGTATTCCGGAATCATTCAATGTATTACTTCACGAATTACAAGGACTTGGACTTGATGTAAGACTTGAGGAATAATTTTAAATTTTGAGTGTTGAATTTTGAATCAATTCAGAATTTATAATCCAAAATTTATAATCCAAAATCTAAAATCTAAAAAATGTCAAATAAAAATAAATCAAGTAGATTTAATAAAATAACCATCGGTTTAGCTTCACCGGAATCGATTCTTCAGGAATCAAGAGGGGAAGTTTTAAAACCGGAAACTATTAACTACAGAACACATAAACCTGAAAGAGACGGTTTGTTCTGTGAAAAAATCTTTGGTCCGGTAAAGGATTACGAATGTGCTTGTGGTAAATACAAGAGAATTCGTTACAAAGGGATCGTTTGTGACCGTTGTGGAGTAGAAGTTACTGAGAAAAAAGTAAGAAGAGAGAGAATCGGACACATCAACCTTGTAGTGCCTATTGCGCACATCTGGTATTTCCGTTCATTACCGAACAAAATCGGTTACCTTTTAGGAATTCCTTCTAAGAAATTAGACATGATCATCTACTACGAAAGATATGTAGTGATTCAGCAGGGTATTGCTAAAAAATTAGACGGTTCCGACTTCGATAATATGGAGTTCCTTACAGAAGAAGAGTACCTTGATATCATGGACACTCTTCCTGTGGAAAACCAATATCTTGATGATTCCGATCCAAACAAATTCATCGCCAGAATGGGTGCTGAAGCTGTTGAAGATCTGTTAAAAAGAATCGATCTTGATGCATTGTCTTTCGATTTAAGACACAAAGCTCACAATGAAGGTTCCAAGCAAAGAAGAACTGAAGCTCTTAAAAGATTGAACGTTGTAGAAGCATTAAGAGGTGCCAATACAAGAATGATCAACAGACCGGAGTGGATGATTATGCGTGTGCTTCCAGTAATACCACCAGAACTAAGACCATTGGTTCCATTGGATGGAGGACGTTTCGCAACTTCTGACTTAAATGACCTTTACAGAAGAGTTATTATCAGAAACAACCGTCTGAAAAGACTGTTGGAGATCAAAGCTCCGGAAGTAATCTTGAGAAACGAGAAGCGTATGCTTCAGGAATCAGTAGATTCATTATTCGATAATACAAGAAAATCTTCTGCCGTAAAATCTGAATCAAACAGACCATTGAAATCACTTTCTGATTCATTGAAAGGTAAACAAGGTCGTTTCCGTCAGAACTTACTAGGAAAAAGGGTAGACTACTCTGCGCGTTCCGTAATTGTTGTAGGTCCAAACTTACAGCTTCACGAATGTGGTATTCCTAAAGATATGGCAGCAGAACTTTACAAACCGTTCATCATCAGAAAACTGATCGAGAGAGGTATTGTAAAAACGGTGAAATCTGCAAAGAGAATCATCGACAGAAAAGAGCCTGTAGTATATGATATCCTTGAAAACGTGATGAAAGGTCACCCTGTTCTACTGAACAGAGCACCTACTCTTCACAGACTGGGTATCCAGGCATTCCAGCCTAAGATGATCGAAGGTAAGGCAATTCAGCTTCACCCGTTGGTAACAACAGCATTCAACGCCGATTTCGATGGTGACCAGATGGCGGTACACTTACCGTTAGGTCCTGAAGCGATCCTTGAAGCTCAGTTATTGATGCTAGGTTCTCAGAACATCTTGAACCCTGCAAACGGTTCTCCTATTACTGTACCTTCTCAGGACATGGTTCTTGGTCTTTATTTCATGACCAAAGAATTGAGCTCTACAGAAGATATGAAAGTAAAAGGTGAAGGCCTTGCATTCTATTCTCCGGAAGAAGCGGAAATCGCTTATGCTGAAGGAAGAGTATCATTAAATGCTAAAGTAAGATGTAGACTGCCTGTTAAAGAAAACGGAGAATTAGTAACAAGGTTGATCGAAACTTCCGTAGGTAGAATCTTATTCAACCAGATTGTTCCTAAACAATCAGGATATATCAATGAACTTCTGACTAAGAAATCATTAAGAAATGTTATCGGTAAGATCCTTGCTGATACCGACTTCCCTACAACGGTGAAGTTCCTGGATGCAATGAAAGATTTAGGATATTCAAATGCATTTAAAGGAGGTCTTTCCTTCTCACTTGGAGATATTGTAGTTCCTGTTGAGAAGAAAAAAATGATTGCTCAGTCCATTGAAGCAGTAGACGAAATTAGAGCCAACTATAACATGGGTCTGATTACAGATACAGAACGTTATAACCAGGTAATCGACGTTTGGACTAATACCAACGCCGGATTAACTGAAATGATCATGGGTAGAATGAAAACCGATCAAGGTGGATTCAACTCTGTATATATGATGCTTGATTCCGGGGCGAGGGGTTCCAAAGAACAGATCCGTCAGTTATCAGGAATGAGAGGTTTGATGGCAAAACCGCAAAAAGCTGGTTCTACCGGTGCGGAAATTATTGAAAACCCGATCTTGGCAAACTTTAAAGAAGGTCTTTCCATCCTTGAGTACTTTATCTCTACTCACGGAGCCCGTAAAGGTCTTGCGGATACCGCTCTTAAGACAGCCGATGCCGGTTACTTAACAAGAAGATTGGTAGACGTTGCTCAGGACGTTATCGTTACAGAAGACGACTGTGGTACTTTAAGAGGTACTGAAGTGACTGCACTTAAGAAAAATGATGAGATCGTTGAAAAGATCTCCGAAAGAATCTTAGGTAGAGTTTCTCTTCACAACATCTATGATCCTGAAACAGATGAGTTAATCACTGAAGCAGATCAGGTAATTAATGAAGCATTAGCGAAGAGAATTGAAGCAGCAGGTTTAGAATTTGTTGAAGTTCGTTCTCCGCTTACTTGTGAAACTAAGAAAGGTATCTGTGCGAAATGTTACGGTAGAAACTTAGCAACAGGTAAAATGATCCACATGGGTGAAGCGGTAGGTGTAATTGCAGCTCAATCAATTGGGGAACCAGGTACTCAGCTTACGTTGAGAACCTTCCACCAAGGGGGTGTATCCACGAACGTTTCAGAAAACCCATCTATTGTTGCAAGAAGAGACGGTATCGTAGAATTGGATGAAGTAAGAACAATTACTTCTGAAGATGAAAACGGTAATACTGCGGAAGTAGTAGTTTCCCGTACAACAGAATTCAGATTGGTTACCGATAATGAGCAGAGAACACCATTAATGATTACTAACGTACCTTACGGTTCTCAGTTAGTCGTTAAATCTGGTGATAAAGTGAAGAAAGGTGATCTTATTGCGAAATGGGATCCATATAATGCGGTAATTATTGCTGAAACTGCTGGTAAAGTAGAATACGAGGATATCATCCAGGGTATTTCATTCCAGCTTGAAATTGACGAACAGACAGGATTCGAAGAGAAAGTAATCTCTGAATCCAGAAATAAGAAAGCCGTACCTACTCTGAAAGTGGTAGATTCTAAAGGAGTTGAGCAAAAAGGTTACAACTTACCGGTAGGAGCCCACTTAATGGTAAACGATGGTGAAAAAATTAAGGCTGGTAAAGTCTTGATCAAGATCCCAAGAAAATCTGCAAAAGCAGGGGATATCACCGGAGGTCTTCCGAGAGTTACCGAATTATTCGAAGCAAGAAACCCTTCAAACCCGGCGGTTGTTACTGAAATCGATGGGGTAGTTTCTTACGGAAAAATCAAGAGAGGTAACCGTGAACTTATTGTTGAGGCTAAAACTGGAGAAAGAAAGATTTACCTTGTAAAACTTTCCAACCAGATCCTTGTTCAGGAGAATGACTTCGTAAGAGCTGGTTCGCCGCTTTCTGACGGTTCAATTACTCCGGATGACATCTTAAGAATTAAAGGCCCAACTGCAGTTCAGGAATATTTAGTAAACGAAATTCAGGAAGTTTACCGTCTTCAGGGGGTAAAAATTGATGATAAGCACTTCGAAATTATCGTAAGACAGATGATGACGAAAGTATCTATCGTAGACGGAGGTGATACTCAGTTCCTTGAAGGTGCATTAGAGCATAAATTTGATTTCTTGGAAGAAAACAACAGAGTGTTTGGTCTTAAAGTGGTAGTTGAAGCTGGTGATTCTAAAGAATTCAAGCCAGGTCAGATGATTACTGCAAGAGAATTAAGAGATGAGAACTCTAAGTTGAAGCGTGAAGATCAAGCTTTAGTTGAAGTTAGAGAAGCACTTCCTGCTACAGCAACGCCTGTATTGCAAGGTATTACAAGAGCAGCTCTTCAGACTAAGTCATTCATGTCTGCAGCATCATTCCAGGAAACCACTAAAGTTCTGAACGAAGCAGCTGTTGCTGGTAAAGTAGACTTCTTAAGTGGTCTTAAAGAAAATGTAATTGTAGGACACAGAATCCCTGCAGGTACAGGTCTTAAAGAATACCAGAATGTAATTGTAGGTTCTAAAAAAGAATTTGAAGACCTTAACTAAAATTAATGATTTGAAATTTGAGGTTTGGATTTATTTTTATATTTTCACAATCTCAAATTTCGAATTTAAAAAACATAATTTATAACAATGGACAACAATCAAAATCCTCAAGATGGAAACATCAACATCGAATTAAACGAAATGGTAGCTGCTGGAGTATATGCTAACTTAGCATTGGTAAACCACTCTCCATCTGAATTCGTTGTAGATTTCATCCAATTAATGCCAGGTGTACAACAGGCTAAAGTAAGATCAAGAATTATTCTTGCTCCGCTTCACGCTAAAAGAGTACTTTCTGCTCTTCAACAAAACATCACTAACTACGAGCAGCAATTTGGAGAAATCAAAGAAGTTGAGCCTTTCGTATTAGGAGGTAACAACGTACAAGCTTAAGATTTTTTTTCAAAATAAATCAGAATGCCTCAAATTTATTTGAGGCATTTTTTTTATGTCTTCATTTAATATAATAATGAATTTTTTATACTTTAAAAGCTGTTATTTTGTGTAATTTGTAATTTTTTATACAAATTAATACAATCGTTGTTGTATTTGAGTATATTTGTAGGAAATATATAAAAAATGAAAAGATATATTATTTTTGGTGTTATGTTGTGCATATCCGGAGGTCTTTATGCGCAAGATAATACACTTCATGCTAATCAAAAACACCTTCAGGAATTATATTCTAAATATGATAAAAGTGTAAAAAAACAGCATAAATATTCAAAAACAGCAGGAATTCCTCCCGATCTTTATAATGAGGAAGATTATAAAAGAACAATGGATCCGGTTACAGGAGGAACTAATTTTTATAAGCTTGCCAAACTGAATCAGGAGATTGCTCAAGGAAGATATGCTCCTACAAAACCGCTGTCTTTTATCACTACAGACGGATCCGGATCTTCTACAGCAAAAATAGTAAATGAACCATGGGTAGAAAGAGGACCCTACAGTGTAGGAGGGAGAACCCGGACTATACTGTTTGATCCCAATGATCCAACAGGTAAAAGGGTCTTTGCAGGCGGTGTTTCAGGTGGTCTTTGGGTAAACCAGGACCCTTCTGTAAGTACCAATGAATGGACGCCGTTAAGTACATTTTGGGCAAATACTTCCATTGCCTGTATGGCTTCTGATCCAAATGATCCACAAACCTTCTATGTTGGAACTGGAGAATCTTCAACTACTGATGCGGTAGGCTCGGGAATATGGAAATCGACTAATGGAGGAACGACATGGACGCAGATCTTCACCATTCCGGTTACCTATTCCTCTTCAGGAGTAAGAAATGGTAATTTCTATATTAATGATATTAAAGTAAGAAATAATAATGGTGTTTCGGAAGTATATGCCGGAGTAAGTGGTGCTTATGTAGGGATTTCTTTTAATGACGGATGGCAGGGACTAAGCCAGGCCGGATTATACAAGTCTACAGATGGTGGTACAACATTTACCAAGAACAGCAACTTGCTTGCCCTTAATACAACTACCGGTACAACCAGTACAACAGGATACTCTATCCAGCAAATAGAAATAGGAGCGGATAATTCAGTGTGGATTTCTACCAGATCTTCCCGATTCACAAATATAGATTCAGGAGGGCGAATTTTCAAATCTACAGACGGAAATACTTTTAGCGAAATTTATAATGTAGGAAATACGGGTTCAAGAGTAAATTTCACACTTTCCAGAACCGATGCAAATAAGATTTATGCATTCATGCAGGGAGTAAACAATACCTCGGAGCCAATTCGTATTGCAAGATCTATGGATGGTGGTACAACTTGGCAGGCTACTAACGATGCAACACCGGTTATTACACTTCCTACAGCCGCGGACACAAGTATTGCTGCAAACGATTTTACAAGAGGACAGTCGTTCTATGACCTTGTGATTGCTGCTGATCCTTTAGATGACAATACCGTTTATATCGGAGGAATTGATCTGTTTAAATCTACAAACGGAGGTGTGAGCTGGACACAGATTTCAAAATGGTCGAATAATAACAATATGGCAGCCCTGCAGGTTTCTCAGGTACATGCAGACCAGCATGAAATAGTTTTTAATCCTTTTAATAACTATTCTACCAACCAGATGTTGTTTGGAAATGACGGCGGAATTTATTTTGCTGGTAATAAAAATACGATTGGAACAATAGGAGGTTTTTCTGCTAGAAATACAAGATACAATGTTACACAGTTTTATAGTGCAACGTTGAATCCTATTAAAACTCCTTCTAATGAAGAAATTTTGGCTGGTGCTCAGGACAATGGTTCTTGGTGGTTGTATGGCGTTCCGCAGGCGAACAATTTCTTAACGAGCCAGCTTGCAACTTCCGGAGACGGAATGTACACAGAATATGACGATCAGGATAATTATGAAATTGCAAGTTATGTTTACAATAATCATTATTTATTGACAAACAATGCCTATTATCTTATCTCAAGTGCTAACAGAAATGCTTACGGGCACTTTGTAAATGAGATTGCTTTAGACAGGATAAATAATGTTTTCTATTCTTACCGTTCAGGATTGACTTTATTCAGAACAAGTGGATTATCTGCTACAGCAACAACATTTACCAATAACACTGTTACAGTAGGAACGGCACAAACAAACGAGCAAATTTCCTGGCTGAAGGTTTCTCCTTACACAACTGCTTCTACAACCTTGTTTGTTGGGACTAACCTGGGAAGAATCTTTAAAATAACAAATGCTAATACAACTTCATATGTTACAACAGCAATAACAACACCAGCGGTAGGAACGATTTCTGATATCGAATTTGGAGCCAATGAAAACGAAATTATTGTAACATTATCCAACTATAATCTTACCAGTATCTTCTATTCTGCAGACGGCGGAGTAACATGGCAGAATAAAGAAGGGAATCTTCCTGATATGCCGGTAAGAACGGTTTTAAGAAATCCTGACGATGCCAATGAAATAATCGTAGGAACAGAAATGGGAGTATGGGGAACAACCAATTTCCTTTCTGCATCGCCGACCTGGGCTTCCATTAGCGGAAATATTGGGAATATAAGAATTACCAATTTAGATTACCGGCCTGCAACAAGAACAGTTTTGGTTTCTACTTACGGAAGAGGGGCTTGGACTACTCAAAACACAATAGTTGCACTAGCAACAGGAGAGGTAAAATCTAAAAAAGACGAAACAAAAGTATATCCGAATCCTTCAAAAGGAATTTCGCATTTACGATTTGATTCTGCTAAATACAGTTTTGTAGACATCAGTATTTTTGATGCATCGGGAAGAGTGATTTACAGTAAGAAAAATGTAAAATCTGATGAAGAATTTGGTCAAAGATTAACTCCTGGAAATTACGTACTGAAAGCTGAATCCAAAGGTGAAGTTATTTACAGTGGAAACTATTTGGTTTTAGGCAAAGTAACTGATGATGGAGAAGACGATTAAAAATGAATAACCAATTATTTATAATCATATTTTGGATACTGGCGTTTTCCTGTAAAGCGCCGGTTTCCTCATTATATCAGGATCGTGTAATTTTAGTTTCCGCAGAAAAAAAAGACTGGTTTGGAGGAAGGCCAGGAGTGAGAGGAACGGTTTATACAGTTATATTAAAATCAAAAAATAACAAAGATAATATCCGTGTTAAATCTTTGAAAGCAGAAGGAAATACCATCAATTTTACTCAAACCAATTCTGGCAATTTAATTACTATAAAAGGTAATTTGCAAAGTACAGATCAGGCAGATAATTTTGAAAATAAACCTTCCGGAACACCTGTAGAAAGTCCTAAAAAATCTCTTATTCCAGATTCAAAAGATAATTGGATAGAGTACACGGCAAACAATTCCAAAAAAATTCACAGAATATATATTTCAGGATTTGTTTCGGCAGAACCTGAGGGAGAATTAATTCCTCAAAGACAATAATTTTCTTCATTTGCATAAAAAACTATTCTTTATATTTTTATTTATTCCTTTAGTAATCGTATTTTTTAATATGATTCATCCTGTCATTTCTTATATTAAAACTGAAGTATACAAAAAAACACAATCTCATATTTTAGAACGTAAATTTAATACGTCTGAAACGATCTGTTTTTCTGAAAAAGATTTAGTAAAAGCCGAATGGAAAGAGGAAAAAGAATTTATCCTCAATGGTTTTTCTTATGATGTGATCAACATTAATTTTATAAACGGGACTAAATATTTTTATTGTTATCTGGATAAAAAAGACATCATTCTTAATTCTATATTGAATTTCTCTGTCTTTTTCGTTACCAAGAAAATAGTTGCATGGCGACATGTCGGTGTGCCTTTACAAGGGAAGAAGATCGTAAAAATTTCCAACTCTTTTATTTTTTTTGAGGGTGGAGAATTGCGGGTTTTCAACATATTTCATTTAAAACAAAGATCAGAATATTTAAAAAGATTAAAAAGTACATCTTGTTTGTCAATTATAATTCCGCCTCCGGAAGATGTTTTTAACCTGTTATAAAAACATTTAAACGACAAATAATTAATTTTTAATCAATGAAAAAATATATATGCATTGCAGCTTTGCTTAGCTGTGTAATTGCAAATGCCCAACAATCATCAGGAAGTAATATAGAAGAAGTTGCTATCCAGGGAAGAAAAAAAATAAAACAGGAACGTGCAGAATTTAAAAGACATGGACAATCTGTAGAAACACTTTCGGAAGAAGAATTAAACAGGAACAATCCTGCTGCAATTGAACAGACATTATCTACAATGTCCGGATTACAAGTTGATAAACGGACTAATTTTGGAGGTCAGAGATTAGTTGTTCGTGGGTATGGAAACGATCAGAAGTTTAACAACTGGGGGGTTAAAGCTTATTGGAATAATATGCCATTAACAAATGCTGAAGGAATTACCATTTTGGATGATTTGGATTTTGCGTACGTCAATAATGTTGAGGTTATCAAAGGTCCTGCAGCAACAATGTATGGTGGCGGAGTAGGCGGAGTGGTTCGGTTTTATACACGTCCTGATTTTACAAAAGGCATTACAGTTTCCGAAAATGTTTTGGTAGGTGCTTTTAAAACATTTCAGTCCCGTACTCAGCTGAATGTTGCTGATGAAAACTATTCGGTTAATGCAGCTTACGGTCATCTTGAAACTGATGGTTACAGACCGAACGGAAGTGGGTTAAAAAACTTTTTTAACGTAAACGGAACAGTAAAGCTTGGAAAAAATGATCAGTTAAGTTTTTTTGGAAGCCAGGCCTATTCTTACGAGCACACGTCGGGACAGATTTCTTATGACGATTATTATGCAGGAATCGATAACGGAAACCCTGCCTATATTCGTAAAAATTCAGGAACAAAAATAAAATCTACCAGAGTGGGGCTTAGCAACTCTGTTAATATTCTTCCAAACCTTAGAAATTACACGACGATATTTTACTATAATGGAAATACAGAAAGTATTTCTGCAGGAGCTTACGGAGTATCAAGCGCACCAAATGTAGGATTGCGTTCCACATTTACCCTAAAAAATGAATTCAAAGACTTCGAGAACAGGCTGGATTTTGGGGCAGAAATTCAGAATTCAATGTCTACTGCATCAAGCTACCGTTTTACAGGCTCGATTACAAATCCGCTGGAAACTACGGGAATATCCGGAGCCACTTATTTTAAATACAATAATAATCAGGCCACTTATTTTGCAATAGATTATTTAACATACAAACCTTGGGGCTTAACATTACTTGCAGGAGTAAGCGCGAATAAAACTAATTATGACAGAAAAGATTTGTATGCGCTTCCCGGATTAATTGCAGGAAAAAAAGATCAGTCTTTCGGAAAACAATATGAGACGGCTTATACTCCGCATTTTGCTTTACAAAAAGAATGGAAACATCAGATTTTTAACCTAAGCTATAGTGAAGGATACAATGCCCCTACTGCAAGTTCATCTTTTATAAATTATACGAATACCGCTAATAATGATCTGCAGGCAGAACGTGCTAAAATGGTAGATTTCAGTGTACACGGACTTTTATTAGATACCAAGCTGGATTATCAGGTTTCTTTGTTCAGAATAGATTATTCTAATAAATTAACTCAGCTGACGATACCTAATTCTAATAACCAGACCTATTGGGCAAACACAGGAAGTCAGAAAAATAGTGGTCTGGAAGTAAGTATTGGTTACCTGTATAAAAATGATAACTCATTCCTTAACAGAATCGCTCCCTTTGTAAATCTTTCTTATTACGATGCAAAATATAAAGATTTTAAAACAAGGTTATTGGGCGGTGAACAAACTTACGATCATAAAACTGTTGTCGGGGTTCCTAGAAATAAATATGCTGTCGGTTTGGATTTATATACAAAACCTGGCTTTTATCTCGTAAATACTTATAATTACCTGGGCAATGTATACACAGATTTTGCAAATACCAATCTCGTAAAAGGTTTTGGCTTACTTAATTCTAAATTAGGTTATAAAAAAACTTTTGGAAAATTTGATGTGGATGCTTATATAATGGGAAATAACTTAACCAATCAAATCAATTATACATTCCTGTTCTTAGGAAACAGTATTAATGATTCGGATACAGGTAATGGTTACCCAAAAGGACTCGCCACGGATCTTAATCCTGGTCCAAACAAATCGTATTTCTTTTATGGCTTGAATTTAAAATACAGATTATAGTGACTAGTTCTGAAAAATCCCGATGCAGATCAATGTTTTTTACTTTTTATAGGTGTATGATTTCTGATGGTCTGTGCATCTGAAGCTAAATAATGATTGTATCACTATTTCAAAACTCAATATAAATTTTACAAAAGACTGTTTCACAAAAGTGAAGCAGTTTTTTTAAAATAATCAATTGTTAAAATAATTTTATTCATTCTTATATTTATATTTTTCTAAATTTGTTTTTAGATATGATATAACAGATATGATAAATAATCAATTTATTCTCAATAAATTTGGATTTTTAGGAGATGATTTTTTAAATGAAATGCATGCAAATGCGATTATTACTGAAATAAAATCAAAAACAGAAGTTATCAGGGAAGGGCAAAAAAATAAATACGTTCCTTTTCTCATTAAAGGTTCTATAAAAGTCTTTACCCTCAATGATGGCAGAGAACTGATCTATTACTATATAAGACCCAATGATAGCTGCCTGATGACTTTTTCGTCCATTTTTACAGATTATACCAGCAGGGTATATGCTGTTGCAGAAGAAGAATCTGAAGTTATTCTCATTCCTGTATCTGTTATACACAGTTGGCTGATCCGTTTTCCGGAAATCAACAAGGTATTTTATCATGAATATGATAAACGTTTCTCAGACGTCATGAATATGGTAAATGATGCTGTATTTCACAGACTTGATAAAAGAGTTCTGAACTATATTCGCCAGCAGATTTCAGCCACAGGAAACAGTCCTTTAAAAATTACACACCGTGAAATAGCCAACAATTTAGGTACCTCCAGAGAAGTTATAAGCAGGGTTCTTAAAAAGATTGAAAACGAAGGTGAAATTCTTCAGACTAAGGAAGGAATCAAAATCCTTGTTAATGAAAATGTTAGACCTGTCTAATATATGATATTTTAATTAAATTGTTTTTATCATTGATAAAAACAATTTTTATGGTGACTTTTATCACACACTTTTAGATCGATAACTCAATAAGTTTGTCATATCATAATTTAATTCAAATTGTATATGACAAAAACTCTCTTATTTTTGTCGGTATTGGCCTCAGGTCTTGTCTCAGCACAGGAAGATCTGCTAAAAGATATTGACACTCTCAAAACAACCACATCAACTTCACAGCCAGCTTTTAAAGCCCTGCAGATCGTCACAGGACAATCCACAAAACTCTCTGCCAAAAATGAATGGTACATTGTGGTGGCTCACCGTTTCGGAGACATCAGTACAGGATTTAAAAATTTTTTCGGTCTGGACGATGCTTCTACCAAACTAGGGGTTATTTACGGTGTTACAGACGATATTTCAGTCAGTCTTTCCAGGGAGACAAACATGAAAACATTCGAAGGCGCTGTAAAATACAAGCTTGTAAAGCAGACTGAAAGTTTTCCGGCAGAGATCGTAGGCTATAATGTAATGGCTTTAAATACAGACCTGGATAAAGACAATTATCCCCATCTCAGATTCAGTGACAGGCTTTCCTATCTTACGCAGGCTTTGATCTCAAGAAGATTCAATGATAAATTTTCTTTACAACTGACTCCGTCATATATTCATAAAAATCTTTATGATCCCGCTATTGAAGATAAAAACCAGTTTTTGGCCGGATTAGGCGGCCGCTATAAAATTTCTAAAAGAATTTCTATTAATGCAGAATATTTTGTGAATTTCGATGATCACAGCTTCTATAAAAATCCTCTCTCATTGGGGATGGATATAGAAACCGGGGGACATGTATTCCAGCTTTTATTTACCAATTCCCAAATCAATTCAGATATAGGATATCTTTCCAATGCAGTAGGAAAATGGGGGAAAGGACAGATTTTCTTTGGGTTTAACCTTTACAGAGTTTTTTAAGATGAAAAAGATACTATACTTATTATCATCAGCTGCCCTGTTTATTGCTTGTGACAGCAGGACCTATGAGGAGATTTCGGATAATACCCCAATTACAGTGACTGTAAAATATAACTCTGACGTAAAATCAATTGTTGATAATAACTGCATCGGATGCCATTCTGCAGGAAGTTTTAAGCCTTTTACAACCTATACAGATGTAAAAAATAATATTGATGGCATTTTAGACAGGATACAGAGACCCAACGGAGATCCGGGAAAAATGCCGCAGGGCGGATCTTTATCTCAGACTCAGATTAACACCTTTATAAAATGGAAAGCCGACGGGCTTGCTGAAAATTAAAATATCCGATATGAAAAGATTAATAGTAATAACTAGTGTCCTGTTTTTTACAGGTTTTGCTTCAGCCCAGAAGTACAGTTCCAAAACAGGCAGTGTAACCTTTGAGGCATCCGTGCCGCTGTTCGAAGACGTATATGCTAAAGATGATAACAATATTGTTGTCATCAATACAGATAACGGGGAAATAGCTTCAGTTTCTGCCGTGAAAAACTTTCATTTTAAAACCAAACTAATGGAAGAGCATTTTAATGAAAATTATGCTGAAACAGCAAAATATCCTAAGGCAACCTTCAAAGGAAAGATTTTGAATTTTGATAAAACAAAACTTACAGCCTCGCCACAAAAGTATACCGTTCAGGGAACCCTGAATTTTCATGGTGTAGATAAGGCTGTTTCTTCTGCTGCTACCATTTACAGCAAAGACGGGAAGATCTATATGCAGGGAAGCTTTGTGGCAAAACCTGCTGATCACAAGGTGACTATCCCAAAAGTAGTAACTAAAAAGATCGCTGAAAATGTCAATGTAGAATACAATTATGTAATGACAAAATAATGAAAAATATTATCTTCATCATAAGTATTTTCCTGAGCTTTTCTGCACTGTCTGCCCAGGAAAAAGTAAAATCAATATTTGATATTGCCAGAAGCGGAACGGTAGCTGAAGTGAAGGAGCTTATTAAACAGGATCCGGATATCATCAACAAGACCAATGAAAATGGTTTTTCAACACTTATTTTAGCATGTTACCGGGGAAATACCCCTGTTGCAGAATTTTTGATTACCCACGTTAAAAACATAAACTATGCAAGCGGGGAAGGAACGGCCTTAACGGCTTCTGTCTTTAAAGGAGATAAGAACCTTACCCAAAAATTGCTGGAAAATAAGGCTGACCCGAACATTGCGGATACCAATGGAATAACTCCGCTGATCTACGCTGTTCAGTCCCAGAACAAGGAAATAGTAGAGCTGTTACTAAAGAACAAAGCCAATAAAACATTATCTGATAAACAGGGGAAAACTATTTTTGAATACGCTTTATTTTCAAAAAACCAGGATATTATTAACCTACTAAAAAATTGATCATATGAAACTTAAAATTACATTATTACTAATTGGATTTTTTGCCTTTTCTAATATAAAAAGTCAAACATATTCAACAGGAACTGTATCTCTCTTTTCTAATGGAGGAACAGATTTAACATATTCTGCTAAAATAGATGTAACAAGCACGTTGGTTACGGTTACACTTATAGGCCCATCAACAAGTTGGCTTGGCTTGGCGTTTAATGCTACAGGTATGTCTGATGCAGGCAGAGATGTTATTCTTTTTGATGGTACAAATTTTACTGATAGAAATTTTACTGGAAGTTTTACAGCACCTGCAACAGATGCAACTCAAAACTGGACAGTAACATCTAATACAGTAGTATCAGGAGTGCGGACCGTAATAGGAACAAGAGCTTTAAATACTGGTGATGCTAATGATTATGTATTTAATTTTCCACCAAACAGTCCATTGAATATTGCTTATGCAAGAAGATTAGGCAGTCTTACTGTTGGTTATCATGGTGCAGATAGTTGTGGTACTACTGCAGTTTCTTTTAACACAGTATTAGGCGTAAATGATGTTAATGCATCGGAAAGTAAAAAGACTGTTCTTTATCCAAATCCTGCAAAAGAAACCGTAAGTATCAAAAATGTAGATAAAATAAAATCTATTGATATTTATGAATCAGCAGGAAGAAAAGTAAGATCTGTAAAACCTGAAGGAGAAAGCATTAATGTCAGAGATCTGAAGCCTGGTATTTATTATCTTGAGATCACTCTGAAAGATGGAAACCTTTCTTATGAAAAACTGATTAAAGAATAATCATTTATAAAAATAACTCATCAAAATGCCTCTGATACCGGAGGCATTTTCTATTAACCTGCATTAAAAATTGTATGCCTTATTTCTATATAGAACTGAACGTTTTTATACCTTTGATGGTTTTCGGATAAAAAATAAGCTATGGAGATCAGAAATTTAAAGAATATGACGACAGATGAGCTTTTATCTGTTTTTAACAGAGCCTTTTCAGATTATATTGTTCCCTTTCACCTATCATTGGAACAGCTTGAATTGAAAATTATAGCGGATAAAATTGATATGAATCTGTCTGTAGGAACATTCGAATCAGGAAAGCTGGTAGGATTTATCCTTAATGCTGAAAAAAAGGAAAATGGAAAGCACATAGCATATAATGGAGGAACCGGCATCATCCCTGAATACAGAGGCCAGGGGTTGGTAAGAAAAATGTATGATTATATTATTCCCACACTCAAAGAAATAAAAACCGATGTGCTAACCCTGGAAGTAATCGAAGGTAATAATTCTGCTATCAGAGCGTACGAAAATTTAGGCTTCAAAATCGTACGGAAGCTGTTGTGTTTTAACGGAATTATTAATCTTGAAGAAAAGGATATCAATATTTCGATAAAAGAGATTGAAAACTTACAGTGGGAAAAATTGCAGTCTTTCTGGGATATACAGCCGTCATGGCAAAGCTCAATAAAAGTACTTGAGAATATTCGTCAAAGCTGTACAATTTTAGGAGCGTACAAAGATGAGCAGCTTAAAGGATATGTCATTTACAATCCTGCCGTTAAGAAAGTTTATCAGATTGCTGTTGATCAATATTCAAGAAGACAGGGGATCGGTACAAAGCTTTTGAGCACAATAGAGAAGATGAATGGAGGACAGGCCATCTCTGTAAACAATGTAGATGATACTTCTGAAAATACTTCTGTCTTTCTACATGCAGCCGGACTTAAAAATTGGGTGTCCCAGTTTGAAATGAAGAGGGATATTTAAAATTTTAATCTGTTTTAATATACTTTTAATCTTATAAACTTTTCCGGGAGCAGTATAGGCCGTAACTTTGCCAAAAATTTTAATAATGAAGCGAGGAATACAAATTTTGTTACTGTTTTTTTCTTTAGCTATTTGTGCTCAGGAAACACATATGGATACGGCCCAGGTAGTTATTTCCGGCCGTGCCAACAGTGCTGAAGCCCAGACAAAACCTTATGTGATCATGATCTCTGCCGATGGTTTTAGGTATGATTACGCTAAAAAATATAATGCCGAAAATCTTCTGAAGCTAGCCGCTAATGGGGTCCAGGCCGATGCAATGATCCCAAGCTATCCAAGCATTACGTTTCCCAATCACTGGAGCCTGATCACAGGACTTTATCCTTCCCATCATGGGCTGATCGATAATTTCTTTTATGATTACAAAAGAAAAGAGCCTTATGCAATGAGCAATAAGAAGAATGCTGAAGACGGAAGCTGGTATGGAGGAACCCCGCTTTGGGCATTGGCTGAAAAGCAGGGAATGGTTTCTGCATCCCTTATGTGGGTTGGCTCTGCAAGCGATGCAGGAGGAATGAGACCTTCCTATTATTATCCATATCATGAAAAATTTAAGCCTTCCGAAAAAGTAGATAAGGTCGTGAACTGGCTGAAGCTCCCTGAAGAGAAAAGACCACATTTTATATCTCTGTATTTCCCGGAAGTTGACGGAAGCGGCCATCATTACGGACCGGATAGCCAGGAAACAGAAAATGCTGTTCATTTAATTGACGGTGCAATTGGTGAGCTTGTTCAGAAAGTTAATAACCTTGGACTTAATAATGTCAACTTTATTTTTGTTTCCGATCATGGAATGATAAAAGTGGATGGCGGAACTCCATTGGAAATTCCGGTTATGCTTCTTGATAAAAACAGATTCGATTTTTACAATTCCCAGACTTTACTCAGAGTATATGTCAAAAATCCTGATGAGGTTAAAGCCGTTTATAAAGAACTTAAAGCAAACAAAACAGATGATTATGAAGTATATCTGGACAAAAAACTGCCCAAATATCTTCACTTTTCGACCAAAGATGACAAATATGACAGGATAGGACAGATTCTTCTGATTCCAAAAGCTCCAAAAATATTCTTAGAAAAAGGAAAGAAAACATCCGTAGGAAAGCACGGCTATAATCCGAAAATTGTTCCTGAAATGAAGGCAACATTCTATGCCTGGGGACCTGAATTTAAAAATAATCTGGTAATCAATGAATTTGCCAATATTAATGTTTATCCTTTAGTCACTGAAATCTTAGGATTGAAAACAAATCAGCCTATTGATGGGAAACTGAAGGTTTTAAAGAAAACTCTGAAGGAGAAGAAATAAGTTGAGCTTTACTATACAAATCATTCAGGATTTGATTTAAAATAACAGTTTCGGCGCACCGCAGGTGCGCCGAAACTGTTTACATATTTTTTTAGTCTCAGAAAAAATCAAACTTAAAATTGATCAGCAAATTCACGGGCAAAATCCTCAAGTTTTACTGAGCCATTAACCGGAGATCCCTGTTCAGTAAAATCCTTCTGAACAACACCGGTTCTCATTCCTTTTCCCATTTCAACATAAAGCTCAGCCATTTCCTTTGGAAGACCTGCCTGCACCATTCCTTCAAAAGACTGCTCATCTGTAAATTCTACCCAGGGTAATTCCGTATTCCCAACAGCGGCTCCTAAAACCTTTGCAAAATCTGCAGGCGGTCGCGAATCGCTTACCACATAACGGATATTTTTTCCTGCTGTATTTTTTACCAGTTCTTCAGCTGCAGCCTTAGCAATATCAGTGGGATGCACCAATGGAATATCTATATTTCCAGGATAATTTCCGCCGATAATCCCTGCATTTTTAATCAATGGAATATCATTGAAGAAATTAATGTAGAAATAACCTGCTCTTAGCAAAGTAACAGAAGTATTTTCCAGCTCGTTGTATAGTTTTTCAATATGGTGAAGTCCTTTAATGGGACCATTTTCAACCGGAGAATCAGCTCCCACGCTGCTTAGCATGACAAGTCTTTTTACTCCTGTTCTGGCAATGGCTTCAGCATAATTTTTTCCTGCATTCACAGTATTTTCGACAATATTCGTCTCACCTATAATCGGAGGAGTCATTGCAAATACGGCATCAGCACCTTCAAATGTTTTAACTAAAAAATTGACATCAGTAATAGAGCCGATAGCAGCTTTCGCTCCTAAAGATTCAATTTCACTTTTCTTTGCTTCGCTGCTACTGATTACAGTAACGTCGTGTCCTTCTGCAATTAATTGCTGTGCTAACGGTTTTGCGGTGTTCCCTAAAGAACCTGTTACAATAATTTTCATATTAAATGTTGTTTATTTCTTTATACAAAGTTATATTTGTACTTACTTTTATACAAGTACTTACCCTAAAGTATGTATCATGACAGCAATTAAAGAAAGTTCTACCATCCAGCAGAACAGGAAAAATATCTTGGACCAGTGCCCTGTAATGTATGTAATGGAAAAGATAGGCGGTTTTTGGAAACCTATTATTCTATTCAATCTTTCAACGGGAGAGAAGAGATACAGCGAGTTAAAAAGGGCCATTCCTGAGGTGACAGAAAAAATGCTGATTCAGCATCTGAAGCAATTAGAAGCTGATGGACTGGTTATCAGAACAGCAAAGCCTGTGGTTCCTCCGCATGTCACATATGAACTCAGTAAAGCAGGCCTCAAGCTGGCTCCTGTTATCGATGCAATGGCAGACTGGGCTTTTCAGGATATGAAAAAAGCATATTAAACATCAATAAAAAAGACCCTTCAGCGAAGAAGAGTCTTTTTTTATTTTGAATCTTGAAATTATGACAAAGACTTCATATCAATAACGAAACGGTATTTCACATCACTTTTGATCATTCTTTCATATGCCTGATTGATATCCTGAATTTTGATCAGCTCAATATCTGATACAATATTATGTTTTCCACAGAAATCCAGTAATTCCTGAGTTTCAGCTATACCACCGATTAATGAACCTGCAACAGAACGGCGTTGGAAGATCATAGGTCTTGTACTCATTTCAGTTTCCTGAAATTCACCTACAAATCCTACAAGAACCAAAGTCCCGTTCAGAGTAAGCGTTTGCATATAAGGATTGATATCGTGCTCATAAGGAACCGTATCGATAATCAGATCAAACTTTCCTTTTACTGTATCCATCTGTGAATCATCAGTAGAAATTACAACATGATCAGCTCCCAGCTGCTTGGCATCATCTGTTTTTCCCGGAGTTCTTGAGAATAAAGTCACTTCTGCACCTAATCCTTTTGCTAATTTAATGGCCATATGTCCTAGTCCGCCTAATCCAACAACCGCCACTTTAGAGTTCGGTCCAACATTCCAGTGTCTCAATGGAGACCAGGTGGTAATACCTGCACATAAAAGGGGTGCTACGGCAGCCAGGTCCAAATTTTCAGGTACGCTTAAAACAAAATGTTCGTCTACCACTACTTTCTGAGAATATCCGCCAAAAGTATGGCCCCCCAAATGTTTGTCTTTTCCGTTATAGGTTCCTGTGAATCCATTTAAACAGTATTGCTCCAGATCTTCTTTACAGCTGTTGCAGTGTCCACATGAATCTACCATGCATCCCACAGCAGCCAGGTCGCCTACTTTAAATTTAGAAACTTCACTTCCCACATTAGTAATTCTTCCGACAATTTCATGTCCCGGAACTACAGGATACAAAGATCCGCCCCAGTCGTTTCTTGCCGTATGAAGATCAGAATGACAAACCCCGCAGTATAGAATTTCAATCTCTACATCTTTAGGTGTTGTTTCCCTTCTCTCAATAGTCATTTCTTTCAGGTCTGCCGTAGTAGACTCGGCCCCATAGGCTTTTACTGTGATTGTACTCATTGGTTTATTTAATTTAAGTTATATTAAGTTCAGTTATAAATTATTGTATTCGTTGTCACTTACAGGTTCCAGCCAATCCACAATACCGTTTTGAGTATTGGGATTGATGGCAATATGCGTGAACTCACTGTCTGCAGACGCACCATGCCAGTGGATAATACCAGGAAGAATATTGACTACATCTCCAGGATGTAAAACCTGTGCAGGCTTTCCTTTCTCCTGATAAAAACCTGTTCCTGAAGTTACAATTAAAATCTGGCCGCCACCGTGAGAATGCCAGTTATTTCTGCATCCGGGTTCAAAAATAACATTTCCGATCTGGCAGTTCAGATCATCTACATTAGGTTTTAAAATCTGGACCCATGCGGTTCCTCCAGAAAAATAAGCTTCCGGCGCTTTTTCTCCTTTCGGGAAGATATTTGTATTAAATGTTTCCATAACAGTACAAAAGTCGACACTTTTAAGTAAACATAACTTATACAGATTACCGGAATACTTACCAATTTTACAGACACCATAAAAAGGTCCGCAGGAAAGTGGTAATTTTGAATAAGCTTAAAAAAGATAGTCAATGGAAGATCAGGAAGTTGAAAAAGTAAACAGTATTTCAGATTACAATAAAATGGTAAATCATGAAACGCTGCATCCGCTGGTAAGTGTGGTAGATTTTGCAAAATCCGATCCTATATGCCAGTACAAAAGAACCTATACTTTTTACACCGTTTTTCTGAAAGATGTAATCTGTGGCGACATGCATTACGGAAAGCACAGCTACGACTATCAGGAAGGTACGCTGGTTTTTATTGCTCCGGGGCAGGTGAGCGGAGTTACAAACGATGGGAAATCTATACAGCCGGGCGGATATGCATTGCTGTTTCACCCGGACCTTATCAAAGGAACCAATCTTGGCAAGAATATCACAGATTATAGCTTCTTTTCCTATGACGTGCACGAAGCTCTGCATCTTTCAGAAAAAGAAAGGGAAATTGTTCTTGAATGTTTTAAAAATATAAAACTTGAGCTCGAACAGTCTATCGATAAGCACAGCAAATCGTTAATCGTTAACAATATTGAGTTGTTTTTAAATTACTGTATGCGGTTCTATGATCGTCAGTTTATCACAAGAGACCATGTCAATCAGGGCGTTATCGGGAAATTTGAAAATCTGGTGGATGATTATTTTAAATCGGATAATCCTAAAAATATTGGCTTCCCGATGGTTAATTACTTTGCAGAAAAGCTGAACCTATCTGCTAATTACTTCGGTGACCTGATCAAAAAAGAATTGGGGGTTTCCGCGCAGGAATTTATCCATAATAAACTGATCGATGTAGCCAAAGAACAGATACTGAATCCATCAAAATCAATCAGTGAGATTTCTTATGATCTTGGATTTAAATATCCACAGCATTTTACAAGACTGTTCAAAGCTAAAGTTGGTGTTTCTCCCAGTGAATACAAAACATTGAACTGATCATTTTAAACACAAGTAACACTAATATTTCATTACATTTTTTTACTTTGAATTGTTTGTGGAAATTAGCGTTTAGAATTAGTACCCTTTTTAAACTATTTTATAGATTAACTGTATAAGTCGGCGTTTTTTAACGTTAAAATCAATGGAAAGTTTTCTCATTTCAAAAAACTGAATTAATTTTAATAGGATAAAATTTTTCAAAGTTTTTAAAATGACCGTTGAGCAGACCACAACCCACATTTTTCAGACTTCTTTCGGGAAAGTTATTGCATTAAAGAACAACGGTGTTATCAGAGCCAGAAGCATCCGGTATGCCCGTTCTCAAAGATTTCAAAAACCTGTTGCAGAGCAGCCTTCACCTTCAGAAATTATTTTCCCGGATAAGACTCCCGTTTGTCCGCAGGCCATTAGTCCGTTAGTAGAAAAAATGATTGGCCCTACTCATATTGAAAACTTTGCTCCTGATGAATCTACACAGTATCTTTCAGTCTTCCGTCCCGGCAGCATTACAGATAGTGAAAAGCTGCCTGTTGTAGTCTGGATCCATGGAGGTTCCCATGAAATCGGATGTGGTGATCTTCCTACCTCTGACCCCAGTGACTGGGTGCGGGAGCAGCAGATTATTGTTGTTACCGTTTCCTACAGACTCGGGCTTTTCGGATTTCTGGGAGGTGATGAAAGGCTGCCTAATTTGGGGCTGTTCGATATCATAGAAGCATTAAAATGGATCAATGCCTACATTTCAGAATTTGGAGGGGATCCTGAAAATATTACTCTTTTAGGTCAATCTTCAGGTGGTGATGCTATTGCACATCTTATGATTTCCGAAGGGGTAGAGGGCCTGTTTCAAAGAGTGATTATTCAGAGCGCCCCATTGGGATTACGTTATAAAAGACAAAAAATGTCCGCCGAATTTCTAAAGAAAACCGAAGGACTGAAATACGAAACAGATGTTTTTAAAATGATGGATGAATACAAGAAACATGTGCCGTCCGTCATTAAATATGGCTTGAAGGCCGCTATGCCTTTCGGTATTCAGTATGGATTTCCGCCCTTATGCAAAGAAGAGGAATCTATAGAGAAATGGAAGGCAAACGCACGGAAGTACGATGTTCTGATTGGTCTGAATAATGATGAAACCGCATTTTACCTTAAAACTTCCGATGCTTTAAATAAATATTTCGGGAAAGGTTTTGGATTGAGGGTTTTGGATAAAGCCGTTGAAAAGACGACTGAACTTATTTATGGGACTCCGGCAAAGGTCTTTGCGGAAAACTATGCAAAGGCAGGGGGGAACGTTTATTTATTTAGAATTCATTCCAGACCAGAAAACAGCCCTATCGGGGCTCCGCACTGTATTGATCTTCCGCTGATTTTCGGAAATGAACAGGCTTGGAAATCCTCTGAAATGGTAAAAGATATTCCATGGAAGTACATTGACGAGAATGGCAAAAAACTCAGAGCGCTCTGGGCAGAATTTGCAAGAAGCAGTCATATTTCTGACGATTCGGAAAGGCCGGAAATCTTAAAAATCAGGAAATTAAATTTTAAGTAATTGGAAGGAACGTGCAATGGAGTATTTAGCTTATGAAATAGATAGTCTTTTGGTAATTCGTATTTGGCATATTATGATGTTTTAAGTATATTAGGCTAACCAAACCAAAAAATCTATTAATTATGAAAACAAAACTTTTTGCTAACGTACGAAAACTTGACAGAAGGGAACTTAAGAATCTAAAAGGAGAAGGGATCATCCGGAACGGTGTATGCTGTACCTCCAACGAGGATGGCTATTGCTGCGAATGGGCCATTAATATACAGAATTGCCGGTATATCTACTGCTAATTATTTTGTCAGTAAAACTAATAAGGCATACATGACTGTAGGTTATGTATGCCTTTTATATATATTGCAAAGCCTACTCAGAGACCCATACACTTACATTTCCTGCAGGAACCGGGAAATCTCCCCATCCATTTTCATCAATGATTACCGTTTCCTCAGATCTTTTAAGTAAATCTTTGAAACTTTTGCCTGCATACTGTTTTCCCATTTCCATAGGTTTGCTGTAGGCATCTTTATTGCTGAGAACTACGGCACATCCGGAATGTTCACCATCACCTTCACGTGTCCAGCCCAGACAGTTGGTATCTTCAAAATAATCCTTCTGTGTTCCGTACGCATGTTCCTTTCTTGCTACCAGAAGCTCTTCTATACCATCCACTTTCGGCAGGAAAATCTCATGGCTATTACCATCTCTGCCAGTATCAACGTAATGGGCGCCATAAAGATCGGGATAAAAAACACAGGGATATCCATTCTCGCGAAGCAGAATTAACGCATAAGCTATCGGCTTGAACCATGATTGTACCGGAGCTTCAAGATCCTGAAGAGGCTGTGTGTCATGATTATCCACAAGGCTTACAGAGTGCATAGGATCTGCCTCGGTAAGAGTTTGGTCAAAAATCCTGCGGAGATCATAGGAGCTGCCTTCACTAGATGCAGTATGGAAATTATTCTGCAGCGAGCTGTCAAAAAGGCTCATGCATCCTTCTGTTACCTCAATATATTTCTGCAGAAGATTTAGCTGTCCCGGGGCCCAGTATTCTCCGACTGCAAAAATGTTTTTTCCGGAATTGGAGCGGAGCATGGTCAGCCATTCCTTATAAAAATCAAATGAAATATGTTTTAAAGCATCCAGTCTTACTCCGTCAAAATCGGTCAGGTTGAAATACCATTCTGCCCAGCCGTTGAGCTCCTCACGCACAAAAGGATTCCGGTGCTCGATGTCGTTGTACATCAGGTAATCGTAATTCCCTTTCTCATCGTCAATCATCTCTTCCCAGTCGTTTCCGTATTCAGACTGTATTTTAAAGATATGGGAATCCATACCTTCGGCATAATCCACACCACTGAAACAAGTGAAGTTCCATTCAAAATCAGAATATTTTTTATTTCTTCCGGGAAATGTGAATTTAGTGTAAGATTCTATCTCAATAACTTCGGAAATAACCTTTTCCCTGTTGTTTTCATCTACCTTTACGGCTTTAAATTTTTCCAGTTCGTCTCCGCCGGCTTTATGCCCCAATACAATATCTACAATTACCTCTATATTTTGTTTTTTTAAAGCTTTAATAGCTTTGATATAATCATTCCGGGTGCCATATTTGGTTGGTGTGCTTCCTTTCTGGTCAAACTCTCCGAGATCATACAGGTCATAAGCATCATATCCTACAGAATAGCCTCCGTTTGTTCCTTTATAGGCAGGGGGAAACCATACTGAAGTAATTCCTAACTTCGCCAGATATGCGGCCTGCTTTTCTGCTTCTTTCCATAATTTTCCATTCCCTTCCGAGTACCAGTGGAAAAATTGAATCATTGTCGGGTTCATAGGCTGTAATTTGGTTATTACAAGGTAGTGAAATTTTTTTACCTGTTAATTCTCAAATTCTTCAAACGGAATTTTTAGTTGAATAGAAACCTGTTTTTTTTCCTCGGTGTTGAGGTGGGAGAGAGATAACCCCAGCAATCTTACAGGCTTATCAAACGGCCTTAGTTCCCAAAGTTTTTTCCCGGTGCTGAAATACTGTTCAGGAGAAGTGAAATACTCTTCTTTTGTAAAGCTTCTTGTAAAAAGCGAGAAATCTTTATACTTGATCTTTAAAGTTAAGGCTCTTCCCAGAATATTATTCTTTTGCAGTCTCTGGTGAAGTTCCTGGCTTAGATGTTCCAGTTTTTCATTAATCGATTGGTCATCAAAAAGATCCTCAAAAAAAGTTCTCTCCACGGCAACACTTTTCTGGATCCGGTGTGGCTTTACCTCAGAATGGTGAATGCCACGTACTGCATTGTAATAGTACGTTCCGGATTTTCCAAAAAGCCTTACCAATTCTTCCAGAGTTTTTTTCTTTAAATCTTTTCCTTTGTAAATTCCCAGGCTGAACATTTTGTTGGCGGTTACTTTACCTACACCGTAAAATTTTTCAACCGGAAGTTTCTCAAGAAAATCTTCAATTCTATCGGGATGAATGGTTTTCTGGCCGTTCGGTTTATTGATGTCAGAGGCTACTTTTGCAAGAAATTTATTTACAGAAATTCCTGCAGAAGCTGTCAGTCCCGTTTGCTCAAATATTTTCTGGCGGATCTCTCTGGCAATCTGATTGGCAGATTCTATATCTTTTTTATTTTCAGTGACATCAAGATATGCTTCGTCCAGTGACAAAGGTTCTACCAGATCGGTATATTCATGGAATATTTCGCGGATCTGTCGTGATATTTCTTTGTAACGTGCAAAGCGTGGAGGCACAAAAATAATATGAGGGCATTTTTCTTTAGCTGTTTTGCTGGGCATTGCAGAACGGACTCCGTATTTTCTTGCCTCATAACTTGCTGCTGCAACTACACCCCGGTGCTCTCCTCCTACAGCAATAGGCTTCCCTTTAAGTGAGGGATTGTCATGCTGTTCCACAGAAGCATAAAATGCATCCATATCGACATGAATAATCTTACGGGTGGGAAAAGAAGAATCCATACCGCAAAGATATGGATTCATTTATTTTTGAATTGAGTTCTGATTATATTTTCATCCTCATCGTAGTGAGTAATGACTGGAACCCTGCTTTTTCATAGGCTTTTACAGCGGATTCATTTTGGGAATAAACATCGAGCCTGACCTCTGAAATATCTTTAGACTTTGCCCAACTCATCAGTTCATCAAGAATTAATTTGTTGACTCCTTTTCCTCTGTGTTCGGGTTTTACATACATAAAGCCCAGGTAAGCATAGCGGTCGAAATTATAATAATTGGCATCCGGTTTTTTAATCCTTGCATATCCAGATGCTACGATTTCATCATTTTCTTCAGCTACGAGTACAAATGCATCTTCAGCCTGTATCAGTTTAAGCAGATCATAATAATGAATTTCTCCATCAATAAGAGTACTGTTGAATGGCCTTTCTGCGGTAACGATTCCCTGTTCAAATTCAAAAAGGACTTTCAGATCCTGTTCTGTGGCTTCTCTTGTAATCATTATTGTAAAAGACGGTTAATGGTTTCCTGTATTTCCGGATCTTCAGGCGAAATAGCGTAATATTTCGCGATAGACGATTTCTGGTCTATGACCATATATCTAGGGATCCAGTTCAGATCAATATAATTGTTAAAATCATTTTTCCAGCCTGAAGCAAACCAGTAATTATCCTTATCTTTCATATTGAACCTGTCGAGGCTTTTGTCAAAACCTTCTTTTGATCTTTCCAGGGAAAGGAATACGAAATCTACATTCGGATTGTTTTTTTCAAGCTCTTCAGCTTTTGGAAGTGCTTTTAAACAATCTCTGCACCATCCTGCCCAGAAATCAATCACTAAAATTTTTCCTTTATGTTCATCAAGGATCTGCTGAATAGTAATATTTTTTCCTTCCTCATCTTCCAGCTTCTGTATTAAAGCTCCTTTGGAGAAAGAGGTTTTAAGTACTTTCGGTTGCTGCTGTGCATAGCTTAACCCGAAAACACCGATCATAAAAATGAATGCTAACTTTTTCATTCTTTCAATTTCATTTATACAAATCTAAGCAATGAAACGTAATTGGAGATTGATTTCTTATGAATTAGGAAAAATTTATGAGATTGAAAATTTCTATAAATACTTATTCAATTGTAGGTTTATCAGAATTGCTTTTTAAATTCTCATTAATTATTTTGTATATATCGTTAGCTACTAAATCATGAATTTTTCTTCTTTCATCTTCACTTAATAATCGTTCAATATTATTTTTATTGGGTAAACGTAAAATCTTTGATTTAATATATCTTTGAGGAAAGGCTAATTCTGATTTTGAATTTGTTTTTTCATCAGAAACTCGAATTTCTTTTATTTCTTCTAATGTTTTATCCGTTATTTCAGGAAGAAGTTTTCTTTCTTTCGCAAAATGAAGAAAGCTGTCTGTATTGTAAATTAAGATTCTAATATCAGTTAAATCATAGAATTCTTTTATTAATTCTTCCCGTGGTCTTATTGTTTTACCTCCTTCGATCGTCCACCAATCTTCTTTTCTATCATCAGTGACAAAGATTATTGGTTTTTTTGCTCTTTTTGTATATTCAATTAGCTGTTTCCATATTATTAAATCTCCGTAAATATTTCTTTCTCCTTTTTTCTTTTTTTCTAAATCTTTATAGCCTGGTGGGATTTTTTTTTCATACCGAATTTTTCCATCTTTATAAATATCTGATAGTTCACTTTCTGAAGAATCTTTTCCTATTGAATTTTCAAATATTTCTGTGATAGAGTATAAAATAGAATCATCTGATTCAAAATCGGGATGTGTATTTTTTTGAGCTTTTAATTCTATTGAAATTTTGGATAAAAATTCATCATTTAAATTTTTAATTGAATCCAGATTTAAAGCCGGATGTTTTTTAAATTGATTGAGTAAATTATTTATATTCTCTTCAAAGCATTTATGATAAAAATTATTAACGTCATTATAGGTTGATTTGACACCATTTATGACACTTAATCTATTAGTGTGGAATTCATAAGCAGCTTGGTATGGAATAAATATTCTGCTTTGTAATGATTTTAAAGCATTCAAGAAGTCTACTCTGGTACTTTCAGTATAACGATATAGGTTTAAAATAGAATTTGCATCAAAACAAAATATACCTTCATTCCAAGAAAGTTCTGTTTCTTCTTTTGTAGGATTATAAAAACCGATGAATTCATTTTTCATATCAATAGTTTTTGATCACGCCTTTTACCACAGCGATTACATTCGGCATGGCTTTATTGGCGGCATCCAGAACTTCTTCGTGAGAAACGGCAAAGGCAATATCCGGTCCGCCAAGGTCTGTAATTACGGAAATGCAGAAAACATCCATTCCCATATGTCTGGCAACAATTACTTCCGGAACAGTGCTCATTCCTACCATATCACCACCGATGGCTTTGATCATGCCATATTCTGCAGGAGTTTCAAAAGTTGGTCCCTGTAGTGCGACGTATACTCCCTGGTGGATTTTAATATTGTTTTCGGCGGCAGCTTTTTCGGCAGCTTCTATCATTTTTTTGTTGTAAGGTTCGCTCATATCCACGAAACGCGGTCCGAACGATTCAATATTTTTACCACGAAGCGGATGTTCAGGCATCATATTGATATGGTCTTTTAAAATAACGATATCGGCAACTTTGTAAGCGGGATTTACACCGCCACAGGCATTGGAAAGAATGAGGTTTTTAACACCTAACAGATGGAAAACCCTTATCGGGAAAGTTACTGTTTCCATGGAGTGGCCTTCATAATAATGAAATCGGCCGCTCATCATCAGAACCTTTTTACCGTTCAGAATTCCGTAAATTAATTTTCCTCCGTGCCCAACAACAGTGGTCTGAGGAAAATTGGGAATCTCAGGATATTCCAAAATATGGAGGGCTTCCACTTCATCCTGCAGTTTTCCCAGTCCGGATCCCAAAACAATAGCAAAATCGGGGATTTCTTTGATTGTACTTTTGATAAAATCGGCGGTCTGCTTAATTTTTTCTAACATAATCTAAGATGATTTGGTTGAATTCTTCCTTTTTATCAATGATAACATTAATAGGCCAGTAGTAAACAATGTCTCTAAGATAGTCAAAAGTTTTCAGACGTACATAATCTTTCTCCGTGGTCAGGATCAGCTTGTATTCGCCTAATTTTTTATATTCTGCAATGATATTTTTGATGTCGTCATCCGTAAAATTATGATGATCTCTGAATTTTAAATGTTTAACCCGCTGCGAAAATTTAGCCAGATGCTCCAGAAGCGGTTTGGGGTTAGCAATTCCTGTAATCAGAAGGATTTCATAATAGTTCAGGTTATTGTCCGGAAGCATTTTATCTTTTCCGTACACATTTTCGTCATAACCAATGGATGAAAAGAATACCTTTTGGTTATAAGAAGGTCTGATCCTTGAAATATAATAGCGTTTGGTTTCTTCAGTAAGTTCATCAGGACATTTGCTGACCATGATGATGTCTGCTCTTTTAGCTCCGTTTCTGGATTCTCTTAAATCTCCGGCCGGAAGCAGATGGTCTTTAAAGTAAGGATCGTTAAAATCTGTCATCAGGATATTGAATCCTGCTTTGATGGCTCTATGCTGCATGGCATCGTCCAGAACAAGAACGTCGAGATCCATATCTCCGATTACCTTTTTGGCTCCGGGAACTCGTTCTTCTGAAACTGCGATGACGAATCGGTTTTTGAAACGTTCAAAAAGCTGCATGGCTTCATCACCTACAATTTTATAGTTGCTTTCATAATTCGTCACTTCATAGCCTTTCGTCAGTCTGCCATAACCGCGTGAAAGAACCCCTGTTCTGTAGTATTTGGACAGGTATTGGGCAAGATACATCACCATAGGCGATTTTCCGCTTCCGCCCACAGAAAGATTACCGACATTGATTATCGGAGTTTTGAATTTTGTCGCCTTAAAAACGCCCAGATCATACATTGTGTTTCGGATACCCGTTACCAAATGATAACCGAGGGAAAAAGGATAAAGGTACCATCTTTTCATACGTCTGCAAAAATAGGAATTTTCATAAGGATTTTAAGTAATATTCTCAAAGACTTTTCAATAAATATTTCATTAAATTAAAGTATTTTTGTTGAGTTATTATACTACATTGAGATACTTTATTGAATTTTCTTACAACGGAAAAAATTATTTCGGTTATCAGATACAACCGGATGCCGTTTCTGTACAGGAGGAACTGGAAAAAGCACTTTCCACGATATTAAGAGAAGAAGTCAAAACGACAGGTGCCGGAAGGACGGATACAGGTGTTCATGCTAAAAAAATATTTGCCCATTTTGATACGGAACAACCTGTGGATGAAATGAATCTTCCTTATAAATTAAACAGTTTCTTACCTCCCGATATTTCTATAAAGCGGATTTTTAAGGTTAAAGATGATTTTCATGCCCGTTTTGATGCTACGTACAGAACCTACGAATATTATATTTCCCTGGCGAAAAATCCTTTTACCCAGGAATCGGCATGGCAGCACTGGAAAAGGCAGCTTGATATCCATAAAATGAATGAAGCCTGTAAAATTTTATTTGAATATGAGGATTTTACAAGCTTTGCCAAATTAAAAACCGATAATAAAACCAATATCTGCAAAATCTATAAGGCAGAATGGGAACAGGAAGGAACTGAACTTAAGTTTACGGTTTCAGCTAATCGTTTTCTCAGAAATATGGTCCGTGCCATTGTGGGAACTATGGTAGAAATTGGAAGCGGTAAAATAAAACCCGAAGACCTGCGTAAAATTATTGAAGATAAAAACCGTAATGCTGCCGGAACTTCAGCTCCGGGCCATGGATTATTCCTTGTAGATGTAGGATACGAATTTTAATCCAGTGACAAAATTTCAGTGATTTTACGGATGTTCTTTTGTTTTACAGTATTGAAAAAAAAGTTATTTTAGCAATCAGTAACTATTCTGTGGAAATTATTGCATTATTTTCATAAAATAGGATATTCTGAATGTTAAATATATAAAACACAAATTATGTTATCAATTTTTATTCTTATCGGAGCTTACAGGTATTATGCACAGCTTGCTGAAAAGTTCGGGAAAACAAAATGGCATTATGGCCTTTTAGCCATTGGAGTGTATTTTGGAACCCAGCTGCTCTTTGGTTTTTCTTATGGGGTTTATAAAGGACTTACAGACCCTGACGCTGTAGATAATATGAACTATACAGGTTTCTCCCTGATCAATATGATTAGCTGGATCATTTCAATTGCAGTCGTATATGGGGTTTATCAGCTTCTCGAAAGGAAATTTGTGAAAGAGCATGTGAATAAACCTTCTCTGGAAATTGAAAAGATTGGGGATAAGAATTTATAATGGGTTTATTAAAGTATTTCAGAAGTACTTAAGATAAGATCCGGCTTAATATATTCATATTGTAAATAACCTTTATCTGAAATTTTCTATGACGATTTGATCAACTTCTAAAGGCTGTCAAATTTTAAAGTCTTATTTTTGCATAGAATTTTAAATTCTTTCTTCAACTCGTACAATGAAAAAACAAGATACCTGGGGAATTGTTAAGAGGCTGTTCTTTATAGGAATGAAATTCCGGTCCTGGTTCATCCTTACTTTAATTATTTCTGTCTTACTGTCCGTAGTTTCTACCTACAGGCCTTATCTTACCATGGAGGTGGTCGATAATGACATCACTAAACTGAAGGATAATGCCTTAATGATGAAGCATATCTATATCCTGGTAGGGTTGGTCTTTGCAGAAACTATTTTAAACTTTTTCTTAGTTTACTTTTCAAATTTTATTTCGCAGAATGTTATCCGTGATATCCGCGAAAGACTTTATGCAAAGCTGATCTATTTCAGGACATCATTTTTTGATAAAACACCTATCGGTCAGCTTGTAACCCGTGCTGTAGGTGATGTAGAGACTATTGCTACAGTGTATACGGACGGTTTTCTTATGGTTTTCGGGGATATTCTCAGAATTGCATTTGTCCTGATCATGATGTTCAATACCAATGTGCATCTGAGCTATATCACATTGGCAATCCTGCCTTTAATGGTTATGATTACCAGATTTTTCCAGAAAAGACTGAAAAAAGCATTTGGGGATGAAAGAACGTGGACGGCCAATCAGAATTCTTTTGTTCAGGAAAGATTGGCTGGAATGTCAATTATTCAGGTCTTCAACAGACAGGATGCAGAATTTAAAAAATTCGATGATATTAATATTACCCTGAAAAGTGCCTTACTGAGAACAGTATTCATCTTCTCATTATTTTTTCCGGTTGTAGAGCTTATATCTTCTTTATTTATCGGATTTATCCTGTTTTATGGCGGTTATATCACAATCAGTGCAGGAGTTGTTATTGCATTTATCCAGTATATTTCCATGCTGATCCGCCCGTTGAGGCAGATTGCAGACCGTTTCAATAATATCCAGAGAGGTATTGTAGGAGCAGAAAGGGTATTGGGTGTCATGGATGAAGATTATGCCATGCCGAATACAGGAACCGTAAAGAAGGATCATTTTGATGGCAAAATTGAATTTGAGAATGTACATTTTGCTTATGATGAGAAACAGGAAGTATTGAAAGGAATTGATTTTAAAGTAAATCCGGGAGAGACCGTTGCTATTGTAGGGGCGACCGGTGCTGGAAAATCTACCATTATAAGTCTTATCACAAGGCTTTATGATATTAATTCCGGGAAGATTATAATTGATGATGTAGATGTAAAAGATTATGAGCTTTATAACTTGAGAAGTCATATCGGAGTTGTTCTTCAGGATGTATTTCTTTTTCACGGGAGCATTTTCGAAAACCTTGCGTTTGGAGATGAAAGCATTACTTTAGAAAAAATAAAAGCCGGAGCAAAAGAAATTGAAGTAGATCAGTTTATCGAGCAGCTTCCTGGCGGATATGATTTTGTGGTAAGTGAAAGAGGTTCTTCTATTTCCTTAGGTCAGAGGCAGCTCTTATCCTTCCTGAGGGCTTATTTATCAGACCCTAAAATCCTTATTCTGGATGAAGCCACTTCTTCCATAGACCATGAAAGTGAAAAGCTGATCCAGAGAGCAACAGAAAAAATTACCAGGAACAGAACTTCTATCATTATTGCCCACAGGCTTTCTACCATTGAAAAGGCAGACAAAATTATTGTCATGGAGTATGGTAAAATTGTAGAAGAAGGAAAGCATCTGGAACTTCTTGACCGTAACGGATATTACTCAACACTTTACAAAGCCCAATTGAGACATGAAGTAGAACTGGAAGAAGAAAAGCAAAAATCATAGATTAACCTTATTTTATAAAACTTAAAAAGAGAGCTCTGGGCTCTCTTTTTTGTATTTGAAATGTGTCTTTAAAATTTTAATTTCTTATTGATCACTTTCCCGTTTTCCAAAACTGTTGTTACCGTGATGACGGTATTTTTTACATTGACAGGAAATCTGAATTCAGAGGATTTTATGTCTGTTCTGCTGGTCAAAAGTCTTCCGGAAGCATCATAGATATGAACGGTGGAAATTTTAAGATCACTTTTTACCTGTACAAAACCCTCATCCTTGATAATTTGTGTCATGCTTGATTTGTTTACACTTTCAGCAGCCAATAAATTCTGAGGTGTAATGATCACAGAATAATCCTCTACCTGCCCATATTTTGGAGTGTAGCAGGCCGTAACGGCTGTTCCGTTAAATTCACCGATAACTCTCATTCTTAATGGCGTATTAGTGACCGCACCTGCAGGAGGAATTACTGATGCAGTGGCAACAGAACCGCTGCTTATTGCACTTTGATTAAGTACAAGTTCTGTGGTCTCATTAAATTGTCCGTCATTATTGTAATCTATATAAGCTTTAATAATATGCGGATTACTGGTTCCCGGTGTAACCGTAAGTACCGTTGCGGTATTCGACGGAATTGTAGTTTTTGAAATCCCAGAACAGTAATTTTCAGTAAAGTTTTCATAGAAATTATTGGAAGCCTGTTTGTAATTGGCAGAGTAGTTATTGATGTTTCCGAATTTTACAGAAGTAACTCCGATATTAAAGTTTCCGGGATTCGTCATAGAGGTTGGAGTGCATGCTGTGGTTAAAACAGAGCTGTTGTTAGGTGTAGTTGAAGAGGCTACCGGAGAATTGATCAGCGATTGTCTGTACTGGAGAAGCTGTGCAGTAGCCCTATCAGACTGTCCCTGGGTAAATAAATTCCTGAAACAGAATGTGTAAGCCATAACATTTCTTTCACCGCCCGCATATATCTGGCTGGTACACGGATTAATCTGTCCTGTCTGGCAGGTATAAGGAACAGACGAATGATAAAGGCTTTTCATGGGTTCAGTATCACATACCAGGTCTCCCTGAAGAGTACAGTCTGTATTCGTAGGGCAGGCTCCGGTAGATTCACTGTAACCTTCATGTGTGTGGCGAAGGCCAAGCGCGTGTCCAAATTCATGGGCCAACGTCTGTGCATTCACTGCCGAGGCACTTGTAGACATAAAAGAATAATCATTGCTGCCTCCGGGATAATAGGCAAATCCGTTCAAAGTCCCTGCATTGGATGCCAGTTTCTTAACAACGTATATATTGTAATATTTACTGGTATCCCACATTCCCAGAGCAGTGATCTCAGAAGCGGTTACAGCATTCGTTGTATTATCATTATTTACCCCTCCGCTCACATACTTTGGAAGATGAGACGCATTGATTCTGTTGATCCCGTTGGTAGGATTACAGCTTGGATTGACCTTGGCAAAAACAAATTTTACAGGCAATATAGCACTGGTACCTGACATTCCGCTGGTTGTACTTCCGGAAAATACTCCGTTCGTATAATTCACCCATGCTATAATATCAGCATCAGATTTGTTATTGGCTGTCCCAACGGCACTTCCGTCACCTATCACATGAACAACAACAGGGATTTCATAGACCTGGTTTTTGTTTAATGTGCTGGATAATTTTCCGCTTTTGATCAGCTTGGATAATTCCAGGTTAAAAGCATCATCCTGAGCTTTCTCTTCCGGATGTCTTTCATAATGTTTTCGCATCAATTCATCAGTCCCGCACTCCTGGAATTCTAACTTCTGTGAATAAAAATTTGAACAGGCTAAGCCCGAAACAATGATTAATAGTAGTTTTTTCATATATTATATTATTAAATTGTGGTGTAATAAAAATAATAAAATAAATAACAAAAAACTATATTTTCTATTATATTTGGCTAAATATTGTTAATTCTCATTGAGGAAAACAGTAAAATAGAATAATTAATATAAATATAAAAATAGATCAGGTTTACAAGTACGTCTGTTTATAATAAAATTTTAAAAGAGAAATCATTTTACTGAATGACTCTTTAAAATCAACATCCTAAGTTTTTTTAAAACTGCAGAAAACAAAATTCTGTACTGTACCAAAAGGTGTTATATGATTTTCTGTAAGGCATTTTATTTTTTCAAAATCTGCTTCAAACTTTGCAGGCAACGATTCGGAATCGTATTGCTGAATATCCAGTCCGCTGCATTTTGCAGGACCTTCTTTCGAAAAAGTCCCTAAAATTATAAACCCGGTTACACATTTACCTGCTGTTTTAATATATTGGGAAACCTGCTGTGGAGTCGTTAAAAAATGGAAAGCAGCCCTGTCATGCCAGATATCATAAGTTTCCCGGGGCTCAAATGCTGTAATGTCTGAAGTGATCCAGGTTATTTTATCACCTTTTTCTCCTAACCTTTTTCTGGCCCTTTCCAGAGCTTTTGCGGAAATATCAAGGACGGTAATATTTTCATAGCCTTCCTCGAGAAGATAATCAACAAGATTACTGTCTCCACCTCCTATATCAATGATGCTGGCGTTTTTTCCCAAACCGAAAGAATGAATAAAATCAAGGGATGTTTGTGGTTCTTTCTGGGTCCAGCTTACCTGATCCGGGTTTTTAGTCGCATATACGTTTTCCCAGTGTTCCTTGTTGATATCATTCATTTTAATATGTTTTTTGATCGTTACCCTTTTAGTAGCTTCTTTCTTTCTTCGAATTTATAAATTAATCCATTAACTTTTGTCTCGTTTGCTTGTGATTTTGAATTTGGAGTAAAACCGTACATATATATATCAGTCAAATGACAAATTGGTAATTTTTCCTGAATTGATAGGCTTTTCAAATGTGTTTTCTGGAAAATTTTAAAAAGCTGAAATTATTTTACAATCATGAAAAAATGTAAAATCCATATAAAATCATTAATTTAAGTAAAAAAGTAGAGGTTGACTGATGATTATATTGAAAAATTCACTATTTTTATTACAAATTTATAGCCTGCCCCAGATAATTGAAGGGTGTTAAGGATAAAATTAATTTTTAATTAAAAACCCAAAAATATAAATGAGCAATATACAAGATGAATTTAAAGTCTTTAAAGACGAACTGAAAAAACTGAATATCGACGTACAGAAAGTAGTGAAGGTAGGAAACGGAAGTATGGATTTCCATGAGGTTTTTTATAAATCACCAAGATACCAGGAAGTGAAGAGTGTGTATGTCCAACGTCATAATCTGGACAGTATGGTGGAGAAATTTAAAAAGGCTTACCATTAAAATATAGACCGGGCGCCGCAGAGAATCTGCGGCGCCCGTTTTTTATGACTGATTATTAATCTTTATCCAGTGTCGAGGTTTTTTTGGTGTCCTTCATTCCGGCGTAAACGATCAGCGAGAATAATATACATCCGGTAATATACCAGTAGAAATATTCTTCCGTTCCGGCTTTTTTAAACCACAGGGCTATATATTCTGCAGTCCCTCCAAAAATAGCTACCGTAAGGGCATAAGGAAGTCCCACTCCCAGAGCTCTGATCTCAGAAGGGAAAAGCTCTGCTTTTACAACGGCATTGATTGAAGTATAACCGCTGACAATGATTAGGGCGGCCATAATAAGGAAGAATGCAGTCCACATCGAGGTGGTTGTGCTTAAGGCTGTAAGAAGTGGAACTGTAAACAATGTACCCAGAATTCCAAAACCTAAAAGAAGCGGTCTTCTTCCGATCCTGTCCGATAATGCTCCGAAAACAGGCTGCAGGCAGGCAAATATAAATAATGAAATAAAAGAAATAAGGGTAGACTGCTCTTTGGTAAGATGTACCGTATTCACCAAAAATTTCTGCATATAAGTGGTATAGGTGTAAAAAGCCAGGGTTCCGCCTAAAGTAAGTCCTATGACAGTAAGCAAAGCTTTGGGATGTTTGAGCAGCTCGGTAACTGTTCCTTTTTTCTTTTCACTGATTTCTTTCTTGTTTTCAAACGCTTCAGTTTCATGAAGATTAGCTCTTAAATATAAAGCAATAACAGAAAGTAAGGCTCCGATTACGAATGGAATTCTCCAGCCCCATTCTTCAAGTTGGGTCTCCGTTAGAAGAAGTTTCTGAAGAATCAACTGAATGCCTAATGCAATCAGCTGTCCGCCTATAAGCGTTACATACTGAAAGCTTGAATAAAAGCCTCTCCGGTTTTCTGATGCCATTTCACTGAGGTAGGTTGCAGAAACACCATATTCTCCGCCAACGCTTAATCCCTGCAGTAATCTTGCAAGTAGCAACAGTGCAGGTGCCAGAATCCCAATCGTTTTATAGGTTGGGGTAAGGGCAATAAGAAGCGATCCGAAAGACATCAACAAGACAGAAAAGGTCATCGCTTTTTTTCTTCCAATCTTATCGGCAATACTTCCGAATATCCAGCCTCCGATCGGTCTCATTAAAAATCCTACGGCAAAGATTCCCGCTGTATTCATTAATTGTGCATTAAGATCCGAATCCGGAAAAAATGAATGAGAAAAATAAATGGCAAAAGCAGCATAGGCATACCAGTCGTACCATTCGACAAGGTTTCCGATAGATCCGCCCACAATAGCTTTGATTCTTTGGGCAGTAGTTATGGATGATGAATTCATAGATGTATTTGTAGATAATAAAGAAGTATAAAGAAAAGCAAGATACAAATTTTGCAAAAAAAAATAAACCGCTCTTTTAAGAACGGTTTAATAACGTAAATATCATTTTAAAACCTATATCCAATCGATAATCCACTTCTGAAGCCTGCCCACGGTCCGTCCACTTTTATTTTTGCTCCATTGGCATTCGTTTCTACAGTATAATCTACAAAAGGGATATCAAGATTTTCAATTTCCTGTTTAAGCTGTGCCTGCATTTCAGGAGTCAGCACATAATTGCTGGTCATGGTGAAATCACCTTTTCCGCTTCCATAATGGGCGCCTGCAATCCAGAAATCAAGAACCAGGTTTTGGCTTCTGGTAAGGAAGAACTGTACGCCAACCATCAGACCACCGCTGTTTCCGCTGGTGCTTCCCTGGCCTTTGAGAGGAATCTGGTAGGTATTTCCGTCGATAGCATCATAATCGTAATAGAAGTCAAAGCTATTGGACGAAACATCTGAATACCGGTAATAAGGTGCAAAGTAAAATCCTCTGCCATAGCCTTTCCCAATGTAAAATCTGGGTTCGATAGTGAAGTTGGTTGCCTTGACTCTTAGATTTTGGAACCTTTTTTCGTCCTCGTCTTTTAAAAATGCATTAATGAAAGGTACTTTTCCCTGCGTCATTGTTCCAAAACCTATATTGAGAGAGAACCACTGGTTGATGGCCCTTTCATAAGACAGGTTGATATTTCTGAATGCATAAGCTGTAACGTTGGTCTTAATAATGTTCATTTTCTCCGTGGGAACAGCCTGTAGTTCCTGTGCGCCTGCTTCTGAAAGCAGCAAAAAAGGGATTAAGATGAGGAGCTTTTTCATGACTTTATATTTTGTGGTTTAAAAAGGTAGCAGCAAAAAACGGGCAAAAAATCAATAATAATTCAATATGGTTTCGTTTTTAATTTTTAATTAGTGATTTAATTGTTATTCGTGCTGTTTATTTCCGTGGATAATGAAGGAGCAGACAAGTCTTTGCAACTTAACCGGTTGTCTTTATTTCCTGCAGAAACTTGACTACATGTAACGAATGCTGGATATTGACTGTCTTATTTTCATCAATACAATTTTATTTCTGAATATGAAAAAAACGATATATTCTGTATTTTTTCTTTGTGGGATTTTGGTGTTTTCGCAGGAGAGCACGAAAAATGATACGATAGAACAGTCGGGTACAAAGGAAATCCAGGAAGTGATCTTAAAGGCTCAACGTAAAAAGCAGTTTGCAGATAAGTCCGTTTATACCTTTGATAAAGAAGCTCTGGAGAAAGCAAGGTATGCAAAAGACTTACTTCAGACGCTGCCTGAGCTGCAGCTGGATCCCGTTTCCAATACCATCACAAGTACGAAAGGAGGAACTACACTATTTCTTATCAACGGGATTGAAGCTACAGATATGCAGATACGAAGTGTTGCACCCAGTGAGGTTGTGAAAGTTGAGTATTATGATATTCCGCCGGCAAGATGGGCAACAAGGGCAGATACTGTGGTTAATATTCTGACGAGATCCACAGAAACAGGATATGTGTTCGGGGCTGATGTTTCTACAGCTTTGAATACAGGATTCGTGAATGGTTCTGCTTACGCTAATTATACAAAAGGGAAAAATAATTTCGGACTTGAATATTCTCTAAACCTCAGAGATTATGATGACAGAAGAGTAAACAGCATTTATGATTACCAGCTGAATGGAAAGCATTACCGTTCTGATGAAAACAGGAAAGATCATTTTGGATATACTTTCCAGAATGTTGCTTTACGTTATACAAGACTTGTTCCCGATAATTATGCCTTTCAGGTCAAACTGAATATGGATACTTTCAGCAGATTTTCAAAAGGAGTAGGGCAAAGTATCTTTAGTGAAGATCATCTGAAGGAAGAACATGCGATGTTTAAAAATAATGGTTCGGATTATATGATTCCTAAGCTGGATCTTTATTACTCCAAAAAGATTGGTGAAAAAGACGAACTAAGCATTAATGTAGTAGGTTCTCATTATACTACCAATACTTCAGAAACTGCCAGGGAATGGATTGTAGGCTCAGGACTTTCGGTATATGATAATGATATGGTTTTAAAGGCAAAGCAAACGAGCCTGGTAGGAGAGCTTGCCCATACTCATGATTTTAAAGCAGGAAAACTATCATCCGGATATCGTATTTCAAGGTCTTCTATTTCCAATGATCTGAATAACCTTGCCGGATATTCTCAATACAGTGTCAATTATCTGGAACAGTATTTTTATACCGAATTTGCTGGAAAGGTAAATCAATTCAGTTACCGCATCGGAGCTGGTCTTACAAATATTCACAACAAAAGTGCAGAGAATACTTTTGATGAATGGACTTTTACTCCGAAGGTTATTTTAGCCTATCAACTTAAAAATAATCACAACCTTCGTTTTACAGCAAGCTATAACCCGGTAAGCCCATGGAGTAATGCCTTGAGTAGTAACGTGCTGCAGTTGGCGCCTAATATTGTCCAAAGAGGAAATCCCTTTTTAGAATCTCAGCAGGTATTTTCTAACAACCTGACCTATTCTTTTAATAACAAATATTTTGATTTTAATGCAGGTTTGTTTTACCGATATACCAACAGGGTAATCAATCAGTATTATGTTCAGGATAATGTATTGGGAGGTTATGCACTGACTTATGAAAACGGGAAAAACGGACAGCGATACGGAGTACAGCTTACAGGATCTTATAAGCCTTTCGGGAATAGCCTGTTTGTAATAAAAGCTGTGATTACACCTACTTCTGAAACAGTAAAAACCAGTACCGGCGCTTTGATTAAGAATGATTATTTAGGAAATTATTTTTCGCTTTCCTCAGAATATAAATCTTTCTCACTTCAGTATCAGTTCAATATTCCGGTGTATAGTCTTAGTGGTGCTTTCATGAACACGAACGAAAATCAGAATAATATTTTTGTAAGCTATAAATACAAGAACTGGACGTTTTCCACGGGCATGTACTGGATAGGAATGCCTTCAGAGTACAAAACAAAAAGTTTACCGGAAAGCTTAGTTGATTATAAAGTTCATACTCAGATTATGAATAATAAGTCAATGTTTGTATTAGGACTGAGTTATGATTTCTCCAAAGGAAAAAAGACGGAAATTCAGCGAAAGCTTAACAACGAAACAGCTCCTGCAGCTACTTTTTAATCATAAAATAGGATGGAAGCAGGGCTGGAAGATGGGAGCTTACGCTGTGTAAACTATTACACCAGATTTTTGGCTAAAAAATAGAATAAAATTGAACTGTATTTGTTCTTAGGCTGAAATAGCTTCCATCCTCCAACATCCAGCTTCTTTCTAAAAAAAAATCCCGCTCAATTGAGCGGGGATTTTTTATTATTTCTTGATAAATTTTGTATTCTTTGTATCTGTAGCATTTTTTCCACTGATCTCTATGAAATAAGACGCTGGTGGAAGATCTGAGATTTGAATATTTCCGGATTTTACATCTGATGTTTTAACCAGTTTCCCATCCAGACTGTAAATATTTGCTTTGGAGTAATTATCTGTATTTCCTTTGAAACCGATAAAGTCCTGTGCAGGGTTAGGATAAACCACTAAGTTTTCTTTTTTCACTGTATTGCTGGTTGCCAGAAATGCTTCGTTTAAAGCTAATGCAGTGCCTACTGTCTGGTTGATACTCAACAATGGAACACTGACATTTCCGCTTGTAGAACTTAGCAGAGCATATCTGTGAGAAGCATCGTAATAAGCATAGGATGTATTGGTAGCTGTTCCGATAGGGTTGGCATAAATAACATCAAAAGATGCATATAGATTAAGGTTCTGTGTATATTTTACTCTAAGAACATTACTGTATGTTTGATTGCCAATAATCAGAGTTCCGTATGCATCAGCCTGGGCAGTCATTGTACCACTGAATAATCCGTTGGCAGCAGATGACGAGAAAGTCCCTTTAGCCGTATCATTTTGTGCTGGTCCATAAGTGGTAGGATAATTATTATAAGTACCATTATCTACACTGAAATTTAAGGTAAGCTGTGGATTTACAATTCCTGTAATTTCCAGTTTAGTTGTAGAAGCTTTATAATAAATGGTTGTTGCTCCGTCTATCATTTTAATGGTAGAACCCGGAAATGTTGTTATTTCAGCAGAAGTAGGAGTAGAATAAGTCGTTACTGACGAAATTCCCATTGTAAGACCTCCGTTTGAAAACACAGTGTTAGCTCCTGTTGCGGAGTTGTTTACGGCTCCGGTTACATGATTGTAATTGATAACGTTTCCGGAAATAGGGTCATTGGCTGCTTTTGTAAGCGTGATCTGCGCAGAAAACATTGCAGAAGCTCCTAATAAGAGGAGTAAAGATTTTTTCATGGTTAAGATTTTTTTGTTAAAAATAATCAAAAAATAGTATTGAAATGATAATTTTATTTGTTTTTAGTTAACTTTTTAATAAAAACGCCTGCTGATAGCATCAGCAGGCGACTTTGTGCGTTAAAAATGTTTACGTTTAATTGCTCATTACCATTTTACGGTAAGCATAAATGTCTTCGATGGTCACGACGCTCATCTCTTTTTTGATAGCAAAGTTCACAATTTCAGGAAGTCTTGCCATAGAACCGTCTTCATTCGTCAGTTCACAAAGTACGGCATCGTCACCCAGATTGGCCATTTTTACAAGATCTACACTGCCTTCGGTATGACCGCGTCTTGCAAATACACCATCTTTTCTGGCAATCAGAGGGAAAACATGACCGGGACTTGCAATATGCTCTGCCTGGGCACCTGCTGCCACAGCAGTTCTGATCGTTGTTACACGGTCTCTTGCAGAAACACCGGATTCCACACCTTCTCTGGCTTCAATGGAAATGGTAAATGCGGTTTGATTTTTTGAATTGTTGTTTTCCACCATCGGACGAAGGTTGAGGTGGCGGCTTTTTTCCTCAGAAATGCATAAGCAGACGATACCGCTGCATTCGCGGATCAGAAGTGCCATATCCTGTTCTGTAATAGTGGAAGCGGGAAAGATGATATCACCTTCGTTTTCACGGTTTTCATCATCTACCAAAAGAATACCTTTTCCCTTTTGTAGTGTTTGAAGTGCTTTTTCTACACGTTCTTTGGAGCTTGCTCCGAATTGTTCTAATAATTTTTCCATGTTATTTTACTTTTAAAAGTTAAAATAGTCTTCGGTACATGGAAATGAAATACAACGCAACAAGAGTCCATAAGGAATCTTATTGGTCATCTCATTTTCTTCTCCCATCCAGACTTTAACTGTCGGTTCCGGAATTTCACCAGATCAGTCCCTTCATAAGAAAGGAGTCGCGGACTGTAACCGCCGGTAGGGAATTTCACCCTGCCCCGAAGAAAACTTATACTAAGTTTTACTGTATGTTCTGATTTAAAATTTTTATTTCATTGATTATATTTAACGCACAGATTACAAATTTCGGAAAGTTTTTTGAATCCGGAAAGGGGTTTTATCGTATTTATTGATCCGGATAAAGACAGTTTTTTTAATGTTATCAGAAGCTGGAATAGTAAGTTATTAAGACAAAAGCAACTGTAGGTCAGTTATTATAATAAGCTATCCAGAAGCAAAGTCTCTAGGAGTATCCTTGTCAAGGTTTTAAACCTTGACAAGGATACTGACATAATGATTTCACTGTTATCATGACTTTCAAAGTAGATTCATTCTACCAGAGTCAGCTCATTTTTTTGAATAGTTTTTGTTAGCTCTTTTTATTATTTCTGGTACATCTCACAAATCATGATTCCCTTAATATTTTCTCCATCTTCTTTCCCTTTGCCAATTCATCAATCAGTTTATCCAGATAACGGATATTTCGCATCAGCTCATCTTCAATGTCTTCCACGCGGTATCCACAAATAACCCCTTTGATCAGTGAAACATTGGGATTGATCTGTGGGGCCTGTTCAAAGAATGTTTTAAAATCTGTTCTGTTATCTAAAATCTCTTGTAAGCTTTTTTCATCATATCCTGTAAGCCAAAATATAATTTCATGAACTTCGGATTTTGTATGTCCTTTCTTTTCTGCTTTTTGAATATAATGAGGATAAACGCTGGCAAAAGCGGTAGTATAAATTCTGGTGTTCTGCATGACTTTTTAATTAATATTCACTTAGTACTATTGACGTTCCTCATTGACTTCTTTCAGAATATCATCAAGAATACGGTTAAATTCTTTTGGATTTTCCAGCATAGGATAGTGGCCTGTTCCGGCTATTTCAGTATAATTATAATCTTTCAAATACTTCCGGTTATGCTCTATGTTGGTCGGGAAGTTATCGGAATTAATAGCCCTTACCGGAACCTGAACTTGTGACGCCTCTTCTCTGAAATCTTTCTTATACAAAGGTCTGAGCAGATCAATAGCTTTTTCTGAAGTATTTTGAAGAAACTCATCCTGAAGACTACGTTTCACTTCGGATGGCGTTTTTTCCGCAAAAAGATATTGAGGAAGAATATTTTCAACGGCATTTTTAAAATCATTGCGGTAATGCACGAATAAATACTCTTCAGCCTTTTCTTCTGTGATCGCTTCGTCAAGATCTTTTACGGTGTCGATCAGGATAAGTGCTTTTACCTGGGGAATTTTTAAAGAAGCTTCAAGGACATAGGCTCCTGACATAGAATGTCCTACCAGGATGATTTCTGAAGAATCTATCTGGTCAGCTACTGCTTTGATATCATCTGCATACAATGTACTCGTCCATTCGTTTCTGGAAGCATCAGATTTTCCGTGCCCGGCAAGATCCATCTGTACGATATGATATCTGTCCTTGAAATACTCCTGCTGGCTGTTCCACCATTCTGCATTGCCGAGCCACCCATGTACAAATAGGAGAGAGGGGCTTCCCTGTCCGCTTTCTTTATAATGAATATTCTGTCCGTCCGAAGACTGTGCATATTTTTCCATGATTAATATATTTTCTGAGGTTTAATTTATTGGTTTTTTGGCTCGTAGATAAGCTGTACCACTCCTGACCTGAAAACGTTTGTAGTGATCAATTTCAGCTCCAGCCTTTCTTTCAGGTTTTCAAACAAAGGTTTTCCGCTTCCCAGAGCAACGGGGTGAACGGAAATTCTGTATACATCAATAAGATCTGAATTAATAAAAGTGTTGATAAGACCCGCTCCGCCATACAACCAGATATCTTTTCCTTCCTGTTGCTTAATTTCAGCTACTTTTCCAGCAATATCGGAGCTGATAAAAATGGCTCCCGGATCTTTTCTGTCCTGTCCTGAAAAAACATACTTATTTTTAGAATGTATAGATCTCCAAAACTCTTTTTCTTCAGGATCAGCGGTTTCTTCCGGCTGATAGGTTCCCCAGGAATCATAACTTACCCGGCCATAAAAAATAGTATCGATACTGTTCAGAAATCCGTCAAAATTCATGTCATCATCCATGATGCACCAATCTGTTTCGCCATTGGGACCTTCAATGAATCCATCTAAAGTGACAGCCAGGTCCAGGATTATTTTTCTCATATGATAGTATGGGTTTATCGTTGAATCCCTGTAAAAATAAAGAAAAACGTTCTGAAGACCGAACGTTTTACGTTATAAATGACAAAGAATATTAAGGCTGTAGTGATTTAGGATCTTCCAGCTTTTAACAGTTAAATTTACAACAGAACCTGCACTTATTTGCGTATTTACGTCTATTGTTTATTTGATGAGTTCTTTTGAATAATGATACACCGATTTATTATACCTCGGCAAATGTGCGGATAGTGATTCCAGAACTAAAGACAATGCTTCCTTATCATTATTGACCGAGGAAAGCGACAGCGCCAAAAATGCATTGACAGCATCATCCAGCTCATCGGAATAGTTTTCCTTTTCCTCTCTCAGTATTTCTATGCTTTCATGGAATTTTCCATTATTCCTTAAAGTACTTGCCAGCTGAATTCTTGCCCTTCTTCTCCGCAATCCTGCAAGACCCAATTCTAAAGCAGATCTGTAAAGGGGTTCTGCATGTTTTTCAAATCCTGTAGAATCGTAGGCACACGCTCTTTCAAAATCTGCAATGGCAGGATGATCATCAGAGATCTTATCCGTATGTCGTTTTATTTTTTCAATAAAATCATCATTGGATATTTTTCCCAGCTGATTCCATATTGTTGTTAATTCTTCCTCCCAGAGTTCAGGATCTGTCATGTTTTAGTAGATGTTTTATAATTTAACAATTACAGATATTAGGTTATTTAGCTATGCTTCGGATGTTGCTTCTGAATTTTTATAGACATTCCAGAAGTTGTAATCCGTCATTGGAGCATCTGTTATTCCAACATTCCGTCCCATAGTAACGATCTGTCCCCGGTGATAAGTCCCGTGAATGATCACGTGCTGAATATATTCAAATTTTGAAAAGTCACACTGGAACCATTGGGATTCAATTTTTACGTTTTTTGCCAGGTCTTCTTCTGATAAGGTTTCCACGTAATCCATCAACTTTTGGGAGTTGTTTTTTATGCCATTGAAAATCTCTTCTTTAGTCACTGCAGCTGAAATTTCAGCAAAATCAAAATCGCCGTTTTCGGCAATATAAGCCCACCAGTATTGCTGGGTCTGCCAGATGTGATGCAGGGTTGCTAAGATCGTCGGAAAACTTGAAATAACCTCTTGGTTAAGCTGCTCATCAGATTTTGTGGAAAGCCAGTCGATATATTTGTTAACTACCCAATTGTTGTACTGAACACTGTGCGTGATTAATGTTTTTAAATTCATGATGATTAATATTTTGTTTGGTGATTTAGTGTTATAAAAATAAGTAAAATATTAACCGGATTTTATGAGAACAGAAAATTCCTAAACGATCTTTCTTTATGTTTTAATATAAAGGTTCTCCATTTAAGTCCGTAGTCAGCACCTCACTCATATAATCAAAAAAAGGACGCATGGCCAATAAGGTGAGAACCGCTTCTTTCTGGAAACCATCAGACAGAACTTCTTTATCGGTAAATTTCCGCATTACTACATATTGTTTTTTCCTGATTAGATCTATGGCTGGGTGATTTTTATCAAAACCTCTCGGAGCTGTTTTTACAGCATCGCCTTTAATTTCTCCAAAGTATTGCATGAAAGTTTCATCAGAAGTGATCTTTTCAATTTCTGTGGTATTGAGCTCGAATTCTTTACGGATACGGAGCAGGTCTTTAGCCTCAGGTCCCCAGAAACCGCCACCTACAAAACTGTTACCGGGCTCCAGCTGAATATAATATCCTCCTCTCAGCATTGGCTTTGAACGGGAATAGCCAACCCCGAAATTGGTTTTATACGGAGTAGGGTCCTTGGAAAAGCGAACATCCCTGTAAATCCTGAAAATATGGATTCCTTTTAAATTATCGTGTTCCTGAAGTTCAGTATAGACCTGATTAAAAAAAACTTTGTTTTCTTTTACCACTGAATCATATTCCGCTTTGTGCTGAGTAAACCATTCACGGTTGTTGTTTTTTTCTAAGTGTTTTAGGAATTCAAAGGTTTTTTTCATGGTGTCTTTCATACAGTTTTGTTTTTTCCAGTCCGTGATTATTGATTCTAATAGTTGGAGAATTTAATTGCCAATCTGGGAGATGATTATACATTTCATTGGTTAACTTTTTGATTCCGGGTGTAGACCTACTGAATTCATAACTATTTTTGTAGGTAATTACTTCCAGGCCTGTTTCTCTTTTATGTTTTGAAACTGGAATACTAAATGAATATACTGAAATAATTTCATCCCACTTTATAAGCTCTACCGGTTTTTTCTGTTTATTGTAAAATCCTTCATTTGTATATTGGAAATCACCATCATATTTCTCTAGTTGATCGGCTTCTTTTTCAACAGAGTCATAATTTTCAGCCCTGGGAGAATATATTTTTGCTCCTGAAAAACAAATAGCAACAAAGCAGGTGAAAATAATAAGATAAGATATTCCTTCACTGTCAAAAACAGGATAGTTGAGAAAAATCAATGCTAAAATGATACAGCTTATCGCAATTATTTTTTTCAAAATTCAACTTAATTATTATCGTTAAAAGCAAAGTAGTTTAAGGAATTCAAAGGTCTTTTTGTTTTATGGATTGTTTTTTTGAGGAAGACTATATTTCTCGTTTTTCAGAATGGCTGTAATGGCATCGGAAATTTCAAATAATCTTCCGTTGTAGTTGTTTCCCAATAGAATAATTGTAAATTTTTGATCCAGATCAGAAACTAAAAGGGCTTCATATCTTCCGGCTCTTCCATCGTGTACATGCTCAATTAATTTTCTATTTCTGTATTTTGCCTGTCCCAAAGCTGATTGGGTATCCGGCAGATCAAAATGCTGCCCCAGCTCAAACACTGAGTTGGCACTGATTATTTTATTGGAATGAAGGCAATCTCCCCATTTCAGCAAATCTTTAGTGGTTAAATAGGTTCCGCCTGTTATTGGTAATTCTTCTTTGTCTGCCACCAAATTATTATCAAATGCTTTGGCTATGTTTTTTTCATTTTCAAAAAGGGTCATCACGGAAGAAGTCATTTTACAGGGTTTGAAAATGAATTTTTCTACATACGTTTTAAAGCCCACTCCGGTTAACCGCTCAATAATGAACTGGCGTAAAAACAGGTTATTGATGGTGTAATCGTAATGGGTGCCGGGTTTGAAATCCAGTGAATCCACTAGCTTTAAGCCATCAAAAAGATCCTTATCATTCTTAATCTTTTTCCAGTTTACATCTGGAATGCCGCTTGTGTATTGTAATAGGTTTTTTATAGTGACTTCATTGGCCCATTTTGGTAACTCCGGAATGTATTTGGAAACATGATCTTCTATGTTCAATTTGCCCTGCTCCTGTAACTGCATCAATGCCACGGCACTAAATTCTTTGGTAATGGAACCGATATGGAACCTGTAATCAGGCGTTAGTTTTTTCGTTTTTGTGGCATCTGTAAAGCCAAAAGAAGCGTTGTAAATGATTTTATTATTTTTTGATACCAAAACGTTTCCATTAAATACTCCAATCTGATTTGACCATTTCATCAGGGAATCTATCTGGCTGATTTTGTTTATCTGGGCGAATGTGATATTTATGGGAATTAGGAGAAGAATGAAATATAAAAATAGTGTTTTACAATACTGCATATTTAATTTTTTTTCTTTGGCCATTGGTTTTGTTTATAACTTAATTTATATCAATACAAAATATCTGCATCTGAATGGATAAGAAAAATAGCTTCAGAAAAAGTGTCTGCGATATGTTCAGGTGTTTCAGCAATATTTTTAAACACTCCACTTTTCCCTTTCACAAAGCCAATATGATGCGAATTGATCAGGTAGTCAGCAAATACAATGAAGCTCTTATCGCTTTCGTTGTGATAATTTTCCAGAATTCTTGCTAGGGGCCAGATGGAAAACATATTCTTTGTCCAGTCCCAATCTACAAAACCATCCAGTTTTAAATAAAATTCTTTACAATCATCTGGAAACTGGAAGTTGATCATTTCTTCGGTTGCTTTAATGGATTCTGGTGTTGCTGGTGGATTCAATTTTATATTTTCACTTGTCCATGCATCTTTAATTTTATCGATCGGGAGATGTGTCATTTTATCAATTTTTATAATAGAATATGGCTTTTTTTCTGACTTTGGAGTAGCTCTAAAACTAAAACTATCTTAAAATTCTATTCCTTGATTCTTAATTTTAGCCGATTAAAAGTTTTTTTGGTGATATAGAATTCTATTGCGAATAGTAAGAAAAAAAATGATACTAAAAGTATAGTAAATGCAAGGTCTCCTTGAAAATCAGGATCAATAATTTTTTTGATGATAACAAACAAAAATATCAACAAGAGAATAGAGAACCATGCATATCCGAAAAAGCTTAATCTCAATTTAGGGTTTTGAAGGTCTTTCTTTTTAAAAACAATAATTAGAGTAGGAAGAATTGTCGTGAAAGGAGTTTTTATTCTTGTAACCTCAAGTCTATTTTTAAACTCTCTGCCAAAGAATAATTTTTCATCAGTTATCCACGAAGTAGTATTGACTAAATCCAGTATCATAGAACTTCTTTTTGAGTTTTCTCTGATTGCTTCATCAATTTTAGTATTCCTAAAATTTAGGTTCATTTTAATCATAGTGTTTTTTGTATATGGTTGCCAACTATTAGATTTCAAATTCCTGAGCAGTCATATTACGACTATTAGGTATCAAATCTACGAATTAGAATAATATATTGGTTGATAAAAAACCGTTATATAAAACAAAATTGTTTTATAATGTAGTGCTATATTGTAAAAATATATTGAGGATTATTGTTGCTATTTCTGAATCAACTGCTTTTGCTTTCCGAAGTCTCCAGATTTTACGAAGCAGTAAAATCAAAAATTTCGGAAACCTGTCGCAGCTATGTTTGTAATCTATGCAATATATTTTATCTTAAAAACAAGGTTGTTTGTAATCAAATACTTTCTCCGTTGATTACAAACAACTTTGTTTTTATTAAAATCTGTTCTCAGAATGTCTTACGCAACTTGCGGGAAACAAAATACAACTGTGTTTTGTTTCCCGCAATAGTGTTTGTAATGAAATGCTATCCATTAGGCCCCTACTGATGGCGAAACAGTTAACTTAAGGTGGGGTTATCTTTATTTTTTCTTTCAATAATAAGGTACGCTGCATCCAGCATTTTGGTCAGATGTATGTATGGGCTTATTATATTCCTTTCCGGCAGATTGTCATAGACTCCCAGTGAGAGATAGACCATCCCAGAAATAAAATAATCGAATTCCTTGATGCTGTATTCTTTGAATGCTTTTTTAAAGACCAACAGAGGATTTTGGTATTCCTTCTCGGAAAGCAAGCCAAGAAACAACGGAGAAACATCTTCCAACGGAGCATTGACGGCCCTTTTCTTTTCCTGTAATGTGATGACGTATCCTGCACGGATGAATGACTGCATTGCCTGCTGAAAATGAAATATGGCGGACGGATGTTCTTTTATCCAGCTATTTCTTTTTACCGCATAACTTATAATGTCGTTTAACAGCTCTTTGGATGTTGCCAGATCATTAAGCTGAAAATAGTTTTCCATTAGCTGTATGCCGCGATGTTTCTTCCGGTCTTTACCAAGCCGGGATTGAAGGTCTGTTCTGTTTTTTTTCATGAGTTTGTATTTTTATACTGTACGATTTTACTGGCCGTAAAGGAGGAAGCGCGCCTGAACTTCCTGCTCATACAGGCCCAATGCATATGATAGAATTTGTGTTTTTCTAAAAGCCCTAAAGCCGCAATGGATTGTACACCCCATTGTACCGTATCATGATACTTTATGATGTAAAGCAGGCTTAGAAAAGGATGATTGTAGAAAAGAGAACTGCATGAAAAATAAAAACGGCATGAGACTCTACAATATCCGACTTGAGGTACTGGTATACCGTGCAACAGATAAGAGAGCCCACGCCTAGGTCGTGAGCTTCTTGCTTATCTTCTCGTTGCTTTTAAATTACCAGTTTTCAAGTCGAGATTCTAAGCAATAGCTTCTATATTTCTTTGAAGTATCGCAAAATTACTCTAATGAGTAATCTTTTCCAAATATAATAAAAATATTCAATATTACCGAATTCGGTAATGGTAATTTATACTAATAATTACAATTTGCACTAAACAGTGCGATTATGAACGAGTTTAAGACTGATGAAATCAAAAGAATGGTCTCAGAAAAAATAAAAGAAATAAAAGGAGACACTCCTTATTCTAAGGTTTCTGAAAGATGTAATGTTACAGCTGCAAGAATTAGTGATGTTGCTAATAACAAGATTGATTGTCAACTTAGTACTTTTATTGAAATTGCAACCGGACTAAGAATACATCCTAAGGAATTATTTGATATTGTTTTTGATTTTGAAGGATATTATTCTGAATTAGATAAATAAAAACAAGCTCCGAAGCCTTCAGACTTCGGAGCTTGTTTTTATTTATCTAGGCCAAGGCCAAGGGACTTTAAGCAAAAAGGCATTCCGAAAATTTATATATTTCTATTTATCCCATTTATTCCTTCAAGTATATATATACTGTTACCAGTACTTAAGTATCTATTGAATGCATGTACAGGTACAGTTCTTCCACTTGATATATAATTAATAATTGTATGTAATAAGAATTGAAAATTTTCTTTTTCTTGTTGTAAAAAATAAAAAGAATTAGCATCTTTTTTTAGATAAACAATTTTATTTTCTTCTTTATTTCTGTAAAAGATTAACCCATTATTTAATATTGAAATTAAATTAATCTCCTCATTATTATTACATAATTTAAGATTTTCCTCAAATTTATTGACAAAAGTTTCAGGATTTAACTCTAGATTACCACACAAAGAAAAGAAAAAGATTTGGTCAAGAAATTTATTTTTTTGATCATAGTTTTCATCTCTAGAGCCTTCGAATGACGTTTTTGAATTATATTTTCTAAAAGAATAATACATTTTATCATTTCCAGGGAATCCGCTTTTTTTTAGTTCCGAATGGCGTATAAGTTTTTTGACTGATTTGGATTTTTCGAAGATATTTTCTAGTTCTCTAGATGTTAAAGAGCTTTTTACTTCACCTACTGCAATAACTCCTTCACATGGATAATATGTAGTTTCTGGAGATTCATTAATACAAAATACAGGACAGAATTCTTTTTCATATATTATTATATCTATCTGTTTACTACAATTGCCGTAACTGTCAATTATACAACCAGAACCGATACCCACTGAATTAGGTAATAACATTTCTAATTTTCTAATAACTTCTTTTTCTTTTGCACTTCCAATTAAAACCGGTGTTGTTGCATTACTAGCATAATCAAAATTCCTGATTAATTCTTCTGCTAGATGGTTTATATATTTTTTAAAATCAAATGACATATTGTTGTATTAAAATTGCAAGTAACGAACTGCGGATTGGCGATAGTGGTGGATTAGAAAGTCAAGACTTTTAATCTTGCACTAAGTTAATTTATATTTTTGCCTTTATCTTGTTTAAAATTTTAATGTATTCTTCATACTCTTGTTTTAACTTGCTTTCCTCGTCGCTTCCTAAATCATATAATTCAGCTCTATTTACGGACATTATATCTTTTGGTTTTTGTGGGCGAAAAGATAGATATGCTGTATACAGCTCGTTAATTTCTGTATTTTGTTTTGTTAGCTGTTGAATTTTTGAAATCTCTTTCGTAAAATTAGAAAAATTTTCCGCAATTATATTTTCTGTTTGTATAGCTTTATTTCCTGATTCAATGTGATAATTATAGAACTTAATTACATCATTTTCGTTAGGTTTCTCTAGATTTTCTTCATATTGATATTGTGCATACCAATAGTGCTTATGTGCTTTATGCATTGCAAGTTCATCGTAATTGTGTTTTATTAGAAAAATTAATTTTTCTAACTCAGATTTAGACTCAAGAATTTGATTTGTTTTTTCTTTTTTTTCTTTTCTAAAATCAAAAAATACTTGGGTTCCTAAAGTCAAAAAAGCACCAATTAATAATGGAATCAAGGTTTCCCAAATTGAATTTTCAGATTCTTTTTTATTAGACAAATTATTAAAATATTTTTCTAATGCTTCATTTTTGATTTCAATTTTTTGTACTCCATTTTTATGATTAACAATACTATTATTTACATTTGAAGTGTCTTTTTTCTGTGAAAATAATACAAGATGACTTAAGAAAAAGAAGGTCAGAAAAAGTTGTTTCATTTTAACGGAAATTTTTATAAAATTACAGCTAACATCCAGATTTACGAATTGCATTAATATATAATATATAAAATTGCGCTGATGTTATTTTGGCTTTAGCTATCTATTTGTTAATCATTAAATATAAAATATAAATATACTATTTCCTTACGGAAAACCATAATCCAAACAAAAAAACCGCCCTACAAAAAGTAGAACGGTTAGTATATTAATTTGCCTCGGTCGCTGACCGTTACATCATTCCCGGCATTCCACCACCCATTGGCATAGCTGGTTCGTCTTTTTTCACTTCAGTGATTACACATTCAGTAGTAAGAAGCATTCCTGAAACAGAAGCTGCATTTTCAAGGGCAACTCTTGTTACTTTGGTAGGGTCAATGATTCCTGCTTCAAGCATGTTTACATACTCGTCAGTTTTAGCATTGTATCCGAAGTCTCCTGTACCTTCTGCTACTTTAGCAACGATTACAGAACCTTCACCACCTGCGTTGGCAACGATTTGTCTTAATGGCTCCTCGATCGCTCTTTTCACGATTCTGATCCCTGTAGTTTCGTCAGCATTGATCCCTGTAAGGTTTTCTAGAGCAGAGATTGCTCTTACTAAAGCAACACCACCTCCTGCAACGATACCTTCTTCAACGGCTGCTCTTGTAGCGTGAAGGGCATCATCTACTCTGTCTTTTTTCTCTTTCATTTCAACTTCAGAAGCTGCACCTACGTATAGTACGGCAACACCACCAGCTAATTTAGCCAATCTCTCCTGTAGTTTTTCTCTGTCATAGTCAGAAGTTGTAGTTTCCATCTGAGCTTTGATCTGAGCTACTCTTCCTTTGATTTTAGCTTCATCACCACCACCGTTTACGATAGTCGTGTTATCTTTATCGATCGTTACTTTCTCAGCAGTTCCAAGCATATCCAGAGAGATGTTTTCCATAGTGAAACCTTGCTCTTCAGAAATCACCTGTCCGCCAGTTAAGATCGCGATATCTTCCAACATTGCTTTTCTTCTGTCTCCGAATCCAGGAGCTTTTACAGCAGCAATTTTAAGAGAACCTCTTAATTTGTTTACCACCAAAGTAGCTAAAGCTTCACCTTCCACTTCTTCGGAAATAATTAAAAGAGATTTTCCACCTTGTGCAATCGGCTCAAGAACTGGAAGCAATTCTTTCATGGAAGAGATTTTCTTCTCTACCAAAAGGATGTATGGGTTTTCTACTTCGGCTACCATTTTCTCAGGGTTAGTCACGAAGTAAGGCGACTGGTATCCTCTGTCGAACTGCATACCTTCTACAACGTCTACCGTTGTATCAATACCTTTAGCTTCTTCTACAGTGATTACCCCTTCTTTACCTACTTTTCCGAAAGCTTCAGCGATCAGAGATCCGATAGTCTCGTCGTTGTTTGCAGAAACTGAAGCTACCTGCTTCACCATTTCTGTAGAATCTCCAACAGTTTTAGACTGAGATTTAAGGTTTTCAACAACTGCAGTTACCGCCTTGTCGATCCCTCTTTTCAGATCCATTGGGTTAGCACCTGCAGCTACGTTCTTAAGACCTTCTCTTACGATAGCCTGTGCCAATACAGTAGCGGTAGTAGTACCGTCTCCTGCAATATCATTGGTTTTGGAGGCCACTTCTTTTACCATCTGCGCTCCCATATTTTCTACTCTGTCTTCAAGTTCGATTTCTTTCGCTACAGAAACACCATCCTTAGTTACGTGAGGTGCACCGAAAGATTTCTCGATCACTACGTTTCTACCTTTTGGTCCCAACGTTACTTTTACTGCATTAGCCAATGCATCAACCCCTCTTTTTAAAGCGTCTCTTGATTCAATATCGAATTTTATTTCTTTTGCCATTTTTTGCTGTATTATTGTATTATTATGTACAATGTAAAATGTACTTTTTTATTTTTAAATAATTTGATTAAACGTTGTTAAAATACGTTGTACTCTGTACATCGTACTTTTTACAAATCTTACCCGATTACACCAAGTAAATCACCTTCCTTAACGATTAAGAAATCTTTTCCGTCTAATTTTAATTCAGAACCTGAATATTTTCCATAAAGAACTTTGTCACCTACCTGAACAGTTGTAGGCTCATCTTTTTTCCCTGGACCTACTGCTACTACTGTACCTTCCTGTGGTTTTTCTTTTGCGGTGTCCGGAATAATAATACCTGAAGCTGTTTTAGTTTCTGCAGCGATCGGCTCGATCAAAACTCTGTCTGCTAATGGTTTAAAGTTTACTGACATAATATATTTATTTTTAATTAATTCTCCGTTATAATTCTCTAAATGTATGCCATGAGAGATCTGTGGATGAAATGGCAGAATTTTATTTCCCAGTGTGAAAATTTGGCAGAAAAATGAAAAAAAATAAAGCCGGAAACCTCCGGCTTTTGTATTTAACTCTAATAATTAGTAAACTAAGGGCAGTGCTGTCCCGGCCCGATCCAAAGGATGCATTTTCCCTGATCGTTCCATTCGCAGCAAACAATTCCGGCTGCGCCTCCAACGATGGATTTTTGAGCCTCTCTGCTTAATGATTTAGCGTTTTTCATAGGTAATATTTTGTTTATTGTACATGCCTGAACATTTAATGTCAATCAGGATTTTGACGATTTGATGTGATAGTGTATGTCAAAGATAAAAAAAAATATGATCAGATTATACACTGTTTGTAGATTTATTTATGGAGTTTGTATTTTGATTTTCAGTGTTTTATTGATTGCTTTGTAAAAGGCTCCTGGCATAGGCTTCTTAGCAGTACTCAACATTAAAAAGTAAAAGTTTACCATTACGGTAAACTTTGTAGATCCATTATTGAATGGTTTCCAATGTCATTTTTCTACCGCCGAGGTCCATATCCTGTTTCAGGATCTTCCGGGTTTCGGTATCTATGTAATAAGTAACAATCGTTGTCTTATCTTTAATATCATCGGTTGTTTTTACAGCCCATACTTTTTTTCCGTTGTAATCTGTTTTCTTTACGTCCAGTATATAGGCTTTAATAAGTCCTTTCTTAGCATCCGGGTTATAATCGAAAATAGAGAGGTCAGCAGTATAATTTTCTTTCAGGGGAGAAAACCTGATCAGCATAGGGTAGCTGCTGCTGTCAAAATAATCTGCAGCATCCATTTCGATAGGGTCTTTTTTTTTGGATTTTTTATCCAGATAATATCCTGTTACCTTAGCCTTCCCTGATTTCAGAACCATATCTCTCATCATATTAAAAGACGAATGATAGACTGGCTGGAAATTAGCAGTTTTTACGATGGTAGAATCGGTCCATTTAGCATCAGGTGCCTTTTTCAGCTTTACAGTAGTTTTGATGAGGAGATCCGTTTTGTTTAATTTTTTGAGTTCTGTAATAATGCTCCCAATTTCCATTTTTGTTCCTGCATTTTCAGCATACCAGACCGCTTCTGATGTTTCATCTTTGATCAGCTTAGGATCAATAGCGCTGTTGGCTGGGGTGAGCAGTTTTTGGGAAAATAAATTAACACTGCTTATTAATAACAATACAAAAAATGTCCTCATGATTTTTTATTAATAAGTGTTACTCATTTTCAAAAAGTTACAGCCTTATTTTTCCTTGTCAGTAAAGTAGTATGCAGTAACTCAAATAGAGTGGGTTTTATTTTTCTGATTCTGATTTATTTTTGAAATCACAGCCCCGGAAACTGCAATGCTGATAAAGTTGGTGACAGATCTCGCCTCATTCATAAAACGGTCCACACTGTAAAGGAGAGCAATATCCGTTAACGGAATTTTTCCAAACCTGTTTAAAGTGAAAATAAGGGCCAGAAATCCTGAGCCCGGAACACCTGATGCTGTTTTCGAGGTTACGGAAATAATGACGAAAAGCCACAGATAATCGGTGACAGTCAAAGAAATGTTATAAAACTGAATAAGAAAGCAGCAGGTCACGGCAATATAAATACAGGCTCCTGAAAGATTAAAATTATATCCCAAAGGAATGACAAACCTTAAAATTTTTCTGCTGTAGCCTTCAGATTCCATTTTTTCAAAGATGAGCGGAAATGCTGTTTTGGAAGATGATGTGGTAACTACAAGGATAATTTCTTCTTTTAAATCAAGTAAAAACTTCCAAAGCCGGATTTTGAACAGATAAGAGACAACTCCCAAAATCCCAAAAATAAAGACAATATCAGCCAGATATACTGTTGCAACAACTTTACTGAGCGGTAGAAGCGTATTGATGCCATATACAGAAACTCCGTATGCAATGTTGCAGAATATGATAACGGGCAGAATAAGGTAGAGATACTTGATCACCGTATAAAAAACCTTGAGACCACGGTCCAATAGATTCAGGAATTTTTCTCTTGCACTGGAAAGATTCATGAAAATCCCGGCGACAATGGACACGATAAGAAAAATACCGTGTCTGTTGAGGTACAGGATACCCGATATACTTGTATTGTCAATTTCAAATGTTCTGGGAAGTGATTTACTGATCCTCGCAGGATCAATTCCCGTATCGGCTCCGGGTTTTACGGCAAAACCGAAAATAAATCCTAAAACAATAGCAACAGAGCTTATGATAAGAAAATACAGAATAGTTTTCCATACAATGCTGCTCGCATTTTTGATTCCTGACAGCTGGCAGATACCATACATGATCGCCATGAAAATAATGGGAAGGATGAGCATTTCCAGAATCATGAAAAAATACCGGCTTACCATTCCCAGCTGAATGCTTGCCTCAGGCGCATAATATCCTGTAAGCACTCCACCGAGAATTGCGGCAAATACATATAAGGTAAGATTTTTTAAATATCTTCCTGTGAATGTTTTTTTTGTTTCAAAAAGGTTCATCTGAATATGCTTATGCTTTCCGTACAAAGATCTGTTGTTTTTTTTACATCTGAAATATAATAAATAGTAAGGGTAGGGAAACGTGAGGCTGGAAGAACGAAGTTATTGAAGTTGGAAATAAAAGCTTCCAGCCAGTTTCTATTAATCTTTAAAAGTCTGCCCATTAATTTTATAACAGCATCCAATATTAACTTCCATCCCCCTTCTTCCGGCTTCCAATCTTTAATGATCAGATAACTCCAAGAATCAGTGCTGCCAGCAGCATCACAATGGAGGATCCTAATGCCCATTTTAAAGTATATTTCAAATGATCAGAAAATTCTACACCTGCCAATGATACTAACAGATAAGTAGATGGAACCAGCGGGCTTAAAAGATGTGAACCTTGACCAATGAGACTCGCTCTTCCCAGAATTTCCGGTGAAATCCCCAGCTGATGCCCGGTAGCCACAATAATAGGCAATATTCCAAAATAATAAGCATCATTGGAAAGGAAAAAAGTAAGCGGAATACTGAAGAGTGCTGTTACAATATTCAGATAGCCTCCCCAGCTTTTAGGAACTATTTCTATCATACTGTTTCCCATTGCCTGCATAATACCTGAACCATTCAGAATTCCGGTAAAAATTCCGGCTCCAAAGATCATTCCTGCCACAGATAAAGCATTTCCTGCATGTTTGGAGATTATTTTCTGCTGGTCTTTCAGTTTAGGGTAATTGATAATGGAAGCGATACAGAACGCGATCATAAAAGCAATGCCCAAAGGAACAATATCCAGGATCATGACCACTAAAAGTGTGATGGTAAGGGCAAGATTGATCAGGATCAGTTTCGGACGACGGAGCTTCGGATCTGCCTCGCCAATGATATCATTGCTGTTGTAATTGGTAAATTTCCCATGCTTTTCAATCCTTATTTTTTCTCTTCTTCCCAGAATGTAAGCCACAAAAATCACCCATAGAATGCCTATCGCCATAATGGGGATCATAGGGACAAAAATTTCTGTGTGCCCAAGCTTCAGTGAGCTCATTACCCTTGCCGTAGGCCCTCCCCATGGAAGAATATTCATGATTTGCCCGGCAAGCATAATGATGCAGGTCAGGATTAACGGGTTCATACCCTGTCTTTTGTAAAGCGGAAGCATGGCGGCCACCACAATCAGATAAGTGGAAGAACCGTCACCGTCCAGTGATACCAGGGCCGTAAGAATGGCGGTTCCTATTGTGGTTTTAATAGGATTGTCCCCAACAGCTTTTAAGATTATATTTACTAAGGGCTCAAAAAGTCCCGTGTCGATCATTAAGCTGAAATATAGGATGGCAAAGATCAGCATCACCCCTGTAAGTGCGATCTCTTTTACACCGTTCTTCATCATATCTCCCAGCTCAGGACCGAAACCCGCAAAAAGGGCTATGGTTACGGGTACGATGACCAAGGCTGTGAGCGGAGTCATTTTTTTGTTCATGATCAGGACCATAAAGATCAGGATCATGAGAAATCCAAGGAAAGTAAGCATAGATGATTTGATTTATAGTTATTTATTTTTGTTTTTTCTCCAGTCGAAGCTGTTTCTGTAGCCGATATAGCCGTAGTTGCTTGTAGATCCGGTCTCCAGCTGGTTGATAAAAGCTACTTCAATAGCAGAGTTTTTCCCCACTTTAACTCCGATGCCGGCCGTTAGGCGGTTACTGTCAAACGGTTCATCCTTCACTACATTCATTCTTATTTCATTTTTCAGAATGCCGTATAGTTTTTCTTTTTCTCCCGCTCTGTTAAAAGGAATTCTCAGTGAAATCAGATAACGCAGCCTGACGATGAATTCATCAGGATTGCTTATGAATCTTTCTTCTACACGGAAACGGTGTGAAACCGAAGTTCTCCCGATATTACTTCCCAGTGTCACCTGCTGGAAAGGCCTTTTTTCATACCTCTCTTTCTTTGTATTGTCAGATTTATAGGAATCCAGTACCAGAAACATAAATCCGGCAGCGGGCTTTACTTCATGGGCTACTTCGTAATCTACATAGGCAGATACCAGAAAAAGCCTGGTGTCATAAGCGAAATCAAAAGAACGGTATTGGGATAGAGCGGTCAAGGTGCTTTTATCCGTTAGCCTTGCCGACATGAGATACTGGAACCACATATTGTAGTTGTCCCGGCTTTGTGCATCTGCCAGGCGGATCATTCCAAACAGTAGAATAATGATTAATTTGAATTTAATTTTCATGTAATATTGAGTTAACATCCTGATGTCTCAAATATATTTATAAGAACCAGCCGCGGATTTATTTTTCAATCAATGACAGTTTTTATCAGTGAACTGCAGGATGGGCAGAAAAAGATGGTATATTTGAAAGATTGAAAATTGGGGTTTTTAGATGTTTTTAATTATCAATATTGTATTTATATTGTTGGTTTTCAGGGTTTTGTTTAATGCAAAGGTTTTGAAAAGACTGATGGAATATCATTGGGGGTTTTTACTGAAGTTTCAGCATATTTTTTTCCTTTTGATCTTCGTTATCATCACTTTTTTTACCGAAAACTACTTTTTGGATGTTCCGGAACTTATCTGGAGTGTTTTATCTGTGATTATTTTTAATGTCGGAATTTACAGTCTTGTCTATTTTTATCTGGTCCCGGAATTTTATCTTTCCAATAAATATCCTGAGTTCATTCTCTTTGCGCTGATCACTTTTCTTGTCTCCAGCCTTTTCAGAATTCTGCTGGAACCGGCGGTTTTTAATATGAGTTTTAATGAAAGCCTGTCCAATACCAAATTTTTATATAATGTCTATACGGCGCAGGGAATTGTCATACTTGTTGCCTCATTCCTGGGGATTACAAAAGATAAATTCCTCATTGAACAGGATTTTAAAGATCTTGGCGAAGAAAAAGACCAGCTGTATCTTGATCTTTTAAAATCTAAAATGAATCCCCACTTTTTGCTGAACACCCTCAATAATATTTATTCCAAAAGTTTCCAGCCCTCAGAAAATACCTCAGAATCTATATTACAGCTCAGTAAACTGCTTCAGTATATAATTTATGACACCAGTAAAGAGAAAATTTCCATGGCTCAGGAACTTTCATCGATCCGTTCTCTTGCAGGCTTGTATCAGCTAAAATATAATAATGTATTGAATATTGCTTTTACGATTGAAGATGAAGAAACCCTTGAATTGATTGATGTTCCGCCTTCCGTATGCCTTACTCTATTTGAGAATGCCCTGAAACATTCAGCGGTGGGAATAGAGGAGGGGAGCCATATTCATGTAAGCTATAAAATAAGGAATCAGGAACTTTTATTTGAGATCATAAATTCTATATCCAGGAAGAAGAATCTTGTCGGGAATATGAATGACAGCGGTTTGGGAAACGAAGCCGTTATCAATATTCTTGAAAAAAACTATGCAGGAAGATTTACTTTTATCTCCGAACCTGTGGAAAGCAACAACTATCAGACTATTTTAAAAATAAAATTGTAATGGCTAATCTGACGATCGTAAGTGTAGATGATGAATATCCGGCACTTCAGCTTATTCAAAAATATTGCGGACAAATGGAAGATGTAGATCTGCTGAAGTTTTTTCAGGATCCGGAAGAAGCATTGGAATATCTTAAGCAGAACAGGGTAGACCTGGTGATTCTGGATATCAATATGCCCTACATCAACGGAATTGAGCTTTTACATCAGTTACCTTATAAACCATTATGCATATTTCTCACTCTGGAAACGCAGTATGCAGTCAAAGCTTTTGAACTGGATGTTGTACATTATCTTGTAAAGCCTGTGGACTTTGAAACATTCCGGAAAGCGATTAACAAGGCAAAGGATTTTCTTCAGTTTAAAAACTCTGCGGAACAGCAGAAGAAGGAAGACTTTATCATGTTCAAATCCAATTATGTGATGCATAAAGTCCTTTTGGATGATGTACGGTGGGTACAGGGATTTGGAGAATATATCATCCTGATGACCCATCTTAAAAAGTATATGATCCTTGATCGGATGTCAAATTTTGAAGAGAAATTTCAGAACTTGGGATTTATTAGAATTCACAAATCTTATATTGTTCTTTCTTCCCATATCAGTTCGTATGATACGGCTCATGTGTATCTTAAAGATGGGGAGAAGCTTCCGCTTGGAAGGACCTATAAAAATTCTTTGAAAGCTTACCTGAACTAATTTTAACAACAGCTTCATCAATCAATTTAAAAAAATGATTCACCCTTTGCAAACTTGAATTGTCGGAATATAGATGAAACTTTGCGTTTAAAAAAGCTCGCAGATTAAGCAGATCTTTTTCTTTTTCGGAATTATATAATTCAATAGGAGAGGGCTTTAGCCCGCTTAACAATTTTGCGGAAAAATGGCTTTAGCCAAAATGATTAACCCGCTAAGTTTAATAAAAAAGGTTGCCTCAAATATGGACAACCTTTTATGTTTTATGTTTTATGTTATGATTTTTTTCCGGCCTGCATCGGATTTACCTTTCCGCTGGCACCTCCTCTTACCGGGCCTTCTCCCTGTTTCTGTTTAAACAGCTGGAATTTTGAAACCTGAGTATCTGTACCGTTACTGCTCCATACATTATTGGAAGTGTCAATATCCGCTGTTTCTCTCATCGGGTCAAGCTGTATCGACTTGATTTTTTTGTCAAAATAATAAGTCTTGGAAACCTTCTGTTCATTCTGTCTCCAGATCTGTGCAGATGATTTATCATATAGTTTTGTTCCGTCTTCAAAAGTGAATTCAAGGATAATTGGCATTACGAGTCCGCCTTTATTGACAAAGTCGATCTGGTAGCCGGTAAGATTTTTGAACTTCTCTTTATCCTTAGCATCCAGAGGAATACCTGCTTCCGTTTTTACGGTGTATTCTTTTTCAGTATCTAATTTTTCCTGACCTCTGTCATATCGGTAATAGAAATCCTGCAGCTCTTTATCTTTATCTACGTAGAACGTAATGTTTTTATCCTCTTTATTTCTGATTTTAGAAATATCTTCAAAAGTATTCTGAAGAGGTTTTTCCATCTTATATTTTGTTTCTTTAGCTTCTTTTGGAGGAGTATTAAGGTCCGGAACTGCTACAGTTACTTTATCAATAGCGATATCTACAGGATCTGTTCCGTAGAACCATCCCCTCCAGAACCAGTCGAGATCCTCACCGCTGGCATCTTCCATGGTACGGAAGAAGTCTGCAGGTTCAGGGTGTTTGAATGCCCATCTTTTTGCATAGGTTTTAAAAGCTTTATCGAATAATTCTCTTCCCATGATTGTCTCACGAAGAATATTTAATCCGGTAGCCGGTTTTGAGTATGCATTCGGGCCAAACTGAATAATATTTTCAGAATTACTCATGATTGGTTCCAGTTGATCTTTAGGAAGCTTCATATAATCGGTAATCGTCCAGGCCGGGCCTCTTTTGGATGGGAATTTATTGTCCCATTTTTCTTCTGTAAGGTATTCTGTGAAGGTGTTCAATCCCTCATCCATCCAGCTCCACTGTCTTTCATCAGAATTGATGATCATGGGGAAAAAATTGTGACCAACCTCGTGAATCACAACTCCGATCATTCCATTTTTGGTCCCTTCGGAATAGGTCCCGTCTTTTTCCGTTCTGCCAAAATTGAAGCAGATCATAGGATATTCCATTCCGTTGGCTGCCTCTACAGACTGCGCTACAGGATATGGATAAGGAATCGTGAATTCTGAATAGGTTTTGATGGTATGGGCAACTGCTTTTGTTGAATATTTTCTGTAAAGTCCATAAGCTTCTTTTGGATAGAAACTCATTGCCATTACTTTGTTGTTGTTTTCTGGAATGGTAACACGCATTCCGTCCCAGACAAATTTTCTGGATGAGGTCCATGCGAAATCTCTTACATCACTGGCTTCAAAGCTCCATGTTTTTCTCTGTTTAGAATGATTTTTTTCAGCTTTTTTCGCCTCGTCTAATGTTACTATTTCTATAGGTTCAGCAGCATTTTCAGCCTTTCGGTATCTTGCCATCTGATCCGAAGTTAAAACCTGCTCATAATTTTTACATTCTCCGGTTCCGCCCACAATATGGTCTGCGGGTACATTCATTGAAACTTTAAAATTTCCGAATACCAATGCAAATTCACCACGCCCTGTGAATTGGTGATTCTGCCATCCGTGAAAATCACTGTATACGCACATTCTCGGATACCATTGTGTCATGGTGTACAGATCATTTCCGTCTTCAGCAAAATTTTCATAGCCGCCACGACCGCCCATCTTAATCCTGTTGGGGATGTTATAATTCCAGTCTATTTTGAAAACCAGTTTTTCTCCTTTTTTCAATACTTTTGGCAAATCAATGCGCATCATTGTCTTATTCACCGTATATTTTAGGGGATTTCCTGAGGCATCCGTCACCTTCTCAAGGTTCACGCCATAGCCGTTGTCCTTTTCAGGCAGATCGGTGACTTTCAGCTGCTGATCGTTAGAAGAAGCCGGAAGAGTAGAAGGGAAAGCAAAACCGGCATTTTTTACAGTAGACTGTTCGTTTTCATCCAGCTGAAGCCAGATATAATCCAGATCATCCGGGGAATTGTTATGATAAGTAATAGTTTCTGAACCTTTCAGATTTCTTTTATCTTCATCAAGGTAGGCTGTAATATCATAGTCAGCCCTGTTCTGCCAGTATCCCTGGCCGGGAGCCCCGGAAGCCGTTCTGTAAATATTAGGAGTGGGAAGAATAGTCCCGAGCTGCTCGAATCTGTTTCCGTGGTTACTTCCAGGATTATTCTGAATGTTTTGTGCGGTGAAGCCTGTATATGCGAATACAGAAAATGAAAGTAGGGCTGCTTTTAATTTCATTACCGGATTGATTTAATAGTTATCAAAGATAATAATAAGTCGTTGAAAAATTAAAAATGTTTCAAAGTTAAAAAGGAATTCTTTCTAAAGTCATTTTTAAAGCCAATGCGAATACTCCGGAAGATACGAACAGGACCCAGTCTTTTTTGTTAACCTTAAAAATGCTCAGCAAAATAAATAAAAGGATAAGAATCCCTAAAACAATAACGATCTGACCCAATTCCAGCCCGATATTAAAGCCTAATAACGGTATGGCGATACTCTGGCTTTTGGCGATCATCACTCTTGCCGTATTTGCAAACCCCATTCCATGGATAAGCCCAAAGATGGCTGCCAGATAATAATTGGTCCGCATCAGGGTCTGCTTTTTGTTTTTCATCAGAATATTATCCAGAGAGGTAAGGACAATTGTGAGCGGAATTAAGAATTCTACCCAGGCAGAGGGAACTCTGAAAATATCGAGAATACTCAATGCCAATGTGATAGAATGTCCTATTGTAAAAGCAGTCACAAGGATCAGTATTTTTTTCCAGTCACTGTAAGAATATACGGCAATCAGAGCGAGGACAAATAATTGATGGTCCAACGCATCCAGAGAAATAATATGTTCCCAGCCAAGGTTTAAATAGAAGAGAAAATCCTGCATCATAACGTAAAAATATAATGCGTACGAAAATAATGATTAATTTCGAACAAATTTTAAAGGTCAGGGCATATGAAGAATTTATGGCTGTTTTTATTACCGGTATTTTTTTTATTCTCTTTTTCAAAGGTGAAGCATCCTTATCATGTAGGTTCTGTTGAAATTAATTATAATTCCAAATCCAAATCTTTTGAGATCACAGGCCGTTTTTTTCTTGATGATCTGGAAAACGCATTAGGCAAAAAATATGGAAACTCTTTCCATTTTAATGACGAAAAATATAAAGCCAGGCTTAATGAAGCTCTGGAAAAATATTGTGCAGAATATTTCAAATTAAAAGCTGACGGAAAGTTTTTAAGAATAAATTACGTAGGATATGAAGAAGATAGTGAATCTGTGAATGTTTTTCTTGAGTCGGAAACCCTTAATACGCCTAAAAAAGTGGAGTCGGCGGTCAGTTTTCTGTACAATCTTTTTGATGATCAGATTAATATTGTTCACATGATTGTGAATGGTGAGAGAAAAAGTGAAAAGCTTACCTATCCCAACCGATATTTATACAGGCAGTTTTAATTGGCAACTTTTCCTTTGTCTATTATAAATTTAAACAAGTATTAAATCACTAATTATTGATTAATAGTCTTGATTGGTCTCTATGTTTAAATTATTTGCAATGACTATTTTTCAATAAATTTAATATTTAGTTATTAATTATTTAAAATTAGGTATTATTTATTAATTAATGCCTATTATATTTTGTTTTTTGCTTTAAAAAAATTATATTTGTGTGTAGTTGTTTTTTTTAATTAATCATTTCTTAAAAAGAAATTTTCACTGAAATCATCATTTATAAATGAAATAAAAAGCCATAAGCTGATTGGAAATAAGTGGAAACCTTAATAACGAAACAGATGCTCTAATTTGTACCCTAAGAAGTCTTTGTTGATCAGTTAGGGATTAATAAAAGCGAAAGTCAAAAAATGAAGGTGCTAAATAACAGTTTTTATACTACGATTAATGCAATGTGAAAATTTCCCATTATCACATTAAGGCAGCAGATTCTAACAACACAAATTGTTAAAAAAAGCACTTACGTTCCCTGTAAGTGTTTTTTATTTATGATCCATTTGAATCATTGCATTGATTCCTTTGGCGTGATCAAGAAGATCAGGAAAAAAATTGTTATAACATTCCTGAAGGAAAGGTTTATTTTCCAGGAATGCTTCGAAAACGGGAATGTCAGGATTCAGGTATTTTGCTTTATTGAGAACATTACGCATGCTGAACTTAATGCCCCAATCTTCACGGTAATTATACAGCCAGTCATCTTTTTCCATTTTAGCCAACATGAGTTTGAAGTTTTCGGGAAGCCATTCTTCATGTTCATTAAGAACTCTATATACCCGTAAGGAATGTGCCTTCCATTCAGCTAAAGAATTCAGGGAAAGATCAGTGGCTACAAAATAATCCATGGCAACATCTACAAAAGCACCTGCATACAATCTGACCAAAGGAGAGAAAACCTTTTTAGCTTCATGGATAGCGGGATGGGAATCTGTAAATGTATCTACGGCCCTGTGTATCGTAATTCCATCCTGAATGTCCTTTGGAAAGGAATAGCGGTCTTTGTTCCGGATAAAATCTTCAAGAAACTGTCCTACAATCTGTCCGTCAGAAAAGGTGAGAAAGGAATGAGCAAGATAATTCATAGATTAAAGATAGAGATTAAATATGAATGGTGAATAATTAATCCGCTTTGCTATATCAGTTAATGAACCTACAATATTTTAAAAGATTCTCTCGTGGAAATCTTCAATTTTGCTCACTTCCTCAATTTTAATTCCAAATTTTCTTTTCGGTATTTTATTAAGATTCGATACAAATATTTTTTCGTAACCTAATTTTTCAGCTTCTGTAATTCTCTGTTCCACCTGTGCTATTGGCCGGATCTCACCACTTAATCCGATCTCGCCTGCAAAACAGTAATGCTCGGAAATGGCAATATCTTCGTTGGACGACAGGATGGAGGCTACCACGGCAAGATCTAATGCCGGATCATCTGTTTTTATTCCTCCGGTAATATTTAAAAAGACATCCTTAGCCCCAAGCTGGAATCCTGCACGCTTTTCCAGAACAGCCAGAAGCATATTCAGTCTTTTTGCGTCAAATCCGGTAGAGCTTCTCTGTGGGGTCCCGTAAACAGCAGTACTCACTAATGCCTGGATCTCCAGAAGCATAGGCCGGTTTCCTTCCAGAGTTACTGCCACGGAATTGCCGGAAAGCTCTTCAAATTTCTTGGTAATAAGGATCTCAGAAGGATTTCTGATTTCTTTTAAACCCTGTGAAACCATTTCATAGATACCAATTTCAGAAGTAGACCCAAAACGGTTTTTATTGGCTCTTAACAGTCTGAAAAGATGATTTCTGTCTCCATCGAAGTTTAAAACCACATCTACCATATGTTCCAGCACTTTTGGCCCGGCTATCTGGCCGTCTTTTGTAATATGGCCTACCAAGAATACGGGGGTATTGTTCTCTTTTGCAAATTTTATAATTTCATTCGAACACTCCCTGATCTGGGAAACGGTTCCGGGTGAACTTTCGATCAACTGAGATTGTAAGGTCTGGATAGAATCAATGATTATGAAATCCGGTTCCAGCTTTTTGGCTTCGTGGAGAATCTTTTCCAGTGAAGTTTCCGTAAAAAGGAAACAGTTCGGATTCTGAACATCTGTCAGCCTGTCTGCCCTCATCTTGATCTGTGAAGCACTTTCCTCTCCGGAAACATAAAAGATTTTTTTCTTCATCTTTAAAGCAAGCTGAAGCAGAAGTGTAGATTTTCCGATTCCGGGCTCTCCTCCGATCAGTGTGACAGAACCCAGCACAATACCTCCGCCCAGAACACGGTTTAGTTCCTCAGAAGGTGTTTTTATTCTCGGTTCTTCACTGGTCTCAACTTCAATAATGTTGATGACGTGCTGTTTTGATTTTGAAAACGGAGGAGTTTTGGATGAGGTTTTTTCTACGACTTCCTCCACAAGGGTATTCCATTCTCCACAGTTTTTGCACTGTCCCATCCATTGGGAATATTGGGTTCCGCAGTTTTGACAGAAATATGCTGTTTTCAGTTTTGCCATACTGCGAAGTTAAAAAAAATGAATGTCCTTTCAGAATTTTAATTAATTTCCAAACATGAAAAATATTTTAATGAGAAGTTTGGTCATATTTATTGTGATGAGTTTTCTTAATGCCCAATTCAGCGAATGGACATTATGTTTTTTAAAAGAAAAATCAGACGGAATTGCCCTGGTGCCAATTGGGGTTTTAGTGGAATGCATTATTGTAACAATTGTCAGTTTTATTACGATATTAATCTTCAGAAAGAATTATAGTTCAGTTTTAAAAATTGCGGTTTTATTTGAAATCATTTATTTAATAACATTAATTATTTCTGGAACGAACCCCCTTGCTTATTTTTCAAATAAAACAGATGCCGGACTTCTTGCTTTATTCCTTTATGTTAATTCACTCGTTGTATTTCTGATCATATTTGTCTTCAACTTGTTATATTCTAAAATAATTTCATCTAAAATTAAAAACTAACCTACATCAAGAACAAGATAATCAATATGTGTTATCTTTACTCAACTAAAATTAAGTTATTATGAAAAAAGTATTTTTATCTTTCGTTTTCACACTGTTAAGCGTTCTGGGTTTCGCACAAACTGAATGGGCAGTAGATCCTATGCATTCTTCGGTAAACTTTAATATCAAGCATATGGGGATTAGCTTTGTACAGGGACGTTTCGATTCTTTTAAAGGAAGAGTAACGACTGAAGGCACTAATTTAGATAATGCCGTTTTCGATTTTGGAGTAGAGGTGAGCTCTATTAACACAGGAGTAGAAATGAGAGACAGACATCTTAAAAGCGCTGATTTTTTTGATGTGGAAAAATACCCGGCAATAAGCTTTCACAGTACCTCTATTACCAAGGATAAAAATTCATACATCCTGAAAGGAACCCTGAAAATTAAAGAGACTGTAAAGGAAATAAGTGTTCCGGTAACATTCGGAGGAGTCACCAAAAACCAGCAGGGAAAAGAGGTAATGGGTTTTCAGACAAAATTCACAGTTAACCGCTTAGACTATGGAATTAAATACGATCCCACCGGTGCAGGAGTAGCTAAAGATGTGGAAGTAAGTCTATATTTTGAGTTGATAAAACAATAATTTTGTAAATAATTAAATTCAAAAGGTTTTTCAAGTGATTGAGAAGCCTTTTTTATGGTCATTAATTTTTCCCGTTGGTCAACATCCTATCAGATTAAAAAGATATTCTTATGCAAAAGGTAATACGGGTGGCAGCTGTTGGAATTTCGGTTTTAATTTGTATACCGAAATCATGATGGTTATCGCATTTTGTCATTGCATTTATGAAAATATGGATGAAATTTTTAATCAGAATTTATAAATGATACAGGAGGTTTTTCGGTTTTCAAAATTTAAAAAATTGCTTTGTATCTCTTTTTCCCATAACTTTGCACAAACCTAATCTAATGAGTAAAAAGAATACAAAGTACATCTTTGTGACAGGAGGTGTAACTTCATCTTTGGGAAAAGGAATCGTGTCTGCTTCTCTGGGACTTTTGTTAAAATCACGCGGTTTTAGCGTAACGATCCAAAAACTGGATCCTTATATCAACATCGACCCCGGAACACTGAATCCATATGAACACGGAGAATGCTATGTAACCGAAGATGGTGCAGAAACGGATCTGGATTTAGGTCACTACGAGCGTTATTTGGATGCTCCTACCTCCCAAAACAACAATGTTACTACCGGGAAAATCTACCAAACAGTTATTGAAAAAGAAAGAAAAGGAGATTTCTTGGGAAAAACGGTTCAGGTAATTCCTCATATCACCAACGAGATCAAAAGAAGAATTAAAATGCTTTCCAAGCAGAACTACGATATCATCATTACTGAGATCGGAGGAACGGTAGGAGATATTGAATCTCTTCCATACATTGAAACTGTACGTCAGCTGAAATGGGAGCTTGGTGAGAAGAATTCTATGGTGATCCACCTTACCCTGTTGCCTTATCTGGCTTCAAGCGGTGAATTGAAAACAAAACCTTCACAGCATTCCGTTCGTCAATTGATGGAAAGCGGAATTATGGCAGATGTCTTGGTTTGTAGAACAGAACATAATATTCCAAAAGATCAGAGAGCGAAATTAGCTCAATTCTGTAATGTGTCTCTGGATAATGTTATTGAATGTAAAGATCTTGAAACGATCTATGAAGTTCCAATGTATCTTCAGAAACAAAATTTTGATGATGTCGTTTTAAAAGAATTGGATCTGAAAAATGATAAAGAAGCTGATCTGAAAGATTGGAAAACTTTCCTTAAAAAATTCAAAAACCCTAAAAGAACTGTAGAAATTGCCTTGGTAGGAAAATATATTTCTCTGCAGGATTCTTATATTTCTATTGCTGAAGCTTTCAAACATGCAGGGGCAAGTCTTGAAACTGAAGTGAAAGTAAGATGGGTATACAGTGGAGATATCACTGCTGAAAATATTAAAGAGACTTTAAATGGGGTAGACGGAATCCTTATTGCTCCAGGTTTTGGCGATAGAGGAATCGAAGGAAAAGTGCTTACAGCTCAATATGCAAGAGAAAATAAAGTTCCGATGCTGGGAATTTGTCTAGGAATGCAGATCATGACAATTGAATTTGCAAGAAATGTTCTTGGACACACCAAGTCGAATTCAATGGAATTTGACACCTCTACACCGGATCCTGTAATTTCTATCATGGAAGAACAGAAAAATATCGTAGACAAAGGAGGCACAATGCGCCTTGGAGCTTGGAAATGTTCATTGAAAAACGGTTCCAAACTATACGATATCTACGGAACTAAAAATATTACAGAAAGACACCGTCACCGTTATGAATTTAACAGTGATTATCTTCAGGAATTTGAAAAGAACGGGTTCCTGGCAACAGGTACCAATCCGGAAACAGGTCTGGTAGAGGCTCTTGAGCTTCCTGACCATCCGTTCTATGTAGGAGTGCAGTACCACCCTGAATACAAAAGTACAGTAGCAACGCCGCACCCTCTATTCAGAGCCTTTGTCAAGGCTTGCGAAAAGAAATAAGGTAATTATTTACTATAAACGTCTTAAAATAAACTCAGGCTGATTATTCTCAGCTTGAGTTTATTATATAGTAACATGGTAATGCATAGAGTTTTGATAAAAAAACAGTATTTTTGTCAGCTCAAAAAGCAGCATATTGTGATGCTTGATTAAATTTAAAATTTTAATATAAAAATAAAATGCAAGAAAACAAAGGAATCGATAAAAGTCAAATGATCAGTTTTGCGGTTTTATGTTTGGTTCTTTTCGGATTCATGTTCTATTTCCAGAACAAACAGTCGAAAGAAGAGCAGTTAAAAGCTCAGGAACAGAAAGTTGAGCAGGTAAAAAATGCTGTAAAACAGACTCAGGCAAGCAATATCAATCCAAATGTAACTCCTGGTGCCATCCAGACGGCCAGTTTGAACAACAAAGAACTGAACGTGGAATTCTCAAGCTTAGGAGGACAGGTTTCTAAAGTGCAGCTTTCGGAATATAAAGCATATGACCATAAAACAGATAAGGCGGATCTTCCTCTTTACCTGATCGACAAAAAGAATTCGAACTACGGTTTTCAGTTTAAAGATAAAACAGGAAAAGTAATCAATACTAAAGATTTGGTTTTTACACCTGCTGTTAATGGAAATACCGTAACAATGACGGCTAATTACAACAGTGCTGTTATTCAGTTTGTTTACACATTACTTCCAAAATATACACTTGATTTTAAAGTAAGAACGAAAGGGCTTGCTGCTATTACTGCTGATAACAAAGCAGATTTTATCTGGGACTACAGTGTAAGAAACCTGGAGAAGGGTAGAGCACAGGAACAGTCTCACTCAGAATTCTCATATGCCTTCAATAATTATAAAGATTATGATTATGATGGAAGAACAACAATGGAGGAAGAAAAAGAAACTCTTAACTGGATTGGTGTAAAACAGCAGTTCTTCTCCTCTGTAATTGAATCCAAAAGCGGTTTCACACAAAGTAAAGGAAATCAGGAAGCTATTGAAGAAGGCGAATACCTGAAGAAACTTAATTTTGAAGGATTCGTACAGATGACAGGAAGCGAGCTTAATCAGGATTTTACCTGGTATTTTATGCCGCTTGATTTACCTTTGTTAAAATCATATGATAAAAACTTTGATGAAATATTACCATTAGGATGGTCTTTAATCGGTTGGATGAACCGTGGGTTCTTTATGCCAATGTATAATTTTATTGCCAGTTGGGGACTTACAGCAGGTTGGGTGATCTTCTTAATGACAATTATTGTAAAGCTGATCTTATCGCCGATTATGTATAAGCAGCATAAGTTAAGTGCGATGATGAAAGTGATTCGTCCTGAAATTGACGAAGTAAATGCCAAGCTGAAAGATGCAGATCCAATGAAAAAGCAGCAGGCAACTATGGAAATCTACCGAAAGGCAGGAGTAAACCAGATGGCAGGGTGTCTTCCGGCTCTGGTACAGATTCCGATCTTCTACGCCTTATTCCGTTTCTTCCCGAACTTTATAGATCTTAGAGGAAAAGGGTTCTGGTTTGCAAAAGATTTAACGGCTTATGATGATTTGATTAAACTTCCATTTAAGATTCCTTTCTTAGGAGATCATTTAAGTGTTTTTGCACTAGCGTGTACCATTGTGATCTTAATCTACACAGTAATGACTTCAGGAAATATGCAGCAGCCTCAACAGGAAGGGATGCCGAACATGAAAGTGTTGATGTATATTTTCCCTATTACATTCCTTTTCTTCTTGAATACGTCAGCATCAGGTCTTTCATGGTATTATTTTGTATCCAATGCGATCAATATTTTGATTATTCTTGTTATTAAATACTGGATACTGGATGAAAAGAAAATTCATGCGCAGATACAGGCAAATAAAGAAAAGCCAAAATCTGAAGGTAAATTCCAGAAGAAAATGAGAGAAATGATGGAGAAAGCTCAGGATCAACAAAAAATTCAGGAGCAGCAGAAAAAAAAGAAATAAAATAACAGTATATTATAAAAAAGAGAAGCAAATTTTGCTTCTCTTTTTGTTATGTCCTATTTAATCATATTCTAATCTGAATGATCTTCGGTGGTGTTTTGTCGGACCATATTTTATTAAAGCCTGCTGATGAGCTTTGGTGGCATATCCAAAATTGGTGTTCCAGTTATATTGTGGAAATTCTTCATGAAGTTCAATCATCAATCGATCCCTGTAGTTTTTGGCAAGAATAGAAGCTGCTGCAATAGATAAAACCTTTGCATCTCCTTGTATGATGCACTGATGAGGAATGTAATTATAAGGATGGAATTTATTTCCGTCTACTAAAATCAGCTCCGGAATTATTGTTAATTGATCTAATGCACGATGCATAGCATGAATGCTCGCATTAAGAATATTGTGTTCATCAATAAAAGAAGGAGGCAGTTCTGCAATGGCGTAATTTTTTACATTATCTTTTATATAACTATCCAGTTCCATCCTCGTCTTAAATGTCAGCTTCTTTGAATCATTAACTAAATTTGGCTTAAAGCTATCATCCAGAATAACGGCTGCCGCAACTACCGGACCGCTTAAGCATCCTCTTCCCACTTCATCACATCCAGCCTCGATGTAGAGATCCGTCCATTTTTGTAATAAGCCCATACGTTTTTACCATATCATAAAGTGGTGTAAAATTAGTAAAATATATTGTAGTCTTAATCAATGAATATTTAGAACCTATTTATAATATATTGGTTAAAATCTCATAACAACTTTTATCGCTTGTGATTGTGTTTTATTTAAAAGTAGCGCTTTAATCCCTGTTTAAATAGATAAAATATTTATATGCAATACATTGTATTATAAATGAAGTAAGTAATTATTTATCATTATAATGTGATTAATTCATTTGATAATCAGGTTGTTATCATGATATTTTGTTAATGTTTCCTATAGAAATTATCAATTAAAATGATTTGCCTTTTTCTGAAAAAAGATATTGTTTAAATAGTTTGTTATTGTTAATTGTTTTGTTTTTAACTTAATTTAGTAATTTTTATCATATTTTTTTTAAAAATAAATGAATAATTGATATTTTTTTAAGATTTTATTTTGTGTTTTTAAGAAAGTTTTACAAATTTGTAGATGATACAAAATTAAAATTTGATATGAAGAAACTAACGACAAGTCTGCTTGTTTTGGTATTGTCTTCATCTGTTGCCATTGCTAACGCTCAACAGAAGAATGATACTGTAAAAACAAAAGAAATCGAGGGAGTAGTAGTAACTGCACTCGGAATTAAGAGAGAGAAAAGATCTCTCGGTTATGCTACCCAGGAAGTAAAGGGAGAGGCTGTTAATAAAAATCCTACTACTAACTTCTTAAATAACCTATCCGGTAAAGTAGCGGGTTTAGAAATTAAACAAAGTACAAACTTTGGAGGATCTATCAATGTAGTTACAAGAGGATATAAATCTCTATTAGGAGATAACCAGGCGCTTTTTGTAGTAGATGGTGTTCCTATTATGAATAAAAATATCAATACGGCCAACCAAGCCACTGGTGGTGGTGGTTATGACTATGGAAGTTCAGTATCAGATATCAACCCCAATGATATAGAGACTATCAACGTTCTTAAAGGTGCGGCAGCAACTGCATTATATGGTTCGAGAGCACAGAATGGTGCCATCATTATTACTACAAAAAGAGGAAAGAAGAATAAAGAAGGTATTGGGATGGAATTCTCTACTTCTATTACTATGTCTACTATAGATAAATCTACTTTCCCGGAATATCAGACTCAATATGGACAAGGGTATACAGGGAGAAGCTTTAGTAGTGCATTGTATCAAGGAAGCCCAAGGGTATCTTTTGGTAATGATGCTTCTTACGGTTCGCCTTATGATGGATCAATGGTATGGCAGTATGGTGCATTTATTCCGGGTTCTCCAACTGAAGGGCAAAGAACACCTTGGCAAATGGCGAAAAATGGTCCGATTAAATTCTTTAATACAGGAACAAATTACGTAAATAGTTTATCTTTCAATGGAGGAAATGATCAGGCAACTTATCGATTAAGTTATACAAACACTGATGCTTCTGATATAATGCCAAACAGTTCATTGATTAAAAATAACTTCAGTGGAAATGCATCATATAAATTGACAGATAAGTTGACTGCTAACTTATATGCCAATTATATTACTCAAAAAACTGTTGGTCGAAATACGACCGGTTATAATGATAATATTATGACCAATTTCAGACAATGGTGGGCTACAAACACTGATGTTAAAGATTTGCAGTATCTCTATGATGCGTATAAAAAGAATTATACATGGAATATGAGGAGTATGACAGATCTGACACCGGCATTCTGGGATAATCCTTATTTTCAGCGATATGAAAACTATCAGAATGACTCAAGAGACAGATTTGCAGGAAACTTCAGTTTAAGTTATGATGTAACAAAAGATATTAACCTATTAGTAAGAATGGGAAGAGATGGTTACACAATGATTACCGAGGACAGAAAAGCTGTAGGGTCATATACAGGGAATTCCTTTGGGCTAAATGGAGGGGTTAATCAGCCTTCAGGTTATGCTACGAGTCAATATAAGTTTTCCGAAACCAATTATGATTTCATAGGAACATATAAAAAGAATATTACTGATGATTTTAACTTCAATGTTCTATTAGGAGGTAACGTTAATGTACAAAAAACGTATTCTAATCAGCAATCTACATCAGGAGGTCTTTATATTCCTGGAATTTATACAATAGCGAATTCAAATTCTGCGCCAGTTAGACCTATAATTTCAGACTTATCAAAATATGTTTATGGCGTATTTGGTCAAATATCACTGGGGTATAAAAACACATATTACTTAGAAGGTACTTACAGAAGAGATCAGTCTACTGCTCTTCCTGAAAATGATGCTGTTTACTGGTATCCTTCATTATCTGCCAGTGTTGTATTTTCAAACCTAATAAAAGCAAACTGGTTGAATTTTGGTAAGATACGTGCAGCCTATGCAGAAGTGGGATCAGATACTGGAGCAGACCAGTTATTGAATAGATATTTCTCACAGCCTTCTTATGGAGACATTCCAATCTATGCTTACAACACAACTCTTAGAAATTTTGAACTTAAATCTCAAGGGCTTAAAAACATAGAATTCGGTATTGAAACAAAAATGTTTAATAATCGTTTAGGTTTTGATGTTGCTTGGTTCCAGAATAAAGCATTTGATCAGATATTACCGTTGCCAGTTTCTTTTGCTAACGGAGCGCTGGCTAAGACCCAAAATGCAGGAGAACTTACAACAAAAGGTTTTGAAGTATCCATTAATGCAACACCTATTAAAACAACTAATTTCTCTTGGGATTTAAGTTTAAACTGGTCTAATCCTTGGACAAAAGTAACGGCACTTGCTGAAGGTATTGAAAATATTACAATGGGTAGAGCCCAGGGTGGGGTTAGTATTAATGCCCCTCTTAATGGAGATTATGGTTCAATATGGACATCTGACTATGTTTATGATTCAAATGGACAGCGTATTGTTGGAGAAAATGGGGCTTATTTAGTAACAGACACTCCTACATATAACCAAGGAAGTTTCCAGGCTGACTGGACGGCTGGTATGAATAATACATTGAATTACAAGAACTTGTCATTAAGCTTCTTAATTGATTGGAGAAAAGGAGGGAAAATATATTCATTAGATCAATTTTATGGATATGGAACAGGGATCTATCCGGATTCAGTAGGATTTAATGATCTAGGAAATCCAATCAGAAATACGCTAGCCAATGGTGGAGGGGTAATTCTTCCGGGAGTAATGGAGAACCCTAATAGTCCAGGAACTTATATTCCGAATACAATCAGATTGGATAAATCACAATCAAGCCAAGTGCTTGGAACAGACCTTCCTGGAGCAGCTTATGTATATGATGCAAGTTTCATAAAACTAAGAGAGGTAGCAATAACTTATAGATTTAATAAAGAATTCTTTAATTCTAAATTTATACAGGGCATGTCGGTAAGTTTAATAGGAAATAACTTATGGATTATGCATAAAAATTTACCTTATTCTGATCCGGAAGCAGGGCTTTCCTCTGGAAATATTCAAGGATACCAATCTGGACCAATGCCAGCTACTAGAAACATTTCATTTAATGTAAAAATTAATTTCTAAAGAACATGAAAAAATATATAATAACACCAATATTAGCTCTTTTGTTTATAGGATGTTCAACGACTGATGATGTCAATTTGGATGATCATGCATTTTATAACACGACTCAGGAGTCTTTACTTACTTATGCACAAAAAGAGCTTAGTGATTATATGAACACGCCTAGTGTAAATGAAAACAACTTTAGGCTGACTATGCAGTACTGGACAGAAACTATTTATGTAAATGAAAGTAATTATGACTTTACGAATAGAACCGTATCTAATAATGTTTGGACCGACAATTATGTGAACGTATTGAAAAACTTGGATCAGGCAGAAAGAATTATTAATGCTTACGCGCCAACTCCCTCAGAAATAGCTTCATGGCCTGCTAAAAAGAAAAATCAGTTGGCTATAGTTGATATGTTGAAGGTTTATACTTATCAGGTTTTAGTGGATACCTATGGAGATATTCCTTATTCACAGGCTCTGAACATAGATCTTTATCCACTTCCGAAATATGACAAAGCATCTGAAATATACTCATCTCTTATAACTAAATTAACTGATGATATTAATAATTTATCAGCTACTGGAGGTACTTTTGGTAATGGAGATATATATTACAAGGGTGATATAGCAAAATGGAGAAAATTTGGAAATTCATTATTGCTTAAATTGGGAATTAGTTTAGCAGATGTTAATCCTACCTTAGCACAAAATACTGTAAACAAAGCAATAACAGGCGGTGTAATAACTTCATCAGGTGATAATTGCCAGTTTCAATATCTAGAAGCTTCTCCTAATGAAAATCCTATGTTCCAGGAAACGAGCTCCAGAGATGACTTTATTGCTGGAAAGACTTTGGTTGATTATATGAATGCTAATAGCGATCCAAGAATCAGTGCATATTATACAGATGTTGACGGTGATTATATAGGCCAAGTTATTGGGACTCCGGGAGAATTTGCTGATTTTTCAAATGCTGGCGAGTTTGCATATACTGCTACTACACCAGGGATAATTTTAAGCTATACTGAAGTATCTTTTTATCGTGCTGAAGCCGCTGCAAGATGGGGTATAGGAGGAAGCCCTGCTGCATTATATTCTGATGCAATTACTTCATCTTTTAATGATTGGGGATTAGCATCAGATGCTGCCGCTTATATTGCTGCGCATCCATATAATGCTGCCAACTGGAAAAAATCTATTGGTGAGCAGGCTTGGGTTGCGATGTATAATCAGGCAATAACTTCCTGGAATTTTTACAGAAGATTAGACTATCCTCAATTGGTTGCTCCTTCAACTGCAATTCCAAATGCCGAAGGAAAAGTTCCTGTAAGACTTCAATATCCTACTGCTGAAGCTACAACGAATGGTAGTAATTATGCTGCTGCAAGTGCTGCAATCGGTGGAGATAAATTAACCACAAAAATATTCTGGGATATCAACTAAAGATATATTTTAACATTCATATCAAAAGCCGCCTTCGGGCGGTTTTTTTTGTTTAATATTTGTGACTTAAGGATTTTTTACAACGAAAATATGATATGTATGACATTGTTAATTTTGTGATTTATTTTTGCCTTACTCATTTTTAAGTGAGTAATTATTTTATTATCAGTAACTTATTGTGTATTTAGAAATATTCTATATAGAAAATATCAATTAAAATCAGTTGGATTTTTCTGAAACAAAATAATGGTTAGATGTTTTGTTTTTGTTAATTATATTGATTTTAACATAATTTAATGAATTATTGTTATTAATTATTAAATTTAATAAATATTTTGTATTTTTTTTATGATTTTACTTTGTGCTTTTAATAAAGTTTTACAAATTTGTACAGTCTTAAAATTAAATTTGATATGAAGAAACTGACAACAAGTCTGCTTGTTTTGGTATTGTCTTCCTCTGTTGCTATTGCTCAAGCACAAGAGAAGAATGATACAATTAAAGCAAAAGAAATTGAAGGGGTGGTAGTAACTGCACTTGGGATTAAAAGAGAAAAGAAATCTCTTGGTTATGCTTCCCAGGAAATTAAGGCAAGTGCACTCTCTGATGGTACAACAAATACAGGGAATATAGCATCGCAATTATCAGGAAAGGTAGCTGGCTTAAATGTTACAACAAATAACAACTTTGGAGGCTCATCAAACTTATTGATAAGAGGTATAAAAACTCTTGGAGGGGGAAATCCTTTAATTGTGATTGATGGATCTCCAGTAAATAATACGTATACCCAGGAGAAAAATATTGATTATGGTAATGCTTTATCTGATATCAATCAGGAAGATATTGAATCTATCAACGTTTTAAAAGGTGCTGCGGCATCTGCTCTTTATGGAGAAAGAGGTTTAAATGGAGTAATTGTAATAACAACAAAGAATGGAAAGGGGAAAGATGACGGTTCCTGGGGAGTTACATTTTCTTCTTCGATGCAGGTTGGTTTTATTGATAAATCAACATTTCCCGAATACCAAACAAGCTATGGCGCCGGATATTCTCAAAAATTTGGAACGCAGGCTGGTGATGGTTTAAATAATGCAAATTTCAATGCGGATGCATCTTGGGGCCCAAAATTTGATCCTAATTTGATGGTTTATCAATGGGACTCTTTTGACCCGACTTCTCCTAACTACAAAAAAGCTACACCATGGGTCGCTGCTAAAAACGGCCCGATTAAATTCTTTGATAATCCAACTACATTTAGTAATAGTGTAACCCTGGAAAAAGGACAAAAAGGGAAAAATATTAGTTTTACCTATGAAAATATGATGTCAGATGGTTTGATTCCTAATTCACATCTCAACAAGAATAATTTCTCTTTAAAGATTAACTATGACTTAACTCCCAAATTGCATACTTCCTTTTATTCTACAATGACTTTGCAGGATACCAAAGGACGTGGGATTACAGGGTATTCCAATAATATAGCAACAGGTTTCAGACAATGGTGGCAAACCAATGTAGATCTTAAGGATCTGGAGAATTCATATTTTGCGAATGTTGATCCTGCGATTGCCAGTGCATCGAACAATTATGGTAACGTCGTGTGGAATAGAAAATCAGCAACTAATGGAGCACCGGCATATTGGAATAACCCATATTTTCAAGCTTACCAAAACTATACTTCAGATAATAGGTTCAGAAGTTTTACTTATGCACAAGCAACCTATGATGTAATAGATAATATTTCTATTACTGGAAAAGTTTCTTATGATAGATCAAATCTTTTGGCAGAAAGTAGATTGGCTGTAGGATCTCTGCCACAAGCCTTTGGGCAATCCAATAATACTATTTCTTCTGGCTATGCAAGGCGTGATGTATTGAGGACTGAAACCAATTACGACTTAATGGCTAATTATAAATTTAATATAACAGATGATATTAATGTTTCTGGAGTTGTAGGTGGAAATATACGTAGAAATTATTTTAATTCTGTTTATGCTTCAACAGAAGGAGGCTTGGTAGTTGCGGGAATTTATGCATTGTCAAACTCTAAAAAATCACCTTTGGCATCAGATGAAAATGAGTTCACAACTCAAACAAATTCTGGATACATTACAGCCTCATTTGATTTCTTCAAAAAATTCTATATAGACGGAACATGGAGAGTGGATCAAAGCTCAACTTTGCCGGCAGGAAATAATGTATATAATTATCCTTCTGTAACAGGTGCAGTAATTATGTCTGAAATTTTAGATACTAAAAATTGGATGAATTTCTGGAAATTAAGAGCGAACTATGCAGAGGTTGGTGGTACAGCTGATCCATATCAGCTAGCTAATAATTATAGATCTGCAGGAATCTTATCAACTATAGGAATATACAATTCAATCTTAAATCAGTCTAATCCAAATCTAAAACCTCAAAGATCTAAAGAATTTGAAATAGGGACTGAAGCTCATTTCCTAAAAGATAGAATAACCGTTGACTTCGCTTATTATAAAACAAAAACAGTTGATCAAATCATTGTTCTTCCTGTTTCTTCAGGAATCGGATATACAGGTAAGGTTATCAACGCTGGTAGAATTGACAATACCGGATACGAAGTGCAGTTAGGATTAGTGCCAATTAAATCTAAAGATTTTACTTGGAATATAGATGTCAACTGGTCTAAAAATAAAAATGAAGTGGTTAGTCTGTATCCAGGAATCACCAATCTTTTATTAAATAGTTTTCAAGGAGGAGTTTCTTTAAATGCAAGAGTAGGAGAAGCTTGGGGAACATTGGTTGGGGCTGACTATACGTATTTAAACGGAGAGAAAGTAGTTGATCCAAAAACCGGAAAGTATTTGCAGAACCCTAATCAGATTATTGGTAACACTACTCCTGATTGGATTGGAGGGATAAGAAATAGTCTTAGTTATAAAGGATTCTCTTTAAGCTTCTTAATCGATATGCGCAAAGGAGGAGATATATTCTCAACGGATATGTATTATGGATTATCTTCAGGTCTATACAAAGAAACAGCTATTGGAGATTATAGAGATAAAAACGTTATACTCCCAGGAGTTCTTCCAAATGGAACTCCCAATAATATTGAATTGTCTCAGTTTGATAATGGAAGTTCTATGGGGTATAAAACACAGCCATCCCGTGAATTTGTTTATGATGGTTCCTTTATTAAGTTAAGAGAGGCTAGTATTGGATATATGCTTCCTAAATCTTTATTGGCTGGAACCAAAATTTATGATGCTAAAATTTCGATTGTAGGAAGAAATTTATGGATTATCCATAAAAATTTACCATATGCTGATCCTGAGGCTGTTGTGGGTGGAGGGCTCAATTCTTATGGGTGGTCCATCGGCTCAATGCCAACTACAAGAGATCTTGGAGTCAATGTAACATTTAAATTCTAAATTGCGTAAAAATGAAAAATATTTTAAAAATAAGTTTGGTATCTCTATGTGTAGGTTTAAGTTTAAGTTCATGTCAAAGTGATCTGACTTCTCTTAATGATGATCCTAAGCACCCATCGGTTCTACCATCAGAAAACTTGCTAGCTACTGCTTTGTATCAGTCATCCTATTATATGGATAATCCAAGTGTGAATTTTAACAATTACAGATTTTTTACACAACAGTGGGCTGAAACTCAATATCCGGACGAAAGTCAATATAACCTGGTTACCAGAAACCAGCCTAGAAATCATTTTAATAGAATGTATGTCTATAGTCTTAATAATATTAGACAAGCCAAAACTAATTTGAAAAACGAGGTTAATACCGATGATGTTCGTATTAATAAATTGGCAACGTTAGAAATTGAAGAAATCTTTATCTGGGAGAATTTGGTGGATACCTTTGGTGATGTTCCTTATTCTGAGACCTTTAAACCGGATGAAATTTTAACACCAAAATACGACGATGCAAAAACTATTTATGTTGATTTGATCAAAAGAATCAATGATGTTATTGCAACCATTAAGCCGGGTGCTAAAGGATACATGCCAATTGGCGGAGATTACTCCGGAGATCTGGTTTATTCCGGAGACATGGCGAAATGGACAAAGTTTGCTAATTCGATAAAATTAAGATTAGGTATAAATTTAGCGGATGTTGACCCTGCATTATCAAAAACTACTGTAGAATCAGCGATTGCTGGAGGTGTAATTTCTTCAGATGCGGAAGCCTATAAATTTAAATATGATGGAAATACATTTTCAAATCCTGTTTTTGACAATCTTGTAGCTTCCGGTAGAAATGACTTTTTACCAAGTCAGTTAGTTATTAATACCATGAGTAGTTTATCAGATCCGAGAATGGACGTATGGTTTACAAAAGTTGGAGGAGTTTATAAAGGAGGAGTTTTCGGAGAATTAAATGATCCTTATACTAATTTCTCACAATTAAGTCCTTATTTCAGATCTGCAACTACCGCTTCAAATTTATTGAGTTATGCGGAAGTGTCCTTCTTAAAAGCTGAAGCTGCAGCAAGAGGATACTCTGTTGGAGGTACTGCTGCAGATCTTTATATTGCTGCTGTAACAGAATCTATGAGAGAAAATGGAGTAAGTACGGCCAATACAGTAACGTATTTAGCTGCTAATCCATTTAATGTGGCAAACTGGAAACAATCTATAGGTACACAAGCTTGGATTGCAATGTTTAACAAAGGATTTGCAAGCTGGAATTTTACAAGACGTTTGGATAGTCCAACACTTGTTAATCCTCCAAAGTCTAATTTATCATCTGTGCCTTACAGAATGCCATATTCCGATCAGGAGTATGTCTTAAACGGGGCTAACGTTAACGCAGCTGCCAGTAAAATTGGTGGAGATAAAGCAACAACAAAACTTTTCTGGGATAAATTTTAATCCCTTAGTATATTTAACATTCATATCAAAACCGCCTTCGGGCGGTTTTTTTATTTCCGTATATTTGTATCTCAAATTTGAGATGAAATAAGGCTATTCCATGTGGCCTTTAAAAAGTTAATATATAACACATGAATATTAAAGATAGTATAGAAAAGAAACTTGCAGAGGTTATTTTAAATGTATACCAGTTAAAAGATATCCATCTGGAGATTCAGGAAAATAAAACGGAATTTGAAGGTGACTTTACCATTGTAACATTTCCATTGGTAAAACAGCTGAAGAAAAATCCGGAAAGTATTGGCGTTGAATTAGGTGAAGCTTTGACGGAGCAGTCTGACCTATTTGAAAGTTTTAATGTGGTGAAAGGGTTCCTTAATGTTAAGGTACAGAACCAGCTGTTTGTGGATAATTTCAGATCTGTGAGCAATGATTTTGATACGATTGAAAAGAAAAATTCTACAGTAATGGTGGAATATTCTTCTCCAAATACGAACAAGCCACTTCACCTGGGACACGTAAGAAACAACCTGTTAGGTTTTTCTGTAGCTCAAATCTTAAAAGAGGCCGGTTATGATGTGATTAAATCACAAATCATTAACGACCGAGGAATTCATATCTGCAAATCGATGTTGGCCTGGGAGAAATTCGGACATGGAGAAACTCCTGAAACATCCCATATAAAAGGAGATAAATTTGTTGGAAACTATTATGTAGAATTCGATAAGAACTATAAAAAAGAAATTGCCGAACTTGTAGGTCAGGGAATAGAAGAAGAGCAGGCTAAAAAAGAGGCTCCTTTGATCAAAGAAGCTCAGAAAATGCTTGTAGATTGGGAAAACGGAGATCAGCAGGTAAGAGATCTTTGGAACGAAATGAATTCCTGGGTTTATAAAGGATTCAATGAAACTTACAAAAGATTGGGAGTAGATTTTGATCAGGTTCAGTACGAAAGCAATACTTATATTTTAGGAAAAGATCTGATCCAGGAAGGATTGGACAAAGGTATTCTTTATCAGAAAGAAGATGGCTCCGTATGGTGTGATCTTACCGATGAAGGCCTTGATCAGAAACTGCTGCTTCGTTCAGACGGAACTTCGGTTTATATGACTCAGGATTTGGGAACAGCTGTTCAGCGTTTCAAGGAAAATAATATTCAGAAGCTGATCTATACAGTAGGAAACGAGCAGGATTATCACTTCCAGGTTTTATTTAAAATCATGAAAAAGTTGGGATATTCCTGGGCAGATCAATTGTTCCATCTTTCTTACGGAATGGTAGAACTTCCTGAAGGAAAAATGAAGTCCCGTGAAGGAACCGTAGTGGATGCAGATGATCTCATGCAGGAAATGTATGGGACAGCAAAATCTATCACTACAGAATTAGGAAAACTGGAAGGGCTTTCTGAAGAAGAAAAAGAAGTTTCTTATGAGATAATAGGATTAGCTGCGTTGAAATATTTTATGCTAAAGGTAGATCCAAAGAAAAAAATGATGTTTAATCCTGCTGAAAGTGTAGAGTTTTCAGGAAATACAGGTCCGTTTATTCTTTATACCTATGCACGTATTCAATCCTTGCTTTCAAAAGCCGGCGTAGATTACAAGGAAATTTCTGATGTAACCTTAAATCAATATGAGAAAGAACTGATCATGTTATTGATAAATTATAAAACTGTGGTTGCGAAGTCAGCAGAAGCATTAAGCCCTGCTTTAGTAGCGAACTATGTTTATGATCTGGTTAAATCTTATAATTCATTCTATCAGAGTAATATCATTCTGAAACTGGAAGATGAAAAATTAAAACAATTCCGTTTAAATTTATCTGACCTGACAGCTAAAACGATCAAAAAATCATTAGCATTGCTCGGTATCGGAACTGTAGACAGAATGTAAAAAATAAAGCCTCCTGAAATTTTTGGGAGGCTTTTTTTTATGTGTAAAATGTATTAATGATAAACAACCATTAATGTTACCGTTTTGTAACTACGTATTCCAAGGTTATCATATTTCTTTCAACTCATCCTCTCTTTTGCTATCTCTGTACAACTTTGCAGCACTCCATTTTGCGTGCTTGGAAAGAACAACCTTATAGCCTTTTTTGTAGTTATACACTTTCGTAAATTCGGCTCCGAAAAAGATAAGCATACAGGAATAATTAATCCACATCATAATTAAAATAACGGTTCCTGCGGCTCCAAAAGTAGATGTAGGTTTAAAATTACCAAAATAAAGGCTCAGTAAAAATTTACCCAGTGTAAATAAAATGGTGGTCAGTAAAGCTCCTTTCCATACAGGTTTCCAACTGATTTTGATATCAGGAAGCACTTTGAACATAAGTGCAAATAAAAGCATCACCAATCCAAAACCAATGGCAAAATTCACCAACTCTACAAGCATATAAGTCTCAAGACCAAAGTAATTGGTAATCCAATTGTTAAACAGGCTGATCATTGAAGATAAAATCATTGTGATCATCAGTAAAAATCCAAGAATCAGGATCATTCCTAATGAGTTGGCTCTGTCCAAAAGAAATTTCACCAGGGCTTTTTTAGGAGCAGCTTCCACATCCCAAAGCGTATTCAAAGTATGCTGCAGCTGAAAAAATAAAGTAGTGGAACCAAAAACTAACGATCCGATCCCTACAATTTTCATAAAAATATTTTGCTTGTCAATAAGTGCTCCCGCAATCATCCCTTCAATACTTTTAGCAACGTCTTTTCCCATCAATCCGCTGATCTGGTTGCTAATCTCACCGCGGATGGCTTCCTCACCAAAAAAATTTCCTGCAATCCAGATAATAATGATCAATAATCCCGGGATGGAAAAAATCGCATAATAGGCAAGACTTGCCGAATCTTTTGATGCGGAAGAATTGTTCCATTCAGCGAAGGTATCTTTCAGTACCTCCCAGAAAAATTTGATGGTATTGATCATATTAGAAAGGATATCCGATGGCTATATTTAAAACTAAATTATCTTTTCTCCATTGTGAATCTCCGAAATTGATCCTGTTAAATGCCCATCGGTCGCCTTTTTCATAATAAGGAACCCTTAAAGGCATTGCCAGGTCAAGTCTCAAAATCAGGATGGAAAAATCAAGTCTTAGGCCAACTCCGGCTCCCACTGCAATTTCACTTAAAAATTCTTTGGAAAATTTCCCTCCCGGTCTGTCCTTATCATCATTGATCAACCAGACATTTCCTGCGTCGACAAAAGCCGCAACATTCAGAAATTTATAAATATTAGCTCGATATTCAGCGTTTAATTCTAATTTGATATCTCCAGCCTGATCTAGCAGAGTACCTTTTTCAATCGTTCGGGGATCAAAACTTCCAGGACCCAAAGTTCTTGCCCGAAAAGCACGGATACTGTTGCTTCCTCCTGCGAAAAACTGTTTGGAGAAAGGAATGAATTCCGAATTTCCATATGGATAGGCTATCCCGCCGATAAACCTGCTGGCGAATGAACTTTTTTCAGTGAATTTATGGTAGAATCTGAAATCATGTTCCATTTTTGCATATTGACTGAATGGAACCCCGAAGATTTTCTTTTCTTTATCTTTTTTTACATTGGCTCCCGTCACCAAACCGGTAATATTTCCTGCAAGATCCAATGTTCCCTTATAATAGATGGTATTCGTTTTGGGAAGCATTGTATTGGTATACGTATACGAATAAGTTGGTCCGAATATAAGTTGCTTTTCAACCACTCTTCGTGCAGCGGGGGTGGTTGCCTGCTTAAGGAATTCATCGGTTACTTTGGCAGGAGAAACTAAGGTAATATCAATGACTTTCAGATCATGTTCTTTTCTGGCGTTCTCTTTCCATACATACCCAAATGAAGCAGTAAAATTATTAAGTGTATAAAATTGTGTACGGTTTTGAAATTCATAGCCTAAAGTAATGTTTGTTCTCGGAACAAAAGCACTTGAAGAATTAAAGCGGAAAGGCGCTACAATTCTTGGAATCGAAAGCTGAACATTCGTTCCTGCACGGAAGAGGTTCTTTGCATTCTCCTGACCTCCCATCTGGAAATCAAAAGCTCCGTAAACAGCTGCCTTAAACTGTTCGGCTCCTCTGAAAAAATTTCTGTGTGTCCAGTTCAGGTTTAATTCACTACCTGCATAATTGGCGGAATTGGTTCTTCCCAAAGCTTCCAGCCTCAACGACTGAATTTGCCTCGGGGTCAGTAAATAATAAGCATCAAACTGATGTTTTAATGAATCCGAAACAATGAATTCATTTTTTACAAATTTAAAAACCCCCAGACTGATCAGACGGTTAAGCGTAAGATTGTGATTGGAACGGTTGTAAAGATCCCCTTTCTTAAAATACAGAGCTCTGTCGAAAATCTTAGGTTTGAATTTATGCTGAGGATCAATTACATAAATATCATTGTACGCATATTTAGAAAGTGAATCCGTATTCATCGGAACACTGTATTTGCCTCGCTTTACGTCCTGTATATTATAATTAGGGAATACAATGACCTTGTCAATACTGAATTGCTGCGTTGCCAGATCTGGAGTATTGTCTTTTAATTTTACGTTAAGCTCAACCTTATGATTTTTACTTACCGTACTGTCTGCCTGAACAATAATATTATCAGGATTGAAATAATAGAATCCCCTTTCTTTTAAGCCATTATCAATACGTTCCCTTTCATCTTTAATCACGTCAAGGTCAAAAGGTTTTCCGGGTTTAAGCAAAGTTTTATTTGTTAAACTTTGAATTTCTTTATTGACAAGAGAAGAATCCTGCTGAAACTTAACATTACTGATGAAGTATCTTGAGCCCGGCCTTAAAGTATAAATTACCTTTGCCTTTTTATTTTTGGAAACCGTATCATAGGTAGCTCTGGCATTGAAATAGCCTTTGTTTTCAGAATAGTTTTCAATGATTTTTCTGTTGAATTCACGATCTACATCCCCTAACAGAACAGGTTTTTCGCCTGCTTTATATTTCAGCCAGTAATTGAACCCTTTATCTTTTTTAGGCTCTTTGGCGATGTTATAAAAATACAATCTCGGACGGAGCCCTAATATGGTGGAATTAGGCTTTGGAACCAGATTTTCTTCCAATGCAGACTGAAGCTCATTTTTCTCCTTCTTGGAGATGGTATCATTCTCTATTTTCACTTCTCCACCTACGTAAAGCATCTGGTCTTCCTTCAGGAATTTTGTATTGCTGCATGAGAAAGTAACAGCCGCAAAGCCTGAAACAAATAGGTATTTCCAATATATATTAAATCTGATTTTCATTATTTAAATTCTACTACCTGGTTATTTTTGTTTTCTTTTTTACGTCTGTCCTTCTTGGATTTTTGAAAAATCTCCCGGAATTTATCATAGTCTAAAGTGATGATAAATCCTAATCCCGTTTCTATAATCTGTCCCTGAAGAGCTACCTGATACTCATCCTTACGATAAGCCCGAAGCATATATCTTCCGTCTTTTGAAAGACTGTAGTCTACAGTGACGTTTCCTGCAATATTCGTTGTATTCTCATTTTGGCGTGCTTCACCTTCCAGTGCAAAATTACTTCCCACAGAAACTTTCAGACGGTCATTCAGTAATTTTTTGCTTACTCCCACATTCAGATCCGTTCTTGTATTCTTTGTTCCGCTTGAATAATCTTCAGAAGAATCAAGACCCAGATCAATATCAACCCCTTTAATCAATCCTGAAGCCAGATTATTCAGCTGCTGGGATAGAATTTTACTCACACTCTGTCTGGCCATCATCTCAGCTGACATTCCTGCGCCGGATTCAAACGGATTCTCCCCAATGAAACGGTTCAGCAGCAGAAGAGCAAAAACCTGTTTGTTCATTTCCGATTCCTGTGTTCTGAGCTGAGTAAGCTTTTGGTCTACAATATCAGTTACCGTTGAGGATACAGAATTGTTTTTTTCGTCTGTAGTAATATCAAAAGTGATTTGCGGTTTCAGAAGCTCACCTTTCATTTTTAATAAAGTATTGAAAGGTATTCTCTGTTTAAACTGATTCATTACAGACGCATCTTCCCCGCTTACCTGTTGCTCAACGAGATCTATAGGCGGAGCTTCCGTTTTATAGACTGCGGTAATATCCATTGTTGCTGCGGTAGGCTCTCCGGTCCAGGTAATGGTGCTTCCTTTCTGAATATCGAATTTACGTTTCAGAAGACTTACAGAAAGTTCATAAGATCCTTTTTCCACTTCATACACTCCCACAAGAGTTGTTTTCCCCGACGGGTCTATTCCTCCGGTCAGTTCCGCTTCACCCTGAAGTTTTACAAAATCTCCGTTAGCTTTATCAATAACAATAGAGAGTTTAGCTTCTTTACTTACTTCAATGTTTACACTTACATCCATTCCTTTGAAACGGCTTTGTGCTTTCAGCGAATCGGCAATGATGGTTTTATTTAAAACTACCTGATCCTGGTCGATAAATTCTACAATTCCGTCTCTTTCCTGCAGAGAGGGGCTGGATTGCGGAAGGACAAAAGTGAAATCCGTATCATCAGAAACCGACAGCCTGCCGTCAACTTTTGGAAGATCTAAATTTCCTCTGATATGAAGTCCTGCATCAATCGCAAGAATCCCATACATCATCGCATCATTGGATTTTTCTGAATTGACTACCTTGAAGTCTTTGGCGTTCACATCCAGGTTGAATGCAAAATCCCTGTAAGTCTGAGTAAGAATCTGCCCATTGATAACAAGAGAATTTCCATCCTTATCATTTATTTTAAACTTATTAAGCTCGATTCCTCGGTTTGTAAAATCAATTTCGTCATTCAATTTTCTGAAATCGCTGCCTGTTTTTGTAATTTCAAGTCCGGCATCATTGAATTTTACTTTACCTAAAATATTGGGTTTATCTGTATTTCCGGTGATTTTTAAATTTCCTGAAAGATAGCCTTCCGTATTCGTTATAGCATTCATGGAAAAGCCCTGAACACTCTTCATCTGGAGCTGGTTGATGGCCATATTCAGATCAAATGTACTGGAAGAAGTATTGTAATCTCCAAGAATTTTCACATCATTGTTATTGCCGGAAAGAGCAACATCAGCATTTAAAATATTCGGTGAAGTGTTGTTCACTTTTACCGCCAGATTTCCAACCGGGCTTCCGTACACAATCAGATCTGTAATATTAAGATCGGAAGTGAAGGTCATGTTTTTCGTGACATCTCTAAGCTGAGCTGTTCCGTTAATGGTTCCTTTTGCAAGGACCGTATCTTTTTTGATGAGTTCAGTAATGGTTTCAATTTTAAAATCTTTTAATGAAACATTTAAAGGGCTGGTTGGGCGTTCGGTTTCAGACTGAAGTGAAATCTCACTGGAGCCATTGGTCAGGATAAAGTTATCAGCTAAAATTCCCTGGCTGCTAATCTGAATTTTATTGTTTTCAGCAACATTCCAGTCCGAATAATTTAATTTCAAACCGTTCGGATTCAGAGAAATTTCTGTAATGTCATTCAAAGATTTGGCATTTCCTGCAATAAGGAACTGCGTAGCGTCTTTGTCGTCTTTTGTGGTAATATTGTAATTGATGATATTATTGGCAACATCTCCATTGACTGCAATTTTTTTCAGGGTGAAGCTGGAGCTTTTTAAAGCACCTGCGTTAAGGCTGTACTGTAGCGCCTGATTTTCATTGGTTACTTTTAAAGCAACATTTTCCAACGAATTTTCACCATATAATAATTGCGGGATCTGCCCGTCTATTTCTATTTTTTGAGAATCTGCATCATAATTTCCGGCTAAATTGATGGTTTCAAAACTTTTCAGCTCCGGAACAAATTTCCTGATCAGGTCATCATTTTTGATCTTTGCATTGAATGTGAAAAACTGCCCCGGATCAATTTTATGACCTTTATCGGGCTTCTGGAATTGGTAATATTGATTAACCGTATGCGTTAAAGCACCAAAAATCTGTGTCAGCTTATATTTTCCTTTTAAAGAAACATCAGCAATCTGAGAATTGAAAATAATCTGCGTGGAATCCTGTGTAGAAGAAGCTTTCAGATTCATTTCCTGTACAGGATAAACCTCTTTGGTATCTGAAAAAGCAAAATCTTTCAGGTTTAGGTAACCGTTTAAAGCATCCGGATTGAGGCTTGAAAAATCACCATCAATTTTTCCGGCAATAATCATTGGTTTTTCATAGAATCCAAGTTTATTCACATCGAGCTTGATCACTTCACCATTGATCTTTACCGTAGGATTTTTTTCGCTGTAGACTCCGGAAGCTATTAAATTCAGATTGGCGTTCGGGTCTTTTGAGTTCAAAACGATATTATAAAAACCACGGTTTATTTTACCTGTTAAATCCATGTTCTGATAACGGTATCCTTTGTAGACAGCTGATGCTACATGACCTTTCAGATTAGCGTTGGCATTTTTGAAATCAAAGCTTTCGCCTTTTGCTGAAATTTGTGCGGTAATAGGACCAATATCTTTATTTTGAATGATCTTTCCAACCTGAACAGCCTGAAGATTGGCTTTTACATCATACAGTTCCCGGTTTTTTCTACTCATGTCCACATCAGCAATAATACCGGCATTTCCAAGGGTAGAGTAGAGGTTCAGGTCTGCCTTAACTACTTTTGTTGTTCCTTTTGCATTTCCTTTGATGCTGAAATGAGAAGGCAGGGATATATTGGAAGGAATTGTATTTTTCGGAACCAGATTGTACACTGTTTTAGCTTCTGCTGAAAATTCTCCGACCCTAAGATCATAATACAGATTTTCAGGCTTCATCGCATTCCTGATTCTTCCTGATGCAGCAACTCTCAGCTGATCCAGTCCTGAAACTTTAAGATCTTTGATCAGAAGGTCATTCACCATTCCCTGAACGTTGGCATTGACATTCAGTATGGCATTCGGATATTTGTTGAAGGGAACAGTATTTCGTAAAGTCGGAACAATGTTTAAAATATCGGCGAAACCTATTTTGGAATCTTTAATGTTGGCTGAAATTTTTACAGCGCCCGGGTTTGAAGTCAGCTGGTCAAAGGAGTTATAATTTAAAATCACCTCATCACGGATCAGTGTCTTCGGGGTTTGCAGATAAAGATCTTTCAGGTAAGCCTGTTTTTCTGCATACACAAAATCTGTATTGAATTTCTGGATATTCAAGCCCCTTCCTTCCTGGATTTCTGCTGAATTCACTGTGCCTGCAAAAGTATTGTTCTCCATTTTGAAGCGTCTTACCTCCACGTTCATTTTAGAAAAATTCATGTGGTTGAAATCCATTCCCTGTTTGGTAGGAGCCATAGCTGTGTTATTGTAAATGGCTTTTACATCATTTAGGACAAGCTTCCCAAGAAGCAGTTTCATGGCTTTCTCCTTGTCTGAAACTTTTGAAATTTCAGGTTCTTTTTGATCTTTCGGATTGGCGTCCTGCGCAGGAAGATACAGATTGGCGTTAATATCTGCCCCGGAAAGAAAAACATTGGAAATATTGTAGGAATTATTCTCAAGATCAAGTTTATTGACCTTCGTACTTAATTCTTTAAACAGAACTTTAGCAAAAGTTTTGGTGTTATCATCACCGTAATCAATATTGAAATTGGTAAGCTTGATACCTCTGAGACCAATACTCATTGGCTTTTTATTATTAAGAGAATCCACCTTTTTCTCTACTTTTTTAGAGACTTCTTCAACAAGATCCTGCTTTAATTTTAATCTCAGTCCGTCCAGATTAATATCATTAACGGCATAGGTGTTTTTATTAAGGTCAAAAGTTTTAACCCTTGTGTCAAATGATTTGAAATACAGCTGAATATCATTCCTCGACTGTTGGTCGTTGAACGTCACCCCGATATCTTTTAAATTGATCTTATCCAGGGAAATAATAAACGGTTTGGAAGGGCTTTCCTCTTTATCGCTGGTCGCAAAAGCATTGATAATATAATCGAAATTGAAAGTCCCGTTGGGTTTTCGTACTACATTGGCGCGGGCTCCTTCAAGATCTACCGAAGTAATATCAGCTGTGGAACTGATAAGCTTCAGCATGTTTAAGCCCACATCCAGCTTTTTTACAGCAAGAAGTGTATCTACATCCTGGCCTTTAAGGTAAAGGTTTTCCATGATAAGGCTGTTCGGAAATCCTATATTAACCCTTTCCAGGCTTACTTTGGTCTTGATCTTTTTCTCAAGATATACAACCAGTTTATCTTTAATGAAGTTCTGAACGACAGGAAGCCTTAAGCTAAATATCAGAAGGGTAAGAAAAACCAATATTGAAATAAAGGTTATTGCAATACGCTTTAAGAGCTTTCTTTTGTTAATTTTCAGTTTCAAATGCGATTAGGTTTCAAACAAAGATAGGAATACTATTTTATAAGTTCTTTGTTGTGGTATCCTACTAGCAATACAAAAATCCTGCCTTGGCTGCCTTATTATGGAATTTAGTTTAGTAGTTGTCAAGTGAATCAGTTGATAAAGACAGCCAAGGTTTGGATTTTTTCTTTAAAAGCCCCCTTTTAATCATTTTTAATGTTGAAAAGGTTAGCAAAAATGAAATTCAAATGTTAGAGTAGTTTCAAAGGGGGCAAGGAATATATGGAGTTAATAAATTTTGTTAAGTTATGTGAGCTAAGTTTTAAATGACTGGAAGCTGTAAGAGGGAGGCTGGAAGTTATATTGGACATTCATTTTTAACAGTGATCTTAAATTAGCTTTTAAAAAAAATTAATAAAATGGTTCTGTAAGTCTTCTTTTAGACTTCAATAACTTCCCTCTTCCAGCTTCAAACTTCCATACTAAATTAATTGTTTCCGTTTTCCCATTTCACTTCTTCACCCTGTGGAGCGGCACCGCCCTGAGCCGGAGTGATAGGAGAAGTTTCCTGGTTGATATGATAGATATAGGCTGCAATTTTTTCAGCATCTCTTCCTGTGATTGTTCCTTCTTTGATGAAAGGTCTCATCGTAGGATTATTGGGAGAGCCGTTTTCAAGCATCCAGAAAACATTTTTAAACAGGCTTTTTTCTTTGATATTGATCCAGTGCGTATCCGTAAGGTTCGGGCCAATGCCTCCTTTTCCGCCGTCACCGTGACAGGTTACGCAGTTGGTTTTGAAAAGTTCCTGGCCTTCTGCTATATGGTCTGCGCTGTATTTTGCCGTTTCCAGGTCAATCTGGGGTGCCGTTTTTTCATATTCGGCTATGGATGCCAGCATTGTTTTTACTTCTTTATCGTATTCTGCTTCTGGGTGGGCATATTCTGTAAAAGCAAAAGCAGTCATATACACGACGCAGAATATGCATCCGAACCAGAAAAGGCCTATCCACCATTTAGGCAGTGAGTTGTCAAGCTCCGTGATTCCGTCAAAACCGTGGTCGATCAAAATATCTTTTTCTTCGGTAGCAGATTGTTTTTTGAACGCTGAATTCCAAAGCTTCTGGTAATACGGAATGCTTTTTTCAGCTAAATATTCTTTCTTTTCCTCTTCCGACAGTCTGCTGAAACTCTCGTTTTCCACCAGATCTCCGATAGAGTTCATAATCAGAAGAAGGATTACAGCGATTACAATAAGTGCCCAGAAAAACGGCGAGGAAAAATAACCTGAGTCTCCGGTGAACATTTCAAACGCCATGATCGTTAAGCCTATCGTTGTTGCGATATATATTGAAATGGGGGTTCTCTTTTTCATTGCAGTCAATTTTAAAGGTTACTCAGCGCTTGCTGTCTGAATCTGTGTTGTTTTAATATCGGTTCCTAATCTTTGCAGGTAGGCGATCATCGCTACAATTTCTCTCTGCTCAAGCGGCACATAAGATGCACCTTTTGATGTTTTTTCTTTTTCCATTTGGTCTTTCACATCGGTGGCTTCAGAATAAATTCTCTGTACAATGGCTTTAGACTGGTTATCTGCCCATTTTCCCGCAGAATCTATTTCTGCTTTTGAATAAGGCACATCGAAAGCATTTTTCATTAACCTCATTTTGTCTACCATTTGAGTACGGTCCAGCTTATTGGTGATCAGCCATGGGAAACGAGGCATAATAGAACCTGCGGATGTAATTCTTGGATTATACATATGTTTGAAGTGCCACGAATCAGGGTTCCTGCCGCCTTCTCTGTGAAGATCCGGTCCGGTTCTTTTGGATCCCCATAAGAAAGGTCTGTCATAAATGAATTCTCCGGCTTTGGAATACTGTCCGTTTTTGCCTTCAAACCTTACGATTTCATCACGGAAAGGGCGGATCATCTGTGAGTGGCAGGAGTTACATCCTTCACGGACGTATAGATCTCTTCCTTCCAGTTCCAGCGGTGTGTAAGGTTTTACAGCTGTAATTGTAGGAACACTCTGTTTCAGTGATAATGTGGGAACGATTTCTATTAATCCACCTATCGCTACAGTGATGAAAGCTAAAATAGAAAGTAGTTTTGGAGTTCTTTCCAGCCAAAGGTGTACGCCTTCGCCTTCTTTTCTCGCGGTACCGATGTCTGCCAATGCCGGTGCTTCTGCCGGAACGTTTTTCTGGAATGAGCCTGATCTTACGGTTTTGATCACATTAACCACCATTAAAATTGCTCCTGAAAGATAAAGGATACCTCCTAAGAATCTCATTTTAAAATAAGGAATGATTGCCGTTACCGTATCCAGCCAGTTTTTATACATTAAAGTACCATCCGGGTTGAACTGTTTCCACATCAATCCCTGGGTGAATCCTGAGATATACATCGGAACTGCATAGAAGATAATTCCTAAAGTTCCCAGCCAGAAGTGCCAGTTGGCCAGTTTTTTAGACCATAGCGGTGTTCTCCACATGATAGGGATCAGATAATACACGACTCCGAAGGCCATGAACCCGTTCCATCCAAGCGCTCCTAAGTGTACGTGCCCGATCACCCAGTCGGTGTAATGCCCGATTTTATTTAAAGATTTTGTGGCTAACAGAGGTCCTTCGAAAGTAGCCATACCATAACAGGTAATCGCTACCACAAAGAATTTAAGGATCGGGTTTTCTCTTACTTTATCCCAGGCTCCTCTTAAGGTAAGAAGGCCGTTCAGCATTCCTCCCCATGATGGAGCGATAAGCATGATAGAGAATCCAGTTCCTACGGCCTGAGCCCATGCCGGAAGCGCCGTATACTGAAGGTGGTGAGGGCCAGCCCAAAGGTATACGAAAATCAGCGACCAAAAGTGAATAATGGATAATTTATAGGAGAATACAGGTCGCTGTGCCGCTTTCGGCATGAAATAGTACATCAGACCTAATACCGGTGTTGTCAGTACGAATGCTACGGCATTGTGACCGTACCACCACTGTACAAGTGCATCTTTTACGCCGGCATATACAGAATAGGATTTCCAGCTTGTGAATGATAAGGGAACTTCAAGGTTATTAAAGATGTGCAGCATGGCCACGGCGATCCAGGTTGCGATGTAGAACCAGATGGCTACATAAAGATGTCTTACCCTTCTCTTCGCAATGGTTCCGAACATATTGATTCCGAAAATAACCCATGAGAAGGTAATCAGGATATCAATAGGCCACTCGTGTTCTGCGTATTCTTTGGAAGTATTGATTCCCATTAAGAATGTAATCACTACGGCAACGATCATCAGCTGCCAGCTCCAGAAATGGATCCATGAAAGCGTGTCGCTGTACATTCTTGTTTTTAAAAGCCTCTGCATACTGTAGTAAGCACCGCAGAAGAAGGAATTACACACAAAAGCAAAAATAACGGCACTGGTATGGAGCATTCTGATCCTTCCGAATCCCATGGCACCCTGCGTGTTGATAAGGCCCTGGATATTTCCGCTTCTCAGACTCTGGATTGTGGTATCATCTGTCCCGAATAAAAACTCTGGTAATTCAGGGTAGAAAAGCATCAGCGCGGCTGTAAGTCCCAGCAGAAAGCCGACCAGCCCGAATACGATAGTAGCATACAAGAATGCTCTGACAATATTATTGTCATAATTGAATTTTTGCGTCTCCATAATTCCAATTGTATTGTACCGAAAATATTTATCCTCTGAAATCAGATGGTATTGACCTTGATTTATATTAAAAAATAAATATCATGTAACGTGTATAATGTTTTGACAAAGGTATTTATTAACTTTGTGTAAGTCTAGTAGGTATCCTTCTAAACTATACTGAAAACTACTAAAAGCAAAAACGATGAAAGTATGTGGTCAAAATATCAGGAAAATCCGTAGAAGCAAAGACTTTACGCAGGAGTATATGGCTTTTGAGATGGGCATTTCCCAGAAGGCCTATTCTGACATTGAAAATTCTAAAGTGAAGATCAATCTGGAAATCCTGACGAAGATCTCCGATATCCTGGAAATTAAGCCTTCCGATATCTGCAGTATTTCCCATAAATGTGGAACAGATGGGAATGATGACCGATATCAGTCGCTTTTGGAGTATATGAAAAAGAATAATATTTCAATTCCGGAGGAGTATTTGTAAAGAAATATAGCTTTTTTACTTTTTATTTCTTTAAAACTGAATCTATTGACTGTTCTTACAGCTTCATAGAAGTCAAATTTCTCTAAAGTTTTATATATTTAGGGCATAATTGATTTTATGAGCAGCGAACAGAAAACGGAGCCCAATGATGGGACTCTAGTCAGAGGATTAACCAACAGACATATTCAATTAATTGCCCTCGGAGGAGCCATAGGAACAGGATTGTTTCTTGGGATCGGTCCGGCAGCAGTTTTAGCGGGACCTTCCGTTATTCTGGGATATGCTTTAGCAGGGATTATTGCATTCTTTATTATGCGCCAGCTTGGTGAAATGGTGGTTCAGGAGCCTGTTTCGGGAAGTTTCAGTCATTTTGCCTATAAATACTGGGGGAATTTTCCCGGATTTGCTTCCGGCTGGAATTACTGGATTCTCTATATTCTGGTAAGTATGGCTGAATTGACGGCTATCGGGCATTATATTCATTTTTGGTGGCCCGAAATCCCGCTCTGGGTGTCCAGTTTATTCTTTTTTGTCATGATTACAGCCTTAAATCTGGCTTCTGTAAAAGTGTATGGGGAAACTGAATTTTGGTTTTCTATCATTAAAGTGGTAGCCATTATTGGGATGATCGTTTTTGGTATTTATTTACTGTTGAGCGGTACTGGAGGAGATAAAGCAAGTATATCGAATTTGTGGAACGACGGCGGATTTTTCCCCAAAGGATTTTTTAATAAAGGAGAAGGTGGATTTTCCGGATTGTTTGCCGCTATGGCGATGATCATGTTCTCTTTCGGAGGATTGGAATTAATAGGAATTACGGCTGCGGAAGCTAAAAATCCTGAAAAAACCATTCCTAAAGCGACGAATCAGGTTATTTACAGAATTCTAATTTTCTACGTGGGTGCTTTGGTTATTTTATTTGCATTGAGCCCGTGGAGAGAGATTACAGAAGGGACAAGCCCGTTTGTTATGGTTTTCCAGAATTTAAATGGATTTGAATTCAATATCTTCGGAAAGGTGATCCAGTTCAATGTTTTAATTGCCAATATTCTTAATCTGATTGTTTTAACCGCGGCTTTGTCGGTGTACAACAGCAGTGTTTACAGCAACAGCAGAATGCTTTTTGGGTTGGCTCAACAGGGGAATGCCCCGAAGTTTTTAAAGAAACTGAATAAAAACAGTGTTCCTACCAATGCAATTCTGATCTCGTCCTGTTTTGCCGGAATCTGTATTATCATCAATAAACTGGTACCTGAAAAAGCATTTGAGTATTTAATGGCTTTGGTGGTTTCTACCCTAATTATCAATTGGCTGATGATCTGCTATACCCATTTGAAATTTAGAAAGGAGAAAGATAGAACAGGTGTGAAGACCTCATTCCCTTCCATATTCTATCCGGTATCGAATTACATCTGTATCCTGTTTTTAGTCGCTATTTTGGTATTGATGAGCATTACGGGAATGGAAATTCAGGTGATCCTAATTCCCATATGGCTGGCTTTCCTGTTTCTGATGTTTAAGCTGTATAAAAACAAATAATCAGTAAATGAAATATAAGGGATGGATTTTTATCTGTCCTTTTTTTGTGCATTATTGTGATGTTTACTGAACTACAGTATTTAAGGAAAATATAATGTTATGGTGAATAGTTCAGGAGAAAAAATAACTGCTGCATGAAAATCAATTCTGCGGCAGTTATCATCATTGTGTATTTAGAATCGTTGTAAACATTCTGAAACAGGGAACATTATTTCATCATGAATACAATTGTTTAGAGAATACATAGAAATGTGCTTCTAAACAAGTTTTATAAGTATCCGGATAAGCCTAAGCATTTTCTGAACTTTTTTAGTTGATTAATGGTGTATACGGCAAAATATTTAAATCTGTGTCAAGTGATTATAGCATCCCCCGAAAGGGGCCGGAGTGTGGCTTATCTCCGGCCAATAACTAAACTCTTAGCCACAAAAAATATATTTTATAAAAATTTGTTTTGAACTTTAGAGGTACATATAAATTGTTTTAATTTTTATTTGTCATGATTAAAACTATAGTCCTTTAATAATTGCTATTGAGCTGTAAAGTTGAATGATCAATCCATTTATTCAAAAAAAACATCTATTACATGAATATTACATGAGTTGAATCAGCTGAATTTTCAGTAATAATTTGAATTGAGAATACTTATAACTGCGGTATGAAAATAATTTTTTTGCAGCAGTTGATCATCGTTGTATATTAGAACATTCTGAAATAGGGAACATTATTTCATTCATGAATACAATTTATTTAGAGAGTTATGGATAATCTTTATTTAACATAAACGTCTGCTCTGCCTACCGTACCCCAATTGGTAACAGCACCTACTCCTATTTCTCCTTCCCTTGAAACTTGTAAATTAAAGGTGTAGGTTCCAGGGTTCAGACCTGAAATGGAGTATGAGGTTGAATGATTAAAGCTTCTAATAGCTCCACTGAGCGAGACCCAGCTCATCATGTTTACTGAACCATATGTTGCCGTTGCTGTGCCTGTCTGAACAATTTGGAAACGCAATGTACCTTGGGCATTTGTTGTACCTGACCCTTCTCCAAAGCCTGTAAAATTTAATACTACTTTTCTCTGAGTGTATCCTGCCGGAACTATTACAGTAACCGCACTGCCACTTAATGTAGTATAGCCCGATGTACTTATTGCCTGAAATGCAATTACCGGTCCTTGATTATCCATACTGGCAAGCTCCCAATTATTAGCAGCAACGCTGGATACAACAACATCCAGATCCCATCCATTGGCCCCACTGGCTGTAAGCACGGCATATTTTCCCGGCTGCATCATAAAAGTATTATTTGCAGCTGCCATTCCTCCCGAGCGTATTATTTGTCCGGCCGCAGCTACTAATGTTAAATTGTTTGTCGTACTATTATTCTTGATATAGTATTTCCTGCCTCTAAAATCTGCAGGAGTACCATCGGTAGTAGATTTTGCAGGAAGGTTCAGAGTTGCGTCTGATGCCCCGGAAAAAGAAACATGGTAGTCCAGAATGTCAAGAGTACTTGTGCCTGTGATTTCCCGAAAATTGCCTTCAACAGATCCCTTTACATCTAAGGTACTGGAAGGTGTCGGGGTATTAATTCCTACTTGGGAGTGAGCGTTTACTGATAAAAATAAAATGCTCGCTAAAAGTAATAATCTTGTTTTCATTTTTTTATTTTTAATGGTTAAACTATAGTTTTTTTAATAATAGTTGTTGAGTTGCAAAGTTGAATGATCAATCTATTTATTCAAAAAAAGCACCTATTACATGAATATTACATGAGTTGAATTAGCTGATTTTTCAATAATCATTTGAACTAATTAATTGAGGATATTTATAAACTGCCGCTTCTGCAGCAGTTTATCATCATTGTGTATTTAGAATAGCTGTAAACATTCTGAAACAGGGAACATTATTTCATCGTGAACATCATTGTTTAGAATGCATGGAACTGTGCTTCTAGACGCAAGCCTATACATTTAATTGATTAATTGTAAAATATTTAGATTTCACCCAAGAGATCGTAAATGCTATTTAATCTTTAACATAAACATCTGCTCTACCCATTGTGCCCCAAAAAGTGGTTGTTATACCAGTTCCTGTTTCGTCTTCTCTTCTTACCTGTAAATTAAAAGTATAAGTGCCCGCCGCAAGATTCGAAATAGAATATACTACTGGATAAGCATAACGAACCAGAGCTGCAGAGCCTAATGCCCAAGAGGTCATCGCTGTTGAAGCATAGGTTGCAGATGATGTTCCTGTCCTAACAACCTGAAAACGAAAAGAACCAATAGCACTAATACTACCGGCGGCATCTCCCCAACCTGTAAAACTTAATACTACTTTTGAACTTGTTACGCCAGCAGGTACAGTAACGGTAACTGAACAACCATTTACAGTTGTGAAGGAAGCTCCGGAAGGTATAACCTGTGATGTAGGTACGGCAGGCCCGTTAATGTCAGAATTAGCCAGCACCCAGCTGTCGTTATATGCCGTAGCAACGAAGTCTAAATCCCATCCGTTCAATCCATTAGCGGTAAGGAACCCAAATTTGCCGGGTTTTAAATCAATTGTATTGGAAGCAGTTCCACTTCCTCCTAGGCGTATGGTCTGGCCAGAGGCAGCCGTTAAAGTCAGCTTGTTGGAAATGCTGTTGTTTTTTATATAATATTTTCTTCCCCTGAAATCTGCCATACTCCCATCTGTAGTAGATTTTGTAGGAAGGTTCAGAACTGCGTCTGTCGTACCTGAAAAAGAAACGTGATAATCTTTATTATCGAGGGTACTAGTGCCTGTAATTTCCCGAAAATTTCCTTCAACGGATCCCCTTATGTCTAAAGTGCTGGAAGGCGTTAATGTATTAATCCCTACTTGTGAGTAAGCATTTGCTGATAAAAATACAGTGCTTGCTAAAAATAACAGTTTTGTTTTCATTTTTTTTCATTCTTAATTGTTAAACTATAGTATTTTACTAATTGCTGTTGAGATGCAAAGTTGAATTATTGGTTTGTTTATTCAAAAAAAAGACCTATGACATGGATGTTACATTTTTATAATGTATTGATTTTCAATATTGTTATATGGGATTTGGGAATTGTGTAGCTATAAGGCCAAGCCTATAAGAAAGATTTTATTGTCTTAGAAAAGTTGAATTTTGTGAATAGTTTAATTTAGATAGGATAGACAATCTTTGAAAGCTATAGATCGATTACGAGTATATCTTTCAATTTGTGCTGTATACTTCATTCGATTTTTAAAAGATGGCTGGGATGAGGAATCCCAGCCAAATTAAGAGACTTAGAATTTATTTTAGTGAAAGGGTAGATATTTTAAGTTACCCTTATTTTTGTTTTTTTATTTCTGAAATTGCCTTCTTAAGTTCATTTATTTCAAACTGCTGCTGCTGTATAGCATTAACCAATATTTTGGTAAGGGCACTTTCGTCTAATTCCCTTTTGTCTGCCAAACCACTTTTTGCGGTATCGTCTATAACATTGATCATATAGGGGGCAACTTTTTCTATATCCTGCGCTATAAACCCTACATACTCTTTATTCAAATCTTTATATCCTGATTTTTCGTTGTATTTATAAGTAACAGGTTTAAGTTGAGTAATCACATTGAGACCATCTTTAAAATCAGTAATATCTTTTTTAACTCTTCTGTCTGAAAAAGTTCCCCAGCTTCCTCCACCGGGTTTATCTGCTGTCCCATTTACGGAAAGTGTAGAAGTAGGAGCATATGTGCCGATGCCAAGACGTCCGTTGTCTTGAAGCACCATAGTGGGAGCCTGATTGTTTATTGTTCCGGCATGGAACTGAAGAGTACTAGCACTGACTCCTAAACCGTAAAAATCATTTCCATCCGCACTGTTATAAACTGCTAGTTTCTTACTCAACGGATCCGCAATCCCCCCCATTGTAGGTCCCATATCAATGATGTTATGAGGGTTATTTGTATTAATACCTATTTGATGAATATTATTCGTGTACTTTTTAAGTACCATACTGGGAGCCTGATTATTTACTGTTCCGGCATGAAACTGAAGGATAGAAGGACTGACTCCTAAACCATAAAAATCATTTCCGTCAGCACTGTTATAAACTGCGAGTTTTTTACTTTCCGGATCTGCAATATTCCCCATTGTGGGCCCCATATCAATTACATTATGAGGGGTGGTTGTATTAATGCCTAGCTGAAAAAAATTAGTCTTATACTTTTTAAGTATCATAGCCGGAGCCTGATCAGATATTGTTCCGGCATGAAACTGAAGGACAGCCTGGCTTACCCCTAATCCATAAAAATCATTTCCGTCTGCACTGTTGTAAACCGCTAGTTTCTTACTCGACGGATCCGAAATATTACCCATTGTAGGTCCCATATCAATTACATTATGGGGATTGGTTGTATTAATGCCTAACTGATAAAAATCAGTCTGATATTTTTTTAATATCATGGCTGGTAAAGTGTTAGCAGGTGCAGAATTGACATGAAACTGCAGGAAACCCGGACTTACCCCTAGTCCATAAAAATCTGTACCATCTGTATTATCATAAACGGCCAATTTTTTACCTGCCCTATCAATTACACTGCTGCCAATTTTAGTGCCCAGATCAAGTGTACTATGGGGTTTGTCTGTTAAAATACCCACTTGGGAATACATACATACTGGCAGTACTAGTGCAACTGCCAAAATCGAAATTTTGTTTTTCATTTGTAAGGAATTGTTTTTTTATTATTGTGTTTTTAGAATCATTAGATTTTATCCATTCTCAATCATATGGGGTGAGATACAAATTTGAGTGATTGGACCGCTTATTCAAAAAACACACCTATTACTTGGGTGTTACATTGATTTAATGGGTTGAAAATCAGCAGGAAGTAATCTGAATTCTATCCAGGCAGGTAAAGAAAATAGTTTCCATATTCCAGTCTTGTTAACTGGAAAATATAGAAATGTGTTGAAAGTTGATACTGTTAAGATTTAAACACACATATAGACACCTATTAAGACTTTATCTCAAAGGGATAGCTAAATAGAGAAGACTGATATTATTGAATATTGGTAAGAGTCAATAAATATATTATTGATTATTCATATTTTTCATCCAGATGTAGATATCTTCTTCAGAAGAAATATTTAGCTTTTTTCTCAGCCTGTTTTTTCTGGTTTGTATGGATTGTGGCTGAACAAATGTATAAGTTGCTATGTCTTTAGAAGAAAAATTTAAAAACAGTAAAGCGCAAAATTTTAACTCACTATTTTGCAATTGTGGTTCTATTTGTAATAATTTTGGGAAAAAGTTAGGATAAACTTCCTGAAATCTTGTGAGAAATTCAGGGTCGTTATTTTTTGCAAGTCGTACCACCTCCTCAAAAGCAAGATTTAGTTGTTGATTTAACGCTTGGGTTTCCTGCTCTTTTACCCTCAAAATTTTATTTTTTTTACGCATTCTTTTTATAACCAATAGAATAAAAATAAGAATACCAAAAGCTCCAATCCATATAATATAGATCAGAAGCTTACTCTTGGTTTTTATTTCATTTTCTTTTTGGGTAACTAACTCTTTTACTGTATTTTCAATAGCGGGTTGTTTGGCATTGGCCAGGCTATCTTTAATAGATGTATATTTTTGAAAATATTTTTCCGCAGAGTCTTTATCACCTGTTTTCTTATACACATTGGAGGCTGCATTATATAACCATTGAACCTGGGTAATATTCTTAAGATTTTGTGCTAATGGGATTGCTTTTTGGTAATTGGAAATAGCTGAATCGTACTCTTTTTTATGCTCATGGATCAGACCTTTTACTTTATATAGCTGGAAGTTATAATTTCCGGGAATTTTTTTTGCATTGCCTTCAAGTGATTTAAGTTTTATTTCAGCCGAATCAATTTTATTTTCATAAACATCGATTTCAATTAACACTAAGGAATAGATCAATATATTTACTTTTGATTCATACGTTACCTTTCTATTATTCCGTAAAATAGTAAGTCCTTTCTTTAAATATAATCTGGAGGAATCCAGTTTGTTCTGATCCTTATAAACTATCCCCATTTCAATATATGCCGCCGACTTAAAGTATCTTGAGGTATCGATCGGGATTTCATCTGATAATGCGACAACGTCTTTAAATGAAGTAATAGCTTCCTGATAAAGCCCCATATTATAATAGTTAAAGCCTAAATATCTTTTAATTAAAATCTGAAATTCCGGATTATTGTCTGCGTATTTTTCATTCCTTGCCAGTTTAAGATATTCTAATCCCTTTTTATAATCTTTTGCATATGAATAACTGCCGGCAAGATGTAAATAACCTAACGCAATTCCTTTAGAATGGTTTATCCGTTTGGATTCCTTCAGTAAGAGAAGGTTTTTTTTTACATATTCATCAAATTTTCCTTCTTTACGTAAGGTTTCAACCTTATTATACTCCGCATCAATATACTGAGGGGTAATTTTTTGTTGAGCAAATATGAATAACGGGAAAAAGAAAATAAAAAGTTTCATCATTTTAAATGTTTTTATGTATTTGTTTTATTAGTGTGTTATTTCATTTAAAATAAATTTATAAATGTAAAATTAAATATAAAATGATTATTTATTTGATTTATTCTTAATGTTTTCATTCTTTCTTAACTGTTTGGCTAATACATAGTCTTCAATGTCAAGGTATGGTCTTTTAATAGAGCATTCATTTTTTGTCCGGCAATGTTATAGATTTAAGAAGACGGATGATTAAAATAGGGTATTACATAGGTGTTACATATTGTACATACTTGTTGTTTTCCGTGATCTTTATTTGCTGCAAGACATGAATGAGATGATCCAAAAAGCAGAATGTTTGTATTATAAGGGTCTGAAAAATAATATTTTGTATGGTTTGTAGCTAAAAATAAAAGACGTCATATATAAGTAAAGTCTGGTTTTTTGTTTCCCTTATTTTAATCATGTAAAATTGCAAATCCATCGAGCCTGACAGATACAATAAGATCCAGGTTCATCTCACCAGATAAAGTGGTACAACACTTTAAAGTATAAGTGAATCCATCAAAATCAAAAGTATAGTATTAATTTAATGCCTCCACTTATCAATTTTTATTCACAAATGGAGGCCTTCATTTAACTTAAAAATATGGGACCAGATCTTAAAGAGATATATGTCGGGCAATTAATTAGACAGAGAGTTTTAGAATGTAACATAAGTGTGAAAAGGATCTGTAATTTTTTTAAATGCCCTGAAGAGGATATTGAAAAAATGTACGAAAAACAATCGTTAGAAGCAGATATATTATTAAAGTGGAGTAAGTTATTAGAGTATGATTTTTTCAGGCTGTACTCGCAGCATCTTATTTTTTATTCGCCCCAGGCGTCTATGGAGTACAATAGCGGTGTTACACAACTTCCATCTTTCAGAAAAAATATTTATACAAAAGAGATCATTGAATTTATTCTCGATCTTGTAGTTGCCGGAGAAAAATCCAAAGCACAGATAATAAGAGAATATAAAATTCCAAAAACTACTCTTTACAAATGGCTTAGCAAATATGGTAATTCTAAAAAGTTATGAAAAATATGAATGATGCCCCTGATTATAAAAAGATTTATACTGATATTTTGGATAGAAAATATCCAGATAAAATATCTGTATGTCAAGTAATATTAAACAAGAAAATGCTTTCCACCTTAGATATTATAACACTGAATAAAATAATATTTGGAGAGCAGGATAAAGAAGCGGTCATTTTCAATCAAAAGCTTCGTTCTTACTGTGAACAAACGGTAAAGGAAATTATTGACTATCAAAAAGAATATAAACTCAACAACACCCAAGTCGCTATAAAATTTAAATTAAGTCGTAATAGTATTGCAAAATGGAAGAAAAAATATCAGGTCCTTTAATATGAGCAATGTTTTAATATATACCTCTGGAAACTTGTCTGTAAGAAAAACATAAGTAAATTTTTTTGAAATTTACTTCTTGTAAATAAGCATGTTGACCGGAAAAGAAAAACCACTTGAAAATCAAGTGGTTTTTTCTTCTGAATGTAGACCCACAGGGATTCGAACCCCGACTGACGGTACCAAAAACCGGAGTGCTACCGTTACACTATAGGTCTGTTTTATTTTGGTGAGGCAAATTTACAGCTTTTTTGTTTAGATACAAGAATTTTTTAAAGTTTTTTTTAAATTTACAACACTTTTTATCTACCCCAATCATGCTGATAGACTTCAATAATCTCAATATTAATAATTTATCCTTTCAAACAGATTTTGAACATAAAATCAAAAAATTTTTGGACGAATGGTTTTCTGATGGATCTACTGTAAAGGTTCAGACCTCAGGCTCTACCGGAACACCAAAAATTTTTGAAATCGAAAAAGAAAAAATGCTGAACTCTGCTGTAATGACCTGTAATTTCTTAGGCTTGAAAGAAGGAGATAAAGCGCTGGTATGCCTACCGGTTGAATATATTTCAGGTAAAATGATGGTAGTCCGTTCTATCGAAAGAAAATTAAAACTGATTGTTTCAGATCCATCCTTGAAACCAGTTGAGCATTTAAGTGAAGAAATTGATTTCTGTGCAATGACTCCCCTTCAGGTAGAAAACTCCCTGGATAAACTCCATTTGATCAAAAATCTGATCATCGGTGGCGCAGCTGTTTCCGAATCATTAAAAAGAAAGATAGCCCAAAATAAAAGAGTAGAAAGTATCCGTATTTTTGAAACCTATGGAATGTCTGAAACGCTTTCCCATATTGCTTTAAAGCAGCTTATGCCGGAACCGCAAGATTATTTTACGGCTTTCGAAAATGTATCTGTCAGCATAGATGAAAGAGGCTGTCTGAAAATCTATGCACCCAATGTTAACGCTGAAGTACTACAGACTAATGATTTAGTTGAAATTAAAAATGGGAAACAGTTTAAGTTCCTGGGACGTTTAGACAATGTCATTAATTCCGGAGGGGCGAAAATTTTTCCTGAAATACTGGAAACATTGGTAAAAAAAGAAATCACCAATGAAGCTGTTTTTATAGGTCTGAAAGATGAAAGCCTGGGCCAGAAGCTGATATTGGTGATAGAAGGATCAGAGTCAGTGGGTCTTATTGAAAAGATTGCCGGAATATCTTTTGAAAAAAGCTTTCACAAACCCAAAGAGATTATTTTTATCGAAGATATTCCACGAACACCGAACGGAAAAGTGAACCGGATAGAGCTGAATAGAATAATAGCCGAAAGATTATAAATTTTTGCCCGTTATTTGATGTACTTTAATTCCTGATTCCTGGCTCTTGAATCAAGACCTTTAAAATAAAAAACATGAAAGACTTTTCGAAAGAACTCAGTTTTAAAACATCCCGGAGCAGCGGAGCGGGAGGGCAGAACGTAAATAAGGTGGAAACTTCGGTGACCGTTCTATGGCTCGTTGCCGGGTCTGAATTCTTTAATGAGAATCAGAAGGAACTAATCCTTACTAAACTGAAAAACAGAATCAATGCAGACGGATATCTGTTTCTGACTGTTTCTGAAAGCAGAACCCAGCTGATGAACAAGAATAAAGCAATTGAAAAAATGATTGAACTCGTCAATAAAGCTTTAATTGTTCCCAAGAAGAGGCTGGCAACAAAACCTTCAAAAGGACAAAAGCAGAAGCGCCTGGATACCAAAAAGAAAATTTCTGAAAAAAAGGAGAACAGGAAATTTAAGTTTTAGATTTTAAATAAAAGGGTAGAGTAAAAAAGTAGTTTCTTTCACGAATCAAAATTTTTAAGTATCTTAGGGTATTATTAGTAATTTTAAGTATGGTAGCAATTATTTATTTATCCTCAGCGGACCGTTTTTCAGGTCTTTTGCTGTCGTTGCTGTATTTACATAGAGATTCTTTTCTTAAAAGTTCTAAGGACTTTATCAATTAAGCCCTGTCAGGATTCAGGACAGGGAAAATATTCCGATAAACTTTACGTATTATTTTTGCAGTTTTCTACAGGAAAAGGCTGTCTGCTATCCTGCATTGGATCATGGAATGACTGTATTCATTACCTTAAAAAATATAAAAAATGTCCAATCATATTATTGTAACCACCGGAATTTATGATGCTATAAAAGATACGCTCAGAAGAAAAAAAGTAAGCATGCCGGAGGAAAAAAGACTTGCTGAAGAATTGAGAAAAGCTAAACAGGTACTGAGAAGAGAGCTTCCTGCCGATGTAGTGACGGTTAACAGGAAAGTAACGCTTAAAGATCATACTCAGAATTTTGAACACGAATATATTTTCGTGGCTTCTTCAAAAGCTAAGCCGGTAAAAAACAAGTATTCCATTTTATCAGATATTGCGCTTGCTACAGTTGGATATAGAGTGGGAGATATCATTGACTGGCCTTTTAAAGACGGTGAAAGAAAAATTGAGATCTTAAAAGTAGAATCTTGTCACGGGTAATTCCTGTGTATCTATATTTGTTAGATGAAAGTACAGCTTCACGGCTGTACTTTTTCATGGGAAGCCTTATGGATAAAGCTATTTTTATCATTTGTTAAAAAAGAATGGTCAGGCAAGAGTTTCTTTAAGTACTCATGTCGCATTCCGTTTTTAAGTTTTATCTTTGCAAAAATTAAAAAAAATGAGCAAACCGATTTCTGAATTTATAGAGAAATATTACCTGCACTTCAATGCGGCTGCATTGGTAGATGCATCTAAGGGGTATGTTGCACATCTTAAAGATGGCGGAAAAATGATGATCACTTTGGCAGGTGCGATGTCTACTGCTGAATTGGGGAAAATCCTTGCAGAAATGATCCGTCAGGGAAAAGTTGATTTTATTTCTTGTACAGGAGCCAACCTTGAAGAAGATTTGATGAACCTTGTGGCGCACTCTCACTACGAAAGAGTTCCGCATTACAGAGATTTAACGGCGCAGGATGAGTGGGATCTATTAGAAAGAGGATTAAACAGAGTTACAGATACATGTATCCCTGAAGAAGAAGCCTTCAGAAGACTTCAAAAGCATATCGTGGAGATCTGGAAAGATGCAGAAGCTAAGGGCGAACGTTATTTTCCACACGAATTCATGTATAAAATGATCCTTTCAGGGGTTCTTGAGCAGTATTACGAAATTCCGAGAGAAAACTCATGGATGATTGCTGCGGCTGAGAAAAACCTTCCAATCGTAGTTCCGGGATGGGAAGATTCTACCATGGGTAACATCTTCGCTTCTTACTGCATCAAAGGTGAGCTTACAGCAACCACTATGAAATCAGGAATCGAATATATGACCTATCTTGCTGACTGGTATACTAAAAATTCTGCCGGAAAAGGAGTTGGGTTCTTCCAGATCGGAGGAGGTATTGCAGGAGATTTCCCAATCTGTGTGGTGCCAATGTTGTATCAGGATATGGAAATGCATGACATTCCTTTCTGGTCTTATTTCTGCCAGATTTCGGATTCTACAACATCTTACGGTTCATATTCAGGAGCAGTTCCGAATGAGAAAATCACTTGGGGTAAACTGGATATCACGACACCGAAATTCATCGTTGAAAGTGATGCTACGATCTGTGCACCATTAATGTTCTCTTATATTCTGGAAAATTAAGAATAAATTTCTTTTAAAATACCAACGCTTCAATTCATTTTGAAGCGTTTTTTATTTCCCATTCGTCATTGCGAGCGAAGCGAAGCAATCTCACTTAAAAATGAAGTTTGAACTTATTCTTAAAGTCTTATCTGACTTTAATGTTTCAAAATAAACTATTAAGAAAAAGTTTAGCAGTTAAGATCATTAAGAGATTGCTTCGCTTCGCTCGCAATGACTTACTTGGAGATCAGTCAAGAGAATTCACCAGCACAAAGTATCGGTAGGCCAGAATTCCTTTCTCTATTTTACTCAGTTTGTTCGGATCTTTATTGCTCAACTTTGGGAGCAACTTTTTATTGACTGTATTCAGCAGCCGGAAAAATGATTTTTTCATATCTTTATATTTACAATCAGACATTATTGAATGTTTGAGAATTCAAAAATGATGCAGAAAGATGTTTAAAGTTTATTTAGACTCTATTTTTCATAACGATAAAGCAGGTTACTTGACTATGGATGAAATTTTTAAACAGCAGATTTACGAGATTACAAGGCTTATTCCAAAAGGAAGAGTTTCTTCTTATGGTGCCATAGCTAAGGCAGTAGGTTATCCTAATCATTCCCGTCATGTAGGGAAGGCGATGGGAGGATGCCCGGAAGATGTCCCGGCACATCGTGTCATATCCAGCTCAGGCGTATTATCTGTTCCCGAGTTTCAAAAGAGACTGGAAGCAGAAGGCATTACCGTTGAGAATTTAAGAATAAAAGATTTTAAAAAGCTATTCTGGAATCCACTTGAGGAAATTTAGGATTAAATTGTACAGTCTGTTAAGAATTTACAGTTCAGACACCTGTTTTTAATTGTAGATATTAAAGGACTTCGGTTCATAAATGAAATAGGACTTATAAATTTAGTTTCCGGCGGCGAAGCCGCCGGAAACTAAAAAACGGCCATTCAATGTTTCAATTGCCAAAAGTCGTATTATTCCCCTTCTTTGAAAGACTGGATTTTTGCCTGTAAAAAGATGGTATAATTAAAAATATTCATAATAAAAAAGCCTTGAATACTTTTGAATAGGCAAGGCTTTTAAATTTATATGTGAAAAACAGGCTGATTTTTAAAACAACAACCTTATTTTCTTCCTTTCGGTGTTCTTAATTCTTCTTTTAATTTTTCATTTTCCTCTTTCAGCAAGGCAATATAATCCTGCAGGTTCTGAATAATAGAAGTTGAAATATTATGAAACTGAGTGATCACTCCTGATGATGATGAAGATTGATCATTGTATACAGGATGATTATTATTGATCACGACTTTTGCTTCTTCATCCTCATAAATATCTTCTACTGAAACATCCAAAAAACGGGCAATCTTTTCCCATTCATCCCTTACGATCTTTACATCACCACTTTCCTTCCTGCTGTAGTTGGATACATCAGTCGCGATAATATCAGCTATCTGCTGTTGAGTATAGCCTTTTTGTTTTCTGATAACGCGTAATTTTTCTTTTTGCATATCCTACATTTTATACAAAAATGGAAAAAAAGCACAATGTGTACAATAAAAAAGAGAAAAAATATGCATTGAACTGTGGGATTTAAACAAAAATGCTGGAAAAGCTTATAATATCAAGCTGGCTAGGGGTTTTACTTTAAACCATTAAGGCTATTATTAAAATTTTACATTACTTTCTTTTAACTAAATGAGATTGATTCACTTTCGTCTGAAATGACAAGAGTTTACAATTTTATCGAATGAAATCTTTTCACCTTAAACAGTTTTAACTTTGCTTTAGCCCAATCTTTGATTAAATAATTTCACGAAAGCTGTACATAAAAAAAGCTGTTCCCATTGAAGAACAGCCTTATTCATTTCTGTATTATTTTATTATTTTTCCAACTGCTTATAGCTTCTCTGGATAAAATCTGTCAGGTCTTTTCCTTTCAGCAGGTTCTGTGAAAGTTTGGCCAGATCAAGAGCATATTTAATAAGCGTTTCCTTTTCCTCAGGATTTTCTGTCTTTAAAATTTGGTTCGAAAGCTCGCTGTTAGAATTCACCACAAGATTATACATCTCTGGGAAGCCTCCCATTCCGAACATACCGCCTCCTCCGGTTGCCTGCATTTCCTTCATTCTTCTCATGAATTCCGGCTGCGTGATTGTAAACGGAGCATCATTGCTGTCTAGATCTTCAAGCTGTACAGTAAATTTGGCATCCTTTACGGCCTCTTCTACATCTTTCTTCAAAGATTCTTTTTCAGTTTCATTTAATTTGGAAATAACTGGCTCATCTTTTTTGATGAGGTTATTGATATGGTCTGCGTCCACTCTTGCAAATGAGATCTTTTCTTTTGAAGTTTCCAGTTTCTGAATAACATGGGAGATCACAGGTGAGTCTAATAACAGAACGTCATAACCTTTATCGTTAGCTGCCTGAATATAGCTGTGCTGTTCATCAGCATTCGTTGCATAAAGGATTACTGTATTGCCGTCTTTATCCGTATGGGCAGGCTGGATTTTTTCAATTAATTCATTCCACAGGAAATACTTTCCGTCTGTGGTAGGATATAGTGTAAATTTATCTGCCTTTTCTGCGAATTTATCTTCCGTGATAATTCCGTATTCGATCACGATTTTAATATCGTTCCATTTTTGCTCATAATCTTCACGGTTTTCGTTGATCAGGGAAGACATTTTATCGGCAACCTTCTTAGTGATGTAAGACGAGATTTTCTTCACTGCACCATCAGCCTGAAGGTAAGAACGCGAAACGTTCAGTGGAATGTCCGGAGAATCTATTACACCTCTCAGAAGCATCAGGAAATCAGGAACAATACCTTTCACTTCATCTGTTACAAATACCTGGTTTTGGTATAACTGGATTTTATCCTTATCGATATTTAAATTGTTGCTTATTTTCGGAAAGAATAAAATTCCGGTAAGGTTGAAAGGATAATCAACATTCAGGTGAATATTGAATAAAGGTTCCTCAAACTGCATTGGATACAGTTCGTGGTAGAACTTCATATAGTCTTCATTCGTCAGCTCGCTTGGCGCAATGGTCCATGCCGGAGTAGGATTGTTGATGATATTATCTACTTCCTCGGTTTCTGCAACAGCATCTTCCGGAGCATCCTCAGGTAATGGAAGAGTATGTGTCCTTGTCCCGAATTTAATTGGAACAGGCATGAATTTATTGTATTTTGATAGCAATTCACGGATTTTAGCTTCTTCTAAAAATTCCGTAGAATCTTCTGCAATATGGAGAATGATCTCAGTTCCTCTGTTAGTTTTATCAGTAGTTTCCTCAAGGGTAAATTCCGGGCTTCCGTCGCAGATCCATCTTACTGCAGGGGCATCTTTGTAAGATTTTGTGATGATCTCCACTTTTTCAGCCACCATAAATGCTGAATAGAATCCAAGACCGAAATGTCCGATAATTCCTGCATCTTTTGCCGTGTCCTTATATTTTTCAAGGAATTCCTCAGCTCCGGAAAAAGCAACCTGATTGATGTATTTTTCAACCTCTTCAGCAGTCATCCCGATACCCTGATCGACAATATGAAGTGTTTTATTTTCCTTATCAATTTTAACTTCAATCTTCGGATTTCCGTATTCAACCTTTGCTTCCCCGATGCTTGTTAAATGTTTTAGCTTTAAGGTAGCATCCGTTGCATTGGAAATAAGCTCTCTCAGGAATATTTCGTGGTCACTGTAAAGAAATTTTTTAATAAGCGGGAAAATATTTTCCACAGATACATTAATATTTCCTTTAGTCATAATAATTTTTGTTTTTAAATTTTCTATGTAAGCCTCAAAAAAAATACCATGAAAAAGAATGTGACAGAATGACATTGATTTGTGAAAAATTACTTTAAAATCTGAGGATTTAGCAACAAGAATTTATAATGACTTATTAATTCTCCTTTGTTTCCTAAACTGAAAGACAGAACCTATAATAAACAGCACAAAAAGACCAAGAAGTGTCTGTCCGATGATTGCGTCCGTAGGTGCTTTAGCTAACGGGTGTCCGAGCGGAACACGCGTAAAAGTCTCATTAACGGTAGGAACCAGCGATAAGAAAAAACTGAAGGAAAGAAGAAAGGTCTCAATAAAACGGGCTTTGTTGTTTCCTGCTCTTTTTCTATGAAGAAAATAAGCCGCCACTATTAAAATGACAATGAAAAGGGCAAAAATATGTCCCGGGTTAAATCCTCCATGTTTAGATAATCCCAAAGCGGTGAGTGAAGTGATCAGCGTAAGGTAAAAATAAATTTTTCCGGCGGACGAGCTCAGATCAATTTTTCCTTTTTTTATAAAATCTGTAACAGCTGCTACAATAGCAATAATACCTATCACGGTATGAAAAATTCCCAAATACGATAGTCCCATAATTAATTTTTTTGAATGTTGAATTACTGTTGACAAAATTGCAACAGAAACAGAAAACAGATTTTGTAAATAAGCTCAATTATCTGTCTGTTTGGTTCAAAAAACTTTATAAAATATGTGGAAAGTCGGTTTTGATAAAAAAGTTTAATCTTCCTTATTTACCTTCGAGCGGTAATTTGTGGGAGAAGTATTGTATTTGTCATGAAAGCTTTTGGTAAAATTGGCTAAGTCATTAAATCCGCATTCAAAAGCAATATTGGAGACACGTTCATCGGAAAGCAGTAATAATTCAGCAGCTCTTTCCAGTCTTTTGGTTTTAATGTAACTGGCGGGAGAATTATTATATAACTTTTTAAACTCTCTCTTAAAAGAAGAAATGCTTAAATTGGTTTTATGGGCCAATTCTTCAATACTTACCGGTGAAAATAAGTTGTTTTCTATAATTTGCCTGAACGTATAAGATGTGGGTGAGAAAAGCTGGGATAATATGGCCTGTATGGTTTCTGCCTCTTGTGTCTGTGACAGCAGAAGAATGATTTCCTTTAGTTTCAGGATCAGGATCTCTTCATTGATCAAAGCCGGATTCTCAAAATAGAAAAGCAGTCCTTCAATATATTTATGAATCAGGAAATCATTGTTGATTTTTCCACTCAACTGGTTGGTTGCTTTGTTGCCTGGCTGGAGTAGGACAGGAAGCTCTCTTTCGTAAATTTTCTTTAATATATCCGGATGGAAGGTTACAATCACAACTTCGCCCTTGCTGTCAGCATTTGAATTATGGATATGATTTCCGGAATTGATACAGTTGAGTAATAACGAATGTCTGGTAGGAATATCGGTATGAATATCATTAAACTGATATTGTATCTCACCTGTCAGCATATATAAAAAGCAGGCCTGCTCAGCAACCGGGAAAGTAAATTCAAAAGGAGATATTACATCTACTTTCTGAATGAATGTCTTCCCGAACAGATCAATTTTTTTATAATCAGTAATCATTTATTTCAATGTGTTTTGGCAGGCGTATAAAGTTAAAAAGAAAAACGATCTGAATTTCAGACCGTTTTCTATTAATTATTTCTTGTTTTTCAATTCTTCCTTGATCTTGTTTTCCAATTCTTCAGCAAGCTCAGGATTGTCTTTTAAAACATCCTTCACCGCATCACGCCCCTGACCAAGCTTTGTCTCCTCATAGCTGAACCAAGAACCGCTTTTCTTTACAATTCCCTGTTCTACAGCCTGATCAAGAATTTCTCCTGTTTTGGAAACTCCCTCACCGTACATAATATCGAATTCAGCCTGCTTGAAAGGAGGTGCTACTTTATTTTTTACGATCTTCACTTTTACACGGCTTCCGATAGCTTCATCGCCATTTTTAATAGGCGCACTTGCTTTTCTGATATCTACTCTTACGGAAGCGTAGAATTTCAATGCATTACCCCCAGTAGTGGTTTCAGGATTTCCAAACATCACACCGATTTTTTCTCTCAATTGGTTGATGAAAATTACGGTACATTTCGTTCTTGAAATGGTAGCCGTCAGTTTTCTCAATGCCTGAGACATCAATCTTGCATGAAGCCCCATTTTAGAATCTCCCATTTCCCCTTCAATTTCCGCTTTTGGAGTAAGGGCTGCTACAGAGTCAATAACCACAATGTCAATCGCTCCCGAACGGATCAGGTTATCAGCGATTTCCAGAGCCTGCTCACCGTTGTCAGGCTGAGAAATGATTAAATTTTCAAGATCAATTCCCAGTTTCCCTGCATAACCTCTGTCAAAAGCGTGCTCTGCATCAATAAATGCGGCAATTCCCCCTGCTTTTTGAGCTTCTGCAATAGCATGAAGCGTTAAAGTTGTTTTACCGGAAGATTCAGGTCCGTAGATCTCAATGATTCTTCCTCTTGGATATCCACCTACTCCCAGAGCGATGTCTAATCCCAAAGATCCGGAAGGAATAACTTCAATGGTAGTATCAATCGTACTGTCACCTAATGTCATTACAGTTCCTTTTCCGTATGTTTTATCTAGCTTGTCAAGCACTAATGCAAGTGCTTTTTTCTTATCGTCTATGTTGCTCATCTGTTGTTAAAATAATTGTTCAAAATTACGGAATTTTAATGTCAAAAACTAATATTATTTAGTGTGAAAAACGGTTTTTAGCGTTAAATAATAATAATTTTTTGAGACTGATGTTATTCATTACGAATGGAATGCAGAGTTTTATGATTCAAAACATAAAAATATTTTTTTTCCGTTTAATGTACTTGCAGTTCAGTATTCTTTTAATGAAAATTTGAATTTTTAGTAACTCTAAGATAGTCTTCCAGCACTTTCATCTGATCTTTATTTCCCTTTTTTATTCTTATGTCCCGGCTTATCAGGTTATCATAAATTTTGTTGATGATCATTTTGGTTTTAGGAAACATTTTCCGGTTGGAAACCTCAGGGATCTGCAGTCTTTTACATACCTCGTCATCCAGTAGAAACCATGTGCAGCAAATATGCAGGTATCTCAGATTTTTCCTTTGAAATTTGAATTTTAAGATTGGATTTTCCAGAGATTCATTCAGTAAAGAATGAGCCAGCAAAATAGAATCTTTATCTGATGGCGGCTGTACAGAAGTCCACAGATAAAAATATTCTGTTGCCTGTTTTTTACTGTCGGGAAGAAGCTGCTCAGGAATTCCAAGTAAGTATCCGACATATTTCCACAAATGAAAAATTCCTTTTTCCTCTTCTTCCGAAAAAGTATTTCCAAGTTTTTGAAGGCTATGAAGAAAAACAAGACTAAACCCTATATAAGTAGCCATCATATCCCATGAGTTGATCGGTTTGCCCCAATTTTCAGTATCCCATTGCTTATAATGTTTCTTTATCGAAAGTCTTGCGTAAGAATGGATCAGGCGGGTCTTAATAGCAAATTCATAACCCTTCGCATGAATTTCAAGTGCATCATACCGCGTTGCGTTGACCCAAAAGTCCAGTGTTTCTGAAAGACGTTTTACAGCACCTTTTTTCAACGCCTCTGTGGCTGTGAGAGGCTTATTAAGATAGGCATAATCATAACCGCCAATCAGGCAGTAATCTCTTAATGAGATGAGCGAGTCAATGTTGCCTCTCATACAGAGTTCTGCGCCGCTTTTCAGCAGGTTGAAATCAAGCCAGTCGGGAATCTTCTGGGTTTGGCTGAAAAGTTTTTTTACGCTTTCAGGAACGTCGTCCGTTTCGGAGACTCCATTTCGTATATAGCCTTCAATTTCTCTTGAGGCTTCATGAAATTTTTTGGTAAAATAAACATCTTTTACCACTTCATCTCCCACCTCATCCACATGATAAAAATAGCGTGAAAACCTTTCAAAGTTCCTAAAACTCACTTCAGCTCCTGAAAAGTCGATGAGTTGTTTTCCGTTTCCCTTTTCCCAGAAATGCTTGAAGTGAGGCGAATCTTTAAAACGCGGCTGTATAATCATATTTTCCATTACTATTACTATAAAAATACAAGTTTTACACCGAAATTTCCTGGTGAGATTTGTCAGTCCTTATTAAGAGTTGAAGATATTAAATAAGTCCTCTTTCAAAGGCTTTTTTTACAAGTTCTTTGCTGTTTCTGGAACCTGTTTTCCGTAAAATATTTTTTCTGTGTGTACGGACTGTATGTTCAGACAAGATTAGTGCCTGGGCTATTTCGGGTCCGGAATATCCTTTGGTGATAAAGGCAAGAATCTCCATTTCTCTTTTCGTTAAATGCTCAGAAAAATTCTCCGGTTTCGAAAAGGAATCCAGCTTCACCTGGTGAAAATCATTTCTGGGACCTATACCCGAAACCAAAACGGTATAAGGATTTTCTTTTGTAATATGATGAATGTTGGTGTGAATGTTTATAGCCTGCACAGGAATTCCGGTTTCATCCTCCAGGGTGATAATGGACTGATGATGGAACAACTCATAATTCCCTTCTGCTGTTTTCATTCTGAAACAATAGCTGCCCTTAATGTAGAGTTGATGCTCCAGACCGATCTCTGTCATTTTGTTAATAAGGACCTGTTCGGCTTTCATTACAAATTCTATATCATCAGGATGGGTAAGGTCAATAACATCTTTCAAATTTTCCGGGTATGATGAAAGACCATGAAGCTTCAGAATGTTCTCATGATGGTGAGAAAGTGTACTGTTTGTAAGATTCAGTGCATAATAATAAAATTCTCCTATAGCAAACATTTCACTAATGATGCGCTCTATAGGTGGTTTATCCAGGATCTTCCTGTCTCTTCTGACGCCGGGGTATGTATTCCAGACTTCTATGAGAGGATGTTTTTTTTCTGAGCTTTCCATGAATAATTAGTTTTAGCTAAAATAACTAAAATACTTACAAAATACCACAAAAGGGGGATTTTTTTACACTGATAAAATGCTAAACTTTGTACTAGCTAATAACCATGGCGGCTCAATTTTTTTGTTCCGTTTTGTTTTATGATTTATTTTTTTCCATAATTTATTTTAATTAGGAAAATAGTAAGTCTCGGAGCATTAAATTCTATACACTGTTTATTCGAAGTTAATTAATGAATGTTATAAAAACAGTTTACTCTTTTCTTTTTTAGTTGTTTGAAAATGATAAACTAATAGCCTCTCGTTGCTGGAGAGGCTTTTTCTTTTGTAATATATTCCATCAAACATTGCTCTTTTTGATACTCAAAATCACCCGAACGGGTAATTTACTTGTATTCATGGAATTTTAAACTTTGTAGAAAACTAATAGCCATGAAAACTTATTTATTAAAAATTCTTGCTTTTGTAATTTTTATGCCCTCAATTTTTTTTGCACAAATAAAAGTCGAAGTAAGAAAGGAAATTGGAGAGAACAGTAAAAAGGAAATCAATAGAACGATTACTATTGATCTGTCTGTTGAAATCGACAGCGTGGAAATGCTTGTTGAAAAAGGAAATTATAAATTATATATACCATCCTCGCAGCTGAAAAGTCTGGTCATTAGAAAGAAAGCTATTGAGTATGAACCATTGAAAATGGAGACAAAGCAAAAAGACAGTACTAAAAGCTTGCATGGTGAAAGTGACGTAATTGCAGAATTGATTTTTAGAAGCAACACTCAGTATATTCTCTTTGTTGGGGTAACAGGGGAAGAGAAAATAAGGAAGTATATTATAAAAAGTGAATCTGACTGGAAATGGACGACTTCCTTCGGAGCAAATGCTGTTTTTCTCACAAGCCGCTCAAGGTTTACTTCTGTAAATAATGTAGTAGCAGAAAACAAGGATGGGAAAATGATGGATCTTACGCCTAGCATTATGTTTACCTTTATGAATAACCAGCGAAATTTTTCTCCCGGATTTACAGGTGGTTTAGGCTTTGATTTTGAAGAGTTGTCTGTTTTTGCCGGTGGTGCGCTGGGAATTGGACAAAATATTATTCTAACAGCAGGTATTGCCGTGCACAAGCAAAACCGTCCTAATACAGATTATACAGTGGGACAGGCAATCGACACCTCAGTGACATCGGATAATCTGAATAAAATGCAGTACAGAGTGAATCCTTTTGTAGGAATATCTTTTAGGTTTGATAAAAATCCATTTGTAGCCAAGTAATAATTTGATAAAGTCATAAAAACAAAAAAACCTTCCCATCGGGAAGGTTTTCATTATTTATTGCTAATTGCTCATTATTTATGATAAAGAAGCAGCGTGTACAAGCATATCTACCAACTTGTTAGAATAACCCATTTCGTTATCATACCATGAAACAAGTTTTACAAAGTTTGGAGAAAGCATGATACCGGCATCTTTATCGAAGATAGAAGTTCTCTTATCTCCTACGAAGTCCTGAGAAACTACTGCATCTTCAGTGTATCCTAAGATTCCTTTCAATTCACCTTCAGAAGCAGCTTTAATTACTGAACAGATTTCTTCATAAGAAGCAGCTTTTTCAATTCTCACTGTTAAATCTACTACAGAAACGTCAACAGTTGGTACTCTGAAAGACATACCTGTTAATTTTCCGTTTAATGAAGGGATTACTTTTCCTACCGCTTTAGCAGCACCTGTAGAAGAAGGGATAATGTTGTTAAGAGCAGCTCTACCACCTCTCCAGTCTTTCATTGAAGGACCGTCAACTGTTTTCTGAGTTGCCGTTGTAGCGTGTACCGTAGTCATAAGACCTTCAACGATCCCGAAGTTATCGTGGATTACTTTAGCTAAAGGAGCTAAACAGTTGGTAGTACAAGACGCGTTAGATAAAATTTTGATATCGTCAGTAAGTTCTTTGTGGTTCACACCCATTACGAACATCGGAGTGTCGTCTTTAGATGGAGCAGAAAGGATTACTTTTTTAGCACCGGCATTAATGTGAGCCTGAGCAGAGTCCTTAGATAAGAAAAGACCTGTAGATTCTACGATATAGTCTGCACCGATCTCATTCCATTTTAGGTTGTTAGGATCTTTCTCAGCAGTTACTCTGATTCTTTTTCCGTTTACTACAAGATCATTTCCTTCTACAGAAACTTCTCCCGGGAAGATACCGTGTACAGAATCATATTTTAACATGTAAGCCATGTATTCTGCGTTGATTAGGTCATTGATTCCTACTACTTCAATGTTATCTCTTTCAGTCATTGCTCTGAAAACAAGACGTCCAATTCTACCAAAACCGTTGATACCTACTTTGATTGTTGACATAATAGTTTGTTTTAGATTATAAAAAAATAATTAGATTGCTAAAATTTCAGAAATCAGTAAAAGATCTTTATTGATTTCATTATGTTTTTTAATGGCTTCTTCGATCGGTGTGTACACCATATCGTTGGAACGCATTCCGGCCATTACATTTGTTTTTCCTTCCATAAGTCCCACTACGGCACCATAACCCAGCCTGCTTGCCAGAACCCTGTCTGCACAGCTTGGAGAACCACCTCTTTGGATATGTCCTAAGATGGTTACACGGATATCGTAATCAGGGAATTCCTCTTTGGTCTGTTTAGAAAGCTCGTAGATATTCCCAAGCTTTTCACCTTCCGCTACTACAACGATGCTTGATGCTTTTCCTGTTTTTTCAGCTTTTCTGAAATTGGCAAAAAGATCTTCCATGCTATCTTTCTTCTCAGGAATAAGAATATCCAGAGCACCGGTAGCCAGCCCACTGTTTAAAGCGATGAAACCTGCATCACGGCCCATTACCTCTACAAAGAAAACTCGGTTGTGGGATGTTGCCGTATCACGGATCTTATCGATAGCTTCCATAGCAGTGTTTAAAGCCGTATCGTAGCCGATGGTGTTATCCGTTCCGAAAATATCATTGTCAATAGTCCCCGGTACACCAATTACCCTGATCCCGAATTCTTCGTTGAAGATCTTTGCTCCGGTAAAAGTTCCGTCACCTCCAATGCACACCAATGCATCCACACCATGTTTCACACAGTTGTTGTAAGCTTTCTGACGTCCTTCAGGAGTTCTGAATTCTACAGATCTGGCGGATTTGAGAATCGTTCCGCCCTGGTTGATTATATTTTTTACGGAACGGGGGCCCATTTTCAGGAAATCATCATGGATGAGTCCGTTATAGCCTTCCCTTACTCCGTAGCATTCGATATTATAATAGTTTGCAGTTCTAACGACTGCTCTTAATGCTGCATTCATACCCGGAGAGTCACCTCCTGAAGTAAGAACTGCAATTTTTTTTACAGCACTCTCTTTCATCTAGTAAAAAATTTCGAACACAAATTTACAAAAACAAGTTCAGATAATGGCAGTAAGTTGAGAAGAGTTTTGAATATAAATAATTAAAATCGTCTAAAATTTGTAAGCTTAAAAATCCCTCGCTGTTTTTGTTTCTGAAGAATTTACATTAAAACTGTGGCAACGTGAAATATTTTATCGAAAAAAATTGGAAAGCATATGAACAAATAGCATCCAAGTAAATACTTCGCTAAATAACTTTTTACATAATAGTATAAATGTTATATTTTGATCACCACTAGCTCAGTCTATGAGAATGTTATCACAGTAAATCCACATCACCACTTTTCCGTCAGATACTTCCAATATCTTTTTGGAACATGCTGAACGTGCAGTTTCAAATTCTTTCTTTCCACAATATTGGTCTTTGTAAAATACCGCTGCCATAGCTTTTGATAGTTGTTTTCATCATCATGAAACTTCTGCTGGTACTCATGTAAATCCAGCTTTTCTTCCGGATAAAAGAAATCGCAGCTTTCCAGATTGTATAAAATTCCATAATTCCTTCTCAAATCATAGATCATCCATTTCTGATCCTGATACCGGTCTTTAAAATGTTTACGGATAAGCGGAAGAACATCAAAATCAGGATCTATCTTCGCAAAGAAAACGCCATCCTGCATTTTCTCAAATCTCACAAAAGCAGTCATTCTGTGCCTTTCCCGGCTTACCGATTTACAAATTTTTGAAATTTTTAAAATATCGCTGTCAGCATAATTTTGCAGAATATTTTCATCAGGATGTTTTACAGACTGTTTTACGGCTGATAAAATAAGACGTTCCGATTCAGGATCTTCTGATAAATAAACTTTTAATAACTCATGTATTCCTGACTGTCCAATATGTTGTTCCAGTTTGCTTAAAACCCGTTCAGCCTTATCATTCTGAGTAATGACTTCATGAATTTCAGCAAAGATATTTTCCTGATGAAATCTCTCCTTGCTCACTATTTCCACCTCTTTATACCGGTATTCGAAAACTTCAAATACTGCTGTAAAAAGTCCGTCGAAACTGCCGTCATAGAGTAGAGTGGTCATGTTAATTTAGAGAGTTATAAGGTTTTGGAGTTTTAGAGTGAGTTGATATGTTAGTCTTAGAATGATTAGTGAAGTTCGTGAAACAATTCTTGTAATTGGTGTTTAAAATCAAAACAGACTCAGCTGCTGTGAAAACTGATTGTGAAACTTAGAAGAGCTTCCACCCACAAGCAGCTTTCTGAAATTTTTATCCGTTAAATATTTTAGATAAGCATTTCCGGCGTTAAAGTCAATGAAATACTTTGCTCTGTTGACCGCAGCTCCCAGTCTTTTCAGATGGTCCATATTTAAAACCTGAAAACGCCTTGCACTCACAATTTTCTGCGCAGTTTTCACGCCAATTCCAGGAATTCTTAAAATCATCTGATAATCTGCAGTCTGTAAATTAACAGGAAATTGATGCAGATGTCTCAAGGCCCAGCTCAATTTAGGATCAACTTCAAGGTCTAAAAACGGCATATGCGGGTCTAAAATTTCCTCAGCCTTAAAACCGTAAAAGCGCATCAGCCAATCCGACTGATACAAGCGGTTTTCACGAAGCATCGGAACTTCTGTAGTCAGAGAAGGCAGTCTTTTATCTTCCAGAACAGGAACATAACCGGAATAATAAACCCTTTTCAGATTGAAATTTTTATAAAAATGATCAGCAACCTTTATAATCTGCAAATCATTTTCATTGGTTGCCCCCACGATCATTTGTGTAGACTGTCCTGCCGGAGCAAACTTAGGAACCTTTCTGAAAATTTTCTTTTCATCCTTATATTGCGCAATTCCATTCTGAATATATTTCATAGGATTAAGCATATCCTGTCGGTTTTTTTCAGGTGCTAACAATTTCAACCCGCTTTCTGTAGGAATTTCAAGGTTAATGGATAACCTGTCTGCATAAAGAGCGGCTTCCTGCATCAGCTCATCACTTGCTCCCGGAATAGATTTCAAATGAATATAGCCGTTAAAATTTTCTTCTAAACGTAATTTTTTTGCCACCCTTACCAGACGTTCCATCGTCGTATCTGCATTTTTAAAGATTCCAGAGCTTAAAAACAGTCCTTCAATATAATTTCTGCGGTAAAAATTAATGGTCAGGTCTGTTACCTCTTCCACGGTGAAAGCGGCTCTTTTAATATCATTGGAACTTCTGGATACGCAGTAGGCACAATCGTAAATGCAATGATTGGTCAACAGGATTTTGAGCAGGGAAACACACCGTCCGTCTTCTGTATAGGTATGGCAGATCCCGCTTACGGAACTGTCTCCCAAGGCGCCTTTTTTATTCTTTCGCGTTCCTCCGCTGGATGAGCAGGAAACGTCATATTTTGCTGCATCCGCAAGGATTTCGAGTTTTTCTTTCAGGCGTTCAAAATTCATTTTTCGGAAGGATGTTATAATTTGTATCTAAACTTTGTTCAAAAGTAGTTCCAAAATTGATAAATGTCAATCTTTTTCTCTGGAAGTTATCAACAATGGAGACTTTCAAAATTACTATCTTTACACTTATTAAATTTATGCTATGAATCATAAACCGGTAGAAGGTTTCTCTAAACTTACAAAGCAGGGGAAAATCGATTGGCTTGTCAGCGAATACCTTGAAGGAAACGAAGAATATCAAAATATATTAAAACAATACTGGAACGAAAATGCTGATCTTCAGAAACTTCATGAAGAGTTTTCTGAAAATACGATCTCCAATTTCTATATGCCGTACGGAATTGCCCCCAATTTCTTAATTGACGGGAAATTATTCGCCCTTCCAATGGCCGTTGAAGAAAGTTCAGTAGTGGCGGCTGCTTCAAAAGCTGCAAAATTCTGGATTGATAAAGGTGGTTTTAAAACAACCATTATTAACAATGAAAAATTAGGGCATACCCACTTTATCTTTAATGTAGAATCTCATAAACTTCTGCATTTCTTTAATTTCAAATTAAAGAAAAAACTGTTTGAAGCTACAGAAGATATTACCGCCAACATGAGAAAACGAGGTGGTGGAATTCTGGATATCAAATTAATTGATAAAACCTCCGAAATGCCGGATTATTACCAGCTTAAAGCAAGCTTTGACACAGTAGATTCCATGGGTGCGAATTTTATCAATTCGTGTCTTGAGCAGTTCGGAAAAACAATGAAGCAGGAGATTGCAACGAGTGAAGATTTCACACAGGAAGAGAAAAACTCGCTTCAGATTGTGATGAATATTCTTTCCAACTTTACACCGGACTGTCTCGTAAGAGCTGAGGTTTCATGTAAGATTGATGATTTAAAGGATGACAGTGGAATTTCGAATGAAGAATTTGCAAGAAAATTCAAACAGGCTGTTACCATTGCTGAAATAGAGCCTTTCCGCGCAACCACACACAATAAGGGCGTGATGAATGGAGTGGATGCAGTAGTAATCGCTACAGGAAATGACTTCAGAGCAACAGAAGCCTGTGCTCATGCCTACGCCGCGAGAGACGGACAATACAGATCTCTTACGCACTGTACAACGGACAACGGAATTTTCAGATTCTGGATCGATCTTCCGATTTCTGTAGGAGTAGTGGGAGGTTTGACCAATCTTCACCCATTAGTAAAATTCTCCTTGGCATTGCTTGGGAAACCATCTGCGCAGGAATTAATGAGTATTCTGGCTGTTTCCGGACTTGCTCAGAATTTTGGCGCTCTCCGTTCTTTAGTGACAACCGGTATCCAGAAAGGGCATATGAAGATGCACCTGTTGAATATTCTAAACCAAATGGGTGCTACAGAAGAGGAAAAACAGCATTTTGTGAACTATTTTAAAGACAAAACGGTAAGCCATCATGAGGTTATTCATGAATTGAACAGATTAAGAGCTCAATAATGCTGCAGATTATCCTACCTATAGTATTTATCATCTTCGGAATCTTCCTGAAGAAAACGACGTCACCGGGCTTTAGAAATTCTAAAAAGCTTTCTAATATCTTTATTATATTAGGAATTTCGACGTTGGTGGCAAAACTGATTTTAATCTACATTCATTCAAAATAATGAGAAAGAAAATAGTATTCTTCCTGTTGATTTCTGGTTTAAGTTTTTCTCAGCAGAAAAATGTAAAGATCAGTGATTTGCAGCCGAAATCTGAAGATACTGTTTTTCCGGTTGTTTCCTATCCCGGAAATCCTTTGGTTGAACATAAAATCAATACCTTTCTGCAGGTTAATGAACTGGAATATGTGCCGAATTCAGGCCTTGATCCTTTTAAAAAGGCTGCCACTGCGACCAATTCCTATACCAATTATCTCTATTTTTACAGTTGGGAAAAATTAGAAACCCCTAAAAATATTTTAAGTATTGGTATAGATGGCGAGGCTTCGGGAGCTTATCCGGAAGGTTTTTCCAAATGGATTAATTTTGATCTCAGAACAGGAAATTTTATTAATTGTCCCGATTTATTTCAACCCAATGCTGTTAAAACGATTGAAAGCTTAATCAATCAGAGAATCAGGAAAAGAGTTGATGATTTTCTTAAAGAGTTGAAAGCCGATAAAAATCCTACAGAAGAAATTCAGGAGCAGATTGCAATGTATGAAGACTGTTTTTTAGAAAATACCCTGGAATACATTGAATTCTATTTTGGAAAGGATCAATTGACTTTTGTTGCCGGAAGATGTTCCAATCATGCGATGAGAGCATTGGATGATCTGGGAAGTCACATCATTGAAATTTCTTATAAAGACCTAGAAAAATATTGGAGTCCTTACGCAAAAAATCTTCTGTCAGGTTCTGAAAAAACTGATACAACAAGTTTTCAGTATAAGCTGTTGAAAGGAAAAATTGATAAATACCCCATTACGGTTCTGATCAAACATCTTTACACGGATAATGGAGAAAATGCTTTTTCCGCTATGTATTGGTATGATAAAAATAAAAAACTGATAGAATGGAACGGAAAGATTCAGGGAGATCATATTTCCATTACGGAGAATGACCATTATGATGAAGAATTGGAAAAATGGATTCCAAGAGCTTTTATTGAAGCGAATAAAAAGGGCAGCAAGATTACCGGAACCTGGCGGGATTACAAAACAAAAAAATATTTAAATCTAGAATTAGAAGAATTATAAAAATGAAAACAATTACTTTAATTTTTGGTGCTGCGTATGGAATGCTGTCTGTTATTCTGGGCGCCTTCGGAGCACATGCTTTAAAAAAAATATTGTCTGTAGAAAGACTTGAAAGCTTTGAAACAGGAGTGAGATACCAGATGTATGCTGCATTTTTCTTACTGATCATCGGATATATTTTAAAATTTGAAACTTCGTCTGAAAAATGGACTTCCATTTTGATGATTGTGGGAACCATGTTATTTTCTTTCAGTATTTATTTCCTTAGCCTGCAGGATTACCTGGGAGCAAACCTTAAATTTTTAGGACCCGTTACTCCGCTGGGAGGTCTTTTTATGATCCTGAGCTGGGGAATGCTTATTCTTTATTTTGCTAAAAACAGAATTTAAGAATGAAGATCAATAGAAGAAGACGGTTAATCAAAACATTGAATCTTCTGGATCAACCCATAAGATTCAATCCTTTTGTATTCAGCCGGACTTTTTTTATGTGGGCTTTCACAGGTCTTGTGGGAGGGGCTATTGCAGGAGGTTACTGGATCGTATTAGAACATTTTACTGAATTTTTAGCTGAGTTTCAGGGCTGGATGGTTATCCCTACCATGGCTGTCTGCGGTTTGCTGGCAGGACTTGTGATCCATTTCTTCGGAGATCCCGGGGAAATCCATCTGATCGTTAATAATATCAGGTTTAATAAAGGAAAATTAGAGCCGAAAAATAATCCTTCCATGATTTTGTCATCCCTTTTTTGTGTGGCATCGGGTGGAAGTTTAGGTCCTGAAGCACCTTTGGTTCAGGTAACAGGTTCTACCGGAACCTGGCTTGGGAAAATTTTCAGGCTGAAAGGAGAAGAGCTGCGTTCTTTGAGTATTGCTGGAATGGCTTCAGGCTTTACCGCTTTATTCGGGGCTCCGCTTGGAGGAAGCCTTTTTTCCCTTGAAATTTTGCATCACAAACATGCAGTGGAATATTATAAAGCTATTATTCCTGCTTTAGTGGCGAGCTGTTTCAGTTATGTGATGTTCGCTCTGATTATTCATTTAGGAATAGGGGCAACTTGGGATCTGAAAGCCTATCATTATTCAGGAGTATATGATTTTATCTATGCCTTTTTATTCGGGGTGGTGGCTACAGTTTTCGGATGGATCTTTATTTTCGTTGTAAAATTTTTCAAAAAAGTTTTTGAATACAGGTCGTTTCCGATTTATATAAAAACATTGGTTGGCGGAATTATTTTAGGGATTATTGCCTATAATTTTCCAATCACAAGATACTTCGGACATCATGAGATCAACGAACTGATCAACGGGAATTTTGCCCTGAATTTTTTGATCGTCATTCTGGTTTTTAAAATCATAGCCATTGCGGTTACCGTGACTTCAGGATGGAGAGGAGGTTTCATTATCCCGCTGTTTTTTGTAGGCACCACTTTAGGGCTGATTATTCATCAGCTGTTTCCTTCGGTTGACACTACTTTAGCCATTGTAAGCTGTATGGCGGCAATTAATGCCTGTGTAACAAGAACACCAATGAGTACCACGATTATTCTGGGAACCTTAACCGGCTTTACTTATTTCGTTCCGATACTTTTTGCCAGTCTGACAGGTTATTTTCTGGCTCCGAAAATCCCATTCATCGGTTCACAGTCTGAGAAATTGTCCGAAGAATAGAGCAAATTTGATAGACATGTTAAAAATCAAGTTCACTGCACTTTAATTTTTAAGTCAATAAACTTGAACTTCCATGTCTTTTTAGTAAATTTGTCAACCTTTAAATTTTAAAATAAAATAATAAAATAATATGAATCTTCACGAGTATCAATCAAAAGAGATTTTATCAAAGTATGGAGTAGCTATCCAACGCGGTTTCGTAGCGAATAATGTAGACGAAGCTGTAGCAGCTGCAGAAAAGCTTACTGCTGAAACCGGAGCTCAGGCTTGGGTAGTAAAAGCACAGATCCACGCAGGTGGACGTGGTAAAGGTGGTGGTGTTAAGTTCTCTCCAAACATGGATAAGCTTAAAGAAAATGCACAGAACATCATCGGAATGCAGTTGGTAACTCCACAAACTTCTGCTGAAGGTAAAAAAGTACACTCTGTTTTGGTTGCAGAAGACGTTTATTATCCTGGAGAATCTGAAACTAAAGAATTTTATGTTTCTATTCTTTTAGACAGAGCTGAAGGTAAAAATACGATTGTATATTCTACTGAAGGAGGGATGGATATTGAGCATGTTGCTGAAGTAACTCCTCATTTGATCCACAAGGAAATTATTGATCCTGCTTTAGGTCTTCAAGGATTCCAGGCCAGAAAAATCGCTTTCAATCTTGGTCTTGAAGGAAATGCTTTCAAAGAATTCACAAAATTCATTGCATCTCTTTACAATGCTTATACTGGAATTGATGCTTCTCTTTTTGAAATCAACCCTGTATTAAAAACTTCTGATAACAAAATTATCGCTGTTGACGCTAAAGTAACTTTGGATGACAACTCATTGTTCCGTCACAAAGACCTAGCTGAATTAAGAGATACAAGAGAAGAAGATCCAATGGACGTTGAAGCTGGTGAAGCTGGTCTTAACTTCGTGAAACTTGACGGTAACGTTGCTTGTATGGTAAACGGTGCTGGTCTTGCCATGGCAACAATGGATATCATCAAATTATCCGGTGGTAACCCTGCTAACTTCCTTGACGTAGGTGGTACTGCTGATGCTCAGAGAGTTCAAACAGCTTTCGGGATCATCCTGAGAGATCCTAACGTAAAAGCTATCCTTATCAACATCTTCGGTGGTATCGTAAGATGTGATAGAGTTGCTCAGGGAGTTGTAGATGCTTACAGAGCTATGGGAAGCCTTCCTGTTCCATTGATCGTAAGATTACAGGGAACTAACGCTGTAGAAGCTAAAAAATTAATTGATGATTCAGGTCTTCCTGTACATTCAGCAATTACTTTAGAAGAAGCTGCCAACAAAGTAAAAGAAGTTTTAGCGTAAGCTGAACTTTTAAATAAATTGAGAAACCGTTCCATTTTTGGAGCGGTTTTCTTTTTTACCACAAAAGTCACAGAAGTTTTTCATGTTAAACACTTTAGATCACTTTAGCTTAAAAGTTTTACCATCCTGAAAACAATAAGTACACTTAAGTTTAAAATAACTTAAGTGTCAAAGAACTTTTGTGACTTTTGTGGTTGAATTTAATTTTTTGTAGCCCGATAACATCAGAGATGTATCTTTAAATCAAAGTATCAGAAATAATTTGAAGCATAAAAAAACCGCTTAAAAAAAGCGGCTGATATTTTATTTGTCCTGATTTTCGGCAGGAAGAGATTCTCCATTCGTAATGCTGATACTTGTAGGAGTTACCAGCTGGATATTATCTGCATCCAGACGCTGCTTGATTTTCAGATAGGCTTCACTTTTTACCTGAACTATGTTGGCTCCTACTTTCATCCAGAATTTAGCCTGGAGATTAAAATTGCCCTGTTTTAAGTCGGTAAAGATCACTTCCGAAGTATCCAGCCTGTCTACACCATCCAGGCTTTTAATGACATCCAACATCCCCTTCTGAGCTTTGCTGATATCTTCATCCGCAGGGATCTCGAAGTTTAAAATAATTCTGCGCTGCGGCGATGCTGTAATATTGTAAAAAGGAGCATTGAAAATTACCTGATTGGGGATGTAAGCTTTCTTTCCGTCATCGGTAATGATTTTTGTTGTTAAAAAACCAATTTCCTGAACTGTTCCGGAATGTGCTCCGATCGTTATATAATCCCCTATTTTAAATGCTTTATCAATTCCAATGAGCATTCCAGAAAAAATACTGGATACCAGATCTTTCAAAGCAACCCCGGCAATCACCCCGGCTACCCCTAAGCTTCCGATAAACTTCCAAAGGAAACCACTAAAGCCCATGATTTCGAGCGCAATAAAGGTTCCCATCATCATGATCAGAAATCTGAATATGCTTATTAAAGTAACCAGGGAACTTTCTTTCTGGCTTTTAGGGAAAAATTTGTGAAATAATTTTACGGCACCTAAGCTTAAGTATTTACTGGTAACAAGAAAAAAAGAAAATACTAAAATTCCGACAATAAGTTTCGGTGTAAGCTCGGCAAACCTCATATACCAGCTCTCCAAAACCCTGTAAATAACATCTACGTAGCTGTAACCATTGTTCTGCATGAAAAAAAATTTATTAAAGATAGAAAAAATTCAACAAAAATTTTGCCAGTTTCAAAAAGTCTACTAAATTTGTAGACTAACAAAGCAAAATATTATGTCACTTAAATTAGGAGATACAGCACCGGACTTTCAAGCCGAAACATCTTTAGGCGATATTAGATTTCATGAATTCTTAGGGAATTCTTGGGGAATTTTATTCTCACATCCTGCAGATTATACTCCGGTATGCACTACAGAGTTGGGATACACCTCAAAGCTGAAATCTGAATTTGATAAAAGAGGAACAAAAGTGATTGCTTTAAGTGTAGATGGAGTAGAGGATCATCAAAGCTGGATTAAAGATATTAATGAAACCCAGAATACGGATGTACAGTTTCCTATTATTGCAGATAAAGACCGGAAAATTTCGGAACTCTATGATTTTATCCATCCGAACGCTTCTGCTACAGCTACCGTACGTTCTTTGCTGATCATTGATCCCGATAAAAAAGTAAGGTTAATCCATTACTTACCCGGCTTCTACAGGAAGGAATTTTAATGAGATCTTAAGAGTCCTGGATTCTCTTCAGCTGGTTGACTCGCATAAAGTAGCTACTCCTGTCAATTGGGAAAATGGTGATGATGTTATTGTACCGCCTGCTATTTCTACAGAAGATGCCAGAAAGATATTCCCAAAAGGAGTGACAGAAATAAAGCCGTATCTGAGATATACGCCTCAACCTAATACATGATTTATTTGATTTTTTATAGTTTAGTTTTAATTTGTACGAAAATCGCCCCGAAATATTTCGGGGCGATTTCATTTTTTTATTCAAGTGAATATAAAGTGATTATTTTAAATCATTAGCTACTTCTTTAGCTTTTGAAGTCGGTAAATAAATACTGAATCCTAAGTTGAATGTAATATTTGAGTTTAATCCTTCGCTACCAAATCCTGCTCTGCCTTTGTATTTTACTAAACCTTCAATACCGATGTTAGGAGTAATAAAATAAGAATAACCAGGACCTGCACCAAAATCTAAACCAGTTGTAGAATCTGCATTTTCAACTGATCTACCTCCGATACCTACATTACCTTCAAGGAACCATCTTCCGTGGTGTAGCAAATTATCAACACCCTTTTCTCCCGGAGATAGGTAGTAACGACCCAAACCACCTACACCATAAGTGAATTCAGTAGGGCTGCCATTGGTAACTTTATTGATCCCTAAATCTACATATCCACCCACAGCTACATTATCTTTAATGAAGTAAGCACCTTTTGGCTGTAAACCAATATTGTATCCTCCACCAGTATTTAAACCAAAATTACTTGATATTAAGCTGCTTCCTACCAGCCAGTTACCTTGTTGAATTTGAGCGTTAGCTGTTGCAGTCAAACCTGTTGCTGCCAATATTCCTGCAAAAATTAGTTTTTTCATAATTTATTATTTTAATAATTAAATGTTACCATTTGTAGATTAAAGAAAAAACAAGAAATGTGCCAAGCTTCTTAATTTTAGATAAAAACTCAGAATAAATGTTAATTTTCAGGTAATCGAAATGTGAATTATTTGGTCTTTTTTTTGATGATTTTGTAATTTAAATACACAAAAGAATCACCGAAATAATAAGGCCTGCAATAGTGAATTTTATTCCGCGTTTGAAAGCTTTTGTTTTGGGATTAAACATCCAGAAACTGGAAACCACAAAAAAGAATAAAGAGATCCCGAAAAATGTATTCAGTGGTGATAAGGTCTCTTTTGACTGGGATTTATGAAGTTTCACCATTTTGTCCAGTACAAAAGGAAGTTCTTTTTTAGAGTATTTTGCCTTTCCGGTAGATGCATCGTAAGTACCCTGTTTAAAATAGATAACAGTACCTTCCGTTTTTTCTGCTTCAAGACCTTTGATTTTCAGTTCTTTTCCAAGCTCTTTCTCTGTAAGATTGACAGCGACTGTTTTATCGTATTTTTTCTCTTTTTTTAGAAAATCGGTGTCCCTGTAAACAAGCAAAATTCCGCTCAATGCATAAATGGCCATTATTCCTGCAAGAAAATACCCCAGATAGCGGTGTGTAACTCTCATAAAACTTCTTGTGTCCTTGATCTTATCCATATTGTATGTCTTTTTTTATATTTAAAAATGGAAATTGCATTTTTGCAATTTCCACTTTGAATGATGAAATTATATAATATTTAATTCTAAAGCTTGTAGGTAAGCGTAAAATAATAGTTTCTTGGCGTAATAGGATTTACAGAATAATTTTCATGTACATTGTAATTCACTACATCGAACAGGTTACCCACTTTCCCCTGGATAGAGAATTTCTTCCATTCGTAGCCTACAGATACAGATACGGTAGTGTAATCCTTTAATTCAAATACTCTGCTTACTCCATTTCTCGCAGCTAAACTATTGCTTCCGGTCTTTGTATCATTCCATCCGGCAAGACGATCACCAATATAGTAAGCCCCAGCGCCTATTTTTAATCCTTTAGCAAAACGTGTGAATTTATAAAATACCGAGGCATTGGCTGTGGTGGCTGGAGTTCTTACCAGTCTCTGCTCTTCTACATATCCAAATTGTTCAGGAGTATCAAGATAAACTGAATTATTATACGAGAAACCACCTATAATGGATAAATTTTCATTTGGGTTTCCTGTAATATCCAATTCCACACCGCGGCTCCTCATTTTTCCGGCAAAATCTTTTAAAAGTCCGTTAGGGTCTATCTGTAATCCTTTATCATCTAAAGCAACCTGATAATAATTTTTGTATAAAATCTGGTAAACAGTAAGGTTAATAGCCAAGGCATTATTCCACAGGTTTTTCTTTGCTCCTACTTCATACTGATCAATATAAGTAGGCTTAAGAGCTTGATCTTGTCTATCTAAACCAACATTATTGGAGAATGAGTTGGTATAGGTTGCGAATACTGATAAATTATCATTTGGCATATATACTATACCTGCTTTTGGCGATATAGCCATATCGGAAGAACTTGAGAACGGAACATAAGGGGTAGTATTGTCCTTGAAGTTTTCTTTTCTTGTACTTTTGTTTTCTACATAAGACCATCTTAAGCCTGCAAGTACCTTAAATTGCTTTGAAATACTGATGAAATCCTGAGCATATACTCCTATTCTCTGTGTAGGAATTCTTGAACGTTCAAATTTTGCTACATGTTCCGAAGTAGGCATACTACCACCTGCCCATGTAGACGGATCATCCAAATAAACTGAGCCGTTAGGGTTTCCGTTTGTACCGAACAAATAAGCCGTTCCATATAATGCCTTTTTAGGATCTGCGATAGTGGGATCATAATAGGTGTAAGAATCGGCAATGCCATAATCAGCATCTGCTCCTATTAAAACTTTATGATTAATTTTTCCGGTGTTGAATTCCCCATTGATATTAGCCTGGAACGATGTGTAATTTTGTTCGTTGTAAGTTCTGTTTAAAGGTCTTTTCCATGCTAATCGATTACCGGTTGTATATTCCCATTGTATCCTTTCTGTGGAAAAATAATCCTTAGTGTAATTTTGATAAGAAGCAGTGGCATTCAATGACCATCTTTCGCTGAACTGATGATTGAACGTGATGTTAGTTGATAGTTGTTCTACATTTTGATACTGCCAATCTGTTCCCAGGAATGCATTTCTGGACAGCAGATTATTCATAGAGTAGCTTTTGTCAGCATTGGTAATAGAACCAATCCCAAAATCGGGAGTAAAATTATTTTTAAGATAATCCGCTTCTACAATCAATTGTGATTTCGGACTCAAATTGAATAAAAATGAAGGATTGAAATAGTATTTCTCAGACTGTACAACATCTCTGAAACTTTCAGCATATTCATAGGCACCATTGACTCTGAATGCAATATTTTTAGATAAAGGCCCATAAATATCAACTGTTGGCTTATAAGAATTCCAGCTTCCACCATTCAGTCCTACACTTCCTCCAAAATTAAATTTAGGCTTCTTAGTGATCATATTAATGATTCCTCCTGCAGCTGTATTTCCGTACAGCATGGCATTGGCTCCTTTCAGTACTTCAACTCTTTCCAGACCACTTACTTCAGGAAAAACACCACTGTTAACCCTTGTACCGTTTTTAAAAATATTATCATTTCCCAAAATAAAACCACGTCCCCCAAAACTGTCCTGAGAATTTCCTCTGGATGAAGTAATGTACATACCATTTACATTCTGAAGAACATCGCTCAGCTGCTTGGCCTGTTGTTGCTCAATAATTTCATGAGTTACAATGGAGATAGCTTGAGGGTTTTCCATTACCGTAAGGGTAGACTTAGTGGATAAAGTCCTTGCCTGGTTTGGATTTCCTGTCTTATGAAGATTAATGTCTTCAATGGTTTGGGTTCTGATGGTATCGGCTTCAATATTTTTCAATTGAGCACTTAAAGATAAGGCTGCCAATAAAAATCCTATAGATGCAAGTTGTTTATTCATTTTATTTTTATGTAGACTAGTTTTAAATAGCGGCAAAAATAAGGTTTTTTGAAATATTAATTTAGAATTGATAAAAATAATAAAATGATTTAAATCATACTTTATGAATGCTGTAAAAGAACCGATTGCTTCTATGCCTTCTTAAACTGGGGATTATTGAATATATTTGTTGAAAATTATATAGTATGCAATTGATAAAAGCAGGACTTTGTGCCTTTGGAATGAGCGGAAAAATATTTCATGCTCCATTTTTGAAAGAACATCCCGGATTTTTTATGGCTGCCGTAGTAGAGAGAAGTAAAGAAGAGTCAAAAGAAAAATATCCGGAAGCAACTATTTACCGTTCGGTAGAAGAAATGCTTCAGAATGCAGATATTGAACTTGTGATTATCAATACACCTGTACAGACCCATTATGAATATGCAAAGATGGCACTTGAAGCAGGAAAAAATATAATTGTTGAAAAACCCTTCACCGTTAGTGTTTCAGAAGCAGAAGAGCTTGTGAATCTGGCGGAAGAAAAAGGACTGTTTCTGAGTGTTTATCAAAACAGAAGATTCGACCGCGATTTTCTGCAGGTTCATAAAATATTGAATGACGGCAAATTAGGAGATATTAAAGAAGCCGAAATCCGTTTCGACAGGTTCCGTACTACACCCAGCGGAAAACAGCATAAAGAAGATCCACAGCAGTCGGGTTCAGGTTCCCTGCATGATCTTGGTGCCCATCTTGTAGATCAGGCCGTCCAATATTTTGGATATCCTGAAAAGCTTTTTGCTGATGTGTTTTCCATGAAAGGACAGGAATATGCCAATGATTATTTTGAAATTCTGCTTTATTACAAAAACAATTTAAGAGTAAGGCTGAAATCATCTGTATTTACCAAAGAAGCTCATTATGCCTACGCTATTCACGGAGAAAAAGGAAGCTTCCTGCAGGAAAGAACCGATAATCAGGAAAATGAACTGGTTGCAGGAGCCATACCGGTTTATGGCAAAGAATGGACAGAGCCTTTAAAAGGGACGGACGGGATTTTAAATTTCGTAAATGAAAGCTCAGAAACCGAAAGAATGCTGACTGCCAGCGAACCCGGGAACTATATGAATTATTATCAGCAGATTTATGAATATATCGTTTTCGGATATGCATTACCATCTCAGGGAAGAGAGGTTGTCCAGAATATGAAAATCATAGATGCATCCCTGGAAAGTTCAAAAGAAGGGAAAATAGTATACCTGTAGGGTAGAGGAGTTTGAGAGTGGGAGTGTTTGAGTGTAAAAGTATTTGATATTTAGAATTTCCTTAACACTCAAACACTCCCACTCTCAAACACTCTCACTTATTATATTTCCTGAAGTTCCAGCCATCTCATCTCATAGTTTTCAAGCTTTTCAGAAATAGTTTCTAATTCGGCAGAAAGTTGAGAGACTTTTTCATAGTCTGTTTCATTATTTAGCTGATCCATGATCTTAGCACGTTGCTGTTCAAGCTCAGGCATTTCTTTTTCTATCGTTTCCAGTTCCCTTTGCTCCTTAAAAGACATTTTTCTTTTTTGAGAAGCAGGTTGCTGAATCTCTGGTACTGCAACAATTTCTTTTACAGGTTCCGGTTTGGATACTGCATTTTTTTCCAGTGCATCCTCGCGGCTTTTAGCTTCCCTGTATTCTGAAAAGTTTCCGATAAAATCTCTGATCTTTCCTTCTCCTTCAAAAGCTAAAATATGATCAACAATTCTGTCCATGAAATACCTGTCGTGAGATACAATAATTAAGCTGCCTTGAAAATTCAACAGGAAATTTTCCAGCACGGTTAAAGTCGGAAGATCCAGATCGTTGGTAGGTTCATCAAATATCAGAAAGTTAGGATTCTGATACAGAATATACATTAAATGCAGTCTCCTTTTTTCCCCTCCTGAAAGTTTCGAAATAGGCGAATATTGTGTCTGGTCATCAAATAAGAATAATCTCAAAAACTGTGATGCAGAGATTGTTCTTCCGTTGGCTAAAGGAAAATTTTCAGAAATTTCCTTGATAAAATCAATAACTCTTTCATCTTCTTTATACTTCAGCCCTTTTTGTGAAAAATATCCGAATTTGATTGTTTCACCCGTTTCAATTTCCCCGGAATCTTTAGGTTCAAGCCCCTGGATAATATTCAGTAATGTAGATTTTCCGGCTCCGTTTTTTCCTACAATTCCTACTTTTTCACCCCGTTGAAACTGATAGCTGAAATCTTTTAATAATAATTTCTCACCATAACTTTTAGAAATATTTCGGAGTTCCAGAATCTTGTTTCCGAGCCTTTTCATTTCAAAATCAAGTTCCAGAGATTCTTTTCTGGTGTCGGTTTTAGCTATTTTTTCAGTTTCGTAAAAATCATCCTGTCTGGATTTCGATTTTGTAGTTCTTGCTTTGGGCTGTCTTCGCATCCATTCCAGTTCTTTTCTGTAAAGATTGTTGGCCTTGTCGATGGTTGCATTCATATTATCCTCACGAATCATCTTGTTTTCAAGATAGGTTGCATAAGAACCATTATGGAAATACAGATTTTTATCCTCCATTTCCCAGATGATGCCACAAACTGCATCCAGGAAATATCTGTCGTGGGTTACCAGTATTAAGGTAATTTTCGCTTTACTTAAATAACTTTCGAGCCATTCTACCATTTCCACATCAAGGTGGTTGGTTGGCTCATCCATGATCAGAAGAGTATGACGGTGTTCCGCTCTTGTCTCAGTCAGTAGTTTTGCTAAAGCAACACGTTTGATCTGTCCACCGGAAAGGGTTCCCATTTTTGCTTCCAGGTCAGTGATTTTCAGCTGGGAGAGAATTTGTTTCATATCATTCTCCAGATCCCATGCTTTATGAATTTCCATTTCAGCCAAAGCTTTTTCAATGAAATCATAATCTGTGGAGAGCAGAGATTGATGATAATTTTTCAGAGCCTGAATAGGCGCAGAATCAAGCGTCATCATAAACTCATCAATCGTTAGATCAGAATCAAATTCAATCTCTTGGTCAAATAAAACCACCTGGATATCTTTATTAATATTTACAGTCCCGCTGTCTGCAATTTCATTCCCCATTAATATTTTAAGAAGGGTAGATTTTCCGCTTCCGTTTTTGGCGACAATGGCTATTTTGTCCCCTTCATTCACATGAAAAGAGATATTTTCGAACAAAACTTTGACGCCATAAGATTTAGTAAGATTTTCTACAGAAACGTAATTCATTGGAATTTAATGGGTTTGATTTAAAAATTCAATTGAGCCGCAAAAATACGAAAATGTACACACTTAAAACTTACTAATGCCATTATATAAGAATCTTTAAAACGTAAATCATTTTTTTTATAATTAGTATGGGATTGGAATGTAATATTAGATTTTTATTGAATTTATTCTATTTGCTTTTTAATTTATAGTTAAAATGAATTATAATTTACGTAAAGTTTATTTTATATTGTATTTTAATGTAGATTTGATATACTTATTAAAATGCAATATTATGATGGAAATTAACTTATTGGCTATTGCTGTAGCCGCATTGGTTCCACTTATTATGGGATTTATCTGGTATCATCCAAAAATGTTCGGAACTGTCTGGATGCAGGAATCGGGGCTGACAGAAGAAAAAATGAAAGGATCAAACATGGGATTTATTTTTGTCTTTTCATTTATCCTGTCTTTTCTGATCGCTTTTTTTCTGCAAATGATTACAATACATCAACTTGGAGCCTTAGGCATGGTTGGTGGAGATGAAATGAATGCAAAACCTTCATTTTTTGCCTTCATGAAGGATTACGGAATGGCCTATCGTTCTTTTGGTCACGGTGCTTTGCATTGTTTTATAGCAGGAGTATTTTTGATATTTCCCATTACTGCAATTAATGCAATGTTTGAAAGGAAATCCTGGAAATATACTTTCATTAATACTGCATACTGGACCATAACGATCACCATTATGGGCGGAATTGTCTGTGGCTGGTATTTGCCGGATGGCTTTAATTGGGTTACACAAAAATAAAATTCTAACGATCCAAATGATAAGGCTACATTTGTGGCCTTTTTTATGTCATATAATTTAAAAATATACAATAGCGTTTCGGATTTACCTTCACAGTGGAATTCTGTGATCGGAAACCGGAATATTATGCTTTCCAAAGAATATTTCAATATTTTGGAATCTTCCGGGCCTGCCAATATGGAATGCTATTATGCCGGTTTCTTTTATAATGATGATTTGATTGGCGGTGCTTTATTCCAGTATTTAAATTTCCAGAATCATGCGACCTTTCAGAAAAATGAAGTCTGGTGCAATATCAGGAATTTCTTTGCCCGAAAATTCAGTAAAGATGTAATGATCTTGGGAAACAATATGCTGACAGGCCAGAATGGATTTTATTTTGATGCTGCCAAAATTACTTTTGAACAGGTAGTTCCACTTTTGGACAGGGCGGTTCAGAAGATGCAGAAAGACATCAGAAAAACGTCTTTGATCATTTATAAAGATTATCAGTTCAATTTTGTCAACTATTTCCAGAGTAAAAACCATCAGCCCTATTTCCGATTTTCAGTTCAGCCTAATATGATATTGAAGATAAACGAAAGCTGGACTGTGTATGAGGATTATTTGAATGATTTTTCTAAAAAATACAGGACAAGAGCCCGCTCTGCCCGAAAGAAATTTGAAAATATAGAAAAGCATGAAATGAATTTGGGTGAGATACAAAAGCATCAGGATGAAATGAATATTCTCTATCAAAATGTAGCTGAAAATGCCCCATTCAATACTTTTTTTCTTGCTGAACATCATTTTGAATGCATGAAGAAAAATATCAATGAAAATTTTAAAGTATTTGGATATTTTTTAAACCAAAAGCTGATTGGATTCTATACTTTAATCCTCAATAATCAAGATATTGACACCTATTTTTTAGGCTATGATAAAGAAATTCAAAAAGAAAGGCAACTGTATCTCAACATGCTTTTAGATATGGTAGAATTCGCAATTAGCAATAAGTCTAAAAGAATAATTTTCGGGAGAACAGCTTTGGAAATAAAATCAACCATTGGTGCGGAACCTATTGAAATTTTCGGATTGATAAAGCATAATAATTCTTTGGTCAATTTATTTATGAAAAGAATTTTCATAGGATTAAATCCTAAAAAAGAATGGATTCAAAGAAAGCCTTTCGTTGAATAGGCTGCGATAAGATAAATTTGTCTTAAATTTTTATTTTGTATAGATGATATTTTTTATTTTTTTTGATATGTTGTAAGTTTAAGCTTTCATAAAATTACATATTAAAATAATGAAAAAAGTAATCGTAGACATGGACGGGGTAATGGCAGATGTGTACCATCAGCTGGTGCAGTTTGAAAAAAGAGACTCAGGAAGAGAAATTGAAATCAATGATCTGGCAGGAATGCCTGAAACTGAAGCGTTTCCAAATGGAAAAAAACACGTTAATGAAGTTGGCTTTTTCAGAACGCTTCCTGTCATGGAAGGAAGCCGAGCAGCTTTGGAATACATTAATAACAAATATGAGCTCTACATTGTTTCTGCTGGGATGGAGTTTCCTAACAGCTTAAGAGAAAAATTTGATTGGTTGGCAGAACATTTTCCGTTTATCAGCTGGGAACAAATTGTTTTGTGTGGAAGCAAAAAGGTGGTACACGGTGATGTAATGATCGATGATTATCCTAAAAATCTGGACCATTTTGCCGGAGAAAAACTAATTTTCACCCAACCTCACAACGAGCTGATAGAAAATGAAAATTACAAAAGAGTGCATTCATGGGAAGAGATCATGAATATTCTGTAAAAAGAAAAGTTTATGCATTTTTTAGAATTCCTATCACAGACTGGTGATTTTTTTAAATAAGTTTAACTAAATACAAACCAAATTTAATAAGTCATTGTGAGTATTCAAGGGAGAAAATAAAGAATTTTGCATCAAACTTATACTATGAAAAAACTCAATGCTTTATTCTTACTTTTAGCAGCCTATTTTCTTAATGCACAGGTGATTTCGGGAACTGTAATTTCCGGAAATGAAAAACAGCCGATTCCTTACGTAAAAATTGGGGTAGAAAAAGAGAACGCCGGTACTGTTTCCGATGAGAAAGGAAATTTTGCTATTAACCTTTCGGGATTTGATCCATCAAAAAAACTAAAAATAGAGGTTCCCGGCTATGAGCCTTATTCTGAAACTGTACAGAATTTCAGAAAATACGATGGTCAGCAGATATTTTTAAAAGAAAAAGTTAAAAATATAAAGGAGGTCAATATTAAAGTTAAAAAGCTGGTTGATAAAAACTGGGGCGTCAATACGAAAACAAAAAGCGTTCTGTATTCCGTGAATCCTAAGTTCAAAAAAGAAGATTTTCTTGGTGAAACTGCTTTGGAATTTAACGCCAGCAGAAGATCCAAGATCAAAAATATCAACCTGAATATCGCCAGCTATATTTCAGACAAGCCCGTGCTGATGAGATACAGTCTTTATACCGAAAAAAATGGTTTTCCCGACCAAAATATCCTGGATGAAGAAATCACAGTAGAACTTACGGAAGATATGATTAAAGACGGAACTTATACACTGGATGTGAATGATCATAATATCTGGGTGCAGGGGAAATTCTTTATCGGAATTCAGTTTTTAAAAGAATTTGACGGAAAGGTTAATATCAGTGCTGCATTGTTCAGAACGGGATTTATTAGAAAATTTTATGGTGACTGGCAGAAAATAACCTTGGCAGCCCCAGCCATTAATATCGATGTAAAAGTGGATAAAAGCGCAAAGAATATCAAAGATGAAACGGCTGCTTTTGGAGATGACCTCGAAGGGCTGATCCCAGATGTTTCCCAATATAGTATGGAATCTAAAAACTCTGTGTATGGGAAAAACGCATCTTCGGGCAGCTATCTTCAATTAAAAGGTACAAAGCTTTATTACGAAACTTATGGTGAAGGAGAACCGCTTTTTCTTCTTCATGGGAATTCAGGAAGTATCCAGGATTTTTACCAGCAGATTCCGGTTCTTTCCCAACAGTTTAAAGTAATTGTTGTAGATACCAGAGGGCAGGGTAAAAGTATTGATACTTCTGAAAGAGATTTTACCTATACCCAATTTGCAGAAGATATAAAAATGCTTGCAGACAAGCTGGAATTGCATAAAATTAATATTGCCGGATGGAGCGACGGTGGAGTCACAGGATTAGAATTTGCTTTAAAATATCCGGAAAACCTGAACAAATTGATTACCATTGGTGCCAATGCTTTTCCTGAAGGTGTCGACGAAAGACTTATTTCTCATATGAAAAATCAGCTTCTGGTGCTGAATATAGAGAATAAATCTGGAAAATTCAACGAACGCAGGTTGGTAGAGATTATGCTGAATGAGCCTCATATCAGTAAAAAAGATCTGGCAAAAATACAAAGTCCGGTTCTGGTGATTGCAGGTGATAAAGATGTGATCAAACAGGATCATACTGAAATGATATCCAAACAGATCCCACATGCTGAACTTAAGATCTATAAAAATGCAACCCACATGATTCCTTTCGAAAATGCTGATGAGCTGAATGCAGATATTTCAAAATTTCTGGGGAAATAATTTTAGGTTGGAAGAGGGAGGCTGGAAGATATTGCTGATAATTGGCTTCCTTCGGTTATTTCTTAAACTTATAAATTAATTTAAAAATTGATTAAACCCGGGAGAAATAATTCTTTCGGGTTTCGGAACTCCCATCTTCCTTTCCTGTCAATCCAGCGTAAGTCTTTTTAACGACCAGGTGCTTCCATTATAGATATCAAGATCTACTTTGGTGTTAATGCCATGAACAATACCATTTTCCGTAAACTGCCAGAAATCCCAATGATCATTGGGAGTGGGAGAGGGTACATCATTGTAATTCGCCAGCCAGAGCGGATAATCGTCAAATTCTCCTTTCAGGAAGTCTTTATAGTAATGATAATAGGTATAGATGATCGGTTTTTCCCCATACGTTTCCTCTATGATTTTGCACCATACCTTTAAATCTTCTATCAGTTTTTTATTTGTTTTTCTTTTCGGGATCTTTTCAATATCTAAAATAGGGGGAAGGTCACCGCTTTCCAGTTTTACATTCGCTAAAAAATTATTAGCCTGGATCACAGGATCCTCATCAGCCCTGTAAAAATGGTAGGCTCCACGAATCAGATTATGCTTTTGGGCTTTTACCCAGAACTCATCAAAGTGTTTGTCGGCATTTCGGTTTCCCATTGTGGCACGCATGACTACAAATTCCAGTGGAATTGTTTTATTTCCAATACTCAGACTGTCCCATTTGATATCTTCCCTGTTCTGATAGTGAGAAACATCAAAACCATATGTTTTATCGAGATTAGCGGTAAGGATTTTCTGTATCCTTGCTGCTTCCACTTCACTGTTGTGTAGTTTTTTATGTCTGAATTTATTGAAGTACAGTGCATAATAATAGCTAACCGACTGTTTCAGGTAAAATCCTGTTCCTATTAAAGCAAGAATTAAAACAGCTAATATTACTTTTCTCCGGAAAAAATAATTCTTCCGACGATTCTCATGTACTTTTTTGGCCGTCTTTTTGGTGTACTTTTTAGGTGTCATAAAGTTTTGCAAAACTAACTTTTTTCACTACTAAATGCTAAATAAAATCAGTAAATTTGTGTATTATGGAAACACGCGAAAAGATCATCATCATAGGAGGGGGCTTTGCGGGGCTGCAGCTTGCTAAAACATTGAATAACAGAAATAAAAAAGTAATTGTTCTGGACCGGGTGAATCATCATATGTTTCAGCCGCTTTTTTATCAGGTTGCATGCGGGAGGATAGAACCATCCAATATTTCTTTCCCTTTCCGGAAGATTTTTCAGCAATCCAGGAATACACAGTTTCGCCTTACCGAAGTTAAAGAAATTGATCCTGCCAACAATAAGGTGATCACGGATGAAGCAGAGTTTACCTATGATAAACTGGTCATCGCTACAGGATGCAAAACCAATTTCTTTGGAAACAAAGACATGGAATCGAGGGCTTTCGGGATGAAAAATACCCAGGAAGCAATAAGCATCAGGAATCATGTACTGATGACCTTTGAAAAACTTATTCTTGAAAAAAGCAGAAGCGATGACGGCAATTGGAATATTGTTATTGTCGGAAGCGGACCTACCGGTGTAGAGCTGGCGGGAGCTTTTGCCGAGATGAAAAAAGAAATTCTTCCCAGAGATTATCCATACATGAATTTTGATCAGCTTAAGATCATTTTGGTAAGCTCCACGGAAAAACCGCTTGCCGTAATGAGCAGTGAAGCACAGGAAAAATCTGAAAAATACCTTAAGGATCTTGGTGTTACATTTCTAAGCGGAGAAGTTGTTACGGATTACGACGGTAATAAGGTATACACAAAGAGCGGAAAAGATATTCCGTCCAATAATGTAATCTGGGCAGCAGGTGTTACAGGAAATGTGGTGGGCGGATTTCCGGAAGAAAAATTAGTAAAAAACAGATATATAGTAGATCGGTTTAATAAAATAAAAGGTTACGACAATATTTACGCAGTTGGGGATATTGCCTATATGGAAACACCAAAATATCCGAAGGGGCATCCTCAGGTTGCAAATGTGGCCATTAATCAAGCAAAAAATTTAGGTAAAAATTTCTTGAAGAAGAATACCAATGACTGGGTAGAGTATGAATATAAAGATCAGGGCTCTCTGGCAACCATTGGAAAACACAGGGCTGTGGTAGATCTTCCGTTTATGAAGTTCCAGGGGTTTCTGGCCTGGTATTTCTGGATGTTCCTTCACCTCATGCTGATCCTGAGCGTAAGAAATAAGCTTGCGGTCTTTTTCAACTGGATGTGGAGCTATTTCAACAAAGATTCTTCTTTAAGATTAATTATTTCACCTAATAAGAAAAATGATACATTACAATGAGAATTGATATAATAAGCGTGCTTCCCGAATTAATGGAAAGTCCGTTTCAGACTTCTATTTTAAGAAGGGCAATGGATAAAGGTTTAGTAGAAGTTCATTTCCATCACCTGAGGGACTGGGCCATCAATAAGCACAGACAGATTGACGATGAACCCTATGGAGGCGGAGCAGGAATGGTAATGATGATAGAACCGCTGGATAAATGTATTTCTGATCTTAAATCCCAGAGAGAATATGACGAAGTAATTTATCTTACGCCGGATGGTATCACCTTAAACCAGAAAATTGCCAATACCCTTTCCATAAAAAATAATCTGATCTTCCTTTGCGGTCACTATAAAGGTATCGATCAGAGAGTTCGTGACCTTCACATTACCAAAGAAATTTCAATTGGCGACTATGTACTTACAGGGGGTGAGCTGGCAGCATGTGTTCTTGCGGACTCTATTATAAGATTGGTTCCCGGAGTATTGAATGATGAGCAGAGTGCTCTTACAGACAGTTTTCAGGATGATCTTCTGTCGCCGCCTATTTATACAAGACCTGAAGTTTATAAAGGACTGGAGGTGCCAAAGGTATTACTAAGCGGAAACTTTGCTCAGATAGAAGAATGGCGTCATGAAGAAGCTGTAAGGATCACACAGGAAAAACGTCCTGATTTGCTCTAAAAAAAATAACACAAAACTGTAAAAAAAACAATTTTTTTTCACGTTTCTGAAATTTTGATGATAAAATAGAATAAGAATTGATGTAAAGTGGAAATGAGTGAAAATTATCCATCATATCTTATAAAGACTAAAAATTTTTTCGTGTTAATCGGATAACTATATATTATTTTAGTTTTATTTTTTGTGTTGATAAATTTAAATGCTTAATAATTTGACTTTATAAAAGCATTTTTATTGATATTTTTTGTTAAATATTTTATATTGCTTACATAATATTAAGATGAAAATATTATAAATAAATTAATGAAATTTGAAAAAAAATAATAAATTTACAACGAAAAAGAAATTGATAATTTTAAGATAGCAAATTTTGCAGATGGAGATGTTCTCTTTTTATAATGTTGAAAATTTATTTTTACCTGACCCGAAGCCTCTTCACCGGTTAGATCCTACAAAATCAGGCTTGAAAGGTTGGGATGAAAGAAGATATAGGAATAAGCTTTTTAAAATTTCACACGTTTTTCAATTAATGAAGGAGGAAAATGGTGATCTCCCATTTTTAATTGGACTTTCTGAAGTTTCCGGAAGGAAAGTTTTAGAAGATCTGGTGGAAATGGAGCCTTTTAATTCAGAATATGGAATTGTACATTACAATTCTATGGATGAGAGAAAGGTAGATGTTGCCATGTTATATCATAAAGCCAAAGTAGAGATCATAGACTCAGAAACTATTACCTTCTTCTTTGAAATTATAAACAGAAAAAACACAGAGAATTACGACACAACCAGAGATGTACTTTTTTCTAAAATTAGATATAAAGAAACTGTTATTAATGTTTTTATCGCCCACCTTCCCTCTAAGCGAGAAAAAGATATTAATAAGCCCAAAAGAGACTTTATTCTTAATGAGATCCATAACCGGATTCTGAAAATTGTAGATAGCGAAAAAGAACATGTAATATTGTGTGGTGATTTTAACGAAAACCCTGATGATGAAAATTTAGTAAAAATTCTCTACGACAATAAGCACGAGAAGGTCCTGGTAAACCCTTTTCAAGAATTGTTTAATACAAGAAATTATTCTACTTTTCATTATAAGTCTGGACTGTTGTATGATCAGATCATCATGTCAAAATCCCTTTTTGAAAATGATGTTTTGAATTTTCAGAGTGCCCATATTTTTAATTCTGAAAAAATAAGCAGCCAGGTGAAAAATTTTGAAGGACGTCCCTTCCGAACCTATGCCGGTACCCGGTATTTGGGCGGATACAGCGACCACTTTCCGGTTTTTGTAAAGTTTGAAGAAACAAAAACATAAATAATAAGTAGAAAATGAAAAATTCAAGTAACACAAGTTATCATTTAGACTCGATTGACAAAGAAATCATTTACATGCTGATGGATAATGCTAAAACGTCCTTAGCCCACATTTCAAAAAATGTTGGAATTTCCACAACAGCAGTACATCAGAGAATTAAAAAACTCGAGCATGCGGGAGTTATTGAAAACTCCATTTCATTCCTTAATCCTAAAAAAATCGGATATAAAGTAATTTCGTATATCGGAATGTTTCTGGACCAGCCCAGCCACTATCCGGAGGTTGTAAAATCTCTGCAAGAAGTGAATGAGGTAGTGGAAGCCCATTATACAACGGGAAATTACACCATATTCTTAAAGGTTCTTTGTAAAGACAATGACCATCTTATGCAGATCCTGAACAAACTTCAGAAGCTGAAAGGAGTGACAAGAACAGAAACTTTCATATCTTTGGAACAAGGTATTTACAGACAACTGAAAGTATAAAGATTATGAAGATTGCCCAATATTTGGATTCAACCTATTTGAAAACACCCGAACAGTCAGGAATTTCAAACGAAGAAACATTACAGATAGATAAAAAGCTTGCGCAGGAGGCCATAGACCATGGTATTTTTGCCGTAATGATCCGTCCGGATTATGTAACCGATATCAAAAAGTATATTCAGGAAAGACATTCAAATGTTGCAGTGGGCACCGTAATAGGTTTTCATGAAGGAACTTATACTGTGGACGAGAAACTTGCTGAAGCATCAAAAGCAATTGAAGACGGAGCAGATGAACTCGATTTTGTTGTTAATTATAATGCTTATCTCAAAGGAGATCTTGCCCTGGTAAAAGACGAGTTTGTAAAATGTACAAAACTTGCTCTGCAGAATCAGAAGATCGCAAAATGGATCATTGAAATTGCGGCATTAACGGATGCACAGATTGCGGATATTACTAAAAATATTTCAGATTGGTCGGTAGAAAACTTCTCCGAAAATGATCTGCCGAACATTTTTGTAAAATCTTCTACAGGTTTTTACCAAACAGAAGACGGAAAACCGAACGGAGCAACGTTTGAAGGCATAAAAATCATGCTGGATAACGCAGGAAAGCTTCCTGTAAAAGCAGCCGGAGGAGTAAGAACCCCCGAAGATGCCGAGAAAATGATCAGCATGGGAGTGAAAAGAATAGGAACCTCTTCAGCTTTGAATTTAATAAAAAACGAATCTTCATCAGGAGGATATTAAGACAAAAAAAACCATCAATCTGATGGTTTTTTTATTTTATACCTGTGCCGGGTATTCTTCGTAGAACTGCTGCGTCTCTTTAATCAAAGCATCCATTTCTTCCAAAGTAAATACCTCAAGGAATTTTTTCCTGAATTCCTTGAAATGAGGAACCCCACGGAAATAATTGCTGTAATGCTGTCTCATTTCAATAAGACCCAATTTTTCACCTTTCCATTCCGCACTCCATTCTGCGTGCTGGCGGACAGCAAGTAAGCGGTCTGCAATAACAGGCTCCGGAAGGTGCTCTCCTGTTTTGAAAAAATGTTTAATCTCATTAAAAATCCAAGGATACCCAATTGCTGCACGACCGATCATAATCCCGTCGCATGCATATTTTTGTTTGTATTCCAGGGCTTTTTCCGGAGAATCAATATCTCCGTTTCCGAAAATAGGAATCTCAATATTTGGATTTTGTTTTATTCTGGAAATATGTTCCCAGTCCGCTTCGCCCTTATACATCTGTGCACGCGTTCTGGCATGTATCGTTAAAGCTTTGATACCGGTTTCCTGTAAACGTTCTGCCACTTCATCTATATTAATACTGGTGCTGTCCCATCCCAGACGGGTTTTAACCGTTACCGGCAGATGAGTAGAACTTACAACAGCTTTGGTAAGGCGTACCATAAGGTCAATATCCTTAAGAACTCCCGCTCCTGCTCCTTTACAAACTACTTTCTTTACAGGGCATCCGAAATTAATATCCACGAGATCCGGGTTTACCGTCTCTACAATCCTTGCAGACATCGCCATCGCCTCTTCGTCTCCACCAAAGATCTGAATACCAACCGGTCTTTCATAATCGAAAATATCCAGCTTCTTACGGCTCTTCATTGCATCACGAATCAAGCCTTCAGAAGAAATGAATTCTGAATACATCAGATCTGCCCCGTGCATCTTGCACAGGCGTCTGAACGGAGGATCACTTACATCTTCCATCGGAGCCAGCAAAAGCGGAAATTCCGGCAGTTCTATATTGCCTATTTTTACCATTCGGCAAATTTACGAAATTATAAACATTTGAAAATATGATAATATCTATGACTGTAAATGGTGGATATCTATTTGAAAAAAATTGATGTGGATAGTGAGTTTTTGCTTCACAAGTGAATGGCAAGGTTTAAATGACAGATATTAAATTTCAGACATAAGATAGGAGACGAGAGGCTTTAATAACTAAATAGATGATAACAAAAACCTTGCAATCAGTAGCCCATCCCCATCCACAAGCTCTCATACCCTCAAACTCCCTCACAATTAAAAGCTCGCTTTTACCTGCATACTTCCGATGTGAATGGTCCTGTCTCCGGAATTCCTTCCCTCATAATTTAAATTAAGCTGAAGGAAAGAGTTGATCGCCTGCTGAATAAAAACACTCCATACCTGGTTTTTGCCGGGTTTAAGACCGTCCAGCATCTGGTTTCCTACAATACTGAAATTGTTTCCGGTAAAATCATTATTGATGAAAGAGAAATTTCCCCTGATCGAAGTTTTTCTGCGTTCCCACTGAATGGTTCCTGTTACATCAAAAGCTTTCAGGAGTTCCTCACCATCTATTCTTTTTTTCTGACGGTAAGCAGAAGAAAGTTCCGCCTGGATTGCATCTGTAAATTTATAGGTGGCCTTCGGTTTGGTTTCAATATTATTCAAACGGTAATCCCTTGTGGCGAATAGCTGGGATGAATTTTTAAGATCGTGAATCGAATTTTCCCAATCAACTCTGAATTCCTTGTTAAACCAATATCCAATATTGATAAAATGAGAAACCTGCTCACGTTCTTCATTACTGAAATTGGCATTGATGAGGTTATCATTGGTAATAAAACGGTAGTTTCCGTTCCATCCGGATTTTTCAGTTGGATTAAACTGGACAGAGGCCAGAATATTCTGGTTTTTTAAGATCTGATCGCTGTTTTTTTCAAAAGGATTCAGTACCAGAACCTTGTCCTTTTTGTAAAAAGAGTTTTGTGAATTCAACGAAACATTAAAATTCCATCGTTTTAAAAATGCATTTTCAGAATTGAAAACTATCGACGGATTAACGAATAATGCCAGCTGAATTTTATTTTTATTGGAAGGAATATAGCGTACAGAATTGGTGTAAATCCTGATATATTGTGCTAAGTCAGAATATTCAGCAATTTCGAATTCATCGAGCTGCTGGATGCCGTCTCCGTTATAATCGGTCCATTTATAGACACCCTGTCCGTCTGTTACTTTAAGATACTGGAATTCCCTTTGTGCTTCCTGTCCGTTTCCAAGTTCATAAAATGCCTGCAGGCGCATCCCGTTTCTGAATAATTGCTGATTATATAGAATATTTCCGACTACGAAATCATTATTTCGGGTCATGTCAGCTTCATCATTCTGGTAAAAGAATTTTCTATAATGTATCAAAGCATTTAAAGTAGTTCTTTCGGTTTTGATCAGCTGGCTTTCTGCCATAATTCCCAGGATATTATTCATACTTTCCAGCCTGTTGTTTCGTACAGAGTCGTTATCTCTCATATACACTTTTGCAAGAAGCTTTGTGCGTGTACTGTCACCGATCTTTTTCTGAACAAAGATCTCTTTCCAGCTGAAACTGGTAACATCCATGAGCTGCGTATCATTATACTTCTTCTCATTATGTTCCATGCTTCCTCCGATAGCCCAGCTTCCTTTTTTACCGGTAAATTCTGTAGAAACTCCACCCCGGATGAATTTCGTGTCCTGAAGTGTAGCATTCGTATTAAGGTATGACAAGTTTCCTTTTGTAAAGAACTTTCCTGTGATCCAGCTAAGATCAAGATCATTTTTTATCCCTTTGTAGGTATCCTGTTCATCCAGGTAGTTTACGCGGTAATTCAGAGTAGATTTATTGTTCCATTTATTTAAAAAGCTGAATATAAACCTGTTTTGAGTTCTCTGGCTGAATTCCTGTACCAGGTTAAAATCTCTCGAGAATTCTACATCATTGATACGGTCTAGAATATGAAATTGCTTGTCTATATATTGATATTCAAAACTCGGAGTTCCTTTCCAGTTATTTTTTGTAAAACTTTTATTTCCGAAAATACGCCATGCATATCCAATGTTTTGAGCGGCATCTTTTGAAGAAAATAAATTCAGATCATAATTGCTCAGTGAAAAATCAGCCCCAATTTTACCCTCTTTTAAAAGATATTCGGAATTTACCGAATACACCTGCGATTTCTGAGGGGAAGGAAGTTTTCTTACCGCTTTATAATCTCCCATATTATTCCCGACATACTCAAAAACGCGGCCGTTATTAGTTGTCTGTGTAATTTTGTAATCCCCCTGATTAATACCAAAATAAGTAAAAGAAACCTGATAAAGTGTTTCATTCTGATCTGTCGAAAACTCGTAGAAATTTCCGGCTGGATTTAAGCGATACAGAATTTTATTAACATCATATGGAGTAACTACTCCTGATGGTGCATACATCAGATTGAGGTCATTACCGGCATCGGCAAGGATCTGTTCATCTTCTTTGGAAAGATTTAAAGAAAGGGGAGCATTTTTGTTGTCATTTTCCATGAACCAGTTCATTCCTACTTTAAACTTCTCTCTCTGATGTTCTACTTTTCCGGTAAATAAATATCGGGAGTAATTCCTGTTCGTATAATTATATGAAATTGTAATAAAATTCTGCTGAAAAATAGGACGGAAGCTGGTAAAGGTTACCTCTCCGGTATTATAATTAATGACATAATCCTGGTTTTCACCACGCTTCATTAAAATACCATCAATAAACACCTGCTCGGAGCCGGAAATAAGGGTGATAAACTGCTCACCATTCTTCCCGGTTAAACGGTAGGGTCCCTGGTTGCCTTCCACTCCCTGAAAACGGACCCTGTGAAATTCACTTCGTGCAACCCCCATGGAAACATCTACAAAGGTTTTGTTATCCTTTCCGAATTCAGTCTGAAACTCAAGCCCCATGCTTCGTCTCTGGAATTTTGCAAAATAATTTTTCGATTCTACAAGATCAAGATGCCCAGCTCTGAGGATCGATTTATCCTTAATATTCAGCTGCATATAAATCTTGTCAAACTCTTCCAGGGTTTGTGTATAGCCATCAGCCTGAATCGGAAGGTTATGATCCGAAATACTTGCTAAAATAGTCACATCCTTAGAAAGCCTTCCGGAAATCTGAAGATCCATGGAACTCTGTACAGATTGTCCCTGGTTGTTACCGAATGTAATTCCACGAATGATGGAGCCTTTAGAGTTCAGCTCTCCTAAAAATCTTTTTTTGTCGTTTTTGACAAGTACTGCCTCATCTACGATTATTTTGTTGTTGGTTTTTACAAAATCCAGAGTGTCTTTTGCGAAAATATCCTGTTCAAAACGGGCTGCAAGGATGCTGTCTTTTTTAATACTGTCTTCAGGAATATTTGGATTTTTCCACGAAAATATTTGCGCATGGGCCGAAAATATGCCCATGAAAAACAAACCGATCAGAAGAAAAAGATTGCGCAAGTGTTTTAAAATAATTCGTAAAAATAACTAAAAAATGTTAACGGAACGGGATTTAGCATTATTAACAGAAATTTAATCTAATTATTGTAAATCCCTGAAAATTACTGGTGATTTTATCATGTAGATTATTGATACTCAAATTTCGCAATCATTAATTTTTTATACGTTTGTTAAATCTTTATTAATTACCGAAAATGCAACTTAAAGTACAATAAGTCTTTGGCAAGAGATTTATTTCACAATAGGAAATAGTAATGGTAGTAAGGTTTCCCGAAAGATTGTTAAAAAATTGACTTTAATTAATTGTTAATTATGTCTTGCCACTTTTATATAGTGATGGTTTTTTTGTACTTTTAACTCATAAATTTAAAACTTTTTATAATGAAAAAAATCTTTACTATTTTGGGAATCACTTCATGTGTTTTCGGATTTTCTCAGAATTTAGTTCAAAACCCGAGTTTTGAAAGTGGGGTTAGCAGCTGGACAGCTGGTACAGGAACTTCTTATACATTACCTACTGTTGAAACGGATACTCCATACCAAGGACTAAATTATGCTAAATATGTAGCAACAGCAACAAATGGTTTTTATCAAAACATTCCTATCAGTGCCAATACCCAATATGTCGTTAGTTTTTGGTATAAGTCGTCTGGTAGTGGGAATGGAGCCAGAATTTGGTCTTGCTTTTTAGACGCTTCTGCAGCACCTGTCTATTTGACAAGTGATGCATCAACAGATCCATTGAGAAATAATAATGGTTATTTAGCTAAAGTAAGTGTTTGGACTCAAAAAACAGTAACTTTTACTTCTCCGGCATCTGCAGCACAGTTCCAATTGCAAGTACGTGCTTATAATAATTCTACTGCTAGTTTTGATGAGTTTTCTTTAATCCAAAACGGATCTTTATCTACAATTGATTTCTCAGCATCAAAATATAGCTTAGTTAAAAATACCTTTGTTAAATCAGAGATTAATTTTGCGAAAAATTGTAAAGATGTAAAAATCTTTAATATGTTCGGACAAGTTGTAAAATCTCTTTCTGTAAAAGAAAATGAAACTGTGAATGTTGATGAACTGGCAAAAGGAAGCTACATCGTTACAGGAACTGTAAATAACGAACCTGTATCACAGAAAATTTTAAAAGACTAATTTTAGTTTCTTTATTAATATGAGCTCCGGCCATTTCGCAGAAATGGCCGGAGCTTTTTTATAATCATATCCAATCTGGAATTTTCTTTAATATTTAAAGATGGATATCGTATATTTTTTTGAATATTTTAATTTTTGTGGTATTGTATTTGATGTGTACTAAATAGAAAAAAGAAGAATTCATTTAAAAATACTTTGTATTCAATGAAGTTTAATTTAAAGCAAAAGTTAGTTTTCAATATAACATGTTAAAAGAAGCAGCTGTTTTACGGTTGCTTTTTTATTTTAATACCATCCCCTTCTCGCAGCATTGATAACCGCACCGAGATTAAGTACTAAAGTATATCTGATGCGTTTTGCGTAATCCTTGAAAGAAGGTTCAAAGCCTAAGGAGGACTGGATCGGGAAATATATTTCAAGGAAATCAGGAATAAGCTTTACTTTAATACCACTGTCCCAGATAAACTCTGCAGGGCGGTTTTTATTTTTATAGATCCCTGCGTCTGCATACACATGAAATATCTTCCAAACACTGGAATCTACGTTAAAAGAAGTAATCCACTGATTGACAGATCCCGGGATGAAGGATTTAAAACCTCCGTCAGCCAGGATAAACTGCTGTGACAGAAGACCACTGTTAGCACTTTCCCCCAACAGATTGTAAGAGAAAGAATAATTGGATACCCTTGAGATTCCATAGTTGAACGTATTATTCCGGGTCTCGTTTCTTATAAAATAACCGGCAAATAATCTAACGCTTAACTTTTGCTTTGGAGCAAATTCCCATCTGTAAAAGCCTTCAGCAGTTATTTTATTGAAATCTTCCATACCCTGAGTGCTTAAGCTTAAGCTTTTTTCATGGATCATCTGGCTGTCGCTATACCCATAGCCTGCGCTCCAGAGATTATATTTGTCATAATCTTTGTTAGCGATCATTTTAGGACTGAGATCCCTTTCTAAATAATTGTAAGAAAACCCTAAGCTTCTGCTTACCGTACTTCTTGGATTTTTCCTGAAGTTGAAATTGGAAAATATGGAACCTTTCCTGTAAGCCAGTCCGTAATCATAATGGAAATAAGAACCTGATACTCCAAAAGTAATACTTCTGAAAACACCTTCAGCCGGAAGGAAAGAGTAGGAGATAGCACCTGATCCGGTTAGTTTTCCGGTTCCGGTACTGTAAGTAGGTGTAAATGAGTACAAGAACTTCTGGTCGAAAAAAGATTGGTTTTTTAAGTTAACACCCAAAAGGAATTTATCATATGTATTATTAAAACGTACCCTTGGACTGATGTATACTTCGTTGTATTCAGGATTTGGAATATCCTTGATAAGTTTAAATTTTATTTTTTTTGCATTTGAAAAAAAACCTTTTGCATATAAAAAATTATCCCGGTATTTAGATTCGGGGAAAATATAATCCGAGTTTAGAGTCACTTTGTGGATATCTTCCGAAGCAGGAAGAGCAAAATTGGTGATTCTTTCGTTTTCCTTTGTTTCTACCCAATAAGATTTTACCTCGCCTTCGCTGGTCTGCGTTTCAAGCCGTACAGGAATAGGAGAATCTATATTTTTACCAATTTTGATATTCAAAGAATCATCCTGCTTTCTGACATTTTTCAGTCTGAAGTTAGCCCTGTTTTTTTGTTTTAAAAAATTGGTGAGATATCCTGATGTTTTGTCTTTTTCAGCGAGTTCTTTAAGAAATTCCTCCGGTTCAATTTTCTTGTCTGTATTTTTGGAAATATAATCTTTAAGAATGTTATTGAACTGATCATACCCCATTTTCTCGGCGGTATAATTAAAAAGGCTTCCCGTTTCAAAACTGCTGACCGCCATGTCATTAAAGTTGCTCAAAACCGTAAAGTTCTCGCTGATCTTCTGGTCCAGGTTCTGGGACATGATGTATTGATAGGCCAGTCCGTAACGGTCAATCAATTTTACTTTGGATGCATGGAATAATTTTAATGGCTTTACCCCAAAAATACGGGTTTCCGGAAGCGTGCCCAATAGCTTGGTTTCCTTATAGAACTTTTGGAGATACTGGATTTCCAGGTAAGATTTCAAACCGTTTTTAAACCAGTGATCTTTCTGTTTATCCGCAATAATGCTTTCGTCAAGTATTTTTTTTGCAATGATTCCAAAATAATCAAGATCTGTTTTTTCGGAGTCAGTGAACAGCTGAAATCTGAATTTCCAGAAAGAGATATCATTACTCCCGAAAAAATCTTCCGAAGATTTAAATTTTTCCGAAATAAAGAGGTTTTTTGGAAGGAATCCTATTTTTTCTTTGATGAACTTCAAATGCAGAGGCAGGTAAAATTCAAGATTTTGTTTTTCTTCCGGTTTTAGATTATAACCGAACTTGATCTCGGTATCGGCTCCATCCACATTTACTTTTATAGAAGGTAGCCCGTTCTGCGAGATTACAAATTCAGGATCAGAATCAAGGTAACCTTTAAATGCATTCATCTGGATCTGTAGCAGATTACTTTCTATAAAACTGTTAGGAGGAAGGTCAAAATTGACGGTCCAGAAAGTATTGAAGCTTACCGATTCCTCAATATCATGATAGTTTCTTTTGGAAATATTGTCCGGATCAAAATGATCCGGAACAATAAAGAAATATTTTAATGCAGTGATTTTATCTGAAGTACCATAACCCGTAAATTTCTTATCGGGAAGGTGCATTTTATACTGAAGCTGTAATTTGACACTTTCGCCAGGCTTTAAAGCCTCTTTCAGGGGAAGAAAAAGATTCTCATCCGATGTGGAATTCACTGAAACAGGCTGTGCAGAATTTTTAATTTGCAAATCCAGAAGTGTACCCAGCTGATTATTTTTTGCAAAATGAAGATCACTATTCCTGTCTTCCAGCTTTCTGTATACCAGTGATGTTCCTTTTTTGTTATAAGCAGCAACCCAATTGAGAAGCTTTACCGATTGCAGGTCTTTGTCGGAATGATTGTAATACACAATTTCCTGGTTAACCTCCAGCGTCTTTCTGTCGGTAGATAATTTAGCTTCAATGTATATACTGTCTTTTTGCCCGGAAACCTGTACAATTCCCCAAAACAAAACAAGGCAAGTCGTAATCTTTTTCAAAATCCTGTGATAAAGCCCAAATATAAACTTATTTTGAATATATCCAGCAGGATTTTAGCCCTGAAAAACGTTTTTTTGCAAAGAATTAACATACGCATTCCAGCCCTCATTTTTATAAGTAATGGCAGCGGTTTCAGGATCTTCAGCCTTATAAATTCCTCTTCCTACGATGATGAAGTCGGAGTGAAGCATTTTGAAAACATGTTCAGGAGTATTGTACTGTTGTCCTTTTCCGTCCCCTGAATCTGCAAGATTAACACCCGGAGTAAAAAGTAACAGCTCTTCAGGAATCTGATTTTGTGATACTCCTCCGATCACATTTGGATGTGACAGTGCCACTTTCAGAGCCTCTTCACGATAGCTTGCCGTAGTGAGAGCTCCCTTGGAAGACATTCCTACGATTGCGACAACGCCTACATTTTTGAAGCAGTCCAGAGATTCAAATCCTCCGATCACCTGTGAAGTAACGAAATCTGCCCAGTCTGTAATTTTAAATACGCCGCTGGTGAATTGGAGTTCCTGCGTATTACCGATATCTGCAAACTTTCTGTCCTCCATTAATAAAAACTGGTGTTTTTCAGCTAATGCTTTTAAAGGAACAATTGTTTTTTCGTATTCAAAATCTGAAATGATATCGATATGTGTTTTTAATGCAATAACATGAGGGCCTACTTTTTCAGCAAGATCAAGCAGCTCCTGGGTTGTGGTAACATCTGCAGAGGCAATAAGATTTGATTTTTTTGCCAAAGCGGTTTCCAACAGTTTTTTAGAAACCGAATGTTGTGCATGCTCTAACTTCTGTTCGTAAGAACTTCTCGTCTTTTCTTCAAACTGAATATGGTTTCCCTGAAGGAAATCCTGGATTCTTTTTACTTCTTCATCAGAAAGTTCTCCATTTTCCTGAAGAATAGAACAAACTTCTGAAATATTGAAAAGGGTATGAACTCTGTATCCTTTACTTTCCAACAACTGTTTTCCACCCTGCTCTCTGTCAAGAACCACAACGATGTCAGCTACTTTAAGATCTTCCTGCTCTACCTCTGCAATAGTCTCTACAAGAGATTTTCCGGAAGTGATCACATCTTCCACCAAAAGACAGTTCTGCCCTTTCTGGTAGATTCCTTCGATCAGTTTTTTCGTTCCGTAGCTTTTGGCCTCTTTTCTTTTAATAATTAATGGAATATAGCTTTCCAAAGACATCGCAGTAGCCATCGGAAGGGCTGCATAAGGTACTCCGCAGATTAAATCAAAATTATCTAGTGGAAGCATTTCCAACAAATAATTAGCCAGATTCTTTAGGATTTTAGGATCTGAAGCCAAAGGTCTCAGGTCCACATAGAACGGACTTTCGATACCGCTTTTTAAGGTAAACCTTCCGAATTTGATGATGCCCAGCTTGTAGCACTCTAAGAAAAATTCTTTTTTACTTTCCATTATTTTTTATTAGATATTGCAAATTTAATGATTTGAAACAAGGCTTAAAAATTTATCAACCATTTGTCAATAAAAAACCATCCTGAAATGTTTCAGGATGGTTTAAAAATATTTCTGTAATTATTATTTTACAATTTCTGCATCGATAATTTTAGTGCCGTTCAGCCTTTGTTCTGCTTCCCACAGTAAAAATTTATCCACTTCTTTGATAAGCTTTGGGATTGTCAGTGACAATACTGCCAGGTCATCCATAACCCCTAAAACAGGAACGGCAAATTCAGGAAGTATGTCAATAGGAGAAATTACGTATAAAAGTCCCAGAAGAGGAAGGATGATATCGATAGATCTCATCGGGTATTCTCCTTTTCTCCATAACTTGACCATTCTGAAGATGTCAGGAATTTTTTTAACGAAGCCTTTATGGCTGATCGCTTCTTTTGCAAGATTCAATTTTGAATATTTCATTTTGTGTTTAGTTTTAATAAATTTTTCAACGTAGTAAATTTCGCAAATTCTATACCAATAAATTATAAAATTTAGTTAAAATAATTACTTGATGATATTGTCAATGAACTGATGTACAGTTTCTGTGTTCCAATCTCTGGAGGCATCTTCTTTAATGATGATTCTTCCGTGCTTATCAATAAGAAAAGTAGTAGGGAATACTTTGGGAAGAATTTTTTCAGAAATAGGGCTTTGTGCAATATAGACAGGAACGGAATAATTATTTTCTTTTAAAAACTTTTTTACATCCTCTTCCTTGTCGTTCATGGCAATAAGAATAAAGTCTACATTTCCCTTTCTGGAATTATATAATTTTTGAATGCTGGGCCATTCTTTTCTGCATGGCGGGCACCATGTTCCCCAGAAATTAAGGAAAACAGGTTTGTTCCTAAATGTTTTAAGATTGGTACTCGGTACATTGATTCCTTTCAGTTCAATGTCATAATCTTCTTCGCTTACATGTACGGCATTTTCGATGGTCGCGATCGGGAAGAACTGATCTCTCAGGTATTCTTTTACTCCCGGGACAAAAGCGACGACACCGATAATGATGATAAGGACAAGATATATGATATTCTTTTTCATGCGTTAATATTTACTGTTAATTTTCGCCTTATGGAATTCAATTGATATTATAGTAATTCTAAAATCTCCTGAACGGCATCCTTGCCTCTGTTTTTAGCATAATACAGCTGCAGGTCGTTATAAAAGCTATCTTTTGGGTAAGCTTCCGGATCTGCTTTATGTTTCATTAATAATTCGTATCCGTATTTCGGACGCGGTCCCCACGAATTCTTTACATTGAAATCTTTATCCAGAATGAGCACTTTAGGGATAGATTCTGTACCGTTGGTCAGGTATTGGTTGATCAGACTTTTGTCACTGTCTCTAAGGAAGATTCTCACATCGTTATGCCCTTCGAAAAAAGTAACAAGAGCAGGAACCGTAGCGCTGGCATCGCCGCACCATGCTTCTGAAATGATCAGTATTTTTCCGTCAAAATTCTTAGAAGCCAATTCTTTTACCTGTTCTTCATCCGGAACATACTTTTTCAGCGTTCTGTCCATTCTCTGAAGCCCGAGTTCATAGTATTGTTTATATTCTATTTCCTGTTGGTTGGAAGGATTTTCTAATCTTTCTCTTCCGATGCGGATATATTCTTCAAAAGAAATTCCCTGATCCCAGTAATTTTTCATTACCCAATATTTATATTAAAAATTATTGATGTTTCTTGTTTTATTGATCAAAAACAGGTCGGCCAGTACAAATGCCGCTAAGCTTTCCACAACAGGAACGGCTCTTGGCACTACACATGGGTCATGACGTCCTTTTCCTTCTACAATGACAGGGTTTCCGTATTTGTCGACACTATCCTGAGGTCTTAAAATAGTAGCGACTGGTTTAAACGCAGCACGGAAATAAATATCCATTCCGTTGGAAATTCCTCCCTGGATTCCTCCTGAAAGATTAGATTTTGTGGTGAAATCTGTATTGAAAGCATCATTATGCTCTTTTCCTGTCATTTTAGCACCGCAGAAGCCGCTTCCGTATTCGAATCCTTTGCAGGCATTGATATTCAGCATAGCTTTGCCCAACTCGGCCTGAAGCTTGGAAAATATAGGCTCTCCAATTCCTACAGGAACGTTTTTGATTACGCAAGTCACTGTTCCGCCGATGGTATTGCCTTCTTTCTTGATCTCTTTAATTCTTTCGATCATTCTTTCTGCAGTTTCAGCATCCGGACAGCGCACATCATTACTTTCCGTTTTTGAAAAGTCTAAAGCCTGATATGGTTTTTCACAGAAAATATCGCCTACGGAAGAAACATAAGCATTGATCTCGATACCGGATAAAAGCTGTTTAGCCAATGCTCCTGCAACAACCCAATTGATCGTTTCTCTTGCTGAAGATTTTCCGCCGCCGCGATAGTCTCTGATACCAAATTTCTGGTCATACGTAAAATCTGCATGACTCGGGCGGTATGAATCTGCGATATGATCATAGTCCTTAGACTTCTGATTTTCATTTTCTATAATAAAACCGATTGGGGTACCTGTCGTTTTTCCTTCAAAGATCCCTGAAAGAAACTTTACCGTATCACTTTCTTTTCTTTGAGTAACAATCGCAGACTGGCCCGGCTTTCTACGATCCAATTCATATTGAATTTTATCGAAATCTACCGTTAAACCTGCAGGAAAATTATTAATGATACCGCCGTAAGCCACACCGTGACTTTCTCCAAATGTTGTAAGACTGAGAAGATTACCTAATGTATTGAACATGTTACAAAATTACCTATTTTTCTTCAGATAATAAAGTTTCTGGATTTGTTCTATTTATTAGTGTTTTTGATAATATGGATAATGTTCTGTACTTCCTTTTTTTCGTCCGGTGTAAGTTTTTTCCAGATGAATCCTTTTTTGATATTTTTTTCATCAATATATTGAGGGAAGATTCCTGCTTTTGCATCATCAAAAATATAACTTGCTGAAATTGCAGGAAGGGAGGTGTCAAAATTAAAAGGGTAATCCTTTGATACATTGAATTTTAAATTTCCCGTTTTGAAAGTTTCAAACTTATTATAATGATAAGTTGAAGGCTCATACAGTTGTTCTTTTTTCAATCCGGCCATAAAATTTCCCGGCCTGAAACTCGGAATATACTGACGGATGAAATTGGGGAAACTTAAAGTCCCGATCACCAATACACTTGAGGCGAAGAAAAAAGCAAGTGATTTTTTTTTACTGAAATGAATAAACAGGATAAAAGCGATCACGAAAAATACATCAAGAAAAAAACGGTATTGTGCAGAAAAAGCTAATACCAGTATACTTTTTATCAATAAGGAAATGCAGACAAGGCTAATGATTTTTTTCTTTTTAATGAAGGCAAAAACAGAGAAAACGGCTAGGCTTAAAATGAAGATCAGGTTGATTTTTGATTTAATTCCTTCCAAGGTAAACCAGTTTCTGACTGCATCATAAAAAGAGAATTTTTGAATTTCTTCGTAGCTGTACTGCATATCGTATGTCTTCTGAAGAGCATATTGTGATGAAATTTTTAAGACTTCCGGATTGGGTTTCCAGGTGAATCCAAAATCACCTATGGCAACAGGAAATACAGGATATCCGAAGGTCCATATATTTTTGATAAAGAACAAAATAAGAATCCCGGTTCCTAAGATCCAGTTTTTATAATTGGGTTTAAAAATGAATACAGAACAAAGGAATACCAGTAATGGGAGCCATATCATGGTAGGTTTTATCGAAAAAACAAAAACAGCATAAGCAAAAAGAAGACTGATATTTTTGTTTCCTGTCATGATTTCGTTTAAAATAATCAATGATAAAGTAATAACAGGAAGATCAGGGCTTGGTGACTGTGAGAAGAGTAAGAGTATAGGGATAAAACACAGCTGGACCCAAATCTTCTTCTCAAAAATATAAAAAGTATAAGTGATCAGAAGAATGGCATTAATTCTTAGAAAAGGATCTGAAAATCCGGAGAACCCTGCCTGAAAAATATGCCATACGGACATTTGCCCTAATGTAAAATCCAGATTGGAAATACCTTTTACGAGACCATATTCCGTAAGCCATTTGATGGTTGGAACATAATACCCGAAATGATCCAATATATAAGGATAAAAAGAACTGCTGTATAAAATGATCAGTGAAATACCGCCGATTAAAAAGATGTCTTTCTTGGAAAAATGATGAAATTCTAAGTGCAATTTCTTTTTGAAAAAGAAGAAAATTCCAGCAAGTATAAAAGGAATTTCTACATATATATTAATAGGAATAAAAAATGCAAGAACAGTCCATATAAGGCTGAGTCCTAATATTCCGGTTGAAATGCTACCTGAAATACCTCCGGTTAGAGAGCCAAAGAAGTTTTCCATGACTTTCCCCCAGCCTGCGAGTACTGAAAGAATGAGAACCGAAGAAAATAAAAGTAGCATCATAAAAAAAGATTGCTTAAAAATAAGCAATCTTTAAATGTTATCGTGAAAATATTAATTAACGTGGTTGAACCCTTCCGTCTTTTCTGTCTCCAGCCCTACCAATCGTATAACCGGTTGCACCACCTACTACACCACCAATCACGGCTCCAAGACCTCTGTTTTTCTTAGCAACAATGGCTCCTACTGCGGCGCCACCTACAGCCCCAATAGCGGTTCCTTTGGCTGCTTTACTCCATCCTTTCTTTTGAGTGGCAGTGGTTCCTTGGGAAGAACTGCTTCCATTATCTGCATAGTTTCCGCCTCCTGAATTAGAGTTTGATCCTCTGTCTCTATATACTGTTCTGGTTTCTCTTATGATCTGAGGCTTTGAATTATTGGCTGCAGCTGCCTGAGATTTTTTACTTTCAGCAATGCTGTCTGCCTTTTTCTGTGCTTCATACACTATTTTTTCTTTCTCGATAGCCAGCTTTTGCTTTTCTATTTCAAGCTGTCTTGCCTGAAATTCAAGTTTCTGCTCTTCCAGAGATTTTTCAGCTGTCCTTTCGTCCTTTTTGCAGGCTGTCAGTAAAAAGACTGATAAAAAACCTGCTAATACTATCTTTTTCATAATTCAAATTTTAATAAGTAGTCTTCGCCAGACGGCAGTGACTTCCTATTTATTTTCAATTATGAAGCCAAAATTTAGTTAAGAAATGTTAAAGTGATAATTTTTTTGATAAAACTGAAAATATTTTCAGGTTGCTTTAGCTTATTGAACGGTGCATGGATGTAATTTTAAGTTCATTAAAAGTTTTTATTCAATTCATATGAATTGGTTACTTTTGGAAGAACCAAATTACTTTATTATGAAAATGACAATTTTTAAAACAATGGCTTTTGTGGCCTTGGCTGTTACGGCTTTATCATGTTCAAACAATGATATGATATCTGATGTTCAGACCCAGACACATTCTGAAACCTCTAAACAGGCTTCAAAGACTCAAACTTATAAGCTAAGATTCGGTATTGTCAACCTGGATGGTACGAAGTCCCTTTCAGGAAATTACGATGTAGGAAGCTTCCTGGCTGAGAATACGGTTACAGGGGAAGTTTATGACACGTATTATGGGGGCGGTTTCCAGGCTCTTCCAGCATATAATGAGGGAATTCCGGCAGGAACGTATACTTTTTCGGCTATGCAGGGACAAGGCGGTTGGGCCGGTTATGGTTCCGTAACAGGGACTGTATCGGACGCTCAGGTAGATGCAGACGGGTATATTACTGTGTATATTCCTATGACCTGGGCTGAGTAGTTCAGGTAAATATTAGATCTACTTTATAAAATTCTCATTTGAGGATTTTTAATTTGTGTTTTTGAGCCTCCTGAACCGGAGGCTATTTTTTTATGCTGAAATAATATTAAATAAAAAGCTCCTCATTTCTGAGAAGCTGCTATTATATGTTGAAAGTTACTTTTACTTTATTGATAAGCCTGTGGAGTTTGTAGGTCTGATAGTTCAGAAGCTCGTAGATCTCCTGTGAATTGGTATATATTTCCGGGACTATTTTATTGTTAATTGTTCTGATTCCCCTTCTTTTCATGGTGTCATGAATCACTTTGGCAAAGGATTCTTTTGCTCCCTGTTTGAAGCTCTGCTGAGAAATACCGTTAGAGTGGAGACGGTAAAGATAAAGGGGTTCCTTAATATATTTTACACTGCCATGCTCCAGAATCTTCAGGTACAGATCCTGGTCTACGGCGCTTTTTAGGTTGGGGTTGATGCCTGAAGTTTTAAGGTAAGTTTCTTTTTTAAAAGTGAAGAAATGGGCAAACTGGGTAGGACAGTTGAAAAAATATCTGCTGTTGTAGATTTGTTTTGTTCCTCCAAATATTCTGTCAGGAATAAGGTTTTCATTACAGAGCATCATTTGGGAATAAGCTGCTACAATGTCATCTTCATTAAATTCATTTATGGTTTTTTCTAAAGCATCTGTATATAAGGCATCATCCGGGTCCAGGTAGGCGCATAATTCCCCTGTTGCATATTTCATGCATTTTCTTTTGGTATATCCACATCCCCGGTTGGATGTATTGTGATAGATGCTGAAGCGCGGGTCCTGTTTTATAATAGCTTCAATTATTTCTACGGAATCGTCTGTAGAAGCATCGTCAATAATTATAACTTCCCAGTTTTCGTAGGTTTGAGTGATTAACGAATTATAGCAGTCTCTAAAGTACTTACCGTTATTATAATTGGCTATAAGTATAGAGAATTTTATCACGATTTAATGAGTTAAGTTTTTTTGTAAAAGTAGAAAAATACTTTTTTAAAAAATATATCTTAAATCATATTGTATTGATATTTTTTTTACTATTTTACGATACTATATTTTGTTATAATTATTTATATGTAATGATTGTATAATTTATTTTTATGGATTACATCGGCTTTACCTATGTTAACTGACCAGGGGGTATACTTGTTGAAAGAATAATTAAAAAACATTTATGACTGAACTCATAAAATGAGAAGAGAGAAGGCATTACCTTTAAGACATAGAATTATATAATAATTTTCTTAATTAGATTATAAAATTTTTTTCATCATTTGTGTTTTTTTAGGCCTCCACTAGGAGGCTTTTTTATTTTTCTTATGTTATGGATCAGAATGCCAAACATGATATTAATCATAATTATGTTGATTATAGAACTTATTTTATATCCGCTGTTATCTTACTATTATGCTGTAATCCCTTATTTTTAGGGAGCTTTTTATGTTTCGTTCATTTAAAATAGTATAGAAAAATCATCATTATACAGAAGAAAATATTTTTAAAAGTATTACAACTTTGGCACGATTTTTCAATATATGAAGCAACTCATGTTTAATTTGAGTTTTCATGGTTATTAGTTTTTATCCCCGAAGCAATTCGGGGATTTTTTTTGCGTTATATTTTATTGTGCGTTTAAAGAGCCATCAAATTTGCCGATATTTCATTGAAATATAGAGTGGTTAATCTTTATTATCGGGTTATTATTTAAGTATTCATGTTAAATTATTGAAAGGAGGTAATAGATTTGGGTTTCAGTTGTTTTATATATATAAAATTAAATCATGAAAATTTATCTTCTCATTGTATCATTGCTAATTTCATTATCATCTTTTGCTCAAAACGTAAGTTCTGCAGTAGATGAAATCATTCATCGGGAAATGAAAACAAGACGCATCCCGGGTGCCCAGATTGCAGTCGTCCAAAACGGTAAAATTGTTTTAAGTAAATCTTATGGAGTTGCAAACATACAGGATCAGGTTGCTGTAAAAAGTAATACTATTTTTCCGATTAATTCCAATACAAAGATTTTTACGGGGGTTGCCATTATGCAGCTTATTGAACAAGGAAAGGTAAAATTGGATGCGCCTGTCGGTACTTATCTGGATAATTTACCTTTAGAATGGCAAAAAATAACAGTCGATCAGTTACTGACCCATATTTCCGGATTGCCTGATATGTTAAAACTTTTTGATCCTGTGACGGGAAATATAGGACCGCTAAAAACGGAGGAAGCCATTTTTGAAAAACTTAAAGCCACTCCTTTGGAATTTAAAACAGGAGAGCAATTCAGTTATAACCAGACTAATTATTATGTATTGGGTAAAATTATTGAAAAGATTACGAATAAATCATTTGCTGATTTCTTTGAAGAAAAACAATTTAAAGCAGCTCGTTTAAAACATACCCTGTTTGGAGATTCAAGAGATGTAATTCCTCATTATGCCCCCAGCTACAGCTACAGGACTTTTTTCGATGGTAAAAAAATAAATCAGGACAGGTTAGCGACTAATTATTATGAATTTCCTGATTTTAGCCGCACAAGCGCGGGACTTAACAGTACATCTGAAGATATGGCGAATTGGATTATTGCCTTGCAGAACGGTAAATTATTACAAAAGCCATCAACATTGGATATGATGTGGTCACCGGGCAAATTCAATAACGGAACACCTACAGATTGGACACGCGGCTGGGGAATTGCAAAACTTCGGAAAAATCATAGGGCAGTTGGGATGTCCGGAGGAAACAGATCTGTTTTACTTATATACCCTGATGATCACTTGGCTGTAATTGTATTAACCAATTTAGGAGGAAGCTCTCCTGAAGATTTCATAGAAGAAATTGCAGGATGCTATATTCCGAACATTATTAAAGCAGACCCACTAACGTATCTTAGAAAAAACCTGCAAAAAATCGGATTTGAAAATGCAATAGACTTTGTAAAGAAAGAGAAAGCCCAAAATCCTGATTTCAATCCAAAGGAATTTGAGCTTAACAATTGGGCCTACCGCATGCTAACCACCAATCAAAAGAAAGAAGCTCTGAATATTTTTAAGCTCAACGTATATTTATTTCCTGACAGCTGGAATGTTTATGACAGCTATGGTGAAATCCTGTTAAAAACAGGTGATACAAATAAAGCGATTGAAATGTATAAAAAATCTATAGATTTAAACCCAGATAATGAGAATGGAAAAAAGATTTTGGAACAGATTCAAAATCCTAAAAATTAAATTATAGTTTTAACAACAGTGTTTCAGTTATAAGCAACAGCTATTATATGCTGAACAGCAAAATATCCACGCCTTTAAAAGTAGTATTCGTATCTTTATATTCTACAGTGTTATCTGCGTTAAATTTGATGAAATAGCCTTTGTCATTGCTTGCGGTCATTTCTGGCTCATCAAGCCATCCATACTTATTAATTTGCCAAGTGCCTATTAGCTCTAGTGATTTGAGTAAAACTTTATCAATGGATAAAGAGGCAAAAAGTATGAGAGAAATAGTATCTGACATTCGAGTATATTTGTTAGGTAAAGATGAAAAGATTCCTCATAATATAATTGTAGTTTTTTCAGGTGAGTCTAAAAGAATAGTTAAGCCAAAAGTTTAACTTTTTTATATATAAAATACATATTATATAACCCTGCCAATCTGGTGGGGTTTTTTATGCTGCATATTTAGCAAATCATACGAAACGAAGGTTCGGAGTTACTTTTATTGCATGAAATTATTTTATAATATTTTATTTGATACAATAGTAAATTATATAATTGATTTTTATTGTATTACACCTGAGTCGAAAGTGGGTATTTGCGTAATTGTATACATAGTGACCGAATTTATGTGTCACTATGTTAAAATGGCTAAATTCCAAATAAAAGAAGATGAACATTTTAAAAAGTGGATTCATTCCAAATTTGAAAAAGGATGTCGTGCATGTGGTAGAATTTAAGTTTTTGTGGATAACTTTTTTAATTACGCGCACGCGCGAGGGTTTGATTAGATTTGTATATATACTAAGGTTTTTCTACAATCACTATACGCGTATGAAGGTTTATGTCGACTTTATTGATGTCTGTTCGCGTGTAAAGGAAATAATAATACAGTCAAAAGTTTATACGGCCTTTCCTGGAATAAAGCGTAGTCATAATTACTAAATCAGACCAATACGCGTACGCGCGAGGAAATATAAAAGACATTTGTTAAATTTTAGTTTAGATTATCAAAGTTAGGGTGATCTAACAAGAGATATGTCTTTGGAGTTTTTATTCTTATCGAACGTGATAAAATAACTATTTCTTATATTGTTGACACAAAATAAAAAACCTTTCTATAATTTACTGAAATTCAGTTTTATATAGAAAGGCTTGGAGGTACCTAGCGTACCCCAACTATAGCTTATTGTGGTATGATGTGAAATGAAATATTGTTTTAATTTATTGATTATTAATATTTTAATATTTCATTATATTTCAATGTATTTTATTAGATTGTATTTCTGTTGGAATTTTGTTGGAATAATTTGTATATTTGATTTGTCAAAATATTATAAATGGCTACTATTAAATTTCGTGTATTGCATAAGTCAGATAATGCTCAGATATACTTACGCTTTTCGTTAAGTAGAGAAAAGGTTTTTCAATCTAAAACAGGTAAAACCATTAACCCTGCATTTTGGAGTAGTAAAACATCCAGGCCAATTCAAAAGCTTCCAGAGTTTAAAAATTTAGCTTTAGAACTTAACGAGTTGGAAATTTTTATAATGAGAAGCTATAATTCGGATTATGCAAAAGGGGTTAATTTTAATAAAGAATGGTTAGAGGGGAAAATAAATTCTTTTTATAATCGGATTGATGAAAAAACTGATGACAGTGTCTTTTTAATCTACCTTACCAATTTTATAGATTTCAAAAAGAGCATTGCTTCCAATACTAATAGTACTATTGGAAAGTATAATAACTTAAAAGATAGATTTACAGATTATCAGAAAAAAATAAAGAAAAATTATTTGATTGAAGAAATCAGTGCTAAGGTTTTGTTGGATTTTAAAAATTACCTTGTTGTTGATTGCAATCTATTAGAAACTACTGCAACTAGATTTATTAAAAATTTTAAAACTGTAATTTTTGATGCAAGGAATAATGGTAAACAGATCAATCATCAAATAGCCGGATTTACTACTGGAACAACAAACAGTGAGCATAAAGTATTTCTTTCTTTAAATGAAATAGAAAAAATAAAGAGTATCAGTACTCTAAATTCTGATTGGAGTAAAGCTGCTGATTGGTTGGTATTAGGCTGTTATTTGGGGCAAAGAGCAAGCGATTTACTCAGAATGACGAAAAAAATGATTTACTCTAAAACAGATTTTGAGGGTAACCCTTTTAGATTTATAGAGATAACGCAACAAAAAACAGGAGAAAAAGTTGTTATCCCTTTGCATAATGAGGTTGAACTTATTTTAAGTAAATATAATGGAGACTTCCCGCCTGTATTTGCTAATAATCCTGCTTCTAATTCTGCACTATTTAACAGGCATATTAAAAAAGTTTGTGAATTAGCAGGTATCCATGAAATGATAAAAGGCAAAGTTTTTAATGAAATCACCAAGAAAAACGAAATAATAGAAACTGAAAAATGTAATCTTGTTTCTTCTCATGTTTGCAGACGCTCATTTGCTACCAATTTTTATGGGAATAAACTTTTTACTACACCTCAACTTATGAGTATTACAGGTCATAAAACAGAATCTATGTTTTTAAATTATATTGGTAGAACGGCTGATGATTGGGCGATGCAAACGGCAAAAACATTTAGAGAGATCGCACAGCAAAAAATATCTTAATTCCAAAACCAGCAGAATTAATTATCTGACAATGAAAAGAGAATAACAATAGATTACTCCCTTTCTTGTTCAAATCTTTTTAACAGTGGCAACCATTAACTTTCATTTTATTTTTCCTGGTTCCGAAAACTGATCTACAAATAAAATTATCATGCGACAATCTTTGTCCCATTTACCTTTTAATTTAGCCTTCCCAAATCACAAATCATGGAAATGAAATGAACAACAACAATTCCCCGAAGCATTGACCGCTAATGAGAATATTGTGAAGACATTTCTTGTCCCCTTCCTTCATGACAGTTGCCCAACTCTACCGTACGTTTACAATCTGGTAATAGAATTTCGGGTAGCTGCCTTCATGAAAATAATTTCACCTTACTGCCTTCGTACTTTACGTCAAATTATTCCAGTAAATTTTCATCTATAATTATATTATAGAATAAATTTGGTGTTGTTGGGGTTTATTTCTATGCAAAAATCAAACTGAAACATGTCAATAAAAAATTAAATATAATACGACATACTTTGTCGCTTTACTGAAGTAATTTTGTTTAAATTTCAAATAAATACATTTGGATTATGAAAAAGATATTCATTAAAAAATATACACGGACAAAGCTTAATAATTTATTAGGTATTGATAAATCATATGATATTCCTTTATATGATAACTATGAAAATTTTAAGAATGATTATATCACTAATCTGACAGAATATTTGAAACACAATCCTGATGATTCAGAAAATACATTTATAGGGCAAAACTTAATATGTAAATACGATAAATATAAAGTACATCCTTTAGAGTTTAAGTTTACATTATCTGAAAGAAAATATGGCACTTTTATTAACGTTCAATTTGATATTTCAAATTTGAGTAGTATTTTAAGAGAAGCAATAAATAATTATATTTTAGGTTGTTATAAAAGGAAAACTTTTTTATTTCCTGCTGACATGGTACAATGGGACGAAGTAGTTACATTCAAAGGAAATAAAGGAGAAGTAAATTATGAAAAACTCACAAATGAAGTTTTAAAAATACTTTTAAAACGTATGTTGAATATCAATTCAGAACTACTATTAATAGATTTTTCAAGAATATTTCTTCAAAATTATACATATATTGAAAGGGCATCCATTAAGTTCGATTATATTGGATTTATAAACAATGAATATATTGAGTGCCATAAAATAGCTCAGTTTTTACTGAAAAGAGTTGAAGAATTACAAAATGTTCAAAACAAAGAAAATACATATAAACTAAAAGCAAAATATTCTAATCCTCAAAAATTAGCTTTATTACAAGTACTAGGATTTTTTGAACTGCCTATATTTAAAAGTCTTTCTGAAACCAAAATAAATGAAATTACTGGAATTATTCTAGAAGCAGATCCAAAAGAATTTGTTTACAAAAATAGATTGAATATAAAATCTAAAGCTCCTAGTTATCAGATTGATAAATACACTGCTTTTCAATATTTGGATGAGATGAAAAGTTTTATTAATCAAACCATATAAAATATATTACCATATTGAATGGGAGTTAAATGGGAGTGTTTTTGCACTCCCTCAGTCTTTATTATGGATAATTTTGTTTCATAATAAAGATGAAATTTTAATTATGACAACGATTCAATTTATCGGAACCACACCGGATGATCTGATCCGGGAAATAAAGAAAGAAATTATCCCGGAACTCAAAGAGCAGCTCAAAGAGCAGTTCCAACCCAAAGAACCTACCAGCTACCTTACCCGTAATGAAGTATGTGAACTGCTTCATATTGATTTATCAACCCTTCATAGGTGGAGAAAGGATGGAACCCTGATTGCTTACGGGCTGGGAAACCGCATCTATTTCAAAAGAAATGAAATTGAAGAACTTTTAAACCAAAATAAGTTAAAATAGCTCATATGTTGAGGTAAAAAAAGGAATACGACAGGCAAAGGTAAATACGACACGTTTTGTCGTATTGTCGATTTAATTTCACCTATACAAAATTAAAGCGTATGGAAACTACACAGAAACCTGATGCCAAATATTTCAATTTTCCTGTTCAGCTTATGCAGAATATTTTAAAAGGAAATCAAAAGGCTAAAAAAGATTTTCTCACGAGCTTATTGTATTATTCTATTTACAGGCACTCTGTCCTTATTGAAGATTTGAATGAGTATGAAGAAACAGACGAGGAAAGATTTAAACGCTCCGCAGGATGGTTTGAAGTTACCATAGGGAGTCCCAAATATGCTTTATCCGAAGGAATGGCTTTAAGTGATAAATACCGAAACGCCAAAGTATTTGTAGGATTGAACACACATATTTTCTGGGATTTTTACAAAAATGACAAGACAGATTATCAGTGGGAATGTTTGTTTGCTTTTTTAGCCATTAAATCCATTATCGGAAAGAAGCAGTATGTAAAAACTAATAATCAGCTTCTTTATACCCGAATGGCAGGAAAGGAAAAAGTAAAGGAATATCAGGCATTAAAAGGATTTAGTTTTACAAGGTATCATTTAGACAAAATAAAAACAGAACTTCAGATTAATTGGGGATTACACTATTATTCGAGATATACCAAAGGATTTTATGCAGGTTTTGATATTGACCTGGAATCACTCATCTATGAAGCAGAGAAAAGAAAAGACAGCATGAAAATAGCATTGCTAAAAGAAGAGAAAAAAACAACGGTTAATACAGTTCTGGAGAGAATAAAAACTCAGCACCATTTCGACAGCTTAAAAAGAAAATCAGCACCTTAAAAAGAAATATGAAAATTTCAGCAACATTTTTTCAAAATCTTAACAAACTTTTTCAAAATATCAGCACCTTAAAAAAAATATTTAATAAAGATATTTAATAAAGATAAATAAAAAGATAATAAAAGATCGTGTTCGTTTTTTTTGAGAAAAACAAACCATCCTTATTTTTTTTAATTCAGTTTTCAGACATTTTTGTTTTTGGCTTTTATTCTTTCCGTAGAAACAGAATACAAAGCCGGAACCAAGGAAAAACGAATAAAAAATTATTGTTCAGTCCGAAAATAAAAAATCGGGTTGCGCGAAAATTAAAATAAATTCAGCCCAATTAAAATAAAGGTGTTTTTAGAGTGTTTCAAGTGTCGAATAATATATCATATAAACAAAGAAAGTTGATTTTTGGCATTAAATGAAGCCGTCTTGAAATAGTATTTATGGAGAAATTTAAAAAAGAATCATGAAGAATACAACTTTAAAATAACACAAAAAAATACTTTGAATATCAAAATTGAAATTTTCTGAAAGGGTTGCTTTAACAGGGCTTGAAACAAAATAAAGCAAATGAAGGTAAAAAACAAACTGAATTTCTTAATTAATGCAAACAGAAACGACATCAACATAGAATTAATGTATACAGAAACTACAGTTAATGTTTACAGTATACAAAAAATGACATCAAAAGATACTCACTCTGTATCAACCTCATGCAAAAAATATAAAGGTTTATGTTGGGTTAAAAATAAAATTAGATGTACTAAAAGATAGTATGAATGCTAAGTTTCTTTTGAAAAAACGAACAAAATGAACAAGCTAAAAGAAAAAACAAATGGGTTATTAGGAATAATCGCAAATTTTAAATTACCATACAATGAAAACATATAGAAAACAAAATACACCAAACAGCAAAGGTTTACAAAAGTTTACAGAATCAGAATCTATCATTAATATAGTCCTGTCTTTAGACAAAATTACTCCTGAAGATATAAAAAGGTTCACCACTGAGCAAAGGAATAATCTTTCTGAAGCTATCCAAAATCATTTCAATCAACTGCGGGGTGAAGAAAGGGACATCTTTTATGAAAAGATTGAAGCTATTATGGTAGATGATACCAAAAATCAAATGTGGGAGCAGAACCATATTAATATCATGTGGGCTATTACTTCCCATATCAAAGAAAATGGCAGGATGCCTACAAAAACCGAAATAGCAAGTAAAACAGAACTGAGCAGGCAAACAGTTCATAAGCATTTAACGGATTATAAAAACAGTTCCTACTATTCAGAATTTCAGGCACAGTTTCATATCATGCAGTCAAAAGTTATGACCACAGTTTTCCAGCATGCCATTAATGGTGATATGAAAGCTGCTAAATTATATCTGGAATGTATTGGAGCTTTGAAAAATACTTCATCCGGAAATAATCAAAATAATGTAAGCAACAATACTCTGATACAAAACCAGAATAATTTTATCCAGATAGGTGGAACGATATTAAACCAAGAGATCATCAAACAAATGAGCCCGGAACAGCTCGGCACTATTGAAGGGATTCTGAAAACAATCGAGGTGAAAGAGGCCGAAAAGGATAAACAAGTTTAATAAATACAGTTCTGTCAAAAAGAAAAATAGAGACACATATAATTCTCCCAACCTTTCTCATTCTTTTACAATTGTTATGTTAGTCTTCGGAATATTTTAAAATAACCGATTTTTCTTACTCGTAAAAAAGGGACTTATTTAATTTAATAAAGAGTGATTGAAATTAAATTTATAGACGTGAAAACTGATGTAAATAGTTTCTAAATCGACTTTTAAATTTGAAAATGTGCTGTGAGAATGATAAGGGCGCGATCATTTTTAAGTTTCCAAATAGTATTTATATTTTATCTGTTATTTAACTATACTTAAACTCTTACTGCGGAACTTATTATATATAAAGACTATTTAGATATTAATCTAAGTATTTAACAAAGCTCCGATATACTACTCCTTCAAGAATAAATGAAATACGGTTATATTCATTTGATGGTCTAATACAGTGTTTTCTACGATTCTTTTTTACTAAACATATAATAGCCCTGAACTGTTATTAATCCCCAAGCAAAAGTCTCAATAACTTTATTTCATGAGATAACGAAACAAAAATAATATGGCAAACCATAGAGAATCAACTATAACTAATACGATACTGTAATAAAAGTAGTTCTACTTTACTTGGAAAAAACTATATCAAAATATGGGGAAAATACGGATATGAACATTTATCTTTTATTCTAAAATATTTTTATCTTCGTAGCCATAATTTTAACGAACAAAGCGTAAGCTGTCACATTGGTATTAGAAAACTGCGAATCTTCTACGACAACCAATTTTGACAGACTTACGCCCGTGTATCTATATGGGCACGGGCGGGGTCTTTCTGGTTGTCGGGTTCTTCGCAGTACCTCTAATACGGATTGATCTTTGCTCCGTGCCTTTTGCATTTGTATTTAAATAATTTTCATATAATTTATTGATTAAATATAATGCGACAGGTATTGTCGCTGGACGGGAGTAGCTTTGTAACAGAATTAAATAATAATACTAAAGCCAACTTATGAACAAACATTATCTATCAGGCTAAAATAGCCACCGTAAAATCACTAATCAAAATATGGGGTTTTCCCCATCGAATTGATTACAAACTAATTTTAAATTCACACAAAATTTCAGATGCTAATGAAAAAAAATTACTTAAGCGTACTTATGTTGTATGCAGCTATTCCATTATGTGGCCAGCAGGTACTCTGGCAAAAAGACATTAAATCCAATACTCAGGATTTTCTAAGCCAGATCACTACAACCATTGACGGTCAATATTTAATTACAGGAAGCGGTATTCAGTCAGGTAGTAATTCACCTGCAACCTCTAACCTGAAATCTGCTATCTCGAAACAAAATAACGGCTACGATTTTCATGCGATAAAACTGAACCAGCAAGGAGAAGAAGTTTGGGAAAAATATTTCTCCGGGAATAATCATGACTATCTATCAGCAACTGTTACCACACAAGACGGCGGGTTTTTGCTCTCTGGTACCTCATATTCAGGAAAGGGTCTGGATAAAAAAGAAGATTCCAAAGGTGGATCTGATATTTGGCTGATACGACTTAATGAATTTGGAGACGAACTCTGGCAGAAAACTTTAGGATCAGCATCCGATGAAGAAGCAAGATCTGTTATTCAAACAACAGACTTAGGATTCTTTGTAGCTGGTAACGTTCAGAATTCAGCTAAGGGTTATGGTTCAAAAGATGTTTTGATTGTAAAACTCGATAAGGATGGAAAAGAGCTCTCTCAGTCTATTTTAGGAGGAAAAGGATTAGAGGAAGTAGAAAAAATGATTCCTACAAAAGATGGAGGTGCTTTGTTAGGGATCTACTCAAGAAGCACAACTGGTGGCTCAAAGAAAACCGAAAACTTTGGCGAAGGAGATTACTGGGTGATCAAGCTTGATAAAACGGGAAAAGCAGAATGGGAAAAGAATTTTGGGGGCAAAGCAGATGACCATTTAAGAACCTTAGCATTAGCTTCTTCTGGCTATTTAATTGGTGGAGAATCCAGATCCGAGAGATCAGGAAACAAAACCGCAGGAATAGAAGAAGGCACCGATCTATGGCTGATCTCCTTAAACGAAAGAGGTGAAGAAATCTGGCAGAAATCCTACAATTTCGGAAACCGGGATATTCTGATGGGAACGAGTGTAATCCAGAGTCAAGATTCAAGAGCTAAGAACCAAGATGTCACAAAAGGAATTCTTTTGGGAGGTTATACCCAGGCAGAAGGAAAAATTGAGACTGATGATGAAACTTTTTGGATGCTTTATTTAAATGCAGATGGCAATGAGCAATGGAGAAAACACGTAAAAGGAGAATCCAGGAAACGTGAGGAAAGACTCTCTGATATAAAATTGAATAGAGACGGTTCCATCATTCTGGCTGGAACTAGCGCAGAAGTACTGGGAAAAGAAAACTGGAAGATCATCAAGTTGGGTGACAAACAGCTTGATCAATTGATCGAAAAACAAGACATCAAAATCTATCCTAATCCTGTTTCAGATTATGCTTATGTAGAAATAGGCTCCCAATTTAAAGAAGCAGATATTATGCTGTATGATATGGGCGGAAGACAGCTTCAAAGTTTGAAAACTAAAAATAAAGTGACTAAGATCAATACCCAGAATTTGATTCAGGGGGCTTATCTGGTAACGATAAAAACAGATTTGGGAAAAACAGCTAATGCTAAACTGATAAAAAAATAAACATAAATAATGAAAAAAATCTACATGTGTCTTATAAGCCTGGTAGG